>DATFFH010000077.1:0-146470 GCA_035250245.1 Luteimonas sp. | reverse complement strand
ACGCCGGCGCCGAAACCGCCGGTGCGGTCGCCGAAGCCGTCAGTGCCGGCGCGGCGCCGGAAGCCGGCGATCCCGCAACCGTGGCGGGCGCCGTCGCGCTGCCGACTGCGGCCTTCGGCGGCAACCACGAAGCGACCGCCGGATCCTTCTTCGCGCGCGATGAGGAACCGCCGGAATGGCTGACCGCCGTGCAGCGCGCCCCGGCCGGACGCTTGCTGACGTAGCTGCGGCTGCCGTCGGGCATGTCGCAGCGATATACCGTACCGGCCACGGCCGGTGCGGCCGCCAGTAGGCAGATCAATAGCGTCAGTCCCCTAGCCCCCTTCATCGCGCGGAGTGTCCCCCCTCCCGAGGCCGTTGCCAAGCCCTTGATTGTTAAACGCATCTCGCGGGCCATCCGGGACGTGACCGACTACACTATTCGCTCCTTTCCCAGCCATCCGGCGCGGACTAACCGCCGCTCCCCGGAACCGCCATGACCGACACCGTCTCCCCGGCTGCGCCCGAGCGCGCTACGCCCGCCCTCCCTGCCAAGGGCAAGCTGTTCATCAAGACCCACGGTTGCCAGATGAACGAGTACGACTCGGCCAAGATGGCCGATGTGCTGGCCGCCAGCGACGGTCTGGAGCTGACCGACAACGTCGAAGAAGCCGACGTGGTCCTGGTCAACACCTGTTCGATCCGCGAAAAAGCCCAGGAAAAAGTCTTCAGCCAGCTCGGTCGCTGGAAGGCGCTGAAGGCCGACGGCAAGCCGGTGATCATCGGCGTCGGCGGCTGCGTCGCCTCGCAGGAAGGCGAAGCCATCGTCAAGCGCGCGCCTTACGTGGACTTGGTCTTCGGGCCGCAGACCTTGCACCGACTGCCGGAACTGATCCGCGCCCGCCGCGACTCCGGTAAACCGCAGGTCGACATCAGCTTTCCCGAAATCGAAAAGTTCGATCGCCTGCCCGAACCGCGCGCCGAAGGCCCGAGCGCGTTCGTGTCGATCATGGAAGGCTGCAGCAAGTACTGCAGTTTCTGCGTGGTGCCCTACACCCGCGGCGAAGAAGTCAGCCGGCCGTTCGAGGACGTGCTGGTGGAAGTCGCGCAACTGGCCGCGAAAGGCGTGCGCGAGATCAATCTGCTCGGCCAGAACGTCAACGCCTACCGCGGTCCTTACGGCGATGGCGAAGTCGCGGACCTTGGATTGCTGATCCGCGCCATCGCCGAGATCGAAGGCGTCGGCCGGATCCGCTTCACCACTTCGCATCCGCTGGAGTTTTCCGACTCGCTGATCGAGGCCTACCGCGACGTGCCGCAACTGGCTAATTACCTGCACCTGCCGGTGCAGGCCGGCAGCGACCGGATCCTGTCGGCGATGAAGCGCGGCTACACCGCGCTGGAATTCAAGCAGAAGATCCGCAAGCTGCGCGCGGTGCGGCCGGACATCTCGATCTCGTCGGACTTCATCGTCGGCTTCCCCGGCGAAACCGACGCGGATTTCGCCAAGACGATGAAGCTGATCGAGGACGTCGGCTTCGACCAGTCCTTCTCCTTCATCTACTCGCGCCGTCCCGGCACGCCCGCAGCCGACCTGGAAGACGACACGCCGGATGCGGTGAAGCACGCGCGGCTGGAGCGGCTGCAGGCGCACATCAACGCGCATTCGGCAGGCATCTCGCAAGCGATGGTCGGCAGCGTGCAGTCGGTGCTGGTCGAAGGCCCCTCGAAGAAGAACCCGAACGAGTTGACCGGCAAAACCGAGAACATGCGTTCGGTGAACTTCCCGGGGCATCCGCGCCTGATCGGGCAGTTCGTGGACGTGACGATCACCGAGGCGTTGACCAATTCGTTGCGCGGGCGGGTGGTCGTGGACTCGGCAACATGAGAAAGATCGTCTTCGTGGATATCGACGACACCCTCGTCCGATCCGCTGGCAGCAAACGCATTCCGATCCCATCGGTGGTGAGCCGAGTCCGCGCGCTCAAAGCCGAAGGCGCTGAAGTTTTCTTATGGAGCACGGGCGGCGCCGATTACTGCAAGGCCACCGCTGGCGAATTGGGCCTCGCCGACTGCATCGCGGGCTGCCTGCCCAAACCGACGGTCTATATCGACGACCAGCCTGTCGGGGATTGGCGCGACTGCCGCCATGTCTATCCCATGAACGCCGACAGCGCCTAACGACGAAGCATCGCCATGCAGACCGAAATCGGAGTTCGAGAAATCGACGCAGACGAATTCGACCGCGTCTGGCCGTTCTTCCGCGAAGTGGTCGTCCGCGGCGACACCTATTCCTATCCGCCCGACCTGTCGTTCGAACAAGCCCGAGACATGTGGACCACACCGCCGGCGCGCTGTTTCGTCGCCGAGGCCGGCGGCGAGGTCCTGGGCGCCTATCGCCTGGCACCGAACCAGATCGGCCTGGGCGATCATGTCGCCAACGGCAGCTACATGGTGTCCTCGGCGGTGCGCGGCCGCGGCATCGGTTCGCTGCTGTGCGAACACTCGCTGGAAGAAGCCCGCCGCGCCGGATTCGCGGCGATGCAGTTCAATTTCGTGGTCAGCACCAATGTCGGCGCGGTGAAACTGTGGCAGAAGCACGGTTTCCAGATCGTCGGCACCTTGCCCAAGGCGTTCCGGCATGCGCAGCTGGGGCCGGTGGACGCTTATGTGATGTATCGGTTCCTGTAAGCGCACGCCCTTCGCATGACCTCTCCCGGCCCGCTATCCAGACCCAGTTACGCGCTCAGCCTTTGGTTCCTGGGCGTAGGCGTATTGGGCTTGGTCCAGTTTTTCGGAAAGGCGTATCGCAACGAATTCCAACTGACCGCGATCGCCTGGCTATGGTTGATCGGCTCGCTGTTGCTGATCGCCCTCGCCTGCGCACTCGCCTGGCGCGAGCGCGGGCGAAAACGCGACTGACTCGTCCCTCTCCCCTCGCGGGAGAGGGACAGGCGCGAAGCGCCAGGGAGAGGGTTCGGCTTTTCGCATTTGCAGCCGCCTGCGAAAAGCAAAAGCAGCGGAGCGAGCTCCGCTCTACAAAGCTAAGCGCGCTAGGCCATGAACCCGAGATTGCGACTGCCGAAATTCCCCAAATTCGGGAAAATCAGATCCAAATCCGTATCCGCCACGCCGAACCACCGCGCCAGCGTCGCCGCGTACTGGTCGACCGACGTGGTCGGGATGATCTGCCCCCACCCTGCGTCGTCGCTGCCGCCGTTCTGCAACTTGGGCATCGTTCCGTAGAAGCGTCCGCCGCGCACTCCGCCGCCGACAATGAAATGATGGCCGCCCCAGCCGTGGTCCGAGCCGTCGCCGTTCGACGACAGCGTGCGGCCGAAATCCGATGCGGTGAAGGTCGCGACGTTGTTGGCGATGCCCAGCTCGACGGTCGCGTCGTAGAAAGCCTTCACCGCCCTCGACAACCGCGCCAGCAACACCGGCTGGCCGCTCAGCAAGCCGTCGTGGTGATCGAATCCGCCCATAGACACGAAATAGATCTGCCTCTTCAAGCCCAGTTCGGCGCGGACCTTGATCAAACGCGCGACCATCTTCAACTGCCGCCCCAATTCGCTGTCCGGGAACGCGGTAGTCAGCGGCGTCGAACTCTCCAAGGCAGCGCCTACCGCGCTCGCGTTCTCGCGGGCGCGATGGAACGAGGCCGCGTAGCTGCGTTCGAACGCATGCGCCTGGATTTCCGAATTCAACTTTAGGTACGCCGTGCGGCGGTCGCCATCCCACTCGAACCAATTGAAATAACGCGGGCCGTCATTGCCGACCACGTACTGGTTGCCGTTCGCCGAACGCTCGAGCCCGCTCTCGAAATTCAAGGAAACGGTCATTGGAATGAATGCGCCGGGGTTCGCGTCGTGCAGCAGATCGGCGATGCGCCCGCCCCAACCCAGATTTCGGCCGTCGTCGCTGCGCGAGACCTGCCAGTACGATTGCTGGTCGTTGTGCGAGAACAGTTGCGGCGGCAACGCCGCAGTGCCGTTCTGGAATTCGGCCTTGGTCACCGGCCGCACCAGCGTGCCGACATTGCCCACGATCGCGGCTTTACCGTCGTTGAACAACGACTGCAGGCCGCCCATGCCGATCGTTTCTTCGGCATTGGTCGAAGCCTGCAAAGCGTAGTCCGCACCGTCCGACGCGCCTCCGCCGGCCTGCGGCGTCAGCGGCAGCAGCGAGGACTGCGGCACCGCCAGCGTGGCGCGCGCCGCCGAGTATTGGCCGTAATGCGTCGCGTCGCGCGGGATCACCATGTTCATGGCGTCGTTGCCGCCGAACATGAACACGCACACCATGGCTTTGTAGTCGCTGAACGCCGTCGGCCCATAGGCGCGCGTAGCAGCCTCTAGCAGGCGCAGATTGCCCAGCGCCGAATACAAGCCGGCGCCACCCAGCGCGGCGCAGATACTGTTGCGCAGGAACTCCCGGCGTTTCATCGCGTCATCCTCGGTTGCGCGCTCATTTCTGCACCACGTATTCGGGCGAATTGACGATCAGGTACAGCGCTTCCTTCACCCGCTCCCGGCGGCCGTCGACGCTGCCGCCGGGGATGCCGTTCAAGCGCGTCAACAGCGTCTGGCGCATGCCGGAGGACATCTGCCCGGAAAGGAACAGCAGGTTGTAGCGGTCGATCAGCGCGGCCGCGTCCGCCGCCAGCGGCGTATCTCGGCTGATGTCGATCGCGATCTCGTTCGGTCCGAGATCCGGGTTTTCGGTGAACACCTCGAAGGTTTTGTAGCCCAGATAGCCTTCGGTGCTCGGCATCATGTAATCGGTGGCCAGTTGCAGCTCGGGCGCGGCCAGCTTCAGGTCGGTCAACTCGCCGCTGGGCGTATAGCGCGGGCTGAAGAAGTTGAACACCGAAGCCGCATACATCGGCGACTGGCCGAGGTACATGTCCAAGGTCCAGAACTCGTCCATGTGGCCCGATCGCGAGCGCGCGTTCATGGCGCGCCAGAGATGGGTCAGGCGCAGCAGCGGTTCGCGCACCTTGCCGAAATTCGGCGGCTGCGAGCCGGGATCGCGCGCCTCGGCATCGAACAGGATCGCGCGGATCACCGCCTTCATGTCGCCGCGCACGCCCTGGCCGTTGTTGTCGAACGCGGCGGCCACGCGGGCGACGTAGGCCGGACTGGGGTTGCTGGTGACTAGACGCTGGATGAGCTGCCGACCGATGAAGGGACCGACGTTGGGATGGTTGTAGATGTTGTCCAGCGCGGCCTTCAGATTGTTCTGCGCGCCGCCCCCGCCGGCCAGCATGCCGTTGGGCAAGGCGACGCCCGGATAGATCAGCAGCTGTTTGTCTTGCGCCGAGGCGTGGTAGGAAGCGAAGTTCTCCATGCGCGTCGTCCACGACGGATCGGACGAATCGTAGACGTAGCAGGTGAAATCGCCCAGCGTCACGCACTTCTTGAAGGTCCATCCGGTGAAAACGTGGGCGAAGCCCTTCACCGTTTCCTGGTTGTAGCTCGGAATCGGCTTGCCGGCCGTGTCCAGCTTCGGCGTGCCGTCGGGATTCAGCATCACCAAGCCGATGCTGAACAATTGCAGCACTTCCCTCGCGTAATTCTCGTCGGGGCGGATGTTGTTGGCCGCATTCGGCTTTTGGTTGCCGAGCGCCGACAAGAACACGCCCATCACCGGATGCAGGGTGACGTCTTCCAGCAGTTGGCGATAATTGCCGAACGAACCGCGCGCGAGCGTGTCGTAATAGTGCGTCATGCCCCGGACTTGGCCACCCAAAGAGTCCGAGGTCGCATCGGATACCACGAAGATTTCGCTCAAAGCGAAAGCGATGCGTTGGCGCAACTGGTCGCGGTGGACCAGCGAAGCGTTGTACGGATCCTGCCCGCCAAGCGCATTGACGAACCAGGCGTCCAGGCGCCACTCGCGCTTCATCTCCGGACCGGCGGCGGCGATGAAGTCCAGCTGCGACGACGCCGGCTGGGCGAATTGCTCGTTGACCCAGCCGTTGTAGCCGAGCTGGCGGACGCTATCGATCTCCTCCAGCTTCGGCCCGAAAGTAGCCTGGGCCAGGAATCGCGCGGCGTCGTTGGCCGTAATCGGTATGCGCTGCGGCGGCTGCGGACCCGATTTCACCGGAGGCGGCTTGACGGTCGCGCTCTGTGCGGCGGTAGCCGCATGCGCCGACGCGACGGGAGCTCGCTCAGCCGGCGTGGGCGCATCCTGCCGCACTACGAGCAAGGCGGCTAGCAACAATAAGAACTGTAATCCGGGCCAAGGCCCGATCCAGCTCCAGAGGTGGAATCCACCATCCTCGGACCACACCCGCCAACCGCCCCATCGCATAGCGCTTCCCCCGCTTCGGCGGGCGGACGTTAGCATGCAGCTTCGCGCGGAAGTATGACGCAGCACACAATCCGCATCTGCTCCCGGCACCATGGGACGAATGGCTCTCGGGCAGGGACGTATGCGAGCGCGGAATCAGTCCAAACGCTTGCGGAAACGCAAGATCGCCAGCGTCATCATTACCGCGGTGAAAGCCAGCAAGGCCAACACGTCCGGCCACAACTCCCAGAGGTTCGCGCCGCGCAGCATGATGCCGCGGATCAGGCGCAGGAAGTGAGTCAGCGGCAACGCTTCGGCCAGCCACTGCACCACCTTGGGCATGCCGGCGAACGGGAACATGAAGCCCGACAGCAGGATCGACGGCAGGAACACGAAGAACGTCATCTGCATCGCCTGGAACTGCGACTGCGCCTTGGTCGAAATCAACAAGCCCAGAGTCAGGTTGGCCAGAATGAGCAGCACCGAGGCCAAGTACACGTCCAGCACGCCGCCGCGCACCGGCACCTGGAACAACCACACGCCAAGGGCCAGCACCACCGTGGTCTGGATCAGGCCGATGGCGGCATAAGGCAGCACCTTGCCGATCATCAGTTCCGAGCGGCTGACGGGCGTGGCGATCAGCAGCTCCATGTTGCCGCGCTCGCGCTCGCGCACGATCGCAACGCCCGTGAACAGCACCATGGTCATGGTCAGGATCACGCCGATCAGCCCGGGCACGATATTCACCGCCGAACGCCGCTCCGGATTGTAGAAGCTGACCACGCTGATCTGGCCCGCGCGCAGCGACGTGGCGCCGCCGCGCAGCGGCCACGTATTGCTGGTCGCAGTGTTGTCCAACGGCGTCTGCGCCAGTTGGACCGCCGCGCTCTGCACCACCGTGTCGCTGCCGTCCACCAGCACCTGCACCGCTTCGCGGCCGTCGTAGCGGCGGCGTTCGAAATCGTGCGGGATGGCGATGCCCACGCTGATCTCGCCACGGCGCAGCCGTTCCATCAGTTCCTGCGGCGACGTGGCGGCCAAGTTCGGCTTGATCACGCCGGTGGCCACCATGTCCATCACCAGCGCGCGCGAGGACGCGGTATTGGCCTGATCGGCGATGCCGGCGTTCAAGCCGCGCAAATTGAGGTTGATGGCGTAGCCGAACAGGATCAGCTGCATCACCGGGATGCCGACGATCATCGCCAGGGTGATGCGGTCGCGCCGCATCTGCCGCAATTCCTTGACCACGATCGCGAACAAGCGGCGGAAATTCATGCCGCCTCCTGTTTCTTGCTCTTGCCGTCGCGGTCGTCGTCGCTGCCGCCGCCGGTGGCCGAGACGAACACGTCTTCCAGGTTCGGTTGCGAGGCGCCGACTTCGGCTTCCAATCCTGCCTCGCGCAAAGCCTGGCCGATGCGTTCGGCGGCATCTCCGTTCTGATCGGTCAGCACCCGCAAACTATTGCCGATCTGGGCCACGCTGAGCACGCCGGGCACCGCGATCAATGCTTTCTGCGCGCGCCGCGGCTCGGCCGCATCGACCAGCACGGTGCGGCCGCGCAAGGCTTCAGTCAGTTCCGCCGGAGTGCCGTCGGCCACCAACGCACCCAGGTCGAGGATCGCGATGCGATGGCAACGCTCAGCTTCGTCCATGTAGTGGGTGGAGACCAGGATGGTCGTGCCGGCGTCGGCCAGGTCGAACAATTTCTCCCAGAAATCGCGGCGCGATTCGGGATCCACCGCGCTGGTCGGCTCATCCAGGAACAATAGTTCCGGCTTCTGGATCACCGCGCCCGCCAGCGCCAGGCGCTGCTTCTGGCCGCCGCTCATCGTGCCGGCGAGTTGCTTCTGCCGGTCTTCGAAATGGTATTGCTGGACGAGGTCGTCGATGCGCTTGGCGGCTTCCTTTTTCGGGATGTCCTGCACCGCGGCCAGGAACTCCAGGTTCTCGCGCACGGTCAGGTCTTCGAACAACGAGAATTTCTGGGTCATGTAGCCGATCCGGCGGCGCAGTTCCTCGGCCTGTTCGGGAATCTTCAAGCCGAGCACTTCGATCTCGCCCGCGGTCGGCGTCAGCAGGCCGCACAGCATGCGGATAGTGGTGGACTTGCCCGAGCCGTTCGGACCCAGGAAGCCGTAGACGCAGGCGCGCGGCACGCTCAGGTCGACGTCTTTCACCGCCTGCAGCTGGCCGAAGGTCTTGCTCAGGCCGCGGGCGCGGATGGCGAGGTCGGAGGAGTTGGCGGGAATCGCGTTCATAACCCGCCCCCTGCGTCGTCGGCCGTCGTTCCGACACCCGCTTTGGCTTTGTAGAGCGGGGCTTGCTCCGCTGCCCTTGCTTTAGCTGTCATTCCCGCGAAGGCGGGAATCCAGTGACGTGGCTTGAGCCTTCTCCCGCTTGCGGGAGAGGGTTGGGTGAGGGCGCGCGACGCAGCACAATCGCTTCGCCACTTTTTAGGGAAAGCGCAAGTCACTGGATTCCCGCCTTCGCGGGAATGACGGCTAAAAGCAAAAGCGGACATCACCCGCGATCCCCTTCCGCAAACTCCACCCGCAACGGCAATCCCGCCGGCAATTCCGCCGCGCTCTTGTCCAACTGGATCTCGGCCAGGTAACTCAACCGCGCCGCGTCCTTGCCGATCAGCGCGTAATACGGCGTGAAGCTGGGCTCGCTGCGGATCATCCGCACGCGGCCGTTCAAGGCGCCGTCGCGGCCGTCGACGAACACGCGTGCGGCCTGGCCAACCTTCACGTTCGCGCGGATCGGTTCGGGCACGTACACCCGCGCATAAGGCGCATCGCCGACCAGCATCACCACCAAGGGCGCACCGATCGGCGCCTGATCGCCGAGCTTGTAGGGCACGCTATCCACACGGCCCGCACGCGGCGCGACCAGATCCAGTTTCTCCAACGTCACAGCCTGGGTCGCGGCCTGAGCTTCGGCCGCGGCCAGCGCCGCTTCGCCCTGCGCGATCTGTTCGCTGCGGGTGCCGCGCTCCAGTTCCAGCAATGCGGCCTGCGCGGCGCGCACTTGCGCCTGCGCGTTGCCGGCCGCGGCGCGCGCGCGATCGACGTCCGATGCGGCGACCAGCCTCTGCCGGCCCAGCGGTTGCAGGCGCGCGTAATAGGCCTGCGCGTCAGCGGCTTGCGCCTTCGCGGCGGAGAGGTTCGCGCGCGCCTGGGCGATGTCTTCGCTACGCGGGCCGGTCTTCAGTTCCTGCAACGCGTCGCGCGCCTGCTGCGCCTGCGCTTTGGCGGCGGCGAGCTGCGACTCGGTCCGGGTCAATTCCAATCGCATCAGCGGCGCGCCCGCAGCGACTTGCTGGCCTTCGCGCACGTCGATGCGCACGATCTTCTCGCTGACCGGCGCCGGCAGCGTGATGCGGTCGAATTCGAGCGTGCCCAGCGCTTGCGCAGGTTCCTGTTTGCAGGCCGCGAGCGCGGCCAGAGCGGCGGCGGCGAAGGCGAGCGTGCGCAGCCGGGGCATGGCGTTCGGTTTCATTTCAGCTCCAGTCCGCGGTCGAGCAAGACGAGCGCATGCATGCGGATGTCGTCCAGGCCCAGATCCCGGGCATCGAAAATGGTGCGCCAGATCGGCGTGCCGGCGATCGGAAACAAGGTCAGCCCGACCAACGAAGTCATCAGCAGGCGCGGATCCAGATCGGGATTGAGCTCCCCGCGCGCCTGCGCGGCTGCGAAGCGGCCGGCGATGGTGCGGGTGATTTCCGGGGCGATGCGGGTGATCAGCAGATCGCGCAGCGCGCCGCCTTCGCACAGCACTTCGCGCACCCATATCTGCGGAAACCACGGATGCTTGCGCACCACTTCGGTCACGCCGTTGACGAAAGCGGCCACGGTGGCGGCGACGTCTTCGCCGGCGCGCACCATGGTTTCGCGCACCGTCATGAAGGCCGGCATCATCCGCTCCTGCACGAAGGCTTCCTGCAATTGCGCCTTGTCGCCGAAGTAGTAATGCAGCAGAGCCGGGGTCACGCCGGCCTCCGTCGCGATCGCGCGCAACGAGGTCGCGGCCATGCCTTCGCGGACGAAGCAGGCGATGGCCGCATCGAGCAATTGCGGGCGCAGGTCGCGGGCATCGCGCTGCGGTCTGCCGACCGAGCGTTTGCCCGTCTTTTTCTGGCCCCGCCGGGCGGCTTCGGCATTCTTGGGCTTATCCATACCTCAATATTAATTTATTGATTAATTATTTGCAAGCTACCGGCACCGAGCTCTATCTGTGGCCGCTTAACAGGGGCCGCGCTACCCTTCACGGCCTATGCCGACCCCCAACCAACGCGACTTCACCCTGGAACCCGAAGACACCGAGCGCCTGGCCAATCTGGCCGGCCCGTTCGACGGGCATCTGCGTCAGATCGAATTGCGCCTGGGCGTGGAGATCGCCAACCGCGGCAACGTGTTCCGGATTACGGGACCCAGCGAGGCCGTGGTCCAGGCCGAGAAACTCCTGCGCTCGCTCTACGCCGAAGCCGCGGAGGAAACCCTCGACGACCATGCGATCAACCTGCGCCTGAGCGCGGCGGTCGACGGGCGCGATCAAGAAGTGGTGCCGCAGGAAGTCGCGATCCGGGTCAAACGCGGCACCATCCGCGGCCGCGGCCCGAACCAGGCCAAGTACCTGCACGCCATCGCCACCCACGACATCAATTTCGGCGTCGGCCCGGCCGGTACCGGCAAGACCTTCCTCGCGGTGGCGATGGCGGTCGAAGCGCTGAACGAATCGCGGGTGCAACGCCTGATCCTGGTGCGGCCGGCGGTTGAAGCCGGCGAAAAGCTCGGCTTCCTGCCCGGCGATCTCACCCAGAAGGTCGACCCTTATCTGCGCCCGCTGTACGACGCGCTGTACGAGATGCTGGGCGTGGAAAAAGTGGTCAAGCTGCTGGAGAAGAACGTGATCGAGATCGCGCCGCTGGCGTACATGCGCGGCCGCACGCTCAACGACGCGTTCGTGATCCTGGACGAGGCGCAGAACACCACCATCGAACAGATGAAGATGTTCCTCACCCGCCTGGGCTTCGGCAGCACGGCGGTGGTCACCGGCGACCTGACCCAGATCGACCTGCCCAAGCACGTACGCTCGGGCCTGCGCGACGCGGTCGATGTGCTGCACAACGTGGAAGGCGTCAGCTTCACCTTCTTCGAGTCGCGCGATGTGGTGCGGCATCCGCTGGTGGCGCGCATCGTCAATGCCTACGACGCCCGCGACTCGAAAGACGCCGAGACCGGAGCGGCGTAGACTCCACGACATGACCCGCGGCCCCGTTCGCCTGGATGTTTCCGTCGGCTACGCCGTGCCCCGCGCCGGATTGCCCGCGGCGGTGAGTTTCCGCCGCTGGGTGGGCGCGGCGCTGCAAGGCCGCATCCTGGAGGCGGACCTGGCGATCCGCATCGTGGACAACAAGGAAGGCCGTGCGCTCAACCGCCATTATCGCGGCAAGGACTACGCGACCAACGTACTGAGTTTCCCGGCCGAGATGGCCGAAGGCGTCAAACTGCCGAAAGGCGTGAAGATGCCGCTGCTCGGCGACCTGGTCTTGTGCGCGCCGGTCGTCGCGCGCGAGGCGCGCGAACAGAAAAAAAACCTCGCTTCGCACTACGCGCACTTGACCGTGCATGGCACGCTGCATCTGCTGGGCTGGGACCACGAGGACGAGCGCGAAGCCGAGGCGATGGAGCAACTGGAGCGCGAAATCCTGGCGGCGATGGGCATCGCCGATCCCTATCTCGAATAACGCCCGGCGCCGACCGCGCTCCGCGTGCGTTCGCCAAGCGCGCAAAAAACCCGAAAAACCGGACACGAAACGCACGTAAAAAAACCGCCTCGCAGGCCATCCGGCCGCGGCGCCCGCGTGCGCCGCGTTTGGCTGGTTTCGACCTCTGCCCGCGTTCGCCTGGGATGGTTGCTCTCGACGCCGCAGGCCACGCCCGGAGCCGCGGCGGCGACCGTCACCGGCCGGGTGTGGGGGAGTTATGGCATCCATCGATCAAGTTGGCCCGTCCACTGTGGACGGCAAAGTGCGCTCGCTGGTTCTGATCCTTGCGCTGAACGCCGCGCTCGCGGGCGCAGCGCAGGCCGGCGAGGTGTGCAACGGCACGTTCCCGCTCGGCAACGAGCCGACGGCAGCCGGGACTTCTTCTTTCGCTTGCGGCACCAACGCCACCACTGGCGCCGGCGAGCAGGCGACGGCCATAGGTACGGCCGCACAGGCTAGCGGCGACAGCAACACTGCCGTCGGTTTCAACAGCCAGGCGGTGTTCGGAGAAAACGCAACCGCGATCGGACGCAACGCGATCGCCACCGACGACATGGCCACCGCTTTGGGCGGATCGTTCAACTTCACTCAAGGTCCCACCACGTTTTTCGGCACCGTCCAGGCGGGCGGCCTCGCTTCCACCGCCAGCGGCGCTGGCGCGACCAGCCTCGGGGATTGGTCGACTGCGCTCGGCGCGGCGTCGCGCGCGACGGGCGTGTCGTCGACAGCTTCCGGCAGCTGGTACGACCGCAACGGCGACGGATTGTTCTCGTTCGCCGAAACCAGCAGCGCCACGGGCGCCGGCGCCAGCGCGTACGGCGCCGGCAGCCAGGCGGGGGGCATGAACAGCGTCGCGCTCGGCAGCGGTAGCACTGCAAATGTCGACGGCAGCGTGGCCTTGGGCAATGGCGCGATCGCCGATCGCGCGAACAGCGTATCCGTGGGCGCAGCAGGCAGCGAACGCCAAATCGTCAACGTCGCCGCAGGCACTCAGGCCACCGATGCGGTCAACTTGAGCCAACTGCAAGCCACGCTCGCCACGGCCAACGCTTATACCGACACCGCCGTGGCCACCGGCGGCACCGCCGCCAACGCCTATACCGACAATCGCGAAGCCGCGATCCGCAGCGACATGGACGCCGGAGACGCGGCTACGCTGTCCTCGGCGAACAGCTACACCGATGCGCGCATCGCCGCGCTTCCCGCTTTCGATGCCGCGCCGATCAATCGGCGGCTCGATGCCGTGGAACGGCGTCTGGGCCGGCAGGACAAGCGGATCAGCCGCACCGGCGCGATGGCCGCGGCCTATGCGGGCGTGGCGGTGAATACCAGCGGACTCGGTGGACCCAACCGCATCGGCATCGGCATCGGCGGCCAGGAAGGCGAAGAAGCGCTGGCGGTCGGTTATCAGCGCGCGTTCGGCAACCGCAGCAGCGTTTCGCTGGGCGCGGCGTTCTCGGGCAGCGAAAACAGCGTCTCGGCCGGCGCGGGCTTCAGTTGGTGACCGGCGTGCGGCCCGGCGTTCTGCCGGGCCGCTTGCCAGGCCGTTTCACCGGCCGGCAACCGACTCGCGCTAGACTGCTCCCCCGCCGCCCGCTGCCTGGGCGTATCCACGATACCGATGTCCGAGGACGACAGTAGTACCTCCACCGCGCCGGAAGGCGCCGAAAAACGGCGCAGCTGGCTGGAGCGCATAGGCTCCGCCTTGTCCGGCGAACCGACTTCCCGCGAAGACCTGGTCGAACTGCTGCGCGACGCGCAGAGCGACGGCCTCATCGCGGCCGACACCTTGCGGATGATGGAAGGCGCGATCGCGGTCTCCGAACTGAGCGTGGGCGACGTGATGATCTCGCGCTCGCAGATGGTCTCGCTGCCGGCCGACGCGCGCTTCCTGGATCTGATGAAGCAAGTGGTCGAATCGGGCCATTCGCGCTTCCCGGTGCACGGCGAGGACCGCGACGAGATCCTCGGCATCCTGCTGGCCAAAGACTTGCTGCGCGGCGTGGTCGCCGACAATGGCCCCGGCAGCGTGCGCGAGCTGTTGCGTCCGGCGGTGCTGATTCCCGAATCGAAGAAACTCAACGTGCTATTGCGCGAATTTCGACTCTCGCGCAACCACATGGCGATCGTGGTCGACGAGTACGGCGGGGTCGCCGGCCTGGTCACGATCGAAGACGTGCTGGAACAGATCGTGGGCGAGATCGACGACGAGCACGACGACGCCGAGGACCCGCAGGCGCTGATCGCCGCGCAGGCCGACGGCCAGTACGTGGTCGACGCGCTGACCCCGATCGGCGACTTCAACGAACGCTTCGGCGCCGATTTCGACGACGACGAATACGACACCATCGGCGGGTTGGTGACCGCGGCGATCGGCCATTTGCCCGAAGCCGGCGAGGAACTGACTTTGGGCCGGTTCGCGTTCCGCGTCGCCCGCGCCGATGCGCGTCGCGTGCATGCGTTTCATGTGGGCGTGCATGGAGACGCTTGACGCGAAGAACAGCTCCCTCTCCCCCGCTCGCGGGGGAGAGGGTTGGGGTGAGGGGGCGAGCGCCGACAGCGCGAGCGCTTTTGCTTTTTCGATCAGTCATCAACAAGAGCAAAGACGAGAGCCCCCCTCACCCCAGCCCTCTCCTCCACTAAAAGCCATGGGGGAGAGGGTGCGTGCGCGTTCCCAGGCCTTTCTGATCGCACTCGCGTTGCTGTTGCTGCTGTTCAGTATTTCTGCGTCCGCCGCACCTGCTTTGCGCATCGGTGTCATGACCATGGCCCCCGGCGAACTGTTCTGGGAACGCTTCGGCCACAACGCGTTGATCGTCGACGACCCTGCGCAGCCGGAACCGATCTCCTACAACTTCGGCTCGTTCGATCCCGGCGAACCGGGCTTTGTCGGCCGCTTCGTGCGTGGCGAGATGCTGTACGCGCTGGTCGAGCTTCCCACGCGTGTGGATCTGGAAACCTACCGCCAGGAAGGCCGCGGCGTGCGCATCCAATGGCTGGGTCTGGACGCGGCGCAGGCGCAGGCCTTGGCCGCGGCACTCGCCGAGAACGCCAAGCCCGAAAACGCGCGCTACCGCTACGACTATTTCCTCGATAACTGTTCGACCCGCGTGCGAGATGCGATCGACAAAACATTGGGCGGCGAACTGAGCCGTCAGCTGTCGGCCGGTTCGCACGGCAACACCTACCGCGGCGAAGCGACGCGGTTGACCAAACCGGCGACCTGGATGTGGGTGGGTTTCGACGTCGGCTTCGGCCCGCTCGCCGACAAGCCGATGTCGCGTTGGGAGGAAGCCTTCGTGCCGCGCCGCTTGGCCGACAGCCTGCGCGAAGCCAAGCGCGCAGATGGCCGTCCGCTCGTGTCTTCCGAACAGGAGGTGCTGCCGCACCGGATCGGCCCGGAACCCGACGAATCGCCGCGCCCGTGGTGGCCTTACGCATTGGCGGGTCTGGCGCTCGCAGCTGCGATCCTGTGGGCGGCGCCGCGCCGTCCGCGGGCCGTCGCCGCGTTCGCGCTGCCGTTCTGGCTGCTGTGCGCGCTGCTCGGTGCGGTGCTGCTGTTCCTGTGGGGGTTCACCGAGCATTGGGCGGGTTGGCGCAATGCGAATGCGCTGTTGCTAAGCCCGCTGTGCGTGGCGCTGACGCCGGGCGCGTGGCGCGTCCTGCGCGGCCGCGAGCCGGGCCGCGTCTTCCGCTGGCTGCTCGCCACGATCGCCGCCTGCGCGGCGCTGTCGCTGTTCGTGTACTGGCTGCCGACGCAGCCGCAACAGAACCTGCGCTGGATCGTCCTGCTTTTGCCCGTGCATCTGGCCCTGTCGCTGGCTTGGTGGCCGCGCAAATCGCTTGCCGCTGCCGGCCGATAGCGGCACGATGCGCGGCATGAGCGCGAATGCCGCCAACCCCGCCCTGCCCGCCTGCGTGGTCAACTGCGCGGTGTACGACACCGAAGGGCGACGCCGCGACATCGGTCTGGACCACATCAGCGACGTGCTGGCCCACGATGACGGCAGCTTCATCTGGGTCGGGCTGTACGAACCGGAAGAAGAACTGCTGGACAAGCTTCAGGAAGAATTCGGTCTGCACGACCTCGCGGTGGAGGACGCGCACCACGCGCACCAGCGGCCGAAAATCGAGGCCTACGGTAATTCGCTGTTCCTGGCCGTGCACACGGTGCAGATGATCGAAGGCCACGTGCGTTTCGGCGAAACCCAGATGTTCGTCGGGCCTCGCTTCCTGGTGACGGTGCGCCACGGAGCCTCGCTGTCGTACACCAAGGTGCGCGAGCGCTTCGAACGCGAGCCGGAACTGCTGAAAGGGCCGGCGTTCGCTTTGTACGGCGTGCTCGATCACATCGTCGACAACTACCAGCCCATCGTCAACGATTTTCGCGACGAGTTGAACGAACTCGAGCACGACGTGTTCGCCGAGACCTACCGTCGCGACACCATCGTCAAGCTGTACGAGCTGAAGAAAGAACTGACCCAGATGCGGATCGCGGTGGCGCCGCTGCAGGACATCCTTGCGCAGTTGATGCGGGTGCAAAGCGGCCAGGTGGCCGAAGAGGCCAAGCTTTATTTCCGCGACGTGCTTGATCACGTGGTCCGCCTCAACGAATCGATCGACACCTTGCGCGAGATGCTGACCGCGGCGATGAGCGTGAACCTGTCGCTGGTGACCATCGCCCAGGGCGAAGTGGTTAAGAAACTCGCGGGTTGGGCTGCGCTGCTGGCCGCGCCGACCCTGATCGCCAGCTGGTACGGCATGAACTTCACCCACATGCCGGAACTGCACGGCCCGCACAGCTATTTCATCCTGATCGGCATCGTCGCGGTGGTCGTGACCGGCTTGTACTTCTACCTGAAAAAGGTCCGCTGGCTGTAGGGTGGGCCTTGGCCCACCGGCGCCATGCCGCTGGTCGCGACAAAAAAAGTAATCGAGGCGATCAATCAGACGCTTCGCCCGTTGTTCGTCGTACATCCAAATGGCAATGGTGGGCCAAGGCCCACCCTACGCGAGTTCGACCAAAGTCGTAGCCGCTTTGACGCACCGCCGCATTGACCCGCGCCGCCGCAGGCGCGACCCTGGCTCATCCGACCGGAGGGCTGCGCATGAAAGGTGGATTCGGGAAAATCGCATGGGCGGCCCTGGCGCTGTTGGGCGCGTTCTGTCTGGGCACGATCGCGCTGCGCCGCGGCGAACAAATCAACGCCTTGTGGATCGTGGTCGCGGCGATCTCGATCTATCTGGTCGCGTACCGCTACTACGGACTGTTCATCGCCAGCAAGGTGATGCAGCTCGATCCAACCCGCGCCACGCCGGCAGTGATCAACAACGACGGCTTGGATTACGTGCCCACCAACAAGCACGTGCTGTTCGGCCACCACTTCGCGGCGATCGCCGGCGCCGGTCCGCTGGTCGGCCCCGTGCTGGCGGCGCAGATGGGCTATCTGCCCGGTTTGCTTTGGCTGATCGTGGGCGTGGTGCTGGCCGGCGCGGTGCAGGATTTCATGGTGCTGTTCATCTCCAGCCGTCGCAACGGCCGCTCGCTCGGCGACCTGGTGCGCGAAGAGATGGGCCGCATTCCCGGCACCATCGCGTTGTTCGGCGCGTTCCTGATCATGATCATCATCCTCGCCGTGTTGGCAATGGTGGTGGTGAAGGCGCTGGCCGAGAGCCCGTGGGGCATGTTCACGGTGATCGCGACGATGCCGATCGCGATCTTCATGGGCTTGTACATGCGCTACATCCGTCCGGGCAAGATCGGCGAGATTTCGGTCGTCGGCCTAGTGCTGCTGCTGTTCTCGATTTGGCTCGGCGGCAAGGTCGGCGCGCATCCTACCTGGGGACCGGCGTTCACCTTCACCGGCACCCAGATCACCTGGATGCTGATCGTCTACGGCTTCGTCGCCGCCTCGCTGCCGGTATGGCTGCTGCTGGCGCCGCGCGATTATCTGTCCACGTTCCTGAAGATCGGCACGATCATCGCGCTGGCGATCGGCATCTTCATCGTGATGCCGGACTTGAAGATGCCGGCGCTGACCCAGTTTACCGACGGCACGGGCCCGGTGTGGAAGGGCGGCATCTTCCCGTTCCTGTTCATCACCATCGCCTGCGGCGCGGTCTCGGGCTTCCATGCGCTGATCTCGTCGGGCACTTCGCCCAAGCTGCTCGCCAACGAAGGCCATGCGCGCTACATCGGCTACGGCGGCATGCTGATGGAGTCCTTCGTCGCGATCATGGCGCTGGTAGCCGCGTCGATCATCGAACCGGGCATCTATTTCGCGATGAACAGCCCGGCGGCGGCGGTGGGCGGCGACGTGCAGAGCGTGGCCGCGACGGTGTCGCAATGGGGCTTCCACATCACGCCGGAGCAATTGGAGGCAACAGCGAAGGACATCGGCGAACACACCATCCTGGCCCGCGCCGGCGGCGCGCCTACTTTGGCCGTCGGCATAGCGCAGATATTGCACAGCGTATTGCCGGGCGAGAACACGATGGCGTTCTGGTACCACTTCGCCATTTTGTTCGAAGCTTTGTTCATCCTGACCGCGGTCGATGCGGGCACCCGGGCCGGACGCTTCATGCTGCAAGACCTGCTCGGGAATTTCGTGCCGGCATTGCGCCGGACCGAGTCCTGGGGCGCGAATCTGATCGGCACCGCCGGCTGCGTCGCACTGTGGGGCTATCTGCTATATCAGGGCGTGGTCGATCCCTTCGGCGGCATCCAGACGCTGTGGCCGCTGTTCGGCATCTCCAACCAGATGCTGGCCGGCATCGCGCTGATGCTCGGCACCGTAGTGCTGTTCAAGATGAAGCGCGACCGCTACGCCTGGGTCACGGCGATTCCGGCGGCCTGGCTGGTGATCTGCACGTCCACTGCGGGCTTGATCAAGATATTCGACAGCAATCCGGCTCAAGGTTTCTTGGCCCAGGCGCATAAATTCCAGGCAGCGATCGCTTCCGGCGAAGTAACGGCGCCGGCCAAATCGGTCGCCCAGATGGAGCAGATCGTGACCAACGCCTACGTCAACACGACCTTGACCGCGCTGTTCCTGTTCGTGGTGTTCAGCACGCTGGTGTACTCGGTCAAGACCATCGTCGCCGCGCGCCGCAATCCGCAGCGCAGCGACAAGGAAGCGCCGTACGTCGCGCTGACGCCCGAACAACAAGCCGCGCAGGCGCAGCTGTGACGAGGACATCGTAATGGGCACCGCGCTCGTCCCGCTCGACCACTACGCCGTCCACCGCCGGGTGTGGCGGCGTCTGGTGCAGACCGCGCGGCTGTGTTGCGGCGTGCCGGACTACGACAACTACGTCCGGCACATGCTGGAAAGGCATCCGGATCGGGAAATCATGGATTACCCGACCTTCTTCCGCGAACGCCAGGAAGCGAGATACGGCGGACGCAGCGGTTTCCGCTGCTGCTGACGTAGGGTGGGCCTTGGCCCACCATTGCCATCCTACGGAATCGCGGCAAACAAACATCGAAGCGACAGGCGGATGCCTTTCGCCCGTTGTTCGTCGCATGTGCGTTATGGCGATGGTGGGCCAAGGCCCATCCGACGGCGCTCTCCACGCCGCAAGGGAAGTGGTCGAGCAGGCTCGACGCTACAAATCGCGGCCGCCTGCTTGCGCGGGTTCCAGGCGACATTCGATCACCCGCGGCAGGCCCAGATCGAACGCCAGTTGCCGGCAGCGTTGGCGCCTGAACTGCGGCATCAGTTCGGGCTGACCCCACGGGTTGGAATCGTATTCCACGACATTCCGCGTGCCGTCTTCCATCAGCACAGCGCCCGACCAGACATCCGAATCGACGCCCTGATGCTGGATGGCGACCCAGTACTGTTCGCCTTTCGCATCTGCATTACGGGCGCAGTCGAGTGCCTGCTTGCGGTCGCCGTCCAATTTCACGAATCCGCATTGACGGGCACTTGGACTCGCCAAACGTTTCATTTCATTTTCAAATGCATGCTTGTTTGCTTCTGGGCTTTGGGCCGAACACGCTTGTACGCTCGATAAGAAAGCCATGCAGAGAAAGAGGCGCATATGCATCGCCTATCCCGCGCCGGCCATGGCGCGCAGCGTGATGCCGACGATGTAGGCCAACACCGTGCCGGTCGCGTAACCCAATGCGCCAAGCAAGGCGCCGACCGGCGCCAGCGAAGGATGGAACACCGAAGCCACCACCGGCGCCGACGCCGGCCCGCCGATATTGCTCTGCGAACCCAGCGCGAAATAAAAGAACGGTACGCGCAACAGGCGTCCGACCAGGTACAGCAGCGCGATATGCACCAGGATCCAGATCAGGCCCAGCGCGAACAGCCAAGGTTTATCGGCCAGCGCCATGATGTCCATCTGCATGCCGATGCAGGCGATCAGGAAATACAGGAACAGCGTGCCGATCTTCGAAGCGCCGGCGCCGTCGAATTCGCGCAACCGAGTGAAGCTGAGGGCCAGGCCGATGAAGGTCGAAAGCACCACCACCCACACGAAGGGTTCGTGCAGGCTCACCGTCTTGGCCCATGACACGTTGGCCAGGAACCAGGCGGCGATGGGTGTGGCGACCGCGTGCGACAGCCCGACCGCGCCCAAGGCGATGCCGACGATGATCATCAAGTCGGACAAGCTGGCCACGCGCTGGTGCTGCTTCTGATAGCTGATCAAGCGCTGCTTCAGGTCTTCGATCGCGCGCGTATCCGCACCGCTGCGCGCATCGATCGCCTGCGCTCGATTAGCCAGGAAGATCAGCACCGCCATCCACACGTAGCCGACGCCGACGTCGACCACCACGAACTGGCCGAACGTGGTTTCGTTGACGTTGAAGACTTCCTTCATCGCGACCATGTTGGCGCCGCCGCCGATCCAGCTGCCGGCCAACGCCGCCATGCCGCCCCAAGTGTCGCCGGCAACGGTTTCCGGATGAACCAGACCCATGATCCAGAATGCGGCGAACGCGCCGATCATCACGCTGATCGATGCCGCTGCGTACATCGCGAGCAATTTCGGGCCGAGCCGCAGCACGCCTTTCAGATCGATGGTCAGCGTGAGCAGCACCAGCGCCGCCGGCAGCAGCACGCGGCTGGCGACTGGGTTGTAGAGCTTGCTGGCGTTGCCGTCGATCAACCCGGCGCTGTTGTAGATGCCGGGAATGAAATAGCAAAGCAGCAGCGCCGGCACGTAGGTGTAGAAACGCTTCCAGACCCCCGTTTGGCGCGATTCGGTCCAGAACACCAGGCCCAGCGTCGCGGCGATCAGGCCGAGGACGACGATGTCGTTGGTGATCAGGGCGGGACTGGCGGGTTCGGTCATCGTTCTTCCAAACGTTCGCGGACGCTAATCGGGGTTGCGGCCGTAGCTCGGGTGGAGGCCGCAGGCCGATACCTGGGGCTTTTTCTCCGAGAGATGGCGACCCGGTATCGGCCTGCGGCCTCCACCCGGGCTACAACATCATTGGCCGATGTGCTGTTTCAGCCAGCCGTTGACGGTGTCGTGCCACTGCACGCTGTTGTTCGGCTTCAGCACCCAATGGTTCTCGTCCGGGAAGTACAGGAACTTCGACTCCACGCCCTTGCGTTGCAACGCGTGGAAGAGCGCGATGCCCTGCTCCACCGGAATGCGAAAATCCTGCTGGCCGTGGATCACCAGCATCGGCACGCGGAACTTGTCGACGTGGTTGACGGGATTGAACTTCTCGTAGCCCTTCGGATTGTCGAACGGCGTGCCGCCGTTTTCCCACTCGCTAAACCACAACTCTTCGGTGGCGTAACCCATGGCGCGGTTGTCGAACACGCCGTCGTGGCTGACCAGGCACTTCCACGGCTGGTTCCAGTTGCCGGCGATCCAGTTGACCATGAAGCCGCCGTAGCTGGCGCCGAGCGCGCAGGCTTTGGAACCGTCGAGGAAATCGTATCGCTTCTGCGCCGCTGCCCAACCCTTTTGCAGGTCTTCCAGCGGACGATCGCCCCAGTGCTGGCTGATCGCATCGGTGAAGTCCTGGCCGTAGCCAGTGGAACCGTGGAAGTCGATCATCACCACCGCATAGCCCTGGCCCGCATAAGTCTGCGGATTCCAGCGATAGCTCCAGCCGTTGCCGAAGCTGCCTTGCGGGCCGCCGTGGATCAGGAACGCGACCGGATATTTCTTGCCGGCCTGGTAGTTCCATGGCTTGACCACGTATCCATGGACCGTGTCGCCGTTCCAGCCCTTGAAGCTGAATTGTTCGAAGTCGCCGAAGGTCGCTTCTTTCGCCATCTCGCCCGCGCTGGGCGTGATCGCGCGCTGCGTGCCGCCGTCGGGCGAGGTGGCGAACAATTGGTCGCCGCTCTTCAAACTGTTGCGCGCGAACGCGAGCGTAGGACCTGCGATCTCGAACGACGACACCGAACCGTCGCCGACGATCTTCTTCGGCTCGCCGGTGGCGACGTCGACCGCGAACAGCGGGTGCTCGCCCAAGTCCTGCGCGGTGGTGTAGATCGTCTTGCCGTCGGCGGACAGCGTGATGCCGTCGGCAGAACGGTCCCACTTCGGCGCGAGTTCGCGTGCAGCGCCCGTGGCCAGGTCCATCGCCATCAAGGCGAAGCGGTCGGCTTCGAAGCCGGGACGCTTCATCGCTCGGTAGTACAGCGTCTTGCCGTCTTCGCCAAACACCGGACCGGTATCCCAGGCCGGATTGGAAGCGGTGAGATTCTTCGCAGCGCCGCTGCCGTCGGCGGACACCAGATAAAGGTCGAAATTGGTCGACCACGACTCCATGCGGTCGGCCTTGCGAGCGCTGAGCACCAGCCACTTGCCGTCGGGCGACCAGGCCATCTCGCTCATGTCGCCGAAAGGCTTGGACGGCACGTCACCGAGCACATCGGCGCCCACCAGATGCGCGCCCGCCGCAGCCTTCTCTTTACCGGACGGCAAAGCGGCGACGAACACGCGGTTCAAGCGGCCGTCGTTCCAGGCGTCCCAGTGACGGATGAACATGCGGTCGAAGACCACGCCGCTGTTCTTCTTCGCACCGGTGTCGTCGAGCTTCTTCTTCGTACAGGCGAAATCGGATTTGCAATCGGCGAACGTGCCGGCGGCGATCGCCACCCGTTTGCCGTCAGGCGACAGCTTGTAGCCGTCAACGTCCAGCGCGAACGCGGTGACCTGCTTGGGCGCACCGCCGGCGGTCGGCATCGCATACAGCTGCGAACTGCCGGATTTTCCGCTGAGAAAGTAGACCGTTTTGCCGTCCGGCGAGAACGACGGCGAATTCACGTTCCAGCCTTCCGGCGTGAAGCGCACCGGCGGCGCCGCGTCGCGCGCGAATAGGTCCTCGATCCACAACGAGGTGCTGGCCTTGCCGCTCTTCTCGTCCCAGACGCGCTTGGCGAACACCAGCTTGCGCCCGTCCGGCGACAGCGTCGGCGACGAGTAGCGGTCCAGCTTCACCATGTCGCGCACTTCGAAGCCGCGCGCGGCGAGGGCCAACGTCGGCAGAGCCGACAACAGTGCGAGCGGAAGGAAGGCGTGGCGAAGTTTCATGGCGACTCCAAGCAACGTACTAACCGATGGATGAATGATCTTGTGGAGGACGTAGCCCGGGTCGAGCGAAGCGATACCCGGGGCTTTTCCCACACTCACAGATGGCGCCCCCGGGTATCGCTTCGCTCGACCCGGGCTACAGTGTTCGCGGCTTTACTGGGGACCTTGCTCGATCGGCGCCGCAGTCGTATCGACCTTGGTCGCGCTGCGGTACAGCAGCCAACCGACGAATGCGAGCACGGCCAGACCGACCCACTGGCCGAAATGCCAGGCTTCCGGCAGCGCCAGCACGTCGCCGCGCGAGGACACGACGATCGGAATCGCGATCGCGATGCCCATCAAGGCTTCGCCCGTGATCAGGCCCGCCGAGAACAGCATGCCGGGGCGATGGATACGGTCGCGCGCTTCTTCGTCGTGCGGATGCACGCCGTGCTTGCGCTCGACGAAGTGCGCCAGCAGGCCGCCCAGGAAGATCGGCACCATCAGTTCCAGCGGCAGGTAGACGCCGATCGCCGCCGCCAGCACCGGCACGCGGAAATTCGAGTTGCGCGACTTCAGCCAGCCGTCGAGCGCGATCACCACGACGCCCAGCACGCCGCCGATGGCGATCATGTCCCATGGCAGATGGCCGCCGAACATGCCTTTGGCGACCGAGGCCATCAGCGTGGCCTGCGGCGCATTCAATGATTGCGGATGCTCAGGCGTAGACGGGCCGATGCCGTACGCGGTCGCCAGCAGGTTCAGCACCGGCGCCATGATCAAGGCGCAGGAGAAGGCGCCGATGCCGAGCATCAGCTGCTGCTTCCACGGCGTCGCGCCGACCAGATAGCCGGCCTTCAAGTCCTGCAGATTGTCGCCGCCGACCGCCGCCGCGCAGCAGACCACGGCGCCGATCATGATCGCGGCCACCGCGCCGATCGGCGAATCGCTGCCCAGCAACAGCATCAGCACGACCGAAGCGAACAGGATGGTGGCGATGGTGATGCCCGACACCGGGTTGTTCGAGGAACCGACCAGGCCGGCCAGATAAGCCGACACCGACACGAACAGGAATCCGGCGACGATCATGATGACCGTCATCGGCACGCTCACGCCCCAGTTCTGCACGATGGCCTGGTACAGACCCAGCAGCGGCAGCACGAACAACACCAGCGCCACCAGCATCCATTTCATCGGCAGGTCGCGTTCGGTCTCGGCCACCACCGCCCCGCTGCCTTTGCGCGCGGCGGCGAAGCCGCTCTTCACGCCGGACAGCAGCGACTTGCGCAGCGAGAACAGCGTCCACAAGCCGCCGACCAGCATCATGCCCACGCCGAGGTAGCGCACTTTTTCGCCGCGGATGATCTGAGCGGCATCGGCAGCGCTCTGGCCAACGAGTTGCGCCGCCAGCGCCGGATCGGTGTGCTGGAAGAACGCGTAATAGATCGGGATGGCGATGTTGTACGAAAGGATCGAACCCGACACGACCACGATGCCGACGTTCAGGCCGACGATGTAACCCACGCCGAGCAGCGCCGGCGACAGGCCGGTACCCATGTAGCCGAGGAACTTGCCGAAGAAACCGGCGCCGGTGGCTTGATCGGGAATCATGCGCAGGCCGCTTTCTGCGGCGAGCTTGACGATGGCGCCGACTGCGCTGGCCAGGCCCAGGATCTTCAGGCCGGGACCGGGATTCTCGCCCGCCTTCAATACTTCGGCCGCAGCTTTGCCTTCCGGGAAAGCGAGCGGCTCCTCGACGATCATGCTGCGCCGCAGCGGAACCGAGAACAGCACGCCGAGCAATCCGCCCAAGCCGGCGATGGCCAATACCCAGGAATAGCGAAAGTCCTGCCAGTAGCCGAGGATCACGAGTGCGGGGATGGTGAAAATTACGCCAGCCGCGATCGAAGAGCCCGCCGATGCGCCGGTCTGGACGATATTGTTCTCCAGGATCGTGCCGCCGCCGAGCAAGCGCAGCACACCCATCGACACCACCGCGGCCGGGATCGCCGTGGCGATGGTCAGCCCGGCGAACAGCCCCAGATAGGCGTTGGCGGCGGACAAGATGACCGCCAGGACGATCGCCAGAATCACGGCGCGGAAAGTGAGCTGCGGGGTCTTGCTCGCAGGCTGGTTCATCGGGTTCCCCGGTTCCACGGAAGCCCGACACGCTAAAGGCTAAGCCCCCCGCAAGTCCAGCCCGAGCGTTCGGCCGCTATAATCCGCATCGATCCTGAACCGGCCGGGCCATGTCCGTTTCCGTCTACACCGACATCCCGGCACGCGAAGACTTCCTGGGCCATCCCAAGGGCGTCTACGTCTGCTTCTTCACCGAAATGTGGGAGCGCTTCTCCTTCTACGGGATGAAGGCGCTGCTGCTGCTGTATCTACTCAAGCACCATCGCTTCGGCGACGCGGCCGGCTACGATTTGATCGGGGCCTACGGCGGATTGGTCTATGCGGTGCCGGTGATCGGCGGCCTGGTCGCGGACCGCTGGCTGGGCATGCGCAAGTCAGTGCTGCTCGGCGGCGCGCTGCTGTGCCTGGGCCATCTGGGCATGGCGGTGGAAGGCGAACAGGCGCGTCTGGTCAACGGCGCGGTGGTGCGCGACGAAGGCGCGCTGCAAATGTTCTACCTGTCGCTGGCGCTGATCATCATGGGTGTCGGCTTTTTGAAGCCGAACATCTCCACCATCGTCGGCAAGCTGTACGCGGAAGACGATCCGCGCCGCGATTCGGGTTTCACCTTGTTCTATGCCGGCATCAACGTCGGCGGCCTGTTCGCCGGGTTGGTTTGCGCGTTTCTGGGCGAGACTTACGGCTGGAAATACGGCTTCGGCGCGGCCGGCGTCGGCATGCTGGCCGGCCTGGCGATGTTCGTCTGGGGCCAGAAATACCTGCACGGCCATGCCGAGCCGCGCGATCCGGCGAAATTGCGCGAACGCGTCGGTCCGCTGTCGCGTGAGGTCTGGATCTATGCGCTGTCCTTCGTCGGCGTGGCGGTGGTCTGGCAGCTGATCCAGCACAACTGGACGGTGCGCGGCGCGATGCACATCGTCGCCGCAGGATTCATCGCCTGGTTCGTTTGGTTCCTGGTCCGCCACTGCAGCAAGGTGCAGCGCGAACAGATGATCGCGCTGCTGGTGACGATCCTGGCCGTGCTGGTGTTCTTCACTTTGTACGAGCAGAGCTACGGCTCGTGGGTGACGTTCACCGATCGGTTGATGACCAAGGACATGTTCCCGTCGATGGTCAGCGACGCCAGCGGCACCTTGCCCTGGTCGCTTTTCATGATGGCGCTCGCGCCGGTGCTGATCGTGGTCGCGCTGCGCGCGAGCGATCGCGGCAACGCGAGCTTGGCGCGCGCGATGGCTGGAATTTTCGTGCTGGCGATGGCGATCGCCTGCTTCCGCGACGTGGTGTTGGTGCCGCAGACAGCAGGCTCGCTCACCTTCCTCGGTTCGTTCTTCGTGGTGCTGCTTTCGCCCTTGTTCGCATGGTTGTGGCCTTGGCTGGAAAAGCGCGGACGCAATCCCAGCAAGCCCTATAAAAGCGCGATCGGCCTGCTGTTCGCCGGCCTGTCGTTCCTGCCCTTGCTGCTCGCCGCGCAAAGCGCCGGCGGCGGCGTGCCGGCCAGCGTGTGGTGGCTGGTGGCGGCCTATTTCCTGCTGGAAGTCGGCGAAATGTGCCTGTCGCCGATCGGGCTGTCCGCGGTGACCCAACTGTCGGTGGCGCGCGTGGTCGGTTTGATGATGGGCGGTTTCTGGCTGGCCACCGCCTATTCGGAAACGCTGGCCGCGCAGTTCGGCAAGCTGGCGTCGATCGAAATCCCGGAAGGCGCGGCACTGGATTTCGCCGAAGCCGCGACGAAGTACACCGACCTGTTCCGTCTGTTGATGTGGATCGGCCTGGGTTGCGCAGTGGTCGCTTTCGTCATCGCTCCGCTGCTGCGGCGGATGATGCACGGGGTCAAGTAGGGTGGGCCTTGGCCCACCGAAGCCAGGGCGGGGATGCGGGACGCACGCTCATTGAACGACGGCTTCGTTCGTTGTTCGTTGCGCGAGGAAGATGGCGCCGGTGGGCCAAGGCCCACCCTACGCGGCGCCGCGATCGGCCATTTCGTCGAGCACCTGCACCAGGCCTTCGTACCAATTCGGCAATTCGATGCCGAAATCGCGTTGGAAAGCCGCATTGTCCAGCACCGAGTACGCCGGACGAGCGGCGCGGGTCGGATAGTCCGCGGTGGCAATCGGGGTCACTTTCGGCGCGTGCGCCAACAGTCCGCGCGCCAGGCCTTCTCGCATGATCGCCTCGGCGAAACCATGCCAGCTGGTCTGGCCGGAGGCGGTCAGATTCCACACTCCAGAATCGCGCTGCGAATGCAAGGCGGCCGCCGTGGCGTAAGCGATCAGCCAAGCCGATGTCGGCGTGCCGATCTGGTCGCCGACTACGCGCAGCTCGTCGCGCTCTTTCGCCAAGCGCAGCATGGTCAGCAGGAAATTCTTGCCGTGCGCGGCGTAAACCCACGCGGTACGGAAGATGAAATGGCGTGCGCCGCTTTCGATCACGGCGCGTTCGCCCGCCAGCTTGCTGGCGCCGTACACGCCCAGCGGCGACGTCGCGGCATCTTCGCGGTACGGCTCGGCCGCGCGTCCGTCGAAAACGTAATCGGTGGAGTAATGGACCAGCAACGCGTCGTGCTCCGCGCAGGCCTCGGCGATCGCGCGCGGCGCCAGCGCATTCGCGCGGTAGGCGGCTTCGGCATCGTCCTCGGCGCGATCCACGGCGGTATAGGCGGCCGCGTTGACGATGACGTCCGGAGCGATGCGAGCGATCAAGCCGGGCAACGCGCCGGGATCGTCGAAGTCGGCGGTTTCGCAAACAGAACCGTCGTCGAGGCGGCCTGTGCGCGTCGCCGCGACCAACTCACCGAGCGGCGCCAAGCTGCGACGCAATTCCATACCGACCTGCCCGTTACCGCCGAACAGCAGGATTTTCATGGCCGGTAAACCGGCAACCGTTCTTCGGGTACGTCTTCGAGGAAAGGCGCGCGCGCATCCTTGTCGGACAGGGCCGGATCGCCCAGCGGCCAATCGATGGCCAGCCGCGCATCGTTCCAACGGATGCCCGCGTCGGCTTCGCGGTCGTAAGTGGCAGTGCACAGATAAGCGAACGTCGCCTGTTCGCTGAGTACGGCGAAGCCATGTGCGAAACCTTCCGGGATCCAGAAATGGCGCTTGTTCTCGGCCGAGAGCAGCACCGCCGTCCAGCGTCCGAACGTCGGCGAACCGCGGCGGATGTCGACCGCCACGTCCCACACTTCGCCCTCCAGCACCGATACGTACTTGCCTTGCGGCTTGGGCCATTGGTAGTGCAGCCCGCGCAGCACGCCGCGAGCCGAGCGCGATACGTTGCCCTGGACGAAATGGAGCTTAAAACCTTGCGCCGCAAGCTTGTCGGCGTTGAACGATTCATAGAAGAAGCCGCGATCGTCGCCGAACACCTGCGGCTCGATCACAATGCATCCGGGCAGATCGGTTTCGATGATCTTCATCTAAAGGCGCTCAAGGTACGAATCCGCGTTCGGCCAGCGACAGCAGGTATTGGCCATAGCCGTTCTTGGCCAACGGCTTGGCCAGGGCCTCGAGTTGCGCCGCGTCGATCCATCCGTTGTTCCATGCGATCTCTTCCGGACAGCTCACGCGCAAGCCCTGTCGTGCCTCGATGGTTTCGATATAGTTGGACGCTTCCAGCAAGGACTGATGGGTGCCGGTATCGAGCCAGGCGTAACCGCGGCCGAGCTGTTCCAGACGCAGCGTTCCCTCGTCCAGGTAGCAACGGTTCAAATCGGTGATTTCAAGCTCCCCGCGAGCCGAAGGCTTGAGTCGGGAAGCGAAATCGCTGGCACGGCCGTCGTAGAAATACAGCCCGGTCACCGCATAATTCGAACGCGGTTCAGCGGGTTTTTCCTCCAGGCCGACGACTTTGCCTTCGCCGTCGAATTCGGCCACGCCGTAACGCTCCGGATCGCGCACCCAATAGCCAAATACTGTGGCGCCGCGATCCTGTGCATCAGCGCGCTTCAGCATCGCGGTCAGTCCCGGTCCGTGGAAGATGTTGTCGCCCAGCACCAGGCAGCTGGGCTGGCCGGCGACGAAATCGCGGCCGATCAGATAAGCCTGTGCCAATCCGTCCGGGCTCGGCTGCACCGCGTATTCGATGCGCATGCCCCACTGCGAACCGTCGCCGAGCAAATTCTTGAACAGCATCTGTTCGTGCGGCGTGTTGATGATCATCACTTCGCGAATGCCAGCGAGCATCAGCACGCTGAGCGGGTAGTAGACCATCGGCTTGTCGTAGACCGGCAGCAATTGCTTGCTGATCGACTGGGTCAGCGGATACAGCCGCGTGCCCGACCCGCCGGCCAGGATGATGCCTTTGCGCCTGCTCATTGCATCACGCCTCCTGACCGATGCGTTCCAGACGATAGCTGCCGTCCAGCACGCGCTTGACCCAATCCTGGCGGTCCAGATACCAATCGACGGTGGCGGCGATGCCGCGTTCGAACGTATGCGCCGGCTTCCAACCCAGTTCGTTCTGCAGTTTGGAAGCGTCGATGGCGTAACGCCGATCGTGTCCCGGACGATCCTTCACGAAGGCGATCTGCAAGCTGCGCGGCTTGCCGTCCTGGCGCGGGCGGCGCTCATCCAGCAGCGCGCAGATCGTTTCGACCACTTCGATATTCTGGCGTTCGGCATCGCCGCCGACGTTGTAGGTCTCGCCCACGCGGCCGCGCGCGAGCACGGTGCGGATAGCGGCGCAATGGTCGCCTACGTAGAGCCAGTCGCGTACGTTCTTACCGTCGCCGTAAACAGGCAGCGGTTCGCCGGCGATAGCCTTGGCGATCACCAGCGGGATCAATTTTTCAGGGAACTGGTAAGGCCCGTAATTGTTGGAACAATTGGTGGTCAGCACCGGCAGGCCGTAGGTGTGGTGGAAGGCGCGCACCAGGTGATCCGACGCCGCTTTCGAAGCCGAATAAGGCGAGTTCGGCGCGTACGGGGTGGTTTCGCTGAATTTGCCGCTGTCGCCGAGCGAACCGTAGACTTCGTCTGTGGAGACGTGCAAGAAACGGAACGCCGTCTTCTCTTCGCCCTGCAAGCCCTTCCAATAATCGCGGGCCGCCTCGAGCAGGGCCAAGGTGCCGACCACGTTGGTCTGGACGAAGGCGGCGGGGCCCTCGATCGAACGGTCGACGTGGCTTTCGGCGGCGAAATTGACGATGGCCTGCGGCCGGTGCTCTTCCAGCAGCTTCGCGACCAATGCGCGATCGCCGATGTCGCCCTGCACGAACCTGTGACCGTCATGACCGTCGATGGACGACAAAGTATCCAAGTTGCCGGCGTAGGTCAGCGCGTCGAGATTGACGATCTTGATGCCGTCGGCCACCGCCTCGAGCACGAAATTGCCACCAATGAAACCGGCGCCGCCGGTTACCAACCAAGTTTGCACGCCATCATTCCTTCTGTTGCCCGGCCCCGGGGAAGGCCGAAATTCCTGGTTTGCAGATAGTCATTTCTTAAGCAAGATCAGTATCTTATGGCGCGATTACCCGCCTCTCGGCATTGTAACCGAAGGCCGATGCCGCGTCGGTGCGGCGGCGGCGCGCCGGTCAGCTGGGCGCCACAATCCGACAGCTAGACGCACCGGAAGCGGCATCCGGTTGCGCCCGCCGGGGTGCCCCTGCACACTTTTCATGGGGCGTGGGGACGCCCGACCAGGGGGCTATATGTTCGCAAGGATGTTGCTGTGCGGCCTGCTGGCCGTCGCGGGCGGCGCACTCGCCGAGGAAAGCGCCGACGACGGCGCCGCTCAGGCCAAGGCCTTCGTCGATTCGCTGCATTTCCGCAGCGGCGAAATCGTCGTGTCGGAAGCCAAGGCGCATTTCCGCCTGGGTTCCGAGTTCCGCTATCTGGACAAGACCGATGCGCGTCGCGTGCTGGAGGAGTTCTGGCGCAACCCGCCCGACGACAGCGTACTCGGCCTGGTGGTGCCGACCGCGACGCCGTTGGACAGCGATGAATCCTGGGCGGTAGTCGTCACCTACGCCGACGATGGCTACGTCTCCGACGAGGACGCCGCCAAGACCGACTACGACGAACTGCTGAAAGAAATGAAGCAGGGCACCGCCGACGAGAACGCCGAGCGCAAAAAGGCCGGCTACGAAACCGTCGACCTGGTCGGCTGGGCCGTGCCGCCGCGTTACGACGGCGCCAGCAAAAAATTGTATTGGGCCAAGGAACTCGCGTTCGAAGGCAGCGATCAGCACACGCTCAACTACGACATCCGCGTGCTCGGACGGCACGGCTATCTCAGCTTGAATGCCGTTTCCGGCATGTCGGAACTGGACACCGTCCGCACCGGCATGCAGCGACTGCTGCCGATGACCGAATTCGACGCGGGAGCGCGCTACGCCGACTACGATTCTTCCACGGACAAGCTGGCCGGGTACGGCGTCGCGGCGCTGATCGGCGGCGGTATCGCAGCCAAGTCGGGCCTGCTGGCCAAGCTGGGCGTGCTGTTGCTGGGCCTGAAGAAACTGCTGATCCCGCTGGCGCTGGTGCTGCTCGCGTTCGGCAAGAAGATCCTGGGCTTGTTCGGCCGCAACAAGCAGGACGCGGCCTGACCGCGAAGCAGGAGTTCGAGCGATCGTAGAGTCGAGCCTGCTCGACTGCTTTTCGCTTCGCCTACGCGTGAAGGAAGAGCAGTCGAGCAGGCTCGACTCTACAAAAAAAGCGAATGGAGCCGCTTCGATACGCGAGGCGGATCAGAACGGAATGTCGTCGTCCGCGAAGTCGTCCATCGGCGGAGGCGCCGACGACGAAGCGGGCTCGCGGCGTTGCGCGGGCGCCGGGCGCGAAGCGGGGCGCTCGCTGCGCTCGGAAGGACCGCCGGCGCCGCGGGCTTCGCCGCTGCCGAGCATCTGCATCTCATCGCCGATGATCTCGGTGATGTAGCGTTCCTGGCCGTCCTGGCCGGTGAACTTGTCGTAGCGGATCGAACCTTCCACGTACACCTGACGGCCCTTGCGCAGGTATTCGCCGGAGATCTCGGCGAGCTTGCCGAAGAACTTCACCCGGTGCCACTCGGTGCGTTCCTGAGTATTGCCGTCGCGATCCTTGCGCACGCTGGTGGTGGCCAGGCTGACGGTAGTGACCGCCATGCCGCCCTGCGTGTACTTGGTTTCCGGATCGTTGCCGAGGTTGCCTACCAGGATCACCTTGTTGATGCCGCGGGCCATGCTGTTTCCTTATCTTTGCGCGCCCGGATCGGGCGGCACCCGGGAATTATAGCCGCGCCCCGCCCGGCTCGGGCGTAAGCCTATGGCGCTGGGGCGGATCGGGCTTTTCTGAATCGTTGGGCACGGACTTTTCAAGGATAATCGGCATTTTCCGACCGACCCGCCCCATGGATTCCGCAAGTTCCCGCCTGCAACGGCCCGAATCGCGCCCCACCCTCGGCCTGCCCGAGATCCAGGCCTTGGCGGCCGCGGACATGTCTGCGGTCGATGCGCTGATCCGCCGCCGCCTGGCTTCGGACGTCGTCCTGGTCAACCAGATCGGCGAGCACATCGTCGCTGCCGGCGGCAAGCGGCTGCGTCCCATGCTGTTGCTGTTGGCCGCGCGCGCGCTGGGCCATGCGGGCGCCGACGCGCACCAGCTGGCCGCGGTGATCGAGTTCATCCATACCGCCACCCTGCTGCACGACGACGTGGTCGACGAATCCGACCTGCGCCGCGGCCGCAAGACCGCCAACGCGCTGTGGGGCAACGCGCCGAGCGTGCTGGTCGGCGACTTCCTGTATTCGCGCAGTTTCCAGCTGATGGTGGAGCTGGACAGGATCGAAGTGATGCGGATCCTGGCCGACACCACCAACGCCATCGCCGAAGGCGAGGTACTGCAGCTGCTGCACGTGCGCAATCCCGATACCGACGAAGCGGCTTATCTGCGCGTGATCGAACGCAAGACCGCGGTGCTGTTCGCGGCGGCGACACGTTTGGGCGCCTTGCTGTCCGGCGCCAACGAAGTGGTGCAGCAGAAGCTGCACGACTACGGCATGAACCTGGGCTACGCGTTCCAGATCGCCGACGACGTGCTCGACTACAGCGCCGACGAAGCCGCGCTGGGCAAGCATCTGGGCGACGATTTAGCCGAGGGCAAGGCGACGTTGCCGTTGATTCATGCGATCGCGCACAGCCCGGCGGAGGTCGCTTCGCGGCTGCGCGGGATCGTCGAAAGCGGCGATGTTTCGGCCATGCCGGAAGTGCAGGCGGCGATCGCCGCTACCGGCGCGCTGGAATACAGCCATTCGCGCGCTGAGCAATACGCCTTCGCGGCGGAGCAAGCCCTAAACGGCTTGCAAGAGAACGAAGCCGTCGCCGCGCTGCGCGGCTTGGCGCATTACGCGATCGATCGCAAACACTGATTTCAAGAAAAGCAGTCGAGCAAGCTCGACTCTACAAGTCCCTCTCCCCTTGCGGGAGAGGGACAGGCGCGAAGCGCCAGGGAGAGGGTTCGGCTTTTCGCGTAGAGCCGCAAGCAGATCAAAGGCACGCTCGCTGCGCTTCGCGCCCCCTCTCCTGCCCTTCGGGCATCCCGCTCCGCGTCCCTGCCTTCGCTCACGCGAAGGCGTTCAGGGGCATACGAATCTGCGATTCGCAAGCAATGCCCCTTCACCCCACAAGGGGAGAGGAAAGCATCACTTCGCCGCGAATTGTTCCTCGAAGAAGTCGTCCATCATCCGGAACGCCCGCTTGGCCGCTCTCTCGTTGTAGACGCAGTTCGGCGCGTCGTTCGACTCGGGCTGGGTGAAGCAATGTACCGCGCCGCTGAAATCGACGAACTGCCAATCCGCCTTGGCCGCGTCCATCTCTTTCTCGAAAGCAACGATGTTCTCATCGGTGACGCCGGCATCGTCGGCACCGTTCAGCACCAGTACCGGCGTATTGATCTTGCCGCCGTTGACCGGTACGTAGGCTTCGAGCCCGCCGTGCAGACTGACTACGCCACCCTTGATGTCGCTACCCGAACGAGCCAGCTCCAACGCCACCGATCCGCCGAAGCAGAAGCCGAAAGCGCCGATCTTCGACGCGTCCAGCGGCAACTTGCCGGCCTGCGCCTTGAGCGTGTCGACCGCGCCTTGGGCGCGGGCGCGCAGCGTGGTGCCGCCGTCGGAATAGCTCTTGCGGACCTGCTCGCCGGCTTCCTTCGCGTTCTTCGGCCGCACGCTCTTGCCGTAGACGTCGGCGATGAAGATCACGTAGTCGTCGCCGGCGATCTTCTTGGCTTTCTCCACCGAATCCTGGGTCGCGCCCAGCCAGTTGGGAACCATCACCAGACCCGGGCGCTTTTCCTTTACCGCATCGTCGTAGACCAGGTAGCCGCTGAAGCTGTCGTTGCCGACTTTGTATTCGGTCGGTTCGGATTTCATCGCGGCGAAAGCGGACAGGGAGCAGCACGACAGCGCGACAGCGAGTAACGAACAGCGCATGACAACCTCCAGCGGGTAGGGTTTCGCTTTGTAGAGCGGAGCTTGCTCCGCTGCCCTTGCTTGTCTCCTTCCCCTTCAAGGGGAAGGCCGGGATGGGGATGGGTTTCATGTCGCGACGAAAACCCATCCCCACCCAACCCTCCCCTTGAAGGGGAGGGCTTTAAAGCAGCGGAGCAAGCTCCGCTCTACAAAGAAATCCCCAGGCCGGGGATCGAAGCGATGATATCCGGATCGAAGCCGGCCAGCTGCGCGAAGTGGCGGCCGCGCTGGGTGTAGTCCCGGTATGGACCGAAGCTCGGCGCGCCGGGCGACAGCAGGATCACGCCCTCGCCCGCCAGCGACTCGCGCGCTTGTTCGACCGCTTGTTTCAGGCCTTCGGCAGCAAGCAGTCGGAAGCCGCAACGCCGCGCGGGCTCTTCCAGCAAAGCATGGATGCGCGGCCCGTTCTGGCCCATCGTCACCGCAGCGACCGGCGGATTGGCTCCGATCGATTCGGCGAAATCCGACCAATCGATACCCCGGTCGTGGCCGCCGAGCAGGATCGCGACGCGGCGGCCGCGGAACACGTCCAGCGCTGCCAGGCTGGCGTGCGGCGTAGTGCTGATCGAATCGTTGACGTAGGCGATGCCATCGCGAACGCCGAGCGTCTGCAGCCGGTGCGGCAGCGGCGCGAAGCTTTGCGCGAACGGCGCCAATGCCGCGGCATCCAGCCCCAGCGCCTCGATCGCGGTCAAGACGGCGCACAAATTGCCGCGGTTGTGGCGGCCCGGCAGCGGAACCGTGCGCGTATCGAAAACGAAATCGGCGCCGCGATACAGATCGTCGCCGCGCAAATGCCAGCCGTCTTCGCGGCCGAACCAGCGCACTTCGCTATCGGGCAACGACAAGGTCGCCAGACGCCGATCCTGGGCATTCAGCACCGCGATCCGCGGCTTGGCTTCGGTGAGCAGTGCGAGTTTGTCTTCGACATAGCGCTGTTCGCTGCCGTGCCAATCCAGATGTTCCGGAAAAATATTGGTCACTACCGCGATTTGCGGGCGCACACCGGAACCCGCCACGTCGCGGGTCTGGTAGCTGGACAACTCGATCGCCCAATAGTCGGCCTGCGCATCCAGCAATTCCAGCAGCGGCAATCCGATGTTGCCGCATAAGGCGGCGCGATGTCCGCCGGCGCGCAGTAGATGCGCCAGCAGCGCGGTCGTGGTGCTCTTGCCCTTGGTACCGGTGACGCAGACAGCGCGCTCGTCCGGCCGTTCGGCGAACCACAGCGCGGTGCCACCGATGAAGCGCGTGCCCTCGTGCGCCGCGATCAGCGCTTCGGGCTTGTACGGGCTGATGCCGGGCGATTTGACCACGACGTCGAAGGCGGACAAGCGTCCTGCGCTCGCATCGGTCTCGACCGTCAGCAGGCTATCGCCCAAAGCCGCGGCATCGCCGGTTTCGTCGGGAGTGCAGAACAGCGTCAGCGCCGCAGCGGGCAGCCGCGAACGGATCGCGCGGTATGCCGCCCTGCCCTCGCGGCCCCAGCCCCACAGCGCGACGCGCTGGCCTTCAAGCCGCCCGATTTTAGGAGGCGAGCAGCGCACGCAGGCGCTCCCACAACGCGGCGGGGATGCGATGCTCTTCGTCGATCTTCAACAGCGGCGCGATGCCCAATTCGGAAGCGTCCAGCTGCGGCCGGATCTCGCGTGCGAAGCGTTCGACGACCGCATCCTCGCGCCATTCCGGGCGGTCGGCCAACGCGGCCATCGCCGCGCGCGACTCTTTGCCTTCACCGACGCATTCGAACGGCTTGTGGTCCTGGTATTCGAGCAAAGCGTCGTAGCCGGGAATCTGCGCCGGATCGTCCAGCAGATTGCGTCCGAAGATCGACACCAGCCGCGGTTTGGGCATGAACGGCGCCAAGGCCAGGAACACGAAATGGCACTTCGGGCACACGCCGCACCAGCGGCTGGCGGGACGCTCGCCGAGCAAGTGGAAATTGCGGTTGCAGCTGGAAAAATGCGCGTCGTAGCGGTCGCTCTTGGCGAACTGACGCGCAACCGCGAGCTCGCTCAGCGGCCGCAACAGAGAGTAGTAATGCAGATCGGCGGCGACGTGCTTGTGCAGATGCTCGGCGAAATCGCGTTCGAAGGCCCAGCCCTTGGACCACTGGTGGTTCACCTCGCCCGTGCCTTCGATCAGGCTGCCGTAGCTGGCTGAGCGTTCATTCGAGAACACCACTTGGTCCGCGTTCAGCAGCACCGCGGCGAAGGCCATGATCGCCGAGTTGATCGCGGTGACCGGGATATGGCCGTTCCAGGCGCCTTGGCGGTTGTATTCGAACAACTCCGGCGCCAACTGGCGGCCGAGATTCAAGGTCGGCAGGCCGGTGCGTTCGGCGCAGGCCTTGATCAATTGCGAGCCGCCGATCCAGGTGACCGTCTGCTCGACGCCGATCGCGCGCAAGGCTTCGATGCTGACCAGCGAGTCCTTGCCGCCGCCGATGGCGACCAGGGCGTGCCGGCGTAAGCCGAGCACAGGAGCAAGATCGCTGCCATCGGCTCCCTCTCCCCCGCTTGCGGGGGGTGAGGAAGGCCGCTCAAGCGCCACCGGCGCTTGGCCTGACGAACGCCCGCCGGCTATGCCGGCGGGCCGGGGCAGGGTTGGGGTGAGGGGGCCGCCCGATGTATCACTAGTGGCCGAAAAGCCCCCCTCACCCTGCCCTCTCCTCCGCAAGCGGGGGAGAGGGTTCTTGGATGCGTCGCTCGCGGGAAAGCGGATACGGCCGTGCAGGTTCAATCCGTTGCGATAGGCGAATTCGCCCAGCCCATTCTCATAAAGCGAATCCATGAACGCCGCGGTATCCGCATCGATCGCATACGAGTCGATGCGGATCTCTTCCGGCACCGCCGCTTTGTAATAACTCACGCCGGCGATCAGATGCAGCACCCGCAACGCCTGTTCCGCGGCCTGCGCGCGCGCATCGTCCAGCGCGAACGGCGCGCCGGGTACCGTGATCGTCTCGACCAGTTCGGGACCGTCGTCGAAGGCGTAGCGCAGCCGCGCGATGCCGGTGGCGGCGTCGAAATCGCAGCCGGTGAAGCGGAAAGCGCGGATCGAGTCGCGGTCGAACGTCATTGCGTTTTAAGTCCGGTTGCCGTCAGCCGCAGATAACGGCGACAAAAAAGAGTAGCGGCCGCCAGCGCAGGAAAAGCGCCGAACATCAGGCCGAAAATGAGGGCGTAGACGGCGATCGACGGCATCCACACCCAGGCTTCGCGGAACGTGCCCGGCTCCGTAGCGAAAGCCTGATCCAGCACCTCCGCCACGACCAAGGCCAGCAATACGAACACCGGGAACATCAGGAAGGCCAATCCCACTGTCTTGACCGCCATGCCGAGCGCGGTCCATTTGCGCTGCAGATCGACGCCTTCGCGCCAACCCACCACCAACCAAGCCGCCGTGGCGGCGGTCAAAGCCGCGGCCGGCGCAATGCCCAGCGCCGAGCGCGCGTTCGTAGGCCAGTCCGACCACGGCGCGCCGCTGAGCACGCCGATCGCGACGTAGGCGACGACGACGAAGACCGCCGCCGTCATGCCGCAAGCCGCGACCAACCCGGCCTTAGGCGTCATCGCGCTCACCATCGAAGGCGATTTCCTGCGGCAACTCGCGCAGGTTGTAGCGATTGGCCATCACGAAACCGTAAGCGCCGGCATCCGACACGAGCAGCACGTCGCCTTCGGCCGTGGCCTCGGGCAGCCAGCGCGCGTGGCCGAGCACGTCGCCGGATTCGCAGATCGGCCCGACCACGTCGAACGCGACCTTGCGCGCATCGTCCAGCCGCGACAGGTTGTGGATGCCGTGATAAGCCTCGTACAGCGCCGGCCGCATCAAAGCATTCATGCCCGCATCGCCGCCGACGCGACGCACGCCGTCCTTTTCCACGACCTGGGTCACGCGCAGCAGCAGCACGCCCGATTCGGCGACCATGTAACGCCCTGGCTCGATCGCGAGCCGGTAGCGCGGATACGCCGCCTTGATCTCGGCCAGACCCTGCGCCCAGGCGGCGACGTCGAACGCGACCGCGTCCGGCTTGTACGGAATCGGCAATCCGCCGCCGATGTCGATGGTCTCGACCGTGCCGATGCCGTCGGCCAATCCGGCCAGTTCGGCATAGACCTGTTGCCAATGTTTGGGCAAATCCACCCCGCTGCCCAGATGCGCATGTACGCCGACGATGCGCGCGTCGATGGCGCGCGCGGCAGCGACGAACTTGTCCAGCGCCGCCAACGGCAGGCCGAATTTCGACGCGGTGCCGCCGGTCTTGACCTTGGCGTGATGGCCCTCGCCGCGGCCCAGGTCCAGCCGCACCCACAGGTTGCGGCCGCGGAAGACTTCCGGCCAGTTGCGCAACGCTTCGACGTTGTCGAGTGTGACCGTGACGCCGAGCGCGAACGCGGCTTCATACTCGCCGCGCGGCGCGAAGCTGGGCGTAAACAGCACGCGCGACGAATCGATCCCGGGCACCGTGGCGAACACATGGTCCAGCTCTGCCTGCGAAACGCATTCCAATCCAAAGCCTTCCGCGTACAGCGTGCGCAGGATGTCCGGATGCGGATTGGCCTTCAGTGCGAAGAAGCGCCGGTCGATCGCGTCGACCGCGTTCAGCGCACGCGCGCGTTCGCGCACGACGGACAGGTCGTAGGCGTAGCGCGGCGTGGCCGCGTCCGCGATGCGCAGCAGGCGTTCGCGCCGCGCATGCCACCACGGTACCGGCGCCGGCGCGGCCGGACCTTGGAAGATGTCGCGCCAGCTGGGGCCGAACACGGTCGCATCCTGCACCGGCATCGCGCCGCCGCGGATCAGCTCGGCGTGCAGGTGCGGCAGCAGGCCGTCGGCATCGGCCTCGTCGATCACGAAAGTCAGGTTGAGATCGTTCGACGACTGCGAAATCAGATGCACGCGCTCCTTGCCGAACGCGGCCCAGATGTCGGACAGCTTGTGCAGCAGCGAGCGCATGCCGCGGCCGACCAGGGTGATCGCCGCGCAGGGGGCGATCACCTTGACCCGGCAGATTTCGGCCAGGTCCGCCGAAAGTTTCGCCAGCACGTCGGTGCTGACCAGGTTTTCGCTGGGGTCCAGCGACACGGTGACGTTGGTTTCGGACGATCCGATCAAGTCCACCGACAGGCCGTGGCGCTTGAAGCGTTCGAACACGTCGGCCAGGAAGCCGACCTGCTGCCACATGCCGATGCTTTCCATCGACACCAATACGATGCCGTTGCGGCGGCTGATCGCCTTGACGCCCGGCACGGTGAGCGCGGCGCCGTCGATGCTGGTGCCGGGCAGATCCGGATTCTCGGTATCGAGAATGGCCATCGGCACGCCGCCGTCGCGACAGGGCTTGATCGAACGCGGATGCAGCACTTTGGCGCCGGTGGTGGCGATTTCCTGCGCTTCGGCGTAATCCAGCCGAGTCAGCAGGCGCGCCTCGGGCACTTCGCGTGGATTGGCGCTGAACATGCCGGGCACGTCGGTCCAGATCTCGACCCGCTGCGCACCGAGCAGCGCGCCGAAGTACGCGGCCGTGGTGTCCGTGCCGCCGCGGCCGAGGATGGCGGTGCCGCCGTCGGCGTGGCGCGCCATGAAGCCTTGGGTGATCAGCAGGCGGGTCGGCAATGCGCCGAAGCGCTCGCGCATGGCCGGGTCGGATTCGCTGCGGCAATTCACCGACAGGCGCTGCGACCAGACGCTGGCGTTGGGCAGCGAAACGGCTTCGAGCCAATCCCGTGCGTCGGTCCATTGGATGTCGAGCCCGGAGGCTCGCAAGTAGGCCTCGCCGAGCTTGGAAGACAGCAATTCGCCCTGCGCCAGCACTTCGGCCTGCCAATCCAGCGGCCGCGACGCAGCGCGCCCATCCGCGGGCAAAGCCTGCAGCGCGGCCAGTCCGGCGCCCAAGACCGTGTCGGGATCCAGCTCCAATTCCTGCGCGAACGCCCGGTGCCGCTCGACCAGGGCCGCGATCCGCGCGGCAGTGTCGTCGGCGCCGTTGGCGATCGCCTGCAGTTCGTTAGTCACGCCCGACAACGCGGACACAACCACCAGGACGCGGGCGCCTTTGTCTTCCGCGCGGCGTTTCGCCAGCCGGCCGATGGTGTCCCAGCGGTGGCGACGCGACACCGAAGTGCCGCCGAACTTGAGCACGATCCAACGATCGGAAGAGATGTGGGAAGACATAGAATGGGAGTTCGCCCGGACAGCGGGCGCGAACGCTCGATTCTAATCGAACGCGGACCCACCCAGCAGCGCCTCGCCCAGACGAGACCGGAACCCCGCATGCCCGCACGCCGCTACCTGCAACTCGACGTATTCGCCGACCGCCCCGGCGCCGGCAACCCGCTGGCGGTGGTATTGGACGCCGACGGCCTCGACGACGACGCCATGCAAGCCATCGCGCGCTGGACGCGCCTGCCCGAAACGACTTTCGTGTTCCCGGCGACGTCGGCCGACAGCGACTACCGGATCCGGATCTTCAGTCCGCGCCGCGAAGTGCCCTTCGCCGGGCATCCGAGCGTGGGCACGGCGCATGCCGTGCTGGAAGCCGGGCTGGCCGTGCCGCGCGATGGCTTGCTGGTGCAGGACGGCATCGCCGGCAAACTGCCGTTGCGGGTATCGGGCGAAGGCCGCAAGCGGACCATCGCCGTGCGCACGCCGAAAGCACGCGTGCTGGAAACCGCTTCCCCGGCCGATCCGCGCCTGCACGATGTCCTGACAGGTCTGCCGCTAGGCGCATTGCCGCCCGCGCTGATGGACGGCGGACGCCGCTGGTGGCTGGCCGAGTTGCGCGACGAAGCAGCGCTGCGCAGCGCTGCGCCGAATTGGCCAGCGATCGGAACCCTGGCCCAGGACACCGAGAGCATGGGGCTGTGCGTGTTCGCGCGCAGCGACGACCCGGTCTACTACCTGGCCGTACGCGCCTGGGTCGGCGCGCCGGCGCAATTCGAAGACGCCGCCTCCGGCGCGGCCAACGCCACGCTGGCCGCATGGCTCGCCTCGCAAGACGCGCTGCCCGGCGACACGGGCTTCTACCGCATCAGCCAGGGCCGAGAAGTGGGCCACGACGCGATCATCGAATTGCAGGTCGACGACGACGGCCAGGTGTGGTCGGGCGGACGCGTGGTGACCGTGGTGAGCGGCCACATCGATTGGTGACCGCCACCGCTTTTGTAGAGCGGAGCTTGCTCCGCTGCTTTGGTTTTTCGTAGGAGCGGCTTTAGCCGCGAGCTTCTTCTCTCAAATCGCCGCAATGTCGCGATTTGAAGGAAAGAGCTCGCGGCTAAAGCCGCTCCTACAAAAAGCGGGGCGTCATTTCGCCTGGTAAACCGCCTTGCCGTCGATCCAGGTCGACCTGATCTTCAAGTCGTCCAATTCCGATACCGGCATCGTCAGCGGGTCCTTTTCCACGATCACGAAATCGGCGCGCAAGCCGGCCGCGAGTTTGCCGACCGAGCCCTCGTCCTTGCCGGCATAGGCCGCATCCGCGGTGAAACCGCGCAAGGCTTCGGCCGCGGTCAGTTTCTGATCGGCCAGCCAACCGCCGGGCGGCTGGCCTGCACGGTCCTGCCGCGTCGCGGCCGCGTACAAGCCCAGGCGCGGATCGACCGATTCGACCGGAAAGTCGGAGCCCAGCGCGAGACGCGCACCCGAGTCGAGGAACCGACGCCAGGCATAAGCGCCCGCGATCCTGTCCTTGCCGACGCGCTGCTCGGCCCAGGGCATGTCGGACGTGGCGTGCGTGGGCTGCATGGATGCGATCACGCCGAGCGGTGCGAAGCGTGCGATGTCGTCCAGCGACATGATCTGCGCGTGTTCGACGCGCCAGCGATGGTCCGATTTCGCATCGTCGCCGAGCACGCGCTGGTAGGTATCCAGCACGAGCCGGTTGCCGCGATCGCCGATCGCGTGCGTGGCCACTTGCACGCCGCAGCGCTTGGCTTTGCGCACCGCCGTTTCGTAAGCCTCGGGCGAAGTGACCAGCAAACCACGATTGCCCGCTTCGTCGCTGTAGTCGGCAAGCAAAGCCGCGCCGCGGCTGCCGAGCGCGCCGTCCATGTATAGCTTGACGCCGCGCATCTCCACGCGACCGGAGGCGTGGCGGTACAGGCCGTTCGCGCACAGATCGGCGAGCGCGGCGCGATCGCCGTCGGCGTACGCGTCGACGCGCAGCGTCAGCTTGCCTTCGTCCGCGAAGCGGCGGAACAGCGCCAGGTCTTCGCGCGAAGTGCCCATGTCGTGAACGCCGGTGAGGCCGTTGCGGGCAGTGGCTTCCAAGGCGAGACGCAGCGCCTTTTCGCGGGTTTCGGCGTCGGGCGCCGGGACGACGGCATTGACCAGATCCATTGCGCCATCGACGAAGACGCCGGTTGGCGCGCCGTCCTGGCGCACGATGCGGCCGCCGTCGGGCTGCCAATCGCCTTTTAAGGATTTGCCGGATTGTTTTTCGACCGCGCGCAGCGCCGCCGTATTGGCCCAGCCGGCGTGGCCGTCGACGCGTTCCAGCCATACCGGGCGATCCGGGAAGGCGGCGTCCAGATCGGCTGCAGTCGGAAAGCGGTTGTCGTGCCAGTCGTTCTGGTCCCAGCCGCCACCCAGCAGCCAAGCGCCGGCGGGCAGGTTTTTTTCGTATTCGCGCAGACGCCGCAGGATGTCCGCCTTGTCTTGCGTGCCGACCAGATCGGCCCGGATCAAGGCGTAGCCCAAGCCCATCAGGTGCGCGTGCGCGTCGATCAGCCCGGGAATCACGGTGGCCTTGCCCGCGTCGATGCGTATCGCCTTCGGGTAGCGCGCCAGCAGTGTTTTCGCGTCGCCCACGGCCAGGATGCGGCCCGCATCGTCCCATGCCATCGCTTCGGCAGTGGATTGCTGCGGATCCGAAGTGCGGATGCGCGCCGCGGTCAGCACATGAATTTCAGCGGCGGGGAGCGCGAGCGGGAGGCACGTTGCCAAGATCAGAATCAATCGACGCATTGCGGCATTCCTGACAGAACTCTATCTACTATGCGGTGGACACGGACTCCCGGCAACTTCAGCCGATGCTCGTGTAGAGCGGAGCTTGCTCCGCTGCTTTTTCGAATGTTCCAACCGAAACAAGAGCAGCGGAGCAAGCTCCGCTCTACACAAGCCAGATCAACCTAAGCGGTTTCCGCTCGAGCGACGGCGCGCCGGCCCAGCGCCACCATCGCCAGTGCCGGCAAATACATCAGCAAACCGTACACAGCGCCGGGCAGCGCGATTTGCGGCGATTCCAGCAAGGTCAGCGCGATCACAATTGCGAGCGTGCTGTTCTGCACGCCCACCTCCATACCGATGGTGATCGCATCGCGCAACGCCAATCCGCTGATGCGGCCGAGCAGGAAACCCAGGCCGATCGCCGCGCAGCACAGCGTCATCGCGGCCGGGCCCATTTGCGCGAACCAGGCCGGCAAGTTCTCGCGCTCGGACACCGCGATCGCCACGATCAACAGCACGAGGAACGCCAGCGAGAAGCGGCTGACCCAGGGCTCGAGCCGCTGCGCGAACATTGGCGCCCAGCGCCGCACGCCCATGCCGATCAGTACCGGCGCCAGCACCAACGCGGCTAGATGCAAAACAGTCTGCCCGACAGGCAAGCGGATCTCGCGCGCTTCGCCACCGAAAACCTGCAGAGCCAGGTTCACCAGCAGCGGCACGCTGAGGAACGTGACCAGTGCGCTGATCACGGTCAGCGTCACCGCCAAGGCGACGTTGCCGCGCGCCAGGTACGTCAACGCGTTCGAAGTGGTCCCGCTGGGGCAGGCCGCGACCAGCACCAGCCCGATCGCCAGTTCCGCCGGCATCGGAAATAGCCAGGCCACCGCGAAACCGAGCAGCGGCAGCAGCGCGTAATGCCCCAGGATGCCGATCAGCACCGGTTTGGGACGTTGCGCGATCCGGCGGAAGTCGCCGCCGCTCAACGTCATGCCGATGCCGCACATGATGATGGCGATGGCGATCGGCAGGGCGATCTTGACCAGCAGGCTGTCTTGCATGGCGTCCCCGACGCTTCGCGATGTCCGATCCTAACCCGCGTCGGGCGCCTGCGCCGCCAACGGCGTCGCGAAACGGGCTGGAAAAAGAGAAGGGGCCTCGCGGCCCCTTCCCACTCTCCCACGCAAAGCGAATCGCTTATTCCGGGCGGACGTCGACCCGTACCCGGATGCGGTCGCCGGGATGATAATCGGTGCGGGTGGTGTAGGTGCGACCGCCGTATTCGTAAGTGACGTCGTAACCATCGACGCGCCCGTCGTTGACCCGGCTGTAGCCGTAGTCGCCGTTGCGGTAACCGTCGCGCACGGGCTCCGGATCGCACACGGTGACGCTGGCGTTGCGACGCTGGCGCGCGTTCTGGTCGTAGATCGCGCGGCCGGCCATGCCGCCGGCCATGGTGCCCAGCGCCGAGGCGACATAACGCCCGGAGCCGCCGCCGACCTTGCTGCCGATCACCGCGCCGACCACGCCGCCGACCACCGTGGCGACGGTGCGGCCGGTTTCGGTGCCGCGGTAGCCGTCGTTGCCGTAGTAACTGTCGTTGCGGCGGTAGTTGCCGTCGCGATCGTAATAGCCGTCGCGGTTGTAGCCGTCGTCGTACACGTAGCCGTCGTTGCGCGTATAGCAGCGCTGGCGGTCGTTGCCGTAGTAACCGGTGTTGCCGTAGCCGGACTGGATCACCGGATCCACCCGCAGCACACGCGCGTAGTCGTAATGGCTACCCGACGACTGGCCGTAGCGATCGACCGTCGGCTGACCGTATTGCGAGTAGTACCCCGACTGCGCCGAGGCGGTGCCGACGGCGGCGACCAAACCCAGGGCGAGGATCGAAGCGGCAAAGCGTTTCATGTTCGGCTCCAGGCGCCGGAAGGGCGCGGCTCGCAAACTAGGGCGCGCGCGGTAAAGGCGTGCTGAATCGAAACCGATTACAGCGATCAATGAAGCGCAGGATTTACCTGGCCGACAGCCAAGCGGCGGTCTGCCGGGCCGCATCCGCCGCGCTGCGGCCCAACAAGGCGCCGACGTGGCCGGCCGAATCCAGCAGGATCGAATCGGCCCGCCAAGCCTCGGCCAGACTCGCGGTGACCGCCGCCGGGACATCCTCGTCGTTCTGCGAGGCGATGCACAGCACCGGGCACCGCGGCGCGGCTACGGCGATGCCGGCGGCCGCCTCGCGCAAGACCGCGCCGCTTTCGTCGCGCCAGCGGCGGAACGCATATAGCCTGGCGGCAGGATCCGCATCCGTCAAAGCGCGCAACGTGGAGAACAACCGCGCTTCGCTGCGCCAGGGGATCACGTCCGCACGCACGCGCTGCGGCACCCGTTCATGCCACGGCGAAGGCGGCAGCGGATTGATCAGCACCAGCGCATCGGCCTCTTCCGCGATCGCCGCAGCCAGCAAGCCGCCCAGGCTGGCGCCGATCGCCGCGCGCGGACGCGGCAGCGAACGCAAAGCTTCTTTCGCCTGAGCCAGATAATCCGACCATGTTGTGAAGCACAGCCCGCCCGGCACGGGCCGCAGATCCGGAGCTGAGATTTCGATGCCCCGCGCTTGCAGCACGCCGCGCCAGACATTCCATTCCCAGGCGCCGCCGCCGGCGCCGTGCAGCAGCAGGGCGGACTTCATCGCCGCAAGGCCGCGGTCATCGACAACAATAGATCGGCGACCTGCAGCACCGCCGCGCGGTCTTCCGATGCCAACGACACGACGTAATGGCCGGCGACGTTGCGGATCGCATGCTTCGACACCCGTACCAATCCGCCTTGCGCCAGCGCTTGGTCGGCCAGCGGCGAGCGCAGCAGCGCGATGCCCAGCCCCGCCTGCGCGGCGGTCAACACCAGATCGTAGTCTTCGAAGCGCCGATCGGCCGCTTTGGCGCGGAAACGCACGCCCTGCTCGTCCAGCCATGCGCGCCATTGGCTCGTGTCCGAGTCGTGGAGCAAGGGCATCTCCGCCAGCCGCGCGGGCTTGGCGTGGCTGCCGAGACTCGCCGCCAGTTCCGGCGCGGCGACCGGAAAAAGCTGTTCGGCGAACAGCAGCTGCGCGCGCGCGCCGCGCCATTGGCCGCGGCCGTAGCGCACCGACAGATCGCTCTCGCCGGCGGCCAGATCGGCGACGCGATGCTCGACCTGCAGTTCGATGCGTCGCCGCAGCGGCGATTCCTGCAACGCCGGCAACCGCGGCAGCAGCCACAGCCGCACGAACGAGGGCACCACGCTGATCCGCACCGTCGGCAGATCGCGGCGCGGACGCCAGCGATCCGCCGAATCGCGGATCGCGCCCAAGGCCTGCTCCACCTGCGCGACGAAACGCTGCCCCGCCGGCGTGGTGCGGACGCCGCGCCCGTGGCGCTCGAACAAAGGCGTGCCCAGCCAGCGTTCGACCGCCTGCACGCGCCGGCTCACCGCGCCGTGGGTCAATTCCAGCGATTCGGCCGCGGCGGTGAAGGAACCGGTGCGGTGCGCGGCGACCACGGCGGTCAAACCGTCCAGCGGCGGCAAGGTCTGCAAGCTGTGCATACGGCTCACAGCACACCATCGATCGTTGCGCTATGTCAACGGCCAGGGCGCGGACAGCATGTGTGAATGACGACCGCCGATAAGCGCCTCATGCGAACTTCCGATGCTTCCCGCTCGCGACGGCGCGCCGAACTGAAAGCCTGCGCCGCCCTGCTCGGCGCGCTGTCCCTGGATGCGCCCGCCCAGGACAATGCGATCGGCGGCGCCGACGACGCCTTCGGCAGCCGCATCGGCCAAGAAAGCATCGGCCTGTATTCGGAATCGCTGGTGCGCGGCTTCGATCTGCAGCAGGCCGGCAACTACCGGATCGGCGGCGCCTATTTCGCGCGCGCCGCATCGCCGCCGGACACGATCGTCGCCTCGTCGCAGATCCGGGTCGGCGCCGGCGCTTTGCCGCTGGATTTTCCGGCGCCGTCGGGCATCGTCCAATACGCCTTGCAGCCCGCGGATCGCGACCGTGCCCGGATCGAATTGGGCTTCCAGCATCTATTGGACGACAACCCGCGTCCGTACCTGCGCGCCTTCTTCGCGCGCCGCAGCGACGACGGCCGCTTCTCGATCTCCGGCGGCGCACTGGGGTCGCCCAGTGCGCGCTACATCTTCGGCAACGAAGCGAAGTACCGCAGCGCCGGCGTCGTGCCGCGGCTGCGCTTCGGCGAGCGCTGGCAAGCCACCGGCTTACACGGCGTGTACGTGCAGCGCTACCAGGCCGACGTCGGCTTTGCGCCGGCGGCGGACGTGCGCCTGCCCGAACCTGATCGCCTGCGCTATCTCGGCCAGACTTGGTCGCGGTTCGATACGCGCAATACGACATCGGGCCTGATCGTCGCGACCGATGCAGAGGCTAATGCCTGGGACTACTCGCTGTCGGCGATCCGCTCGCGCGTGGATCGTCCGCGTTCGGATTTCAATCTGTTCGACAGCGTCGACGCCGACGGAAACGCCGATGTGTCCGTGGTGGTCGCGCGCGACCGCGGCATCGATTCGCGCGCGTTCGAAGCCGTCGCGCGGCGCGACTGGACGCGCGAAGCGCATCGCAATGAACTGACGTTTTTGGCACGTTCCCGCCGCTCGGACTATCGCAGCCCGCGCACGAGCTTGGTCGCGGTCGGCGCCGCTTCGGTTTGGGGCGATGTTCCATCGCTCCCGGCTCCCGAGGATGCGGCTGACGAGCGTCAGTCGCGCGCCCGCGTCGAGCAGCGCGAAGCCGGGCTGGGATGGCAATTCCGCCATCGCAAGGGCTTCGCCTTGAACCTGGGGCTGCGCCGGGTGGGCATCGACGAAACTGCGTTTCCAGCGAACGACTCGAGCAGCGCGCGCCGTTCGCAGGCTTGGCTGCACAATGCGGCGATCGTCATGCCGCTCTCGGAACGGACGACGGCTTTCGCCGCCACTACGCGGGGCATCGAAGAAGCCGGCATCGCGCCGGAAAACGCACGCAACCGATTCGAAGTGCTACCGCCGATCCTGGCCCGGCAATCGGAGTTCGGCGTGAAATGGCAGCCGGCGCCGGCGCTGACCTTGCTCGGCACCGCGTTCCAGATCCGCAAGCCGGATCCCGGTTTCGACGCGAACGGCGTGTACCGCTTCATGGAGGACGTGGAGCATCGCGGCATCGAACTTTCCGCCGCCGGCGAATTGGCCGAAGGCTTGCGGGTCGTGGCCGGTGCCTCGTGGATGCGGTTGCGCTTGAGCGGCGAACGCGTGGATGCCGGAGAAATCGGCGAACGCCCGGTCGGGCGTTCCTCGAAGCTGGCGCTGGCCAGCTTCGACTACGCGCCTCCGGCGTGGCGCGGTTTCTCGCTCGACGCCGATGCCACTTACTACGGGTCGCGGCCGGCAGACGATCGCAATCTGCGGCAGACGCCGGGCTACACGTTGGTCAACGTCGGCGCGCGCTATCGTTTCGCGTTGGGCGGAAAACCGGCCGCATTGCGCCTGCGGGTTTACAACGCGACCGACAAATACGCGTGGGTCGCCGGCGGCAGCGGCATTCAGTCGTACGAGCCCGAACGCAGGGTGATGTTGAGTTTGAGTCTGGGCGAGTAAACGACGCCGCTTTAAGCCCTCTCCCGCCGGGAGAGGGGCTGGGGCGAGGGTTCGGCAAAGCGATAAGAACCTAACTTGCGGTAGAAATCGTCAGCCGACGATTTCCCCTGGTCTTCCTGCCATCTCGCTTCGCCGTACCCTCATCCGGCGCTGCGCGCCACCTTCTCCCGGCGGGAGAAGGAAATCTTCTCGGCACCCCGGCAGCTCGCCGCTGCCGTGACGTCAAACCAATTCCGCTTCCAGCGTGATCGGCACCGCGCTCAACGCCTTCGATACCGGGCAGTTCTGCTTGGCATCGTCGGCCACGGCGCGGAACTTGGCGGCGTCGATCCCGGGAATCTTCGCTTTCGTCTTCAAGCGGATCGCGCTGATGGTCGGCCCGCCTTCCATCGACAGGTCCACTTCGGCGCGCGTGTCCAGCGCTTCCGGCGGGTGCCCGGCCTCGGTCAGCTTGGCCGACAGGGCCATGGTGAAGCAGCCGGCGTGCGCGGCGGCGATCAGTTCTTCCGGGTTGGTGCCTTTGACGTCGCCGAAGCGGCTGTTGAAGCCGTAGCGGGTGTTGTCCATCAGGCCGCTTTGCGGGGTGCTCAGCTGGCCTTGGCCGGTTTTAAGGTCGCCTTCCCAGTGCGCGGTGGCGTGGCGCGAGATGCCCATGTCGTTCTCCATAAGAGGGGGATGAAGAGGTGGATGCCGTAGTCGCCCGCCAGACTAATCGGCGGCATGTTATTGAAGCGTTGCTATGTTGCGGCGCAGCGGCAGGAGCTCTGGGCATGACGGCGAGGCCGCGCTAAGGTATCGGTCCGCCATGACCGACGCGCGGTCGCCTGCCTGCCAGGCAAACGCGACCAAGGGGCAGACTTCCGCACCGCCGACCATGACGTCTTATGCGGATCCCTCCGCAGAAGCCCGGCCATCCATGGCCGGACTTTCCCAAAAGCCAAGGGAGAGACGGACTCATGTCCTACAGCACAGAGCAAATCCGCAACGTGGCTCTCGCGGGCCACCCTGGCGCCGGCAAAACAACGCTTTTCGAAGCCCTGCTGCATGCCGGCGGCACCGTCCAGACGGCAGGCACGATCGAACGCGGCACCACGGTCTCCGATTTCGATCCGCTGGAAAAAGAACGCGGCCATTCCATCGACGCCGCCATCGCCAGTATCGACCACGCTGCCGCAGGTCAACAGCTCGTACACGTCAATCTGATCGACACGCCCGGCTACCCCGATTTCCGCGGCCCCACGCTTTCGGCGCTGGCGGCGGTGGAGACCGTCGCGATCGTGGTCGACGCCGACGCCGGCATCGGCTACGGCACGCGCCGGATGATGGAGCATGCCAAGGCGCGCAACCTGTGCCGGGCGATCGTGGTCAACAAGATCGACCACGAAGGCGCCAACATCGCCCGCCTGCTCGACGACCTGCGCGACACGTTCGGCCAGGAAGTATTGCCGCTGAACCTGCCGGCGGACGGCGGCAAGAAAGTGGTCGATTGCTTCGGCCAATCCTCCGGCGACAGCGATCTGGGCCCGGTCGCCGACTGGCACCAGAAGATCATCGACCAGGTGGTCGAGATCAACGAGACGGTGATGGACCACTATCTCGATTTGGGCGAATCCGGACTGAGCGGCCAGGAACTGCACGACGCCTTCGAGCAATGTCTGCGCGAAGGACATCTGGTGCCCGTCTGTTTCGTGTCCGCGCGCAGCGGCGCCGGCATCAAGGAATTGCTGGATGTCGCCGAGAAGCTGTTTCCGCATCCGGGCGAGGCCAATGCGCCCCCGTTCCGGAAAGGCGCGGGAGACGAAGCGCAAGCGATCGAGGCGAAACCCGACCCCAAGGCGCACGTCATCGCCGATGTGTTCCGCATCGTCAACGATCCTTTCGTCGGCAAGCTCGGCGTATTCCGTGTCTATCAGGGCACGGTGAAGAAAGACACCCAACTGTTCGTCGACGACGGCAAGAAGCCGTTCAAGGTCGCGCACCTGTTCAAGCTCAAGGGCAAGGACCACACCGAAATCGCGCAGGCGGTGCCCGGCGACATCGCCGCGGTGGCCAAAGTCGACGATCTGCATTTCGACGCGGTGCTGCACGACAGCCACGACGAGGACCAGATCCATCTGGCGCCGCTGTCGTTCCCCAAGCCGATGTTCGGCCTGGCGATCAACGCCGCCAGCAAGGGCCAGGAGCAGAAGCTGGCCACCGCGCTGCACAAGCTGGCCGAGGAAGATCCCTGCTTCCACGTCGAGCACGAGGCCGAAACCAACGAGACCGTGATCCGCGGCCTGTCCGATCTGCATCTGCGGGTCAATCTGCAGCGTTTGAAGGACAAGTACGGCGTCGACGTGACAACCCGTCCGCCGCGCATCGCCTATCGCGAAACCGTCAGCGCCAAGGCCGAAGGCCATCATCGCCACAAGAAGCAGACCGGCGGCGCCGGCCAGTTCGGCGAAGTGTTCTTGCGCATCGAACCGCTGCCGCGCGGCGGCGGCTTCGAGTTCGTGGACGAGGTGAAAGGCGGCACGATCCCCGGCCAGTTCCTGCCGGCGGTGGAAAAAGGCGTGCGCCAGGTGTTATCGGGCGGCGCCATCGCCGGCTATCCGATGCAGGACGTGCGCGTGATCGTTTACGACGGCAAGCATCATCCGGTCGACAGCAAGGAAGTGGCCTTCGTCGCCGCGGGCAAGAAAGCGTTCCTGGACGCGATCGGCAAGGCCAGGCCGCAGGTGCTGGAACCGATCGTCGACCTGGACGTCAACGCGCCGGAGCAACACATGGGCGACATCAGCGGCGGCCTGGCCAGCAAGCGCGCGCGGATCAACGGCACCGACTCGGCGCGCGGCGGCGAGATCGTGGTCAAGGCGCAGGTGCCGCTATCGGAGTTGGAAGGCTATGCGGCCGAACTGAAATCGGTCACCGCCGGCCGCGGGCGCTATTCGCTGGATTTCAGCCATTACGAGCCGGTGCCTTCCGCGGTGCAACAAAAACTCGTCGAAGCCTATAAGCCCAAACATGAAGAGGATTGACGTAGCCCGGGTGGAGCGAAGCGATACCCGGGGACGCCATCCATGAGTGTCGAAAAAAGCCCCGGGTATCGCTTCGCTCCACCCGGGCTGCTCTGACATGGCGATAGGTCATATCCCGATTCCAGTGGCTCATGCCTATCGACAAATTGGGGCATGGTCCTTTATCGCCGACAGCGCCACCCAGGCGGCACGTACTTCTTCACCCTGACCTTGCACGACCGCTCGCAACGGCTCCTGACCGAGCACATCGAAAGCCTTCGATTCGCTTATGGGTCCGTGCAGAAGCGTCACCCGTTCCGAACGGATGCCATCGTCATCCTCCCGGAGCATTTGCACTGTTTGTGGACGTTGTCCGAAGGCGATACCGCCTATTCGATGCGCTGGAGACTGATTAAAACCCAATTCACCGCCGCTCTCTCCGCGGCCGGCATCCGCTACCGCCGCCGGCGCCGCAACGAACGTGCCGTCTGGCAGCCACGCTTCTGGGAACATGCGATCCGCGACGAGACCGATTTGTCGCGGCACATCGACTACATCCACTTCAACCCGGCGAAACACGGCCTGGTCGACCGCGTCGCAGACTGGCCGCACTCCTCGTTCCATCGTTTCTGCAGAGACGGAATCCTGCCGAAAGATTGGGCCGGCGGTTTCGAGTCGTGTGGCAAGAAAAGCGAGTAAGCGTTGTTTCTGCGAGGAAAAAAGCTCCCGGGTATCGCTTCGCTCCACCCGGGCTACGGGCGCCGAGTCGGCATCGATCGCTTGCATTCCAGCATCCCCGCCCGTCGATTTCTTTCAAATGCCTGAAAAAAAGGCTTGGCGCGAGGCTGCGCATGCCCTACATTTCGCTTGCCGACAGGATCGGCCCAGACAACCAACCAAGAGTATCGACAGGATCACTATGGCAAAGAGTGCGAAAAAAGCCGCTAAGAAGGCCGCTCCGAAGAAGGCCGCCGCCAAGGCTGGCCCGGCTAAGCCGATCAAGGAAGCGCTGAGCAAGTCCGGCCTGGTTTCCCACATCGCTGAGGCCAGCGGCGTGTTGGCCAAGGACGTCAAGGCCGTGCTGGCCTCGCTGGAATCGGCGATCGCCGGTTCGATCAGCAAGAAGGGCGCGGGCTCCTTCACCCTGCCGGGTCTGTTCAAGGTGACTTCGGTGGCCGTGGCCGCCAAGCCGAAGCGCAAGGGCAAGAACCCCTTCACCGGTGAAGAGCAGTGGTTCGCCGCCAAGCCGGCTTCGGTCAAGGTCAAGGTCCGTCCGCTGAAGAAGCTGAAAGACGCTGCTGCCTGATCGCATCGCAATCTCCGCCGGAACGGCCTGCGCGCCGTTCCGAGCGGTCCGCTTCGGCTGGCGCACGCGCTGGCCGTAGCGCGGAATACGCGTCGTGGACGCGCTCTCTCCTTCCTTCGCCGCCCTGCTCGCCGATGCCGTCCTGGCATTGCACGCGGGCATCGTCGCCTTCGTGGTCTTCGGCCAGTTCGCAATCCTGATCGGCGCATGGCGCCGTTGGCGCTGGATCCGCAACTTCACTTTCCGCGCGAGCCACTTGGCGCTGCTGGCGTTCATCGCGCTGCAGGCCTGGCTCGGCCAGCTGTGTCCGCTCACTGTATGGGAACAAGCGCTGCGCGCGCGGGCCGGGCAAGCCGCCTATGCCGGATCTTTCGTCGAACATTGGCTGTCGCGGCTGATCTTCTTCGACGCGCCTTGGTGGACTTTCGTCGCCGCCTATACGGCCTTCGCTGCGCTCGCTATTGCCAGTTGGAAATGGGTTCCGCCACTCCGTAGCCAGGGTGGAGCGTAGCGATACCCGGGAGACAGCTCAGCATGCGCAAAGCCCCGGGTATCGCTTCGCTCCACCGGGCTACGCATGCGAGTCGTGCGCACGTCAGCGGCTCACCCGATGCAACACTGCGATGTATCCATGGCGACGCGCATCGCGCTAGGCTGAATGTCCGTTCCGCGAGCATCGCCGCATGTCCCTGTTCGACGCTCCCACTCTCCTCGCCTATCTCGCCGCCGCTGTAGTGCTGGTGCTCATCCCCGGCCCGGGAACGGCCTGGATCGTCGCGCAGACCGCCGCCGGCGGCACGCGCCGCGGCCTGCAGGCCGGCTTGGGCTTGGAAACCGCGACGCTGATCCATGCGCTCGCGGCCGGATTGGGCTTGTCGGCGCTGCTGGCCGCTTCGGCGCTCGCCTTCGATGCGTTGAAATGGGCCGGCGCTGCGTATCTGATTTGGCTCGGCATCAAGGCCTGGCGCGAGAAGGCGGAAGCGGAGCAGAAGACCTCCGCGCCGGTGCCCGCGGCGCGCGTCTATCGACGCTCGGTGATGACCGGCGTGCTGAATCCTAAAGTGGCCGTGTTCTTCCTGGCCTTCCTGCCGCAGTTCGTGCGCCCGGAACGCGGCTGGGTGTGGCTGCAGTTCCTCGTGCTGGGAATCCTGCTGTCGATGATCGGCTTCGCCCACAGTTCCCTGCTCGCCTTCGCCATCGGCCGTTTCGGCCGGCGCTTGAACGCCAGCCCGCGTGTCGCGCGCTGGCGGCAGCGCTTGATCGGCGGCGTATTCGTCGGTCTGGGCTTGCGCTTGGCGCTGCAGCAGCGCCATTGACGGATTGCGGCCGGCTTGAAGCCGGGCCGCATGCCCTCATTAGGATAGGAACACCCATTCGCGATGGAGCATCCCCGATGAGCGCCCAAGGTTTCCTGGACCGTTTGCTGAAGACTGCGCAACAAGGCCTAGGGTCGGGCGGAGTGGACGGCCTGCTCGGCGGTCAGAAAGGGCCATCGCCGCAGCAGGGCGCCGGCGGCCTGCTCAATGCCGATTTCGGCAAGGGCGCGCTAGCCGGCGGCGCGCTGGGCTTGCTGCTGGGGCGCAATCGCACGACGCGCAAACTCGCCACTTACGGCGGCTTGGCCGCGCTGGGCGTGATGGCCTACAAGGCGTACACCGAACACAAGCAGCAGCAAGGCCAGGCGGTCGAGCCGCGCACGATCGATCGCTTGCCGCCTGCGGAAGCCGAATTGCATAGCCGGGCGATCCTGAAGGCGCTGGTGGCCGCGGCCAAGTCCGACGGGCACATCGATGCTCGGGAGAAATCGGTCATCGAAGGCGAATTCAGCCGCATCGACGACGACGCGGAGCTGCGCGGCTGGTTGAGCGCCGAGCTGGAGCGTCCGCTGGATCCGGCCGAAGTCGCGCGTGCCGCCACCACGCCCGAGATGGCTTCCGAGATGTACTTGGCCAGCGTACTGGCTGCCGACGAACAGAGCTTCATGGAGCGGGCTTATCTGGACGAGCTCGCACGCCAGCTGAAACTCGACGACGCGCTCAAGGCGAAACTGGAAGCGCAAGTCCGCGACGCTGCGGGCTGAGCCCGCAGCATGCGAACGCTGCTGAAAACCGCCGCAGCGTTGGCTCTGCTGGCGATCGCCGCCATTTGGGCCTGGCGACAGCCTTTCATGATCTGGCCGCGCACGTGGTGGGAACTGTCGCGGTCGCCCGCGCCCATCGCGCTGCCTTCTCCGGTCGAAGGCGTCGCGGCGCGCCGCATCGCCGACACGTTCGGCGCGCCGCGCGGACGCGACCGCACCCATGCGGGCATCGACATCTTCGCCCCGCGCGGCACGCCCGTGCGCAGCACGACCCGCGGGCTGGTCGTGTCCGTGCGCGACGGCGGTCTGGGCGGCAAGCAAGTGTGGGTGATCGGGCCGGCGCACGAGCGCCACTATTACGCTCATCTGCAGGACTGGGCCGAGGGCCTGCGCGCAGGCCGCGTGGTCGAAGCCGGCGATGCGCTCGGCTCGGTCGGCGACACCGGCAATGCGCGCGGCACGCCGCCGCATCTGCACTACGGCATCTACGGCCGCGACGGCGCCTACGATCCCTTGCCGCTGCTGCGCGCACAATCGTCGGGGCCCGCGGGCCGGCGCTGAATCCGCTTCTTCGCCGCGGTTCGAGTAACATCGGCCACGAACGACGCCACGGCATGCGGAGCTCCCATGGACAAGCGCTTCTGGATTTGCGGACTGGCGATGTCGGTGGCCGCGTTGCTGACGGGCTTCGCGGTGCACGGCTTGCTGTTGAAGGGCGATTACGCGCCGCTGGTCGGAACCTTGCTGCGCACGCAAGAAGATTCGCGATCCTACTTCGGCTGGATGCTGCTGGCCGACGCCATGATCGGCTTCGCCATGACCTGGCTCTACCGCTTCGGTTTTTCGGAAGGACGTTCCACCGCCGGGCAAGGCTTGCGCTTCGGCCTGGCGATCGCCTTGGTTTCGGTCGTGCCCATGCACCTGATCTATTACGCCGTGCAGCCGATGCCGGGCGCGCTGGCCGTCAAGCAGATCGCCTTCGATCTCGTCCGCTTCCTGTTGCTGGGCCTGTTGATCGCTTACCTGCAGCCGCATCGCATCGTGCTAAAGGAATGAGCCGCTAATCGCCCGTTCACTCCCGGCGCGTAGGCTGCGCCCAAACACGGAGTCCGCATGCGTTTCATCCGCACACTTGCCTTTGCGTCGCTCGCAGCGGTTTTGGCCGCCTGCTCCACTCTCGGCGCGGTCTCGGCCTGGCTGAACGACGAAGTGTCGTTCGGCGCGCCGCAGTTGCAGCGTTACCTCGACAACCGTTTCCCGCGCGATTTCGACAAGCTCGGCGGCCTGGTCTCGGTCACGCTGGCCAATCCGCGGCTGTCGCTGCCGCCGGGCGAGCAGCGGTTGCGCCTGGAATTCGACATGGGCATCGGCGCGCTAGGCGGCCAGGGCGCGCCGACCGGTCACTTGGCGTTGAGCAGCGGCCTGCGCTACGACGCGACGACGCAAGGCCTGCATCTGACCGATCCCGAATTGCTGCAATTCGACCTGCCCGGCTCCGGCTCGCTGATCAAGGGCGGCGCGCGCGGCGTGGTCAACAGCCTGCTCGCCGAATACGCGCGCAGCGAGCCGGTGTACCGGCTCGATCCCGATCTGCTGGAAAAACTGCCGGCCGGCAAGCGCATCGGCGGTGTCGATATCGACCGCGGCCGGGTCGTGGTGCGGCTGCAATGAACCGGCTTGCCATGAAACCGATACTGGCGGTCTTCGCGTCGTTCGCGCTGGCGATGTCGATCGCGGCTTGCAAACGGGACAAGAACGAACAAACGCAGACACCGGAAGAACAGGCGGGCTTGCCCGCGCCTGCCGGCTCGAGCGGTTCGATCACCGGCATGCCCGACAAACCCGGCCCCGGCCAGGTCGCCAGCGTCGGCGGCGAACCGCCGCCGGTCGAAATCGCGGACGGAACCGACGCCGGCGCCGAAGTAGATCCCGCCAATCCGGAAACCGGATTGCTGCCCGGCAGTGCCGAAACGGATAGCGAAAATGCGCCCAGCGATGCGACGGCCGCGCCCGAGCCGACGCCGGAAGATGCTGTCGCGGTGGTCCGCGATTACTACGACTCGATCAACAGCCGCAGCTTCGCCCGCGCCTACTCGCTGTGGTCGGACGATGGCCGCAGCAGCGGGCAGACGCCAGAGCAATTCGCCGCCGGTTTCACCGAGACCGCGAAGGTCGAAGTCGAGATCCAACCGCCCGGCCGCGTCGACGCCGCCGCAGGATCGCGCTATATCGAAGTACCGATCGCGATCAGCGCCACGCGCAACGACGGCAGCGTCCGCAAATACGTCGGCGCTTATGTGCTGCGCCGCGCCGTGGTGGATGGCGCTAGCGCGGAGCAGCGGGCGTGGCGGATCGGATCGGCGGATATCAGAGAAGTGAAGCCGTAAGCCGCGGCCCGATTACGTCCCTCTCCCTTTTACGGGAGAGGGACAGGCGCGAAGCGCCAGGGAGAGGGTTCGGCTTTTGCGTATCTTCTGAGCAACAACCAAAGCACGCCCGCTACGCTCACGCCCCCCTCTCCTGCCTTTCGGGCATCCTCTCCTGCAAGGGGAGGAAGAATCTTACAACTCGAACCGATAACTGAACTTCACCAGCAACTGCTCCGCATCCCGCAATTCGAAGCTGTCCCTCAGCAGATGCCCGGCGCCGTCCGAGAATTCGTTCCGGTCGAAACCGCCGCGCCCGTACACGATGTACAGATACGACAGCGGCGCCAGTTCGTAGCGGTATCGGATCTGGAACCCCAGATTGCTCAAACTGAAATCGTCGATCGGATCGTTGCTGGGGATCGCGTTGCCGGCGCCGTCCACCCGGTACGCCTGCCGCAGCTGCGCGTCGATGGCCAGCGACTGCAGCTTGACCCGCAGTTCCTGCTTCTCGTCGATGTTCCAGTTCATGCCGGCGTTGATGTGCCACTCGCGGCCGCGGAAGCTGCCGATCAGGTTGTCATGACTCCATAACAACCAATCCGGTGTCTCGTCGGCATAGAAACCGGCGTAGAGGCTGAACGCATCGCTGATGAAATAGGTCGGTTCGTACTCCAGGCTCCAGCCGATCTTGTCGTTGCCGGCCAGGCCGTCGCTGGACAATTGCGCTTCCAGGTTGTGCGCCCAACGCCCTTTGCGCGGACGCTCGTATTGGTAAACCGAATTGAAGTTCGTCGGGGTTTTCACCGAGCCGTGGCCGCGAGTCAGCAGATCGTCCACGCCGGAACTGTTGATGTTGATCTGGGCGTATTCGTAGCTGCCGTTGCGCAAACGGCCTTCGCGGCTGAGCCGGAACTGGTCGTTGAGCTTTTCGCCATGGTCGTTGCGCACCGTGCTGATACGGCCGCGCCAATCCTTCGAGGCGTAACGCGATCCTGCCGGCAATTCGGTGAAGCGCCTGCGCACCTCCCAATGCAAATAGTTGAGGCTGTTTTGAGACAGATAGCCGGCATCGTTGATGTCCAGGTCGTTGCCGAAGTGCATCGCGATCCACTGCTGGCGCCAGCCGTGGTCCATTTCGTAGTCGGCCCAAACCGTGGCGCCGAGATCGCTGACCGTCTCGCCATGCTGGTCGATCTTGCTGCCGAACACGCGGGTGCGCACGTTCCAGCGCGGCGTCGGCCGCCAGTTGTGGTCGACGCCCATCACCGTGGCTTCGCGGTCCAGGAACGGACGTTCGACCTGGGTCGCCATGAAACCCAGGTTCTGGTTGCTGAAATCCCGCACCAAACGCAACGCGTAGAACGAGCGCCCGACCTCGTCCGCCTCGTCGGCGGCGAACACGCCGTACTTGGTCTGGCCCAGGCTGCCGTTGAGCTTGACCGCGGCGGTGATGTCGCCGGCGCCGTTGCCGTCGTCGGCAGGCGCGCCGATCCGGCGCGTGTACAACAGCTGGCTGAAATCCGACGGCGTGGTGTATTCGAAAATGCCCTGGTTCTCGGTGAAGAACGGACGCTTGTCGCTGATGAAGGTCTCGGTGGCGCTGAAGTTGACGACCAGGTCGTCGCTCTCCACCTGGCCGAAATCCGGATTGATCGTCGCCGTGGCTTGGAACTGCCCGTTCGGCTTCCAGAAGATGTCCACGCCGCCGTCGAAGTCGCTGTCGCGGCGCACGTTGTCGTACAGGCCTGACGCATAAGGCGTGATCGCCAACAGCGACTGGCTGTATTTCTGCACCTCGATCGGACTGAAATCGGACAGGAAGCGCGGACGCTCGAAACTGGCCACCGGCCAGCCCGACCGCTGACCGGTGGAACCGACCACGCGATCGAGATAGATCTTCATCCGCCGCTTGTCGCCGTTGGCGTTGTGCATCGGCGCGATGTACCAGGGAATCAGCATCTCCACCGACCAGATGTCGCCTTCCTCGCTCACGGCATGCTTCCAGTTGCCGTCCCAGTCATCGTTGAAGTTGTTCTCGTTGGTGATCACCGCATCGGCGACGCCGCCGGTGGAAGCGACGGTGAAGTTGTAGCCGGTGCGGCCGTCGCCGTCGAAATCGATCATCAGGTTGACCCGGTCGACCTGGTCTTCGAAGTCGCGCTGCACGCGCTGCCGGGTGCGCGGCACGTCGGCCGGCTGCACGTTCTTGAACGCGATCGCCAAGCCTTCCGGCGTCGCCAGGATCCAGGCCTCGGTCGGCTGCGACGCCGGCTGGCCGTTCAACGGCTGCACCTGGCGGAAATCGGTGACGTGCTGGGCGCCCTGCCATTCCGCGGGATCTATCCTGCCGTCGATTTCCACCGCGAAAGCAGGCGCCGACAGCGCCGAAAGCACGGCCAGGGCCAAACGTGCAACGCGCATCAGTGTTCCCCCATCGGGCCTGAGCCCAGTGATGCGCAAAGTACTGCGAAGGTCAGGGGTTACCGACTGGCATCAGTCATGGCAACCCTTTGCCGGTTTATTGCATCCGGAAGTTAGGGACCGGCCCCTGCCGGGGCCGGCAGACCGGATCAGCGCTTGGGCTGGAGCATGGTGCCGGTGCAGTTCTTGGCACCGCATTTGCATGCCCAGAGCTTCTTGTTCTTGGCCGTGTGCGGCTCGTCCAGGACGATGCCGTAGTTGTAGGTCAGCTCTTCGTCCGGCTTGATGTCGCGGATCGCCTCGATGAAGACCTTGTCCTTGTGGCGCTTGCCCTTGCCGTTTTCCTGGATCACCGCTTCGCAATTCGGCTTGCAGCTGTGGTTGATCCAGCGCGCGATGTTGCCGTCGATGTTGGCGTCCACCACATAGTCGTCGTTGAGGGTGAACAGGAAGGTGTGGCCGTTCTCGTCGATCTCGCCGTAGGCCTCGTCCACTTCCTCGTGGGTGCGCAGCTTGCCCTTGTAGCGGACGACCCGTTCGCCCTTCTTGATCGTGTCGGTGGCGAAAACGCCGTTGCCGTGGATCGGGGATAGGCGGGCGGCGATTTTCTTCGGCATCGAGGGCTCTTTCCGTAAAAGTCGAACCGCTATTTTCGCCCGAAAGCGACTCGCGAAGCCATCGCATGCAGGCTGCCGGCTTTCGCAGGAAGACCGTAGCCCGGGTGGAGCGAAGCGATACCCGGGGCACCATTAAGCGACATTCGCGATATAGCTTCGCCGGAATTGGCTTATCTCTTGGAGATGGCGACCCCGGGTATCGCTTCGCTCCACCCGGGCTACGCGCGCGCGGCCGACCCGAAATCAGGCCACTTGGCTTGACCCGGTCTAATCAGTACAATTTCGGTACTCATTAAACCAGCCAGAAGCCGGCACCGGCTTCGAGCCACTCCGATGCTCCGGGTCACCAAACTCACCGATTACGCCAGCGTGGTGCTGACCGTGCTGGCCAGCGAGCCCGACGCCGTGCTCAGCGCGACGGGCCTGGCCGAGCGCGCCGGCCTGGAGCCGCCGACTGTGGCCAAGGTACTCAAGCCCCTGGCCCAGGCCGGACTGGTCGAGGCCTTCCGCGGCGCCAGCGGCGGCTACCGCTTGGCGCGTCCGCCCGCCGACATCTCGCTGATCGAAATCGTCGAAGCGATGGAAGGCCCGCTCGGCATGACCGAATGCAGCGTCCACGCCGGCGCCTGCGGCATCGAACGCTCCTGCAGCGCCCGCGCCAATTGGCGCCGGATCAACGACGTCGTCGCCGAAGCGCTGCGCGGCGTGTCGCTGGCCGAGATGGTCGCCCCCGCGAAGCCCGCCGCTCGCCACAAGGCGATCCCGGCCGCACTGGCTACGAACTGAGGCTGCCGACATGGCCACCGAAAACGCCGAAATCATCGAACAACTGGGCCGCCGCTACGAGGCCGGCTTCGTCACCGACATCGAATCCGATTCGCTGCCGCCGGGCCTGAGCGAGGACGTCATCCGCGCCCTGTCGGCCAAGAAGGACGAGCCGGAGTGGATGACGGAATGGCGGCTTTCCGCCTATCGCCATTGGCTGACCATGCCGATGCCGAACTGGGCCAAGCTGAAGATCGCGCCGATCGACTTCCAGGCGATCAGCTACTACAGCGCGCCGAAAGCCAAATACGCCTCGCTCGAGGAAGTGCCGGAAGAGCTGATCGCCACCTACGACAAGCTGGGCGTGCCGCTGCACGAACGCGCCAAGCTGGCCGGCGTGGCGGTGGACGCCGTGTTCGATTCGGTCAGCGTCGGCACCACCTTCCGCAAGGAACTGGCCGAGAAAGGCATCGTCTTCTGTTCGATGAGCGAGGCGATCCGCGAGCATCCCGAGTTGGTGCAGAAGTACCTGGGCAGCGTGGTGCCCACCGGCGACAACTATTTCGCCGCGCTCAACTCGGCCGTGTTCTCCGACGGCAGTTTCGTGTTCATCCCCAAGGGCGTGCGCTGCCCGATGGAGTTGAGCACCTATTTCCGGATCAACGCGGGCCATACCGGCCAGTTCGAACGCACCCTGATCATCGCCGAAGACAAGGCCTACGTGTCCTACCTGGAAGGCTGCACCGCGCCGATGCGCGACGAGAACCAGCTGCATGCGGCGGTGGTCGAATTGGTGGCGCTGGAAGATGCCGAGATCAAGTACTCGACCGTGCAGAACTGGTATCCGGGCGACGAGAACGGCAAGGGCGGCATCTACAACTTCGTCACCAAGCGCGGAGAATGCCGCGGCGCGCGCAGCAAGATTTCCTGGACCCAGGTCGAGACCGGTTCCGCCATCACCTGGAAATACCCGAGCTGCGTGCTGCTGGGCGACGATTCCACCGGAGAATTCCACTCGGTGGCGCTCACCCACCACCGCCAGCAGGCCGACACCGGCACCAAGATGATCCACGTCGGCAAGCGGACAAAATCCAAGATCGTCAGCAAAGGCATCAGCGCCGGCCGCGGCCAGAACTCGTACCGCGGCCTGGTGAAGGTGGAGCGCAGCGCCGAGGGCGCGCGCAACCACACCCAGTGCGATTCCCTGCTGATCGGCAAGCAGTGCGGCGCGCACACTTTTCCCTACATCGAAGTCAAACACCCGACCGCGACCGTGGAGCACGAAGCGACCACGTCCAAGATCAGCGACGACCAGTTGTTCTATTGCCGTTCGCGCGGCATTTCGCAGGAAGACGCGGTGTCGTTGATCGTGGACGGGTTCTGCAAGCAAGTATTCCGCGAATTGCCGATGGAATTCGCGGTAGAGGCGAAGAAGCTGTTGGAGGTATCGCTGGAAGGATCGGTCGGATGATCGTCCTGGCCGCACTCCTCGCCCTTGCATCTCCTCCGCCGGCCGACGAAGGATTCGTGTTCTCTTTCTATGCGGGCGAGAAGGCCGCCGATTCGCCGCTGATCGTCTCCAGAGGCGGCGAAAGCGCCTGCGAAGGCGAGATCGTGCAGGCGCGCGTCCGCACGATACCGGCCGACGATAAAGCATTGATCGGCGACTTGGTTCATGAGCTTCGCGAAGATGGCTCGGTCGTGCGTCAATGGCGCGTACCGCTCGAGGCCGAGCCCGTCGGACTCAACGGCGACGAGCTCCTCGCCGTCGATACCCGCTCGGCGGAGCGCGAAACCTATGCTTTCGGGACCCGTGGGAGCATTCGGCTTGCCGATCCGGTCGAAGAACCTGATCGCGAAGCGTTCCGGGAATGTCCGGCTAACCAGTTGGAAGAATCCGGCTATCGCTGGTGCCTCGATCTGACGGACTCGTCTTCGAAACAACAGCACATCATCGAATACCAAGGGCCGTGCACGTAGTCGACTGCGCACAACCCTTAAAGAAACGGACCTAGCAATGCTGAAGATCGAAAACCTGCACGCCCGCATCGGCGAGCGCGAAATCCTCAAAGGCCTGTCGCTGCAAGCCAAGCCCGGCGAAGTGCATGCCATCATGGGCCCGAACGGCGCCGGCAAATCGACGCTGGGCAACATCCTGGCCGGCCGCGAAGGCTACGAAATCACCGCCGGCAGCGTGCGTTTCGGCGATATCGACCTGTTGGCTCTGGAACCGGAAGAGCGCGCCGCCGCCGGCGTGTTCCTGGCTTTCCAGTATCCGGTCGAGATTCCGGGCGTGAACAACACCTATTTCCTGCGCAGCGCGCTCAACGCGCAGCGCAAGGCGCGCGGCGAGCCGGAACTGGATTCGATGCAGTTCCTGAAGCTGGTCCGCGAAAAACTCGCCGTGCTGCACCTGGACGACAAGCTTCTGCAGCGCGGCGTCAACGAGGGCTTCAGCGGCGGCGAAAAGAAGCGCAATGAGATCTTCCAGATGGCCGTGCTGGAACCGAAGCTGGCGATCCTGGACGAGACCGACAGCGGCCTGGACATCGACGCGCTGAAGAACGTCGCCGCCGGCGTCAACGCGCTGCGCTCGCCGGAGCGCGCCTTCCTGGTCATCACCCATTACCAGCGCCTGCTCGACTACATCAAGCCGGACGTGGTTCATGTGCTGGCGGACGGCCGCATTGTCGAAACCGGCGGGCCGGAATTGGCGCTGGAACTGGAACAGCACGGCTACGCGTGGGTGAAGGACCGCATCGCTCCGGAGGCCGCGGCATGAAGGTGGTTGCCGGCTTTCCCCTTCTCCCCTCGGGAGAAGGTGCCCGAAGGGCGGATGAGGGTTCGGAGTACGACGCGAGCTGGAACGCCGTCGCTCCGCCGAACCCTCACCCCAACCCCTCTCCCGGCGGGAGAGGGGCCAAGTCATGAGCGCTTTGCTCGAATCGCTGGCCTCCGGCTTCCGAGGCGACGCCGCGCGGCGCGCCGCGCTGGACGCCGCCTTGCGCGACGGCCTGCCCGGCCCGCGCAGCGAGGCTTGGAAGTACACGCCGCTGCGCGCGTTGGAACGTCGCACGTTCGCTCCGTCGGTTGCGTTGCCCGCAGTCGACTCTTCGTTGCTCGATGGCTTTCCAGCGCCGCGGTTGGTGTTCGTCAACGGATATTTCGACGCAGGCAACTCGCGCATTCCGGATTTGACGACGGGCTTCCGTTTGACGTCCCGCTCCTCCTTCCCGGCAGAAGACGCGCGGCCGGAATACGCCCGCGTAGACGACATATTCCCCCGGCTCAGCGCCGCACTTGCCGACGAAGGTTTCATCTTGCGCGTGGACGCGGGCGTGCGAGCCGTCGATCCGATCCATCTGGTTTTCATCGGCGCGCCGCTGACGGCCGACAGCGCCTGGCACCTGCGTCACCGCATCGAATTGGCGGCCGGGGCCGGAGCGACCGTCGTCGAGCATCACCTGGCGGCCGGCGACCATGCGCATCTGACCAATCAGATCGTCTCCATCGCGATCGGCGAAGGCGCCCGTCTCGTTCACGCACGCGTACAGGCGGACGCAACGCGCGCGACCTCATTCCTGCGCACCGACGCCGTCCTCGCCGCCGATGCCGAGTATCGGCGCCTGGATCTCGAGCTCGGCGCAGGTCTGTCGCGCCATGAACTGAACGTGCGCCTCGCGGGCGACCGCGCGCGGCTGCTGGCGAACGGCGTCCTGCTCGCCGACGGACGCCGGCATCTGGATACCCGCCTGGGCATCGAACACGTCGCCCGCGACACCGTCTGCGAACTGCTCTGGCGCGGCATCGCCGGCGGCCGCGGCCGCGCCGTTTTCCACGGCGGCATTACGATCCACGCGGGCGCCGATGGCAGCGACGCGGATCTGTCGAACAAGAACCTGCTGCTGAGCGAAAACGCCGAGATCGATTCGCAGCCGGTGCTGGAAATCCACGCCGACGAAGTGAAAGCGGCGCACGGCGCCACCGTCGGCCAACTCGATCCGACCGCGATGTTCTATCTGCGTTCGCGCGGCCTGCCGCAGGCCGAGGCGCGGCGGTTGCTAATTTCCGCTTTCTGCCGCGAGCCTTTGGCCGCTTTCGCGGACGATGGTCTGCGCGACCTGGTTGGCGCGCGCCTCGATACAGCGCTCGCCGCATTGGAGCCCGCATGAGCCCCGCCAGCACCGCGAATAGCCGTCACTACGTCTGGGGCAACGGCTGCGACGGCTGGCATCTGCTCGAGCGCGACGATCTAAGCGTGATCGAAGAACGTGTGCCGCCCGGGGCCGCCGAATCGCGCCATCTGCATTCGCGTTCGCGGCAATTCTTCTACGTGCTGGTCGGCGAAGCGACGCTGGAAGTGGACGGGCAGTCGCATCGCTTGCGCGCGGGCGAAGGCTTGCACGTTCCGCCGGGCGCCGCGCACCAGTTGCGCAACGAAGGCAACATGGAAATCCGCTTCCTGGTGATCTCTGCGCCGAAGAGCCATGGCGATCGCGAGGAGGCCGCATCGTGAACGCCTCCGTCCTGGCCGACGCCGTCGATTGGAGCGCCGTGCGCGCGGATTTTCCGCTGCTCGAGCGCGAAGTCAACGGCAAGCCGCTGGTCTATTTCGATAGCGCCAATACCGGACAGAAGCCGCGCACCGTGATCGAAACGGTCGACGATTTCTACCGCCGCCACAACGCCAACGTCAGCCGCGCCGTGCATACGCTGGGCAGCGAGGCTACCGAAGCCTACGAAAGCGCGCGCAAGCGACTGGCGCGCTTCGTCAACGCGCATCCGGACGAGCTGGTGCTGTGCAGCGGCACCACGTTCGCGATCAATCTGGTCGCTTATTCGTGGGCGCTGCCTCGCCTGCAGCCGGGCGACGCCATCCTGCTCACGCGGATGGAGCATCACGCCAACATCGTGCCCTGGCAATTGGTGGCCGAGCGCACCGGCGCCAAGATCAAGGTCGCCGAGATCTTGCCGGACGGCTCCTTGGATCTGGACGCGCTGTATGCGGCGATGACACCTGATGTGAAGCTGCTGGGCGTGACGCACGTTTCGAATGTGCTGGGCACCGTGAATCCCGTTCGCGAGATCTGCCGCGAAGCGCGCCGCCGTGGCATCGTCACGCTGGTCGACGGCTCGCAGGCGCTGCCGCACCGCAAGGTCGACATCGCCGCGATCGGCTGCGATTTCTACGCTTTTACCGGCCACAAGATGTGCGGGCCGACCGGCACCGGCGCGTTGTGGGCGCGCAAGGAGCATTTGGCCGCGATGCCGCCGTTCATCGGTGGCGGCGAGATGATCAAGGAAGTCAGTTTCGACGGCACCGTGTTCAACGACCCGCCGCACAAGTTCGAAGCGGGCACGCCGAACATCGCCGGCCACATCGGCTTGGGCGCGGCGGTCGATTATCTCGGCGCATTGGGAATGGATCGCGTGGAAGCGCGCGAAAGCGAATTGCTGGCGCACTTGCAAGAAGAGCTCGCCGGCATCGACGGGCTGCGCGTCTTCGGCACGGCGCGCGAGAAGGCGGCCGTGGTCAGCTTCCTGGTCGAAGGCGCGCACGCGCACGACCTGGCCACCCTGCTCGACCTGGAAGGCGTGGCGGTGCGCTCCGGCCATCATTGCGCGCATCCGCTGATGCGTTACTACGGCGTGGCGGCCACCTGCCGGGCGTCGCTGGCGTTCTACAATACCCACGAGGAAATCGAACGTTTCGTCGCCGCGTTGAAAAAGGTACGGGGGTTGTTGGCATGAACGAGGTTCTGGCGCCGCTGGTCTTCCGCGCCGCCACTCACGACGATGTGGATGCGCTGGTCGTCCTGGTCACGTCGGCCTATCGCGGCGACGTCAGCCGCCAAGGCTGGACGACGGAAGCGGACTTGCTCGACGGCAACCGGATCGATCCGGACGTACTGCGCCACGACATCGTCCGGCCGCGCAGCAAGGTGCTGATCGCCGAGCGCGACGGACTGCTGCTGGCCTGCGCGCACGTCGCCGACGAGGACGGCGCCGGTTATTTCGGCATGTTCTCGGTGCGGCCGGATCTGCAGGGCGGCGGTATCGGCAAGCGCCTGCTGGACGAAGCCGAGCGCGTCGTGCGCGAGGATTGGCGATTGCCGGCCATGCGCATGACCGTGATCGATATCCGCGACGAGCTGATCGCCTTCTACGAACGGCGCGGCTATCGGCGCACGGGTGTGTACAAACCGTTTCCGCACGGCGACGAGCGCTTCGGCAAGCCGAAGCGCGACGACCTGCGTTTCGAAGTCTTAGAAAAAACTTTGTAGAACAGGCTTCTGTAGGAGCGGCTTTAGCTGCGAGCTCTTTCCTACAATCGCGATATCACCGCGATTTCGGATAAAAAGCTCGCGGCTAAAGCCGCTCCTACGAAAAACCGAAGCGGAGCGAGAACACTGCTATGGGCGACTGGATACGCGTCTGCGCCACCTCCGAACTGCTGCCGGGCGAAAGCAAGGTCGCCTGGGACGGCGACACCCCGATCCTGGTGGTGAACTACGACGGCGATTACTACGCGCTCGAAGACAAGTGCAGCCACGAGGACTTCGAGCTCTCGGCCGGCGAGTACGACGGCGAGGAAGCGACCATCGAGTGCGTCCTGCACGGTTCCAAATTCGACGTCCGCGACGGTCGCGCCCTCAATGCCCCGGCCTACGCGCCGGTGGTCAAATTCCCGGTCAAGGTCGAAGCCGACGCGGTCTGGACCCGGGACGACCGCTGATCCTGAATAGGTTTGTAATTGCGAATCATTATCATTAAAATCCCGTTTTGACACGGCCATCCCGGCCTGGATCGACAGGATTCGTAATGACTTCGCGTACGTTCGCCGTCGCCCCCCTGGCGGCGGCCCTGGCTGCTGCCCTCTCCCCCGCCATCGCCACCGCCGCCGAGACCCCGGCCGGCGCAGCCAGCGTATCCGCCGCGATGCAGAAAGACCCGACCCAGTTGGACAAGGTCCAGGTCGAAGGCAAATACGTCCACAAGGCCGCTTCGCCGAAATACACCGAGGCGCTGAACGACACCCCGCAGACCATCACCGTGGTCACCAAGGAAACGATGGACCAGCAGGGCCTGCTGTCGCTGCGCGACGTGCTGACCAACCTGCCCGGCATCACCTTCGGCGCCGGCGAAGGCGGCGGCGGCTACGGCGACAGCATCAACCTGCGCGGTTTCAGCGCCAACAGCGACATCACCACCGACGGCGTGCGCGACAGCGCGCAGTACACCCGCACCGACACTTTCAACCTCGAATCGCTGGAACTGATCAACGGCGCCAACTCGGTGTATTCGGGCGCGGGGTCGGTCGGCGGCAACATCAATCTGATCAGCAAGCAGGCGCACGCCGGCAGCGCGTCCGCGTTCACCGCCGGCGCCGGCACCGACAGCTACGGCCGCATCACCGCCGACAGCAATACCGATTTCGGCAACGGCACCGCGTTCCGGATCAACGCGATGGCGCACCAGAACGACGTGCCCGGCCGCGACTACGAAAAGTTCGAACGCTGGGGCATCGCGCCTTCGCTGGCGCTGGGCCTGGGCTCGGACACCCGTTTCACCCTGAATTACCTGCACCAGGAAGACGACAACGTCCCGCAATACGGCGTGCCCTACTTCCGCAACGCCTTCAACGACGGCCCGCTGCCGGGCGTGGACACCGAGAACTACTACGGTTACCACAACCTCGACAAGCAGGACATCACCGTCGACATGCTGACCGGCATCTTCGAACACGATTTCAGCGAGACCCTGAGCATGCGCAGCTTGGCGCGCTTCCAGAAGGTCGACCAGCTGACCGTCGTCGACGCGACCCAGGGCACCTGGTGCCTGGCCAACGGCATCAATCCCGCCAATGGCATGGCTTGCGCCGCGCGCGATTCGTACCAGCCGAGCGGCCCGCGCGGTTACGTGCGCGACACCAGCAACGGCATCGCGATCAGCCAGACCGATTTCACCGCGCGCTTCAACACCGGCGCGGTGGCGCACGCGCTGGTGGCGGGCTTCTCGTTCTCGCGGGAGAGCTTCGATCTGGATACCGGCAGCGTGACGCGCAATGCGGACGGCAGCCCGGTGACGCTGCCGCCGATGAGCCTGAGCAATCCCGATTCGCGCTACAACGGTCCCAATAATTACTTCCTGACCGGCCGCACCGAAGGCACGCTGGAGAACAAGGCGATCTACGTGTTCGACACGCTCAAGTTCGGCGAACAGTGGATGCTCAACCTGGGCGCCCGCTTCGAGAAGAACGAAGGCGACAGCGCGGTTTGGAACGTGAAGACCTACACCGCGCCAACGCCGGCGAATCCGAATCCGGACAACAGCCGCATCGGCAGCGTGCTCGGCCGTGGGCCTGTCGCCGAAAACAACGACAATCTGTTCTCCTACCGCGCCGGCCTGGTCTACAAGCCGGTCGACAACGGCACGGTCTATGTCTCCTACGCCAACTCGAAGACGCCGTCGAAAGCTTCGGTCAACGGCACCTGCACGCTGACCAGCACCACCGGCGGCGCCAACTGCACGGTCGATCCGGAAAGCGCCATCAACATCGAACTGGGCACCAAGTGGGAAGTGCTGGGCGGCAACCTGTCGCTGACCGCGGCCGTGTTCCGCAACGAGCGCGAGAATTTCCGCGTCGCCGATCCGGATCCGACCAACATCACCGGCGAACAGGCGCTCGACGGCAAGGCGCGCGTGCAGGGCATAGCGCTCGGCGCGGCGGGCCGCATCACCCGCGAGTGGTCGGTGTTCGCCAACTACACCTATCTGGACAGCGAAGTGCTGCGCAGCGTGTCCGATTTCTGCTTGACCCATCCGGGCGCCACCAATTGCGGCAACAGCACGGCCTTCCCCGATCCGCAGAAGGGCAACCCGCTGACCAACGTGCCTAAGCATTCGGCCAGCCTGTGGACGACCTATGCGCTGGGCAAGTGGACCTTCGGCTACGGCGCCACGTACCAGGGCGAGTTCTATCTGAACAACAGCTCCCTGCCCGCCGCCGGCAGCACCACGCCGGCGAAGCTGTTCAAGACGCCTGACTACTGGACCCACCGCGCCATGGTCGCCTACGACTTCAACCGCAACTTCGCCCTGCAGCTGAACGTGCAGAACCTCGCCGACGAGGAGTACTACCTACGCATCCGCAACAACGGCTGGGCGACGCCGGGTGAGGCGCGGTCGGCCACGCTGACGGCCACCTACCGCTTCTGAGGCAAAATGGCGGGCCGCCGATCGCGGCGGCCCGCCCCGGACACAACATGCTGCTGCCGATCGCCAATGTCCTGACCGCCGAGCAAGTAGCGCATTGCCGCGGCCGCTTGGACGGCGCGGATTGGGCCGACGGCCGTCTCACCGCCGGCCATCAATCGGCCAAAGCCAAGGACAATGGGCAACTGCAGGAAGATTCGCCGGTGGCGCGCGAGTTGGGCGCGATCGTGCTGGAAGCGTTGTCGCGCAACAGCACCTTCTTTTCCGCGGCGCTGCCCAAGCGCGTCTACCCGCCGCTGTTCAACCGCTACGCCGGCGGACAGTCGTTCGATTACCACGTCGACAATGCGATCCGCTACGACCGCAGCGGCGGCCGCGCCGAGCCGGTGCGCACGGACTTGTCGGCGACCTTGTTCCTCAGCGCGCCCGAGGAATACGACGGCGGCGAACTGGTGATCGAAGACACCTTCGGCACGCAAAGCGTCAAACTGGCCGCGGGCGACCTGGTGCTTTACCCCGGCACCAGCCTGCATAAAGTGCTGCCGGTGACGCGCGGCGCGCGGCTGGCGTCGTTCTTCTGGATCCAGAGCATGCTGCGCGAAGACGCGCAGCGCCGTTTGATGTTCGAACTGGACGTATCGATCCGGCGCCTGACCCAGTCGGTGCCCGATCATCCAGCGCTGGTGCAGCTGACCGGCGTCTACCACAACCTGCTGCGCCGCTGGGCCGAGCCGTGAGCGCCGCGCGCAATGCCGCGAATGCGATCGGCGGCCAGCAGCGCCGCGGCTTCTGGCTGCGCACGCTGCATCATTGGCACTGGATCAGCTCGGCGGTGTGCCTGATCGGCATGCTGTTGTTCGCCGTCACCGGCATCACGCTCAATCATGCCGCGAAGATCGAAGCCGAACCGCAAGTGACGCACCGCGAACTGGTCCTGCCCGCGCCGCTGCTCTCTGCATTGACGAAAGGCGCGGACGGCAACGCACCGCTGCCTGCGAACGTGGCGGCTTGGCTGGAAGGCGAGCTCGCCATCGGCGTCGGTCGCCGCGAAGCCGAATGGTCCGCGGAAGAGGTTTATCTATCGATGCCTTCGCCCGGCGCGGATGCCTGGCTCAGCATCCAGCGCGCCGACGGCGCGGTCGAATACGAACGCACCGACCGCGGCTGGATTTCCTATCTCAACGATCTGCACAAAGGCCGCAACGCGGGACCGGCCTGGGGCTGGTTCATCGATGTGTTCGCGATCGCCTGCCTGGTGTTCTGCATCACCGGCCTGTTCCTGCTGCAGCTGCATGCGCGGCAACGGCGAATGACCTGGCCTTATGTAGGCCTTGGGTTGGTCGTGCCGGTGCTGCTGGCTTTGCTTTTCATCCATTGAACCGAGAGAAACCATGCGAGCCAAACTGACGATCGCGCTGGGTACCCTGCTGGTGATGCCGGTCCATGCGGCCGAGCTGGAAATCAACATCGAAATTCCGCGGATCAACGCCGCCGAATACCACCGGCCTTACGTCGCGGTGTGGGTGGAAGGCGCCGACCAGAAAGCCGCCGCCGATTTGGCGGTCTGGTACATGACCAAGGACACCAAGGAAGGCCACGGCACCAAATGGCTGCCGGACCTGCGCCAGTGGTGGCGCAAATCCGGACGCACGCTGAAGATGCCGGTCGACGGCGTCACCGGCCCGACCCGCCCGGCCGGCAAGCACGCATTGAAGTTCGACGACAAGAATCCGCGGCTCGCCAAGCTGGCGCCCGGGAATTACACCTTGGTGGTCGAAGCGGCGCGCGAAGTCGGCGGCCGCGAACTGCTCAAGATTCCTTTCAGCTGGCCGGCGAAATCGCCGCAGTCCGGCAAGGCCCAAGGCAGCACCGAACTGGGCGCGATCACTCTCGCCGCCAAGCCCTGAACCCCTATTCCGAATCGTTGGAGTCCACGATGAAACGCACCGCCCTCGCCTTCGCCCTGGCCGCCCTGCCCTTCGCCGCGCTCGCGCACAAGGCCTGGCTGCAACCTTCGCAGACCGTGATCGCCGGCGAAAATCCGGTCGTCACCGTCGATGCGGCCGTATCCAACGATTTGTTCTATTTCAACCACGTGCCGCTGAAGCTGGACAACCTGGCGATCGTCGCGCCCGACGGCAGCCGGCAGCAGCCTTCGAATCCGGCCACCGGCAAATACCGCAGCGTGTTCGACGTCGAACTCAAGCAGGCCGGCACGTACAAGATCGGCGTGATCAACGACTACGCCACCGCTAGTTGGGAAGAGAACGGCCAGCCCAAGCGCTGGCGCGGCACGCCAGCGGCGTTCGCGACCGAAGTGCCGAAGAACGCGAAGAACCTGCAGACCGGGCAATCGGTGAGCCGCGTGGAAACCTTCGTCACCAACGGTTCGCCCAACGACACCGCGCTCAAGCCCAGCGGCAACGGTTTGGAACTGGTGCCGGTGACCCATCCGAACGATCTGTTCGCGAAGGAAGCAGCCAAGTTCCGCTTCCAGATCGACGGCAAGCCGGCTCCCGGCCTGGAGATCGACATCATCCGCGGCGGCACGCGCTACCGCAACGCGCAGGACGAAATCAAAGTGAAGACCGACGCCAACGGCGAATTCGCGGTCACTTGGCCGGAACCTGGCATGTACTGGCTGGAAACGTCCTCGCAGGATTCCAAGGTCACGGTGCCGGGCGCGAAGCAGCGCCGGCTGGGCTACGTCGTCACCCTGGAAGTGCTGCCGCAGTGATCCGACCTGCGTCCGCGCCGCGGATGAAATGACTTCGCTCGCAGATCCCGGCGCGAACCTCGTCGCCGTCGACGCGCTCGGCGGCGAGACGATGGGCACCACTTGGTGCGTGAAGCTGGTCGCGCCGGGCGCATCGCTGCGCGCTTTGCACGACGCGATCCAGGCGCGACTGGACGGCATCGTCGCGCAGATGAGCACCTGGCTGCCGGATTCGGACCTGAGCCGTTTCAACACCGCGCAAGCCGGTAGTTGGGTCGTGCTGCCCGACGAATTGTTCGTGGTGATGCAATGCGCGCTGAAGATCGCCGAAGCCAGCGGCGGCGCATTCGACCCTACCGTCGGCCCGTTGGTCGATCTGTGGGGCTTCGGTCCAGAAGGCCGCGGCGTTGTTCCCGACGACAGACGCGTCGAAGCCGTGCGCCGCCGCATCGGCTGGCAGCGGCTGGCCTTGCGCGCGGATACGCGCGAAGCCTTGCAGCCCGGCGACGTGCGCGTCGATCTTTCCGCGATCGCAAAAGGCTATGCCGCGGACGCGGTCGCCCAGGATCTGCGGGCGCGCGGCATAGGTAATGCGCTGATCGAAATCGGCGGCGAACTTTACGGCTACGGCCGCAAACCGGACGGCACGCCATGGCGCGTGCTAGTCGAAACCGATCCGGAACGCGATGATGCCGAACCGCAAGTACTACGCTTGTCCGGGAATGCGGTCGCCACTTCAGGCGATCGCTGGCATCGCTATCGCGACGATGATGCCGAATACGCCCACACCATCGATCCGCGCATTGGCCGGCCGGTCGCGCACGTGCCGGTCGCGGTGACGGTGATCGCCGACGATGCGATGCATGCCGACGCCTGGGCGACCGCGTTGACCGTGATGGGCGCCGAAGCCGGCCTGGCTTTCGCGCGCGAACACGGCCTGGCGGCGCGCTTCGTCGCCATCGGCGCGGAGCCGACGATCACGGCCGGATTCGAACGCCACCTCGAAGCATGAACGTGGCCGCCGTCCGCACTTCGAAGCCCAACTGGGCGCTGGTAGGCAACATCGCGTTGCTGATGCTCTTGTGCGCGATCGCCTTGGCTTTCTTGGCTTTGCACGACGGCGATTGGCTGGAAGTCGCGCCGCTGCGCAACCGCTGGTTGAGCGCGGGCATCGTGACGCTCGCCTACTTCGGCTTCACCGGATGGATTTTCTGGCGCACGCGTCAGAAAGGCGACGAAACGGCAGCCGAAGCCGCTTCGCAAACCTCGTTGCTGCTCGCCTACGCCAGCCAAACCGGCTTCGCCCAGGAGATCGCCGAGCGCAGCGCGACCAGCCTGCGCGCCGCCGGCGTGCAGGTGCGCTTGCGCGAACTGGGCAAGGTCACGGCGGAAACGCTGGCGGACAGCGACCGCGTCTTGTTCGTGGCCAGCACCACCGGCGAAGGCGACGCGCCCGACACGGCCCTGGCCTTCGTACGCGACGTGCTCGGTGGGCCATCGACGCTGGATTCGCTGCAATACGGCGTGCTGGCGTTAGGCGATCGCGAGTACGAACACTATTGCGGCTTCGGCCATGCGCTGGACGAATGGTTGCGGCATGCCGGCGCCCGGCCGATGTTCGACCTGATCGAAGTCGACAACGGCGACGAAGGCGCGCTGCGCCACTGGCAGCACCACCTGTCCTTACTCGCGGGCCAACCCGATCTTCCCGATTGGACGGCGCCTTCCTACCAGGCCTGGCGCCTGGCCGAACGCCGTGAGCTGAATCCGGGCAGCGCGGGCGCCGCCGCTTATCACGTGGCGCTCGCCCCGCCGGTCGGAGAGAAGCCCGATTGGCGCGCCGGAGACATCGCGGAGATCGGGCCGCGGAATTCGCCGGACGCCGTGCGCGCTTTGCTGCAGGCCTTGTCCTTACGTCCCGAGGCGGAAGTCGAAATCAATGGCGCCCGCGAACGACTGGAAGATGTCGCCGCGCGCTCCCATTTGCCCGCACCGGAAGAAGCGGCTGGCATGGACGAGCAAACACTGGCCCGGCGCCTGCAGCCGCTGCCGCATCGCGAATACTCGATCGCTTCGTTGCCCGAAGACGGCGCGCTGCACGTGCTGCTGCGCAGGATGCTGCGGCCCGACGGCAGTCCCGGCATCGGCAGCGGCTGGTTGTGCGATTACGCCCAGCCGGGCGGCGAAATCGCGTTGCGGATACGCAGCAATCCGAATTTCCATCCGCCGCGAGCGGATCGGCCCTTGATCCTGATCGGCAACGGCACCGGCATCGCGGGCCTGCGCGCGCACCTGAAGGCGCGCGTAGCCGCGGGCGCACGCCGCAATTGGCTGCTGTTCGGCGAGCGCAATGCCGATCGCGATTTCTTCTATGCCGACGAAATCCGGCGCTGGCGCGAAACGGGCTTCATCGAACGCGTGGATTTGGCCTTCTCGCGAGACGGCGGCGAAAAACGATACGTGCAGGACGCTTTGGCCGCGGCTACAGACGACGTGCAGGCCTGGATCGCGGCCGGCGCTTCGATTTACGTCTGCGGCAGCTTGCAGGGCATGGCGCCGGGGGTGGATTCCGTGCTGCGTCAAATTCTTGGCGACGACGCCGTGGATGCTTTGCGGATCGACGGCCGCTATCGCCGCGACGTGTATTGATCGCACGATCCGCTTTTCGTAGGAGCGGCTTTAGCCGCGAGCTCTTTCCTTCAAATCGCGACACCGTAGCGATTTGATAAAGAAAGCTCGCGGCTAAAGCCGCTCCTACGAAGAGCCAGCCCGCTAAGCTTTCGGCTGGATCCGGATCAACAGCACTTCTCCGCCACCCTCCAGCACATGCCGCCGGCGCTGCGCATCGGCGCGCATGAAAGCCGTGTCACCCGCCGCGAGTTGCGGCAGGCCGGAATCGTCGGCGAAGCGCGCCGACCCGGCTAACAAGTGCACGACCCAGGTAGCGCCCGGATCGATGAAGATCACCATCGGACCCACCAACGGCCGGTGCCAGAGTTGCTCTTCAATCGCATCCCGGCGCCACATCACATTGAAATCGTGGGTGGGCCCATCGACCAGCTCGCCAGTCACGACGGATTCGCCTTCGAAGCACACGCGCCCGTGCGGCGGCTCAAGCGTGTGGATTTCCCCGTCTTCGAAGCGCAGGCGCAAGCCGTTGCCGCTCAGCAATACCAGTTCGCGATCGATGCCGGGAAAAGACGAAAACGGCGCGTCCTGCTCGATCTCCGCGATCGACAACCGCCACAGCCAATCGCCGCGGTCTGGAACGCGGACGATTTCGCGCGTCCAGCCGGCGCCGTTCTTCCAGCGCTCGCGGCGGTATTCGTTGGCGGGTACGACCCAGGAATCAGGATGATCGGCCATGCCGGCAGTGTAGCGACGGCCATGCCGAAAATCCCGCACGGCGCGTCCATGCGCCGGAGGAAAGCGAAGCTTCAGCGTTTGGCGGACGGCTTTGCGGCGGCGGTCTTCGGCTTGGGCGCCGGTGCTGCGCCGCCGACCACGATGCGGTCGCGGTTCTTCTCGATCGTTTTCAAGCCGATGCCCTTGACCTGGGCCAATTGGTCGGCGGTCTTGAACGCGCCGTGTTCCTTGCGATAAGCGACGATCGCCTCTGCCTTGGACGCGCCGATGTTGAGCAATACGCGATCCAGCGTGGCCGCGTCGGCGGTGTTGATGTTGACCTTCTCGTCTGCGGCCCACGCGCTACCGATCAAGGCCAGCGAGAGCAGCAGCGAGTTGATGAGCGTCTTGAAAGATTTCATGCGTTCCTCGAGCGTTGGATGGATGCTTTCCTGCCGGCGATTCGCCGACACGGACAGTCTTCGCCGCGTCGAAGCGGCGGCCCATCGCCCGACCGGCCGCCCCGGAGCCGGCGCAAACCGCGCCGGAAAGTAGGAAAACTCCCATCTAACCCGGCGAGCGCTAGAATCCTCGGCCTCCCCTGACCGAAGGCCTGCCGTGGACGCCAGCAAAGTCGACCGATTCGTAGCCGAGAAATGGGACGACGACATCGTTCCCCAGCTCGTCGAATACATCCGCATCCCGAACAAGTCGCCGATGTTCGACGCCGACTGGGTCAAGAACGGCTACATGGACGACGCCGTCAAACTCATGGAAGCCTGGGCGCGGGCCCAGTCGATTCCCGGCATGCAATTGGAAGTCGTGCGCCTGGAAGGCCGCACGCCGCTGATCTTCATCGACATTCCCGCCACCGGCCCGGAAACCGGCGACGATTGCGTGCTGCTGTACGGGCACCTGGACAAGCAGCCGGAGATGACCGGCTGGGACGACGACCTCGGCCCGTGGAAGCCGGTCATCAAGGGCGACAAACTGTTCGGCCGCGGCGGCGCCGACGACGGTTATGCGATCTTCGGTTCGCTGGCCGCGATCCAGGCGCTGCAGCAGCAAGGCGCGCCGCATGCGCGTTGCGTGGTGTTGATCGAAGCCTGCGAGGAATCGGGCAGCTACGACCTGCCCGCTTACGTCGATCACCTCGCAGATCGCATCGGCAAGCCTTCGCTGGTGGTGTGCCTGGATTCGGGCTGCGGCAACTACGAGCAGCTGTGGTGCACCACGTCGCTGCGCGGCATGGCCGGCGGCAACTTCACGGTAAAAGTGCTGGAGGAAGGCGTGCATTCGGGCGACGCGTCCGGCATCGTGCCGTCCAGCTTCCGCCTGCTGCGGCAACTGCTGTCGCGCATCGAGGACGAGAACACCGGCCGCATCCTCATCGATGGCCTGCATGCCGAAATTCCCGCCGACCGTTTGGCCCAAGCCAAGAAGGTCGCGCAGGTGCTGGGCGACGAGGTCTATAGCAAATTCCCGTTCCTGCCGGGCATGACACCGATGGCGGACGATCTGTCCGAACTCGTGCTCAATCGCACCTGGCGCCCGGCGCTGTCGGTGACCGGCGTCGACGGCATGCCGCCGCTGTCTTCGGCCGGCAACGTGCTGCGTCCTTTCACTTCGGTCAAGCTGAGCCTGCGCCTGCCGCCGACGCTGGACGGCAAGCGCGGCGGCGAACTGCTGCAGGAAGCGCTGCTGCGCGATCCGCCGAACGGCGCGCAAGTGTCGCTCGCGCTGGAGAAGGCATCCACCGGCTGGAACGCGCCGACGATGTCGGCGTGGCTGGAAAAAGCCATCGACGCGGCGAGCCTGGAATTCTTCAAGGCGCCGGCGATGTACATGGGCGAAGGCGGCACGATTCCGTTCATGGGCATGTTGGGCGAAAAATTCCCGGGCGCGCAGTTCATGATCACCGGCGTGCTGGGTCCGCATTCCAATGCGCACGGGCCGAACGAATTCCTGCACATCCCGATGGGCAAGCGGGTGACGGCGTCGGTAGCGCGGGTGATCGCCGAACACCACGCCGCCAGCGTGCGCGGAGAAACAGCCGGCACGGCCGCCGTCGCGGGTGGCGAGCAACACGGGGAACACGGCTGCTGCTGACACTGGCGCCGCCCGTACGGCCTGCTATTCTCGGCCCGCTTTCCCACGGTCTGGAGGGGGTATGGAAGGTTTGTTGGGCGGCAATAATTGGCTGGTCACGATCCTGATCGGCTTCGTGGTCGGTTTGCTGGCGCGTTTCCTCAAGCCCGGCAACGACAAGATGGGCATCATCCTGACCACCCTGCTCGGCATCGCCGGCGCGGTGGCCGCCAGCTGGGTCGGGCAGCAGATGGGCTGGTACTCGCCCGGGCAGCCGGCCGGTTTCGTCGGCGCGCTGATCGGCGCGATCGTGATCCTGATCGTCGTCAGCCTGTTCCGGGGCAAGAAGAAGACGCTGCCGCCGCGCTGAAAAGATCGGCGACGCTCAGAAACGCCCCGCCCGCGGGGCGTTTCTCTTTTTTGTGGGAGCGGCTTCAGCCGCGAGCTTTCCGCGGAATCGGGATGTTGAAGAGCTCGCTGCCGAAGCCGCTCCCACAAAAAACGCTAGGCTATGCGCATGATCGTTGCCGCCATCGATAGAGAGCAAACCCGACTGGACTGGACCCGCCGCCAACTCAGCGACGACCGAGTCGATCTGCATCGCGCCTCCGTCGACGCAGGCTTCCGCAGCTATTGGCGCACCGTCGGACCCGAACCCAGCCGGATAGTGATGGATTCGCCGCCCGATCTGGAAGACGTGCGCCCCTGGCTGCGCATGCGCGATCTGCTCGAAGGCGGCGGCGTGCGCGTGCCGCAGGTGCTGGCGCAGGACATCGACCACGGTTTCCTGCTACTGGAGGATCTGGGCGGACCGACGCTTGCGAAAACGCTGGATGCGGACAACGCCGATGCGTACTTCAACGCGGCGATGGACCAGCTGCTGAAACTGCAAACCATCGTTCCGCCCAACGGCATGGGCGAATTCGGCGAAGCGCTGCTGCAGCGCGACGCGGGCCTGTTCGAAGAATGGTTCCTGCGCCGCCATCTGGGTTTGGAGCTGGATTGCGGCGAACTCGAATCGCTGGAACTGGCGCAGCGCCGGTTGATGGACAATGCGCTGACGCAGGCGCGCGTGCTGACCCATCGCGACTTCATGCCGCGCAATCTGATGCCGGTATCGCCTGGTCCGGCCGTGCTCGATTTCCAGGACTGCGTGCGCGGCCCGATCGCCTACGATCCGGTCAGCCTGTTCAAGGACGCCTTCGTCAGCTGGCCTTTGGCGCGGGTGGACGGATGGCTGGCCCAGTACCACGCTCGTGCCGCCGCCGCAGGGCTGCCGGTGCCCGCGCTGAAGATTTTCCAGCGCGACGCTGATTGGATGGGCATCCAGCGCCATCTCAAGATCTTGGGCATCTTCTCGCGGCTGAAACATCGCGACGGCAAGCCGCATTATCTGCACGATGCGCCGCGGATCGTCGGCTATCTGGACGAAGTGCTGCCGCGACATCCCGAGCTTTCGGCGCTGGCCGAGTTGCTGGATCGCCGCATCCGTCCGGCGTTGGAAAAGGTCGGCTTCGAATGAAGGCCTTGATCTTCGCCGCGGGTCTAGGCGAGCGCATGCGGCCGCTGACCGACACCACGCCCAAGCCGCTGCTGGAAGCCGGCGGCAAACCCTTGATCGTTTGGCATCTGGAAAAACTCGCCAAACTCGGCGTGCGCGAAGTGGCGATCAACACCAGCTGGCTGGCCGAACAATTCCCGCAAACGCTCGGCGACGGCGAACGTTGGGGATTGTCGATCCATTATTCCTACGAAGGCACGACGCCGCTGGAAACCGGCGGCGGCATGCTGCAAGCGATATCGATGCTCGGCGAGGCGCCGTTCCTGGCGATCAACGGCGACATCTGGACCGATTACGATTTCGCCCGCCTGCCGCGCGAACCGCGCGGATTGGCGCACTTGGTGTTGGTGGATAATCCACCGCAGCATCCGAACGGTGATTTCGCGCTCGCAGCGAATGGGGCGGTGAACGCGGAACCCGCTTCCGTAGCGACATCGAGTCTGTTTTTCGGCGGCGGAGCGGCCGGAAAACTCACCTTCTCCGGCATCGGCGTCTATCGCCCGGCCCTGTTCGATGGTTGGCGCAGCACGATCGGCGATGCGCCGGGCGCCGACGCAAGCCCGCCGCGCTTCAAATTGGCGCCATTGCTGCGCGCTGCGATGGCACGCAACGGCGTGTCGGGCGAGCATCATCGCGGCCGCTGGACCGATGTCGGCACGCCCGAGCGGTTGGCCCAACTGGACGAAGCTCTGCGGTTGTAGGGTGGGCCTTGGCCCACCATCGCCATGCTTCAAACCGCTTCGAACAATGATCGAAGCAAAACAGCGAGCCTCGCCGATTGTTCGTCGGAACAGGCGGATGGCAATGGTGGGCCAAGGCCCGCCCTACGATCAGCCGAGGAGCTGGCGCAAAAACGGCACCGTGACGCGCCGCTGCGCGGCGAGCGAGGCGCGATCGAGATCGTCCAGCAAACCGGTCAGCGAAACCAGGTCGCGATCGGCGCGCTTGAGCAGCCAATCGATCGCCGCTTCGTCGAAAGCCAGGCCGCGCCGCTGCGCGCGCCGGCGCAGCACTTCTTTGCGGCCTTCGTCGTCCAGCGGCGCCAAAGCGATCCGCGCGCACTGCGACAGGCGCGAGCGCAAATCCGGCAGGGTCAGCGGCAAGTCGTCCGGATTCGCACTCGCCGCATACAGCACTCCGACGCCGGCCGGCCGCGCGCGGTTGTGGAAATCGAATAGCGCGATCTCTTCGTCGCGATCGCCGGCGATCGCCTCCAGACCATCGAGCGCGATCAGATCGTTGCCTTCCAACGCTTCCATCGCTTCGCGCAAGCGGCCGGCGGCCGCGCGCAACGGCAGATAAGCGGCGCGGCGCCCGGCTTCCTCCGCCGCGGCGCAAGCGGCCAAAGCCAAATGGGTCTTGCCGACGCCGGAGGGGCCGCTGAGATACGCCCATTCGGACGCATCCTTTTCGGCCAACGCCTGCAATTGCGCCAACGCGCCGTCGGGCGCGCCGACGAACGTCTCGAAGCGCTGATCGGGCGGATAGCGCAGCGCCAACGGCAGTTGCGGCCCGGAACCGGTGCGGCTCACTCGCGGTCGGCGCCCTTGTCTTCGGCCGGCACGATAATGCCGCCCTCGCTAACGCGCGGGTCGAGCAGGATCTCCGGCTTGTCGCCGCCGTACAGCTTGCTATGCGTATAGCGCTGGTGGGCATAGCGCAACAGCACGTTGGCGATGGCCGCCACCGGCAGCGCCAGCAGCATGCCCAGGAAGCCGAACAACTGCCCGCCGGCCAGCACTGCGAAGATCACCGCCACCGGATGCAGGCCGATGCGATCGCCCACCAGCTTCGGCGTCAGCCAATAGCTCTCGATCACCTGGCCGATGCCGAACACCGCCAGCACGCCGGCCACGTGTTTCCAATCGCCGTACTGCACCAGCGCGGCGATCACGCCGAACAAAACGCCACTGGTCGGACCCAGGTAGGGCACGAAAGTCAGCAGGCCGGCGACGATGCCGATCAGGATGCCCAGATCCAGTCCGACCAGCCAGAGACCGACGCCGTACATGATCCCCAAGATCACCATCACCAGCAGCTGGCCGCGCAGGAATCCGCCCAGCACGTCGCTGGATTCCTTGGCCAACTGCGAGACGGTGTCGATGTGCTTGCGCGGCACCAGCGAAGCGGCGCGCTCGACGAACAAATCCCAATCGCGCAGCAGGAAGAAGGTCAGCACCGGCAGCAGCACGATGTTCGCGACCCAGGCGATCAAGGCGAAACCGGAGCGCGACAGATAGCCCAGCACGGTGGTCGCCACGCCGCCGGCGCGTTCCCAATTGCTGCGCACCAGTTCGATCAGATGGTTCAAATCGAACCAGGCCGTGATCTGGAATCCGGTGCGCGCTTCGAGCCACGGCAGCGCCGTCTGCATGATCCAGTCGCGGTAATGCGGCAACGATTCGATCAGCGTCGAGATCTGTTCCTCGATCACCGGCACCAGCAGCGCCAGCACCAGGATCATCAGCAGCGCCATCGCCACGAACACCAGCGTCACCGCGACGTTGCGCGAGCGGCCCGCCCGCTGCAGCCGGTCGACCAGCGGATCGCCCAGCCAGCCGAGCAATGCGGCCATTACGAACGGCGTCAGCACCGGCGCGAGCAGCCAGATCAGCCAGCCCGCGGCCAATGCGACCAAACCCCATTGCAAGCGCTTGAGGAACAGCGCGATATCGGCCATCGCCGTCTCGTTCATGACCGCCTCAGCGCAGTTGGAAGGTGGCTGGTTCGCCGTCGCCGCCGCTGATCACATCCTCGTCGGCCATGCGCTTGAGCCCGGCGATGCCGGTCAGCAGATCCAGGTCGTATTCCAACACGCCGGGCGTGGCGCGGACCGGCGTGATCTTGCGCACCACCGGCAGCTTCTGCAGATAGGCGGACAGGCGGATGAAATCCTCGGCGCTGTCGATGCCGGTGAAGGCGACGCGGTACGTGCCGGCCGGTCCCACCGCATTGCGCTTGGCGTATTTGCGCGACAGCGCGTCGCCGGCGACGTCGGCGCCGGAGGCCAAGGCGCGGCGCGCATCGCCGGAATCGACGGATTTCTGCGTCAGCACCTTGCCGTTGTCGACGAAAGTCCAGTCGGCGGTCCAGCCGCCCTTGGCGCGATAGAGCTTGCCGATCAGCTGCATCGGCGGGCTGTAGCGCGAGGACAGGCGTGCGATCGCGCCGGTATCGCCGCGCCAGATCGCGCCGACCGCGGCTTGTTCGGCGGCGCTGCCGGACGGCAGGCCAAGCCGATAGCCGCGTTCGAGCGCGCGCTGGGTCAGCGGCTTGGCGACATTGTTCTGCGGCAGGCCAACCAGACGCGGGCCTTTGCCGTCGTCGATCGCCAGCCAGATCACCGGCTTCGGCCGCGGTTCCGGCCAGACCGGAATGCCCAGCGAGGCGGCCATGCCATCGACCTTGTCCTGGTCGAAACGCGCGATCAGGGTGGTGCGGAACGTCGGCGCGCCGGTGGCGGACGTGCCTTCGTCCTGGCGATAGTCGTAGCTTTTTACGTAATCCTGGGCTTTGCGCAGCTCCTGGCCGACGCCGGGACGCATCGCCGCATTGCCCTCGCCCGACAGCTTGCCCAGCACCTGGGCCAGGGCGCGGGCCAGGCCGGCCTTGCGCTCGCTCTCGCTTTGGCTGTTGACCGGCACTTCGGCCTCGTAGACGCCCTGCGCGCCGGCGCGGTCGCCTTCGACCCGCTGCGCCCAGGCCGTGCCGGTCAACGCGGCGGCTAACGTTACTGCCAGCCAGAGGGCCGTCCCTGCCTTTCGAATCGCTCGATGCATGCCTGGATCCTGTCGCGCCGTACGCTGCGCCAGCCGAAATGGTGCCGCAGGCGCGCGCTCGCGTCCATGTTCGCGCGCCCGGCGCTGCTAAAATCGCCGTCCCAGCGCCTTGCGAGCAGCCGTGACGACTCCCAGCCCCCTCACCTACCGCGACGCGGGCGTCGATATCGACGCCGGCAACGAAGTCGTCGAACGGATCAAACCCCTGGTCAAACGCAGCTTCCGCCCCGAAGTGATGGGCGGCCTGGGCGGCTTCGGCGCTCTGTTCGATCTGTCCGGCAAATACCGCGAGCCCGTGCTGGTTTCGGGCACCGACGGCGTCGGCACCAAACTGAAGCTGGCGCAGCAGCTGAACCGCCACGACACCATCGGCATCGATCTGGTCGGCATGTGCGTGAACGACGTGCTGGTGCAGGGCGCCGAACCGCTGTTCTTCCTGGATTATTTCGCCACCGGCAAATTGGACGTGGATACCACGGTCGCCGTGGTCGGCGGCATCGCCAAAGGCTGCGAAATGTCCGGCTGCGCGCTGATCGGCGGTGAGACCGCGGAGATGCCGGACATGTATCCGCCCGGCGAATACGACCTGGCCGGCTTCACCGTCGGCGCGGTGGAGAAATCCAAGCTGCTCGACGGGGCTAAGGTGCGCGAAGGCGATCTGCTGATCGGCATCGCCTCCAGCGGTCCGCATTCGAACGGCTATTCGCTGATCCGGCGCATCTACGATCGCGCCGGGCGTCCCGCCGATTTGGATGTCGGCGGCGTCAAGCTGGTCGATGCGCTGATGGCGCCGACGACGCTGTACGTGAAGCCGATCCTGGAATTGCTGTCGAAACACGACCTGCATGCGATGGCGCACATCACCGGCGGCGGCATCACCGAGAACATCATCCGTGTGATTCCGGACGGCCTGGGTTTGGATATCGAAGCCTCCGCGATCGTGTTGCCGCCGGTGTTCGATTGGCTGCAGCGCGAAGGCGCGGTGCCGCAGGAAGACATGTGGCGCACCTTCAATTGCGGCGTGGGTTTCGTGCTGGTCGTCGCGCAGAACGAGGCGGCGGCGATCGAAAGCGATCTCGACCGGCTGGGCTTGGCGCATCGCCGGATCGGCGCGGTCGTGGCCGCGCGCGGCGGCGAGCGCGTGCGCATCGGCTGAACACTGCGCTTGTCGACCAAGCATTCGAATCTTGTGGGAGGGGCTGAAGCCCCTCCCACAAAAGCATCGGCTCCTTCGCGCATCGCGGTGCTCGCGTCGGGCCGCGGCAGCAACTTGCAAGCGCTGCTCGACGCCGCCACCGATGGCCGTCTGGACGCCGAGATCGTCGGCGTGTTCTCCGACAAACCGAACGCGCAAGCCTTGCAGCGCGTACCCGAGGCTTTGCGCTGGAGCCGCGACGCGAAGACGTACGCCGACAAGGCGGAATTCGAACGCGAACTCGGCGACGCACTCGCGGCCTGCGCGCCGGACTGGATCGTCTGCGCCGGTTACATGCGCATCCTCGGCGATGCGCTGGTGCAACGCTTCCGCGGCCGCATGCTCAACATCCACCCTTCGCTGCTGCCCAAATACCGCGGCCTGAAAACCCATGCGCGGGCGCTGGAGGCCGGCGATGCGGAACACGGCGTCAGCGTACATTTCGTGATTCCGGAGCTGGATGCCGGCGCGGTGATCGCGCAGGCGCGGATTCCGGTCGTGCCCGGCGACGACGCCGAAACCCTCGCCCAGCGCGTGCTGGAACGCGAACATCCGCTCCTGGTCGCCGTGCTGCAGTTGGCGGTTTCGGGCCGACTTAATGAACGCGGAACAACTGCAGAGGTGGATGGTCATACCCTGTTTACGCCTTTGCACTTAGATTCCGCCGGCCGACTGGTATCCGCCCCTTCCGAATGATCCGCCGCCTAGCCCTGCTCCTATTGCTGCCGCTCGCCGCTGCGCGCGCGCAGGAAGCCGCCGAACCCGCGGCGCCTGCGCAAAGCGCAACGCCGCCTGCCGACGCTGCTATTGCCCCCGTGGCGGCTCCGGTGCCGCCGGTGCTGCAGCCTTTCGTCGCCGATTACGAGGTCTACCGCGCCGGCAAGCGCGTGGGCGATGCGACGCTGCAGGTGGCGCGCCTGGACGACGGCCGCTGGCGCGTGGATCTGGGTTTGCGCGGCACCCGCGGGCTGGCGCGGCTGGCTTCGCTCAACATCGAGCAAAGCACGCTGTTCGACGTGGTCGAAGGCCGCTATCGCCCCTTGACCCAGGCCACCGTGCGCCACGCGCTGTTCTCGGGCAAGGAGAACACCGGCACTTACGACTGGAACACGCGCACCGCGATCTGGCAGGGCGACGTCAAGAAAGACCGCCGCGCCGCGGTGCCGCTGCAGGACGGCGACATGAGCGCGCTGCTGATCAACCTGGCGATCGTGCGCGACGCCCAGCCCGGCAAGCATCTGCAATACCGTTTCGTCGACGACGGCCGGGTGCGCAATCACGAATACGCGGTCTCGACCGAGCTGGAGAAAGTCAGCGTCGACGACCTGGACTACAACGCGATGCGCGTGGCGCGGGTGCGCAGCGGCAACGAAGAAACCATCCTCTGGGTCTCGTACGGCGTGCCGACGCCGATCCGGATGGTGCAGCGCAAGGACGGCGAGGACGTCACCGACCTGCGCCTGATCCAATACAACAGGAGTCAGTAAGCATGGCCATCGCCGTCAAATCGTTCTTTTCCGCCGCGCTGTTCGCCACGGCCTGCGCCAGCTTCCCGGCCGCCGCCGTCGATGCGTTTTCGGCCGATTATCAAGCCAACTACATGGGCATCGTCGGCACCGGCAAGATGACCCTGCAACCGGCCGGCGGCAATCAGTGGAAATACACGCTCAACATCCGCAGCAGCGGCGCCAGCCTCACCCAGTCCACCACGTTCGAGGACCGCAACGGCCAGTGGCGTCCGCTGTCCAGCAACGATTCCTCGCTGCTGTTGATCAAGAAGGTCAACAAGACGGCGACCTACGACTGGGCCAAAGGCGAAGCGCGCTGGAGCGGCGACGTGAAATCCGACCGTGCGGGGCCCGTGGCGCTGAAAGCCGGCGACATGGACGGCATGCTGATCAATCTGGCGATCGCGCGCGACGTCGCAGCTGGCAAGCCGCTGAACTATCGCATGGTCGAAGACGGCCGCGCCAAGCAGCTCAGCTACGAAATCGCCGGCAAGGAAACGATCACCGTCGAAGGCAAGCAGAAACAAGCCACCAAGGTGATCCGCAACGACGGCAACAAGCAGACCGTGGCGTGGGTGGTCCCCGGCCTGCCGGTGCCGGCGCGCATCCTGCAGCGCAAGAACGGCCAGGACGAGATGGATCTGACGCTGCAGTCGCTGCGTTGACTGCTTTAGCCCTCTCCTGCAGCGGGAGAGGGGGCAAAAAACGCAAGCTATCTTTTGCCGGAATCGCCCATCGTGGTCTTGCAATCGACCCGAATCGATTCCCCGCTGCCGCGCCAGGCGAACGCGCTGCACTCGCGATTGCCTTCCTTGGTCTTCTTCACGGTCACCGCGTACCAGGACTGCAGGATCTCGTCCTTGCTGACCACGCCGTCGCCGTTCCAGTCCATGTCCTCGTTCGGAATGCCGGCAGTGAACGCCATGCCGACGTAGGACGCATAGCCCACGTAAGCGGCGATCAGAATCAGCAAGCCGACGAACAACCGGCGCCGGAAGCCGAAACGTGGCTTGTTGCGATAGGAAATGTTCATCCGATCCGCCGGATCTTCGCGCCCAGCCCGCCGAGCTTCTGTTCGATGTTCTCGTAGCCGCGATCCAGATGGTAGATGCGGTCGATCGTGGTTTCGCCGTCGGCGACCAGGCCGGCCAGGATCAGCGAAGCCGATGCGCGCAAGTCGGTCGCCATCACCGGTGCGCCGCTGAGCTGGGCCACGCCGTGCACGGTAGCGTGGTTGCCGTCGACGCGGATGTCGGCGCCCAGACGGATCAACTCCTGCACATGCATGAAGCGGTTTTCGAAGATGGTCTCGTCGATGCTGGCGGTGCCTTCGGCGATGCAGTTCATCGCCATGAACTGGGCCTGCATGTCGGTGGGGAAAGCCGGATGCGGCGCGGTGACGATGTTGACCGCCTTCGGACGCTTGCCGGCTATATCCAGAGTGATGCGGTCGCCATCGGCGTCGATCTTCGCGCCGGCTTCTTCCAGCTTCGCCATCACCGCGTGCAAGGTATCGGGCCGGGCGTGGGTGGTCGTGACGCGGCCGCCGGTCATCGCCGCGGCGACCAGGAAAGTGCCGGTTTCGATGCGGTCGGGCAGCACCGAATGCGCGCCGCCGTGCAGGCGCTCGACGCCGCGCACCACGATGCGCGGGCTGCCCGCGCCTTCGACGTCCGCGCCCATCGCGTTGAGGCAGGCGGCCAGGTCGACGATCTCCGGCTCCATCGCCGCGTTCTCCAGCACGCTGGTGCCGGAAGCCAGCGCCGCGGCCATCAGCACGTTCTCGGTGGCGCCGACGGAAACCGTCTCGAACACCACGCGCGCGCCTTTGAGCTTCGACGCCTTGGCCTTGATGAAGCCATGGTCGACGTTGATCTCCGCGCCCAACGCTTGCAGGCCCTTGATGTGCAAATCGACCGGCCGCGAACCGATCGCGCAACCGCCCGGCAGCGAAACTTCCGCGTCGCCAAAGCGTGCCAGCAGCGGCCCCAGCACCAGCACCGAGGCGCGCATGGTCTTGACCAATTCGTACGGCGCGACGTGGCTATGCACGCCGCGCGCGTCCAAGGTGAGTTTGGAACCGCCGTTGCGGTCGATGCCGACACCCAGTTCGCCCAGCAGCTTCAGCGTGGTCTTGACGTCGTGCAGGTCGGGCACGTTGTCGATCGTCACCGGACCGTCGGCCAACAAAGCGGCGCACAGGATGGGCAGCACCGCGTTCTTGGCGCCGGAGATGCGGACTTCGCCGTGGAGCGGCGTGCCGCCGGTGACTACGATTTTTTGCATGAGGGCTCTGGGTTGTCGATTTTGTAGAGTCGAGCTTGCTCGACTGCTGTTGATCTAGTCGTTATTGGGACGAAAGGCAGTCGAGCAAGCTCGACTCTACGAAAAGCGGTCAGGGCCGACCGGCTTCTTCCGGCGTCAGGGTCTTCAGCGCCAAGGCATGGATCTCGCCGCCCATGCGTTCGCCGAGCGTGGCGTAAACCAGGCGGTGCCGGGCTAGCGGCAATTTGCCGCGGAAGGCTTCGGCGACCACGGTGGCTTCGAAGTGCACGCCGTCGGCGCCGGACACCTCGGCGCTGGCGCCGGGCAGGCCTTTTTCGATCAAATCGCGGATGGTGTTTGCGTCCAATTTAGGAACCGTCGGGTGGGATCGGGAGTTTCGGCCGGGACCGGCCGGGCCGCGTAGGCCGCCGAAGCGGGCGTTTTAGCGGGGGATGCGCGTAAAATGGCCTCAATAGCCTAGCGGAAAGCCCGCGTCCTCGAAATGGCAAACGACATTTCCCATGCTCCCGTCGCGCCCGGCGCGCTCGCCGCCAGCGGCCGTCGCGTCTTCGAGATCGAAGCGCGCGGGTTGGACGCCGTCGGCGCGCGCATCGACGGCGCGTTTTCCGCCGCCTGCGAAATGATCCTGGCCGCGCACGGCCGGGTGGTTTGCACGGGCATGGGCAAGTCCGGCCACATCGCGCGCAAGATCGCCGCGACGCTCGCCTCCACCGGTACGCCTGCGTTCTACGTGCATCCGGGCGAGGCCGGCCACGGCGACCTGGGCATGATCACCGATGCCGACATCGTGCTCGCCTTGTCCTATTCCGGCGAAAGCGAAGAAGTGCTGACCTTGCTGCCGGTGCTCAAGCGCCAGGGCAACCGCTTGATCGCGATGACCGGCCGCGCCCAGTCGACCCTGGCCGGCGAAGCCGACATCCATCTTGACGTCAGCGTGCCCGCCGAAGCCTGCCCGCTTGATCTGGCCCCCACTTCCAGCACCACCGCCTCGTTGGCGATGGGCGACGCGCTGGCGGTCGCGCTGCTCGACGCGCGCGGCTTCACCGCCGACGATTTCGCGCGTTCGCACCCGGCCGGCAGCCTTGGCCGGCGCTTGCTGCTGCACATCTCCGACGTGATGCACGCCGGCGAAGAAGTGCCCAAGGTGCGCGAGACCGCGCGCTTGAGCGAGGCCCTGGTCGAGATGAGCCGCAAGCGCCTGGGCATGACCGCGGTGGTCGATGCCGACGGCCGTCTTCTGGGTCTGTTCACCGACGGCGACCTGCGCCGCACCCTGGACGACGACCGCGCCGACCTGCGCAATACGCTGATCTCCGAAGTGATGACCCACTCGCCCAAGACCATCGCTCCGGACCGGCTGGCCGTGGAAGCGGCGCAATTGATGGAGGCGCACAAGATCAACGCGCTGCTGGTGGTCGACGCCGAGCGGCGCGTGGTCGGCGCGCTCAACATTCACGACCTGTTGCGCGCGCGCGTGGTTTAACCGCTCCCGTGAGCTCTCCCGAACCCGCCTACCCCGCCGACCTGCTGGCCCGCGCCGCGAAGATCAAGCTCGCCTGCTTCGACGTCGACGGCACGCTCACCGACGGACGCCTGTACTTCGATAGCGAAGGCCGCGAATCCAAAGCCTTCAGCGTGCTCGACGGCCAAGGCCTGGCCTTGCTGCGCAAGCACGGCATCCATGTCGCCTTCGTCACTGCGCGCGCGAGCGCGGCGGCGCAGGCGCGCGCGCACGATTTGGGCGTGGAAGCCTGCATCGGCATCGGCGACAAACTCGCCTGCGTGAGCGGCATCGCGCAGCGGTTGGGCATCGGTTTGGAACAGGTGTCCTTCATGGGCGACGACCTGGCCGACTTGGCGCCGATGTCGCGCGTCGGCTTGGCCGTGGCTCCGGCCAATGCGCACGGCTCCGCGCTCGCCCATGCGCACTGGCGCACCCTGGCGCGCGGCGGCGAAGGCGCGGCGCGCGAATTCTGCGATCTTGTCCTCGAAGCGCAGAGTTTGACCCAGCGCGTCCTTGAGCAGGCCTTGTCGCCATGAACTGGCGCGGCCTATTGACCTTGGCCCTGCTGCTGGCCGCGGTCTTCAGCGGCTGGTCGCTATGGAAGCAGCGGCAACAGTCGCAACCGTCGGCGGCGCGCAGCGACCGGCCGGATTACGTGCTCAGGGATTTCGAAATCGTCTCGCTGGACGAGCACGGCAAGGAAGCCTTCACCCTGCGCGCGCCGCAACTCAAGCGCAGGCCCGACGACAAGACCATGACCCTGCAGACGCCGCTGTTCTTCTTCCCCGACAAGCAGGGCGCGTATTGGCAGGTGCGTTCGCAGGACGCCTGGGTCAGCGCCAAGGGCGAAGAGGTGCGGCTGAAGGGCGACGTGAACGTGGACAGCCCGCCAGGCGATCCGCGCCCGGTGAAGATGGCTACCGCACAGCTGAACGTTTTCCCGGACGCGAACCGGGCCAGCACCCCCGAGCTCGTCACGGTCACCCAGCCGGGTCTTATACTGCGCGGTCAGGGCTTCGAGACCGATCTGAAGACCAAGCGCTACGAGTTCAATTCCCAGGTCCGGACCACTTATGACCCTTCGACCCGCCGCTAGAGCGTGTTATGCACTTTGGAGTGCTTTATCCGCGCGTCTGGGCCGTCGCGAGGCAAGGCGCGGGCCGCCGCCAAGGCTGGCCGCCTTGGCAAGGCCCGCAACGCTGCATCGCGGCGGCCCAGGCGTGCGGGAAAGTGCTTCAAAGTGCATGACACGCTCTGGTCTCGCCTTGCTCGCCTTCGCCCTGGCGTCGGCGGCCGCGCCGGCCTGGGCGCGTTCGAGCGACCGCAACAAGCCGATCAACGTCGATGCCGGCAACCAGAAGGGCTCGACCGACGAAAGCGCGCCCACCGTCTTCAGCGGCGGCGTGCATATCACCCAGGGCACGCTGGACATCAAATCCAGCGTTGCGGAGCTGACCGTGAAGAACGGCGATCCGACCCGCGCGGTATTCACCGGCAGCCAAGTGGTGATGAAACAGGAAATGGACGACGGCGCCCCAGTCACCGCGCGCGCCGACAAGGTGGATTACGACCTCACCACCGAGACCATCGTCTTCATCGGCAACGCCTACATGGAGAACCCGCGCGGCAGCACCAGCGGCCCGCGGATCACCTACAACATGAAGACCGGCCAGATCGAAAGCAATGGCGGCGGCGGCGGCGGCCGGGTCAAGACGACGATCCTGCCCAAGTCCGCGCAGGGCCGGCCCGCGCAAGGCAAGAAGTAATGCTGGTCGCGCGCGGCCTGCGCAAGGCTTATCGCTCGCGCGAGGTGGTGCGCGATTTCGAACTGAGCCTGGATGCCGGCGAGGTGGTCGGCCTGCTCGGCCCCAACGGCGCCGGCAAGACCACGTGCTTCTACATGATCGTGGGCCTGGTTCCGGCCGATGCGGGCGAGATCGTGCTCGACGGCCGCAACATCACCAGCGAACCGATGTACACCCGCGCCAAGCTCGGCGTCGGCTACCTGCCGCAGGAGCCATCGGTGTTCCGCAAGCTGAGCGTGGCCGACAACATCCGCCTGGTGCTGGAATTGCGCCCGGACCTGGATGCCGACGGCCGCGAGCGGGAATTGGAAAAACTGATGGACGAGTTGCAGGTCGCGCACGTGGCCGAGCAGATCGGCGCCAGCCTCTCCGGCGGCGAGCGGCGCCGCGTCGAAATCGCGCGCGCGCTGGCCGCGCAGCCGCGGCTGATGCTGCTGGACGAGCCTTTCGCCGGCGTCGATCCGATTTCGGTCGGCGAAATCCAGCGCATCGTGAGCCACCTCAAGAATCGCGGCATCGGGGTACTGATCACCGACCACAACGTGCGCGAGACCTTGGGCATTTGCGACCGCGCGTATATCCTCCACGATGGCAGTGTGCTCGCGCAGGGGGCTCCGGACGCGCTGCTGTCCAATCCGGATGTCCGTCGCGTCTACCTCGGAGAGGCATTCCGTCTGTAGCGCGCGGCCGCCGGGACCTCCCGGATGCGTTGTCTGTTACAGATGATGAAGCCCAGACTGCAGACCTCCCTATCGCAACAACTGGTGATGACGCCGCAGCTGCGTCAGGCGATCCAGTTGCTGCAGATGTCGGCAGCCGAATTGGAAGCGGAGATCGCCGCGGCGGTCGAAAGCAACCCTCTGCTCGACTGGACCGACGAAAACGCACCTTCGGAAATCGTCCTGCCCAGCGAGCCCCGCGCCGGCGAAAACGGCAACGGCAGCGAGCCCGAAGCCGCCCGGGCGGAGCCCGACGAGCCCTGGACCCTGGGCGAAGAATCCTGGCAGGAACGGATCGGCCCCTCCTCCGACCGCGACGAGGACCACGACGACGCGGCCGACCGGGTCGCCGAGCCCGAGACCCTCAGCGACCATCTGCTCTGGCAGCTGCACCTGACCCATCTGAGCCTGCGCGACCGCCGCATCGGCGCGATGCTGATCGACGCCCTGGACGACGACGGCTACCTGCGCGAGCCCATCGGCACCATCGCCGAAAGCCTGCGGCCCGACGTCCACGCCTCCGCTGACGAAATCCTGGCCGTGCTGCGCCAGATCCAGCGATTCGACCCGCCCGGCGTCGGCGCTCGCCATCTGGGCGAGTGCCTGGCCTTGCAATTGGCCCTGCTGGCCGACGAGACCCCGGGCAAAGCCCTGGCGCTGCGGATCGCCGACGGACCGATCGAACGCTTGCCCAAGGTCGGCATCGACGGCCTGGCCCAAGAAATGGGCTGCGAGGCCGAGGAGACGGCCCTGGCCGTGCAATTGCTGCGTTCGCTGGATCCGCGGCCCGGCGCCCAGATCGGCGGCCTGTCCAACGACACCTACGTGACCCCCGATTGCGTGGTCTGGCGCCAGCATGGCGTCTGGCGCGCGGCCCTGGCCTACAACGCGGCGCCGAAGGTATCGATCCATCGCGGTTACGAGCGAATGATCGGCGCCGCTTCCCAGGCCGACGCCGGCTACCTGCGCGGGCGCCTGCAGGAAGCGCGCTGGCTGCTGCGCAGCATCGAGGCCCGCGGCGAGACCCTGCTGAAGGTGATGCGCTGCCTGATCCGCCAGCAGTCGGGCTTCCTGGAGTTCGGCGAACAGGCCTTGCGCCCGCTCACCCTGCGCGAGGTGGCCGGCGAAGTCGGCCTGCACGAATCGACGGTCTCGCGCGCGATCGCCCGCAAATACGTGCGCACCCCGCGCGGGACGGTGCCGCTGCGCGCCTTCTTCGCCTCGGGCATCGACACCGAGGGCGGCGGCGGCGCGTCCAGCACCGCCATCCAGGCCATGATCCGCGAATTGATCCAGGCCGAAAATCCGCGCAAACCGCTGTCCGACGCCAGCCTGGCCCAGACGCTGAAGGCCGCCGGCGTGCCGGTCGCACGGCGCACCGTGGCCAAATACCGCGAGGCCATGAACATCCCGTCCTCCCACGAGCGCGTCCGGATCGGCTGATGCTGAGCGCCGCCCTTTTGCCTTAACCTAGCTTTCACCCACGGCTTGCGGCCAAGCCGTAGGGTGGGCCTTGGCCCACCACTGCCGTGCACCGGTCGCGACGAACGCGGCAACGGAGCGGAACACGCGGGCTAAGTCGCGCCGCCGCAGGTTCGACGCGAACGTGCGGATGGCGATGGTGGGCCGAGGCCCACCCTACAATTCACGTAAGGAGGTCACGATGCGCATCGAAACCCACGGCCAACAAATCGAAATCACTCCGGCCCTGCGCGACTACGTCGAAACCAAGCTCGCGCGCCTGTCGCGCCATTTCGACCGGCCGCTCGACGTGCGCACGCAGCTCAGTATCGACAAGCCCGACCACCGCGCCGAAGCCACGATCAGCGTCTCCGGGCGCACCTTGCACGCGGATGCCAATGCCGTCGACATGTACGCCGCCATCGACCTGCTCGCGGACAAGCTGGACCGCTTGCTGGTCAAGCACAAGAAAAAGATGGTCGAGCACCGCCGCGGCGACGGTCTGGCGCGCAGCGGCGAATTCGGCTGAAGGATCGCCATCGGCCATGCCGCTCACTACATTGCTCGTCGCGGACCGGATCGAGGCCGCGGCGCAAGCCGACGACAGCGACGCGGTGCTGGACGCCGCCGCGCGCCTGCTGGCCGACGGCGCGACCGCACGCATCGACGCCGTCGCCGCCAGCCTGCGCCAGCGCGAACGCCTGGGCAGCACCGCGATCGGCCACGGCATCGCCATCCCGCACGGCCGCAGCGACGCGTTCGCCGAACCGCGCGGCGCGTTCCTGCGTTTGGCGCACCCGGTCGAGTTCGGCGCGGGCGACGAGCAGCCGGTCGATCTGGTGTTCGCTTTGATCGTTCCGGAACACTTCACCCAACAGCATCTGCAGCTGTTGTCCGAACTCGCCGAACGTTTCGCCGACGCCGAGTACCGAGACGCGCTGCGCCGCGCCGACGATAGCGACGCGCTGCTACGATTGCTGTCGCAAACTCCGCCGCCCGCAGCCGCCCTCCGATCCGGCGCACACCCATGAACGAACGCATCACCGCCCGCGAACTGTTCGAACAACAACGCGAACGGCTCGCGTTGCGCTGGGTCGCCGGCGAACGCGGCGCCGAGCGGGTCCTGGAATCGGTGGAAACGGTAGCGCGGCGTCCGTCGCTGTCCGGCTATCTCAACATCATCTATCCGAACAAAGTGCAGATCCTCGGCACCGAGGAACTGGCCTGGCTGGACGCGCTGGATTCGCGCCAGCGCTGGGAAACCATCGAAAAGATGATCCAGTTCCGCCCGCTGGCGATGGTGATCAGCAAAAACCAAACCTGTCCGGAAGACCTGCGCCGCGCCGCCGAGGAATCCGACACGCCGCTGTGGGCCTCGCCCAAACGCGGGCACGAACTGCTCAACCATCTGCAGTACCACCTGGCGCGGACGCTCGCGCCGCGGATCACGCTGCACGGCGTGTTCATGGAGATCTATTCGATCGGCGTGCTGATCACCGGCGAATCCGGATCGGGCAAGAGCGAACTGGCGTTGGAGCTGGTGACGCGCGGCCATCGCCTGGTCGCCGACGACGCGCCCGAATTCACCCAGATCGCGCCGGACGTGCTGGACGGCACCTGCCCGGAAATGCTGCAAGACCTGCTGGAACTGCGTGGCCTGGGCGTGCTGAACATCCGCCAGATGTTCGGCGACACCGCGGTGAAGCGGAACAAATACCTGCGCCTGATCGTCCACCTCACCCGCCCGCACCTGGAACCGCAGCCCAGCGGCATCGAGCGCCTCACCGGCGACGTGGGCGTGCGCCGCGTGCTGGACCTGGACGTGCCGATGATCACGCTGCCGGTGATGCCAGGCCGCAACCTGGCCGTGCTGACCGAAGCGGCCACGCGCACCCACATCCTGCGCGCGAAGGGCGTGGATCCGGCGGCCGCCTTCATGGCCCGGCATTCGCATTTCCTCGAACGCGCAACCTGATTCACCTCGCTTTTCGTAGGAGCGGCTTTAGCCGCGAGCTCTTTCCTTCAAATCGCGACATCACAAGGATTTGCGGGAAGAAGCTCGCGGCTAAAGCCGCTCCTACAAAAAGCCAAGCGACCGGGCAACCTCTACAATGCGGGAATCGGGATACCCCGACCCCGGCCTTGCGACCATGAACAGCCCCGCCCCGAACGACATCACCCAAACGCTGGTCATCGTCAGCGGCATGTCCGGCTCGGGCAAGTCGGTGGCCTTGAAGACGCTGGAAGACCTGGGCTTCTATTGCGTCGACAATCTGCCGGCGGAAATGCTGTCCGATTTCGTGCGCAGCACCATGCGCGCCGACGGCACCCCGGAAAAACTGGCGGTGGGCATCGACATCCGCAGCCGCAGCGATTTGGCCAACCTGCCCGAGTGGCTGTCCGCCGTCGGCAAGCTGGGCTTGGATCCGAAACTGGTGTTCTTCGACGCCCGCGACGAAGTACTGCTGAAGCGCTACGCCGACACGCGCCGGCGCCATCCGCTGAGCCATTTGGGTTTGTCGCTGGCCGATGCGATTTCGCTGGAAAAGCAGGTCCTGAAGCCGCTGCGCACGCTGGCCGACGTGGTCATCGACACCAGCACTTTGAACGTGCACCAATTGCGCCGACAAGTGATCACCGAATTCGGCTTGAGTTCGGACTCGACCCTGTCGTTGCTGTTCGAATCCTTCGCCTACCGCCGCGGCGTGCCGCCAGACGCCGATTTCGTGTTCGACGCGCGCGGCCTGACCAACCCGCACTGGAACGCCGAACTGCGCCCGCTATCGGGCCGCGACCAGGCCGTGCGCGATTTCCTGGAAACCCAATCCGAAGCGCCCGAATACGCTGCGCAAGTGGCCGCCTTCCTCGACGCCTGGCTGCCGCGCATGCAATCGGACACGCGCAGCTACGTCACCATCGCGTTCGGCTGCAGCGGCGGGCGGCATCGTTCCGTGTACCTGGCCGAACGCCTGGCCGAGCACGCCCGCGAAAAGGGGTGGCCCGAGGTAGCGGTGCATCATCGCGAGCTGGACTGAGACTGGTTGCCCCGGGAAACAGTCTCTGGAATTGAGACCTCGGTCGCTTATCCTACGACCCTGGCACGAGAAGCTTTCGGTGCCGACAGGGGTTCGAACGTGACTGGCTGCGACGCGTCGGCAAGACGCGTCCGCTCGCGCCACCCCGATCGAACACGGTCCGCTGGACAGGGATCTTCCGCAGGGGGAATCGAGCGATGGGGCACAAGGACGAACGCACCTCGGCGCAAGCCGTATGGGCGGACAAAACACCGCGGCATACGCTGCGGCCGGGTTGGGCATGCGGCGCTGCCGCATTGGCGCTGGCTTACGCCGCATCGGCGCCGGTTTTCGCTTACGACACGCCGGAAACGCAGTACAAGACGTCGCTGACCAAGGCGCAGACGATCGACCCGCTCGGCAATTTCGGCGAGCAGGTCAGCTTGCGCGCGGGCACCTTGAGTTTCCGCAACGTCGACATCGAATTGCCGGGCACCGGCCCGACGATCCGCATCGTGCGCACCGCGCAGTTGGAAGACGGTTACGGCACACGCACCTCTTCGGGCAATGCCATTTCGGGCTGGGAATTCGAGATTCCCCGCATCAAGACCATCACCGCCGATCCTTTGCCGGCGATCCGGGTCGTGCCTCTGTCGCCGGACAGCCCGATCGGCTGGCAAGTGCCGGCAACCGACAAGAATGCGCGCTGCACGCACTTCGCCCCTCCGCGCGACATCGAATACCCCGGTTCGACGGTGGAATTCTTCAAGCACGAGTGGTGGTTCGGCTACCAGCTGGTCGATGACCAAGGCAATGAACAGCCTCTGATGGGCCGCTCGAGCGAACTGGCCGGCCAGCAGTACAAGATCGGCACCGGCGACAACTGGGTGGTCGGCTGCCTGCCGACGACTGCCAACGGTGAACCCGGCGAAGCTTTCCAAGCGATCGCGCCCGACGGGACTAAATATTGGTTCAATTACCTCACCTACAGCGGCTACGCGAACCTGATCCAAGTCTTCGAAAACCAGCCTCCGAAAGGCTACGACCTGAACTATACCCTGCCCCGCAAAAGCGCTTCGATGCTCGTGACGCGCATCGAGGATCGCTTCGGCAATTGGGTGAACTACAGCTACAGCGGATCCAAACTGGCGGCGATCACCGCTAGCGACGGCCGCAGCGTGACCTTCTCCTGGCAAAGCAATTCGGTCGCGGTCACCGTAGGCACGGCGCCGAACACGCGGACATGGACCTATGGCCCGGCCAACGGCTACGGCATGCAGGTGACCCAGCCCGATGGTTCCTACTGGGGCTACTCGGGGGAATTCTGGTTGCCGTTATCGGCGCCCTACGAGTTCGCGGGATGCTCGCAAGTCACTCTGTTCCCGCTGAGCGGATCACGTCAGGTGTCGGTGCGCGCGCCTTCCGGCGCGACCGCCAGCTTCCACCTCGACCGGCGCTTCTTCGGCCGTTCGTACGCGCCAAAATACTGCGGCAAGACGCCCACCATCTACGATGGCGACCCCGGCTTTTCGCTGGTGCCCAAATTGTGGATCGGCTACTCGCTCACCACCAAGACGGTGAGCGGCGCCGGCCTGCCTACCCAATCGTGGAACTACGCCTATTCGCCGCACAACGGCAGTTGGCAGAACGATTGTCCTACGCCGACCAGCTGCACCAGCACGGTCTGGACGCAGGTGACCGAACCCGGTGGCGACCGCACCGTCAGCCATTTCAGCAACCGCTGGGACCAGACCGAGAACAAACTGGTCAAGGAAGAAACTTTCGCCGCGGGCGGGACCTTGCTGCGCACGGTCGACTACGCCTACGCCACGACGCCGTCGAACGCGCCCAATCCGTATCCGTGGCCGCTGTCGATCGCCACCTTCGCTGATCCCCTCGGCAACAATCAGGTCAATCTTCGCTGGACTCCGCTCAAGCGCAGGACCACGACCCAGGACGGCGTCTCTTTCGTCTGGGAAGCCAATAGTTACGATAGTTGGGCGCGCTCGACGGACGTGAGCCGCTCCAGCAGCCTGGGCTATGGCCGCAGGGATGCCACCGCTTACGCCGACGATCTGACCAAATGGGTGATCGGGCAGGTCGCCACCGTCACCTGCATCTCGCCGGTCGATTGCGCCGGCCGCATCGAATCCAAGACCGAATACGACGCCAATGCGATGCCGTGGAAGATCCACGCCTTCGGCAAGCTGCAGCAGACCTTGGCTTATCACGCCAACGGAATGCTCGCTTCGGCCACGGACGCGAACAACCGCGCGACTTCCTTCTCCAACTGGAAACGCGGCATTCCGCAAACCATCGCCTTCGCCGACGCCACCAGCAAATCCGCGGTCGTCGACGATCTGGGCCAGATCGCTTCGGTCACCGACGAGAACGGCTTCGCCACCAGTTACGGCTACGATGCGATGGGCAGGCTGACCAGCATCGCCCATCCCACGGGGGACACCACGGACTGGGACGTCGTGGAGCGCGCCTTCGAATGGGTCGACGAAGAAGAATACGGCTTGCCGGCCGGCCATTGGCGGCAATCCGAATACATCGACGACTACACGAAGGTCGTGTACTACGACGCGCTGTGGCGCCCGGTGGTCGAGCAGGAAGAGGACGCGACCAACGATGCGGCCACGCTGCGCTGGCGCAATACGCGCTACGACCACGACGGCCGGGTCGTCTTCGCCTCCTATCCTCGCAACCCTTACGTCGACGGCTGGGCCGACCACACCGGAGCGCCGATGGGCGACCCGCTGGCCACGCCGATGGCGGGCACGCACAGCGCTTACGATGCTTTGGGACGGACGACCCAGGTCAAACAGGATTCCGAACTCGGGCAACTCACGACGACGACGCAATATTTGCCAGGGCTGTTGACCCAGGTCACCAATCCGCGCAATCAGAGCGCCATCACCGGATACATGGCCTACGACCAGCCGGGCTACGACTGGCCGGTCAGCGTCAGCCACCCCGAAGGCGCCTACACCGACATCCTGCGCGACGTGTACGGCAAGCCCAAGACGCTGACCCGCCGCAACGCGAACAGCAGCCTCTCGGTGCAACGCCACTTGGTATACGACGCGAACCAGCGGCTGTGCAAGAGCATCGAGCCGGAGACCGGCACGACGTTCTACCAATACGACGATGCCGGCAATCTGACCCGCACCGATTTCGGCGCGCCGGCCTCGGCGGTGAGCCCTTGCAGCGCGCCGGTCGGCACGACGGGTTACGCGACGCGCACCTATGACGCGCGCAACCGGCTGAAGACGCTGGCCTTCCCCGACCAGAACGGCAACCAGACCTGGACCTACACGCCCGACGGCTTGCCGAAGAAGATCGTCACCGTGAACTCGGAGGGCGACGACACCGCGATAAACGAGTACTTCTATAACAAGCGCCGCCTGCTGACCGCCGAGACGCTGGGCCAGCCGGATTGGTACACCTGGCGCGTCGACTACGAGTACAACGGCAAGGGCCAGCTTGCGGGGCAGGAATACCCCAACGGTTTGTACGTCGACTACGACGTCAACGCTCTGGGCCAGCCGACCCGCGCGGGCGATTTCGCCACCGGGGTGCAGTACTACCCGAACGGCAGCATCAAGCAATTCACCTACGGCAACGGCATCGTCCACACGATGACCCAGAACGCGCGGCAGTTGCCGGCGCGTAGCATCGACAGCGGCGTGCTGAATTACGACACGCGCTTCGACGCCAACGGCAACGTCACCCAGATCTACGACCTAGCGCGCGGCACGGCCTACGACCGGCAGATGCAATACGACGGCCTGGATCGGTTGACGGCGGCCGCTTCTACGTCGTTCGGCGGCGATGGGTGGCACCGATTCACCTACAACGTGCTGGACAATCTGACTTCGTGGAAGTTGGCGGGCGTGAAGGACTACGCCAGCTATTACTACGAACCGGGCACCAACCGGCTGACCAACATCCTCAACACCGGCGGCGCCAGCGTCGCAGGCATGAGCTACGACGCGCAAGGCAACCTGGCGAACAAGAACGGCGTGGTCCACGACTTCGACTTTGGCAACCGCCTGCGCGAAGTCGTCGGCAAAGAGGGTTACCACTACGACGGCCACGGCCGCCGGATCCTCACCTGGCGTCCCGACGACAGCCTGGACTTCTCGCTGTACGGGCAATCGGGCCAGCTGTGGTACCAGGAATACGACGCCAAGGGGCTGGCGGTCGAAAACGTGTACCTGGCCGGGAGCCTGATCGCCACCTACGAATACAACTGGAACACGGACGTCTTCGTCACCAAGTACCACCACACCGATGCGCTAGGCAGCCCGGTGGCCGTGACCAACGCGGCGGGCCAGGTGACGGACCGGACGGACTGGGAACCGTACGGCGCCGCGATCGGCAAACCGGCCTACGAAGGCATCGGCTTCACCGGCCACGTGCACGACGCGGCGACCAAGCTGACGTACATGCAGCAGCGGTATTACGACCCGGGGATCGGGCGTTTTTTGAGCGTCGATCCGGTGACGGCCAATGCGAACAGCGGGGTGAATTTCAATCGGTATGCGTATGCCAACAACAATCCGTACAAGTTCTTAGATCCAGACGGTCGATATTCATGCTCGGGCGCAATGATTTGCCAAGCGGTTAAAAACGCCTTGGAAACGATGAACAGATCTCTAAGAAACCTTGAGACTAGCGACCCGGAGAAAGCTGCGATCGTCCGGGCAGCCATCGAAGAGATCGGCACGAAAGGAGATGGCCGCGGCCCCTCTTACATTCCTGGCGAGGTCAATGGTGAGGGCATCGCGCATACTAATCAAAGAGGAACCACGAAACTTGACATGGTGGAGCTCAGGACTGCAGGCAAAAATGAAATTGCGAAAGCCCTTGGGCATGAAGCAACTCATGATATTGATGTCAGGACCAATGGCGAAGCCAAAGATGAGGCTGGGTACGTTCGCAGCGAAACAAGCGCCTATCGCGCTACCCAAGCCGTTGCTAAAGGACTCGGGGAAATCATCAGCGATGAACAGGTTGCCAATTCCGTGGAAAAATCGGTAAAGAGAGTTATGGATCGGATGCAGCAAAATGCAAACCAGTAATTTGCCCCCATCAGCCGAGTGCTCAGCATGAAACAACTCATCATACCTTTGGTCTTTCTGCTTGCAGCTTGCGTCTCGGAAGGTACAAAGAAAGACGCGCCACACCATTCGTCGAACTCAGTAGTTTCGCTTTGCACCATTGCCGAGCGACCGGAGCCCTACGTAGGAAAGTCGGTCAAGATTCGCGCCAGGCACTCGATAGTCAAAAACTATGAATCCTTCTTTTCCGACGCGAACTGCGGCAAGTCCACTATTTCCGAGGGCAGCAGGAAACACTCCGACCGCTCTGTGAACGATTTCCACGCTGCAGGGGACAAAATATGCAAGGACAGAAAGATAGAGTCGCTTTGCAGTCTGGAGGCCGATGTAGTCGTTGAGATCACAATCAGGGTCGATGACGAAGGCGAGCTTGTCGCCGACCCGATCCACATAGATAGCTTTCAGTATTTGCCCAGCCCGGACTGAACCGGGATTAGGCGACAAAAGCGGCGGCGGATCAACGGCTGACCAACATCCTCAACACGGACGGGCCAGCGTTGCGGGCTTGAGCTCGTAGGTTGGGATGAAACCCCAACGTCGCACTATTGGGCAACGACAACGCCATTCGGGAGCCTACGCTGCCGTCTGCTGACCATAGAGATCTGGGCGCATGCACGCTAACTCATGCGCCGAGCATGGCGTTGTTCGGGTTGCACCCCAACCTACGCGCTGGATCAATGCGAAACTGGAATGATCAGGCGATGAAGCACTTTTAGGGAAATTGTGCGAGGCGCAGGGGATTTCAAAGAGGTAGCAAATAAAGACGGCACCAAATTTCTTGAAAAATTCCTCGAAGACGGAAGGGGCGTGCGCCTCAATATGGACGGAACTTTTAAGGGATTCATCGATCAATGAACAATTTGATAGAGCTCTTGCTTGAAGGGATTGCAAAGGATCAGCTGGACTGGCTGATCGGCGAACTATCCAGCGAATCTACTGTGAAATCGGTGACCGCTAGTGAAGAACCGACTCTTGATCTGTCATCTTGGGAGGGCCAAGTGCTGAAGACCCTCGAAAGGGGGGGGGCCAAGCTCTAGCTGCGTAAGTCTGAGCCTCGAAAGAGTCGTAATCGGAGGGTTGGCTATAGCTAATCCTCTGATTCAAGTGGTTATGGACAATGGCCGCATAGACCTTTCTCTGTCCTTTTTGGACTCTGATGTTGCTTGTAGTAGCAAAGACTGCGTCAAGGAACTACATGATGCGTCTCTTCACCTTTCGAGGACTGCGGGTGCCCGCCACGTCATTTGTGGCTATGAACCTGCCATTGACGATCAGACTCGTTTCTTTACCGATATCACACGTGGACCGCTTCGTAAATTCTGGTAGTTTTGGAGTGCCGAAACCAATTCCTTACGGGTGACAAGCCCGCCTGCTGTTAATGGAGCTCGTAGGTTGGGGTGAAACCCCAACGTCGCACCATTGGCAAAGGACAACGCCATTCGGGAGCCTACGCTGCCGTCTGCTGACCATGGAGACTGGGCGTATACACACCACCTCATGCGCTGAGCATGGCGTTTGTTGGGGTTGCACTCAACCTACGCGCTTGGACCGCATCGAGACTATTAACATGAACACTGCGCACACAGTACAAGTCAAGCGCGACGCGTTGCATTACATGATGCATACGGCGTTCATTGAAATCCGTGCATCAAACTCCTTAAACGCCGCAAAAAAGCTCGTAGGTTGGGATGAAACCCCAACGTCGCACTATTGGGCAACGACAACGCCATTCGGGAGACTACGCTGCCGTCTGCTGACCATAGAGATCTGGGCGCATGCACGCTAACTCATGCGCCGAGCATGGCGTTGCTGGGGTTTCACCCCAACCTACGCGCTGCGGGCCCACAAAAAGCCCGCTAAGTGAACAGGCTCTACTAGGACCCCGCAGGCGGGGTTAGCTTCATCAACCCAACATCGCTATCCACCAACTCCGACGTCGAATTCAGAGATCCTGATCCCTTCGGCTCCGCGTCCCCGCCAATTATTCGCCGATGCGACTTATGTGGGGGCGAAGATCTCGGGCGGCGTCTACTTCTTCACGGTCAATCTCGCTGAGCGGCGCGGCAACTCGCTACTGACCAAGCTCGTAGGTTGGGGTGAAACCCCAACAACGCCATGCTCGGCGTGCGAGTCGTCAGCAGACGGCGGCACAAGCTCCCGAATGGCGTTGTCGTTGCCCGCAGTGCGGTGTTGGGGTTTCACCCCAGCCTACGTACCTGATGACGCTTTGTCTCTCATATCGATTTTTTTGCTGAAAGCATAAGCAAACTTTTTTAGTCAAGCGTCGAACACTCGCGATGTTTCACACGCGCTTCCCATGTCCGCTTTCAAACAGAGCTCCCGTCTTAACTGAGGTCGATCAACTGCGGGTTGATCGTCCCGTCGGCGACGCCAGCACTCTCCCGGTGATCGCCGGCGGCTTTTCTGACCTCCGCGCGATTTCTCTCCGCGGCAGAATTCCAATATCAAGCCGAAGCCGCGTGGATCGCACGACGGACCGTGTCCGTCGATCGTCCGATCCGGCCGATGCCGGCAAAAACCGCGACGGCCATCGCGCCAGGCGACGGCGCCGAGCGCCCCCGCCGGACCGCGATTTCTCAGCGTCATCCCGGTCTGTTAATTTGACCGCATGGCCGTCGGCATCCTGCTCATCACCCACCCGGGCATCGGCGCTCCGCTGGTCGAGGTGGCCACGCGCCTGCTGCGGCAGTTGCCGTTGCGGGTGGAGGCGTTCGAGGTGTCGTTCGACGGCGATCCTGACGCCCTGCTGCCCCAGGCCAGCGCGGCGCTGCGGCGGGTCGATAGCGGCCAAGGCGTGCTGGTGCTGACCGACCTGTACGGGGCCACGCCCAGCAACCTGGCGGCCAAGGTGGCGCAGCTGGGCACGCCGGTGCGGCGGGTGGCGGGGCTGAGCCTGCCGATGCTGCTGCGGGTGTTGAACTATGCCGACTTGGAATTGGATGAATTGCCGGCGGTGGCTGCGGCCGGTGCACGGAATGGAACTATTCTCGATGATGCTTGATCGCGATCGTGTTGCCCCCTCACCCCAGCCCTCTCCCCCGCAAGCGGGGGAGAGGGAGCATAGCCCATGCCATGCTTGAACGCGAACTCGTCGTCACCAACCGTCTGGGCCTGCATGCGCGCGCTACCGCCAAACTGGTCCAGCTGCTGTCGGGCCACCGCTGCAGCGCCACCCTCACCGCCAAGGGCCGCGAGGTGAACGCCAAGAGCATCATGGGTGTGATGCTGCTCGCCGCGGGCCAGGGCACGTCGGTGATGCTACGCGTGGACGGCGAGGACGAACAGGCCGCGGCGGACGCGGCCAGCGATCTGTTCGCGCGCAATTTCGACGAGGGCTCCTGATGCGGCAGCTCCTGCCCGGACACGGCGCATCGCGCGGCAACGCGCTGGGTCGGGCCAGGGTCCGTCTGCCGCACGCATTGGAAGTCGTCGAGGAGCGGATCGCCGCCGACGCCGTCGAAAAAGAACTCGCCAAGCTGCACGCCGCCATCGACACCGTCCGCGGCGAGATGCGCGACCTGCGCGAACGCCTGCACGGCGCGCTGGCACACGAAGTCGGCGAATTCCTGGACCTGCACAGCCTGCTGCTGGACGATCCGGAACTGCTGCACGGCCTGGACGAACTGATCCGCACCGGCCGCTACAGCGCCGACTACGCGCTGCGCCTGCAGCGCGACCGCCTGGCCGGCGTATTCGCCGGCATGGACGACGCCTATTTCCGCAGCCGGGTCGAGGACATCGACCAGGTGATCGGCCGCATCCACGCCGCCCTGCACCGCCGCGACGCCGCGCCCAAGGGCACCGCCGGCGAGGTCCTGGTCACCGACACCGTCGCTCCGGCCGAACTCGCGCAGTTGCAGCAGCAGGGCGTGGTGGCGATCGTCACCTCCACCGGCAGCGCGCTGTCGCACAGCGCGATCCTGGCGCGCAGCCTGCATCTGCCGCTGATCGTCGGCGCGGTGCAGGCGCTGCAGCGGATCAACGACGGCGACGTGCTGATGGTCGATGGCGGCACTGGCGAGCTGATCGTCGAACCCGACGCCGCCGACCTGCGAGCGCACGGCGATCGCTTGCGCGAACTCAAGCGCGAACGCAAGCAGCTGCATCGGCTGCGGCGCGAACCGGCGCGCACGCTGGACGGCGTGGACATCAAGCTCTACGCCAACGCCGAATCGCGCGAAGACGTCTCCGAAGCGCACGCGCTGGGCTCGGCCGGGATCGGCCTGTACCGCACCGAATTCCTGTTCCTGCAACGCAACGAATTGCCGGACGAAGACGAGCAATTCCGCGCCTATCGCGACGTGGTGCTGGGCATGACCGGGCGCGTGGTCACGATCCGCACTCTGGACTTGGGCGCCGACAAGGCCGACCGCACCGGCCTGGTGCTGAGCGGCGAGCCGAATCCGGCCCTGGGACTGCGCGGCGTACGCCTGTCGCTGTCGCGCGCGGAGCTGTTCGAAACGCAATTGCGCGCCATCGTGCGCGCCAGCGGTTACGGCCCGGTGCGGATCCTGGTGCCGATGGTCAGCGGCCGCGAGGAAATGGTCTCGGTGCGCCGCCTGCTCAAGCGCGTGATCCGCGAGGTGCGCAGCGCCGGCCACGAGATCGCCGATCAGATCCCGCTGGGCGCGATGATCGAAGTGCCGGCGGCGGCGATCGCCCTGCCCGGCTTCATCGGCGCGGTCGATTTCATCTCGGTGGGCACCAACGATCTGGTGCAATACCTGCTGGCGGCAGACCGCAACAACGAGGCGCTGGCCGATCTGTATTCGCCGCTGCACCCGGCGGTGCTGCGCCTGCTGCATTCGGTGATCCGCACCGCGCACATGCGCGACAAACCCGTCGCCGTATGCGGTGAAATGGCCGGCGACGCCTTGTTCACACCGCTGCTGCTGGCGCTGGGGTTGGCGGAGTTCAGCCTGCATCCGGCGACGCTGCTGGAAGTGCGTAAGGCGGTGCGCGAATGCAACCTGGGCGACCTGCGCAAGCGCAGCAGCGGGTTGTTGCGCGCGCGCGACCGCGAAGCGATCGAACGCTGGATGGCTACCGCCTGCGCGCCTTCGCCCTGACCGCTGTTTGTAGAGTCGAGCCTGCTCGACTGCTTTTTTGCACCGGCGCCAGACGGTAAAGCAGCGGAGCAAGCCCCGCTCTACAAAGCGAAGCCAAGCTAGAGCAGTCGAGCAGGCTCGACTCTACAAAAGCGCCGTCTCGGCTATTGGCAGGGGCTAGGCCCCGCCTGGAACGTCGCAAGGGTTTCGCCTTTGCGATGGTCGAGCAGCAAAAACCACAGGCCCGGCTCCACCCAATCGCCGGTTTCCTGACTGCCCTCGGCCTTGTTCGTACCCAGGAACACTTGTCCATCCGCGGTGCGCAGGCGCAATTCGAGATCGATCTTCTCCGCCGCCGGCACTTGCCAGCGCACGGTGCCGCGGTAGGCCTGGCCACGCGCCTTGCAGCCATCGGCCGACTGCGGCTTGAGTTCGAAACTCACCCCGTCGCGGCGGAAGGCTTCGGCAGGCGCGGCCTGCGGCGCTTCGTTGCGGGCGCAAGCGGCCGGCAGCAGCATGAGCGTCAGGATCGCGATTCGCATGGCCGTCTCCCGGAATCGGCGCAGCTTAGCCGGCTGCGCGTGAGGGCAGGATGCAGGCCATGGGTATGCGCGGCCGGCTTCGCGGGCGATAATGCGCGCATGAACGCCTGATCCGGTCGCGCCCGCGTGGTGCGACAGCCGCCCACCGGAAGCCCGCATGGCCGAAGCCGTCCGCCACGACAAGACCGCGCGCCAGCTGCGACTGCTGTCCGATGCTTTGGACAGTGGCCGGCTCGGTCCCGTGCGCCGGCTGGTCAACACCTTGTCGCCGGCGGAAATCGGCAACCTGCTCGAATCGCTGCCGCCGGGCAAGCGCGAAGTGGTCTGGGGCCTGGTCGATCCTGAAGACGACGGCGAGGTGCTGGTCCACGTCGGCGAGGAAGTGCGCGAAAGCCTGCTCGCGGACATGGACCCCGACGAAATCGTCGCCGCGGTCGAAGACCTGGACATCGACGACTTGGCCGATCTGGTCGAGGACCTGCCCGACACGGTCATCGACGAAGTGCTCAAGTCGATGGACCGCGAGAACCGAGAGCGCCTGGAGCAGGTGCTGTCCTACGACGAGGACACCGCCGGCCGCCTGATGAACCCGGACGTGGTGACGGTGCGCGCCGACACCACCGTCGATGTCGTGCTGCGCTATCTGCGCCTGCGCGGCGAATTGCCCGAACACACCGACCATCTGTACGTCGTCAGCCGGCGTCATCAGTACCTGGGCCGGATCGCGCTGCAGGCGCTGCTGACCCACGAAGCGAACACGCCGATCAACCAGCTGCTGGACGACGAGCAGCCGGCGATCGACGTCTCCGAATCTTCCGAGGAAGTCGCGCGCCAGTTCTCCGACCACGACTGGATCAGCGCGCCGGTGGTGGACGACAACAACATCCTGCTCGGCCGCATCACCATCGACGACGTGGTCGACATCATCCGCGAACAAGCCGAGCATCAAGCGCTGAGCGCGGCCGGCCTGGACGAGGACGAGGACTTGTTCAGCCCGGTGCGGCGTGCGTTCCGGCGCCGGCTGATCTGGCTCAGCGTGAATCTGTGCACCGCGTTCCTGGCTGCTAGCGTGGTGGGACGCTTCGAAGGCACGATCCAGAAAATCGTCGCGCTGGCGGTGCTGATGCCGATCGTCGCCGGCATGGGCGGCAACGCGGGCACGCAGGTGTTCGCATTGATGGTGCGCGGCCTGGCGCTGGGCCAGATCGGCCGCTCCAACGTGCCGACCCTGGTATGGAAGGAAGTGCGCGTCGCCTTGATCAACGGCGTCACCTTGGGTCTTCTGCTCGGCGCGATCGTGTGGGTGTGGTATCGCGACATCAGATTGTCGGCGGTGATCGCCACGGCGCTCACGATCAACCTGTGTTCGGCCGCGTTGGCCGGCGTGTTCGTGCCGGTCACGCTGAAGCGGCTGGGCTTCGATCCGGCGCTGGCCGGTGGCGTTATTTTGACCACCGTCACGGACGTGATGGGGTTCTTGAGCTTCCTGGGATTGGCGACCTTGATCTTGTTGGGTTGAGCAGCCGATCCCTTCTCCCATCGGGAGTAGGTGGCGCGAAGCGCCGGATGAGGGTTCGGCGAAGTTGCGTCTGCGCCCGATGGCGTCGAACGACATCAGCCGACGAATGTCCGGCTATTCGCACGATGCTCACTTCGCCGAACCCTCACCCCAACTCCTTCCCGGCGGGAGAGGGGCTTGAATGCGTCGGAGGTGCAGATGATCGCCAACGCAATGCTATCGACAGTGTTGAACCTGATCGTCCTGGCCGGCCTGCCCTTCTTCGGCTATTGGCTTTATCACCGCCTGCACCACAAACGCCGCTTCACCGAAATCGCCTCGCGCGCCGGCTTGCGCCTGGGCGAACCTCGTTATCTGGCCTACAGCGCGATCCTCGCCGCGATCTGCGTGGCGATCCTGTTGGCGTGGCGTCCGCCGCTGGCTTCGTTCACCGGATCTTCTTCACCGCAGCAAGCCTTCGTCAGACTCGGCATCGGCGCGACCTCGATCGGGTTGGCCCTGCTGTACGGTATCGTGAAGACAGGCTTCAGCGAAGAATTGCTGTTCCGCGGCCTGATCGCAGGCAGCCTGGCGCGACGCATGCCGCTGGTTTGGGCGAACCTGCTGCAGGCGCTGATTTTCCTGGCGCCGCATCTGTTGATCCTGATCAGCCGTCCGCAGTTGTGGCCGGTATTGCCGGCGGTGTTCCTCGGCGGGCTGGCGACCGGTTGGTTGCGGATCAAATCCGGTTCCATCCTCGGACCTTGGTTGATTCATGGCGCTCTGAATACGGCGACTTGCCTGTATGTGGCTGCGGGCACCGCGCCATGAGCGCCCTTGTGGGAGCGGCTTCAGCCGCGACGCTTATATGAAATTGCGGTCTTATCGCATCTTATGGAAAGAGCTCGCGGCTGAAGCCGCTCCTACAAAGAGCGGGCGCGGCGAAAAACGGGCAGAATCGGCCCGTCATGACGCCTAAAGCCAAGCCCGTCGACTACGACACCGTCCGCGAGATCGCCGCGCGGCTACCCGGTGTCGAGGAAGGCACTTCCTATGGCACGCCGGCGCTGAAAGTACGCGGCAAATTGCTCGCCCGGCTGCGCGAGGATGGCCGCACGCTGGTGCTGAAATGCGATTTCGTCCAGCGCGAAATGCTGATGCAGGCCGCGCCGGAGGTATTCCACGTCACCGATCATTACCGCGACTATCCGTTGGTGCTGATCGACTTGCCTAAGGTCTCGCGCAAGGCCCTGCCTGGCTTGATCGAAGAAGCCTGGCGGCCGCTTGCCGGCAAGAAACTGCTGGCCGAATATATGGGTGGCGGATAACCGCGCCCTTTGAGCAAGGAACGCCCATGTTGCGCAGATTCCGGATGGCCTGGCTGATGTCGACGATGCTGATCGCGGGCTGCGCTTCTCTTCCCGAGCCCGATCGCGCGCACGGCGCTTTCGTCGCGCGCGAAGTCGAAGTCGGCGGGACCCTGCGCCGTTACCAGGTGTTCGTACCCTCGCGCGCCGCGAGCGGCGCCAAGCCGGCGGTGGTGGTGTTCCTGCACGGTTCCGGCGAGATCGGCACCGATGGGGTCAAACCCACCTTGGTTGGATTGGGACCGTATTTGCGTTCGCACCAGGACGAGTTCCCCGCTATCGTCGTTTTCCCGCAGCTTCGCGAAGGCGAAAGCTGGGACGACGGCGCGGACTTCGCCTTCGCCGCCTTGCGCGCGGCGAGCGAGGAATTCCAGGGCGATCCGGATCGCACCTACCTGACCGGCATCTCCCTGGGCGGATACGGCGTGTGGACGCTGGCGCGCCTGCAGCCGCAGCGCTTCGCCGCGCTGGTGCCGGTCTGCGGCGGCATCGGCCGCGACACGACCACCGCGCCGTACGCGGAAACCGCGCAGCGGTTCCGCGACAAGCCGATCTGGATTTTCCACGGTGCCAAGGATGATGACGTGCTGCCGGAACAATCGCGGCGCATCGCGGCCGAACTCAAGTCCATCGGCGCGCGCGATGCGCGCTACACCGAATTTCCAGACGCCGATCACAACGCTTGGGATCCGGCTTACGCGACGCCGGAGTTGTGGGCCTGGATGTTCGCCCAACGCCCTGAGACCTTCGACAAAGCGCCTTTGTAGAGTCGAGCTTGCTCGACTGCTTTTCTGTCCGATCGCTTAGAACTTGAAGAAAACGCAGTCGAGCAGGCTCGACTCTACAAAGCCGGCGATCCTACGGTGCCAGCAGCGCCTCCAGCACCGCCATGCGCGCCGCCACGCCGTTGGCGACCTGCTTGAGGATCAGCGACTGCGGCCCGTCGGCAACGTCGTCGTCGATTTCCACACCGCGGTTCATAGGCCCGGGATGCATCACCACCGCCTCGCCGCCGGCGCGCCGCAGTCGCGCCGCGGTCAGGCCGTAGTCGCGGTGATAGTCGTCCAAGGACGCGACCAGGCCTTCTTCCATTCGCTCGCGCTGCAGGCGCAGCATCATGACCGCGTCGACGCCCTCCAATGCGGCATCGAATTCCTCGACGACCCGGCACCCGGCCAGCACGTCGGCCTCGGGCAGCAGCGAAGCCGGCGCGCAGACCCGGATTTCCGCCGCGCCCAATGTGCGCAGCGCGTGCAGGTCCGAGCGCGCCACGCGCGAGTGCTTGATGTCGCCGACGATCAGCACCTTCAGCCCGCCGAAGTCGCCCCTGGCCTGGCGCAGCGTCAGCATGTCCAGCAATCCCTGGGTGGGATGCGCATGGCGACCGTCGCCGGCGTTGATCAACGCGGTGCCTTCGGCCGCCGCCGCGGCGAGCGCGGCGACCGCGCCGTCCTGCGAATGGCGCACGATAAAGCCGCGCACGCCCATCGCTTCGATGTTCTTCAGCGTATCGCGCGCGGTTTCGCCTTTGGTCGCCGAAGAGGTGGCGGCTTCGAAATTGAGCACGTCCGCGCCCAGCCTTTGCGCCGCGCGCTGAAAACTGAGCCGGGTGCGGGTGGACGGTTCGAAGAACAAAGTGCAGACGGCGGTGCCGGCCAGCACTCGGTCGGCGCCTTCGTCGACGATCGCCTGGGCGCGATCGAGCAATTGCAGCAGTTGCTCGCGCGACAGGCCATCGAGCGTCAGCAGATGGCGCAGGCGTCCGTTTTCGTCGACTTGGTTCATTCGTTGCTCGCGATGTTGAGCCCCTCTCCCACCGGGAGAGGGGTTGGGGTGAGGGTTCGGTGAAAATGCGCCGCTGCGAATGAGGACGGAATCGCCGGCCGACGTTTATCGCCGCCAACGCATGCCGCGCAACTGCGCCGAACCCTCATCCGGCGCTTCGCGCCACCTTCTCCCGGCGGGAGAAGGAGAAGCGCACAAGCTCAAACCACTTCCATCGCATCCTGCGGCGAAGCCAGCCAGCGCTCCACGATCACCGCCGCCGCCACCGCGTCCAGCGCCGCGGCGTCGCGGCGCCGCTTGCGGCCTTCGGCGCGGTCGGCCGCGAAACGCTGCGCGGCTTCGATCGAACTGGTGCGCTCGTCCACCATCACCACCGGCAATGCGTAGCGTTCGCGCAGCGTGCGCGCGAATTCGCGGGCGCGCTGGCGGATCGGCTGATCGCCGCCGTCCAGAGTCATGGGATCGCCGACCACCAGGCCGTCCGGACGCCATTCCTTGCGCAATTTGTCGATCGCGCCCCAGTCCGGGCCGTTGGCGTGCACGTCGACCACCGCCAAGGCACGCGCGTGATGCCCGAACGCGCTGCCCACCGCCACGCCGATCCGGCGCGCGCCGACGTCGAAACCCAGCACGGTGCCGTCGCGCTTGATGGGGCTGGCGTCGGGCCGGCTTTGATCGGGGCGGCTTTGATCAAGCGTGTCCGGCATAGTCGGCCATCCGGCTCATGTCCACGCCGATGCGGCCTGCCGCGGCGTGCCAACGTTCTTCCAGCGGCAGGTCGAACAACAATTCGGCATCGGCCGGCGCGGTCAGCCAGCTGTTTTCGCCCAATTCGTGCTCCAACTGCCCGGCGCCCCAACCCGCGCAACCCAGGGCGACGATCACCTGCTCCGGCCCTTCGCCGCGCGCCATCGCTTCGAGGATGTCGCGCGAAGTGGTCAGGCGCAGGTTGTCGGCGATGGTGAGGGTCGAATCCCAATCGCCGCCATCGTGCAGCACGAAGCCACGCTCCGGATGCACCGGGCCGCCGGCCAAAACGATCTGGTTGCGCAGCGATTCATCGTCGGTCTCGATCTGCATCTGCGCGAGCACGTCGCCCAGGGTGTATTCCGAAGCGCGGTTCAGCAGCACGCCCATCGCGCCGTCGCCGTCGTGCTGGCAGATCAAGGCGACCGTGCGCGCGAAATTGGGGTCCGACAACGCCGGCAGCGCGATCAGCAGCTGGTTCGCGAGTTGGATCGTGTCGTCCGCCATGGGCCCATTCTAACAGCGTCGGTAAGGGTCTCTTTTGGGCGGCCGGATCAGGCGTCGGCCGCCCTCTCCACGGCTTGCGGCCCGTCCGGCAACCGGGTCCGGAACCAGCCGTCCATGAAATTGAACAGGAACCCGTAGTTGCCGTGGTAACGAATGTGGTGCAGATGATGGCGCCGGCTGGCCGAAAGCCAGTGGTTGTGGCCCGCGGCGGGGGCGAAGTCGTAATTCGAATGGCCCAGGTTGTTCAGCAGCAGGCTCATCACCGGCAGCGACAGCAGCGCCGCGAAACTGAAATCATGCAGCAACATCGGCAACAGGATCACGTTGCCGAGCAGGATCGCTTCCAACGGATGGAAACTGTAGGTGGAAAACGGCGTGGTCACCAGCGAGCGGTGGTGCTGCGCGTGGAAGCGGCGCAGCGGCTTGGTATGCAGCAGCCGATGGTTGGCGTAGAAGTGGATGTCGTTCCAGACCAGCAGCACCGCCATTTCCGCGAGGATGCGCAACGGGCCGGGATCCTGCGCCAGACGCGCCCAGCCCCAATGCAGGAAAGCCCAGGGCAGGATCGAGCCTACGCCGAAGATCAGGATCGATAGCGCGGACAGCGACAGCTCGTAGCGGATCTGTCCGCTGCGCAACGGTTTGGGGTCGATGCGATGGCCGATCCTCAGCACCGGCAGCAGATGCCGCGTCAGCAGCCAATTGCCGCCGCACAGCGCGACATAGATGCCGGCGAAGAAGGCCAAGCCCCAGCCCATCGCCGCCCAGGGCGTGCTGGCGGCGAAGGCGGTGCCCAGATTTACGAAGAATCGACCGAGGTCCATTGCCGCGAGTCCGGTTTCGGCGTCAGCGTAACGAATTGCTTTGGAGCCGTCATTCCCGCGAAAGAGGGACTGCGGAAGCAGAATGCCGAAGCGAACATCGACGAAGCCGATAGAAGGCATGCCGCAAGCGCGGCGCGCGATCCAGCGCTTCCGCTTAAAGCCCTCTCCCGCTTGCGGGAGAGGGTTGGGTGAGGGCGCGCGCGGCGTCGAGTTCGCTGCGTCGCTTTCTGGAGAAGCCAAGTCACTGGATTCCCGCCTTCGCGGGAATGACGGCTTAAAAGCAAGGCGGTAAGCTCGCCCTCATGTCCGGATACTGCGACTTCGCCCCAGGCCACCCGACCCACGGGCCTTACCACGACACCGAATACGGCTTCCCGCAGCGCGAGGAATCTGTGCTGTTCGAACGTTTGATCCTAGAGATCAACCAGGCGGGCCTGAGCTGGGAAACGATCCTGAAGAAGCGCGAAGGCTTCCATCGCGCCTACGACGGCTTCGACGTGGACAAGATCGCCCGTTACGGCGAGCGCGCCCGCCAGCGCCTGCTGGCCGATCCTGGCATCATCCGCAACGGTTTGAAAGTAGACGCGGCCATCCACAACGCCAAGGTCGTGCAGGGCTTGCGCAAATCGCACGGCGGTTTCGCGCAATGGCTGGACGCGCACCATCCGCTGTCCAAGCCCGAATGGGTGAAGCTGTTCAAGAAGACTTTCCGCTTCACCGGCGGCGAGATCACCGGCGAATTCCTGATGAGCCTGGGCTACCTGCCCGGCGCGCACCGCGCCGATTGCCCGGCGATGAAGAAGATCGCCAAGCTCAAACCGAAATGGATGTAGGGTGGGCCTTGGCCCACCATCGCCATGTCTCGATAGCGGGCCGATTGTTCGAAGCGACAAGCTCCGCCCGTTGTTTGTCGCCGATTTCGCTATGGCAATGGTGGGCCAAGGCCCACCCTACGGTTAGACACCGAACTGGAGCTCCTGCGGCGTGGCGACGCGCACGTCGACCACTTCCACGTCGATCTTGAAGGTCTTGCCGGCCAGCGGATGATTGCCGTCGACAGTGATCGTGTCGCCGTCCACGCCGGTGACCACCACGTCCAGCGGCCCGCGCGCCGTCTGCGCCAGCAGCTTCTCGCCTACTTCCGGAGACCGCGCGGCGTTGAACATCGAACGCGGCAGGGTCTGCACCAGCTCCGGATGGTGCGCGCCGAAGCCTTGCTCCGGCGGCACGCCGATTTCGAACTTGTCGCCGGCCTGCTTGCCGGCCAGCGCTTTTTCCAACCCGGGCACGATCCCGCCTGTGCCGTACATGTGCACCAGCGGATCCTGGCCGCGCGTGGTGGTCAGCTGCTTGCCGTCCTGGTCGAACAGCGTGAAATGGAAGGTGGCGATGCGGCGGTCTGCGATTTCCATGAAGTTCCCTCTTCGAGCAATGGGCCGAACTATGCCGGCCCGATCGTTAAAATAATGCGTAATCCCCGCATGAAAAAAGCCGGGCTTCGCCCGGCTTTCTCGATACGGCTGGAGGCGTCGCCTGTAGAGTCGAGCCTGCTCGACTGCTCTTGGGCCCGTTAGCCGGATGCGAGGAAAAGCAGTCGAGCAGGCTCGACTCTACGGGTGCATCGACCGACTCAGCGGACCTCGGCGACTTCCACTCCGTCCAGGCCCTGCGCCAGCGTATGCGCATCGCCGCCCTGGGCCAGCTTGATCTTCAGGCGCACTTCGTTGGCCGAGTCGGCGTAGCGCAACGCGTCCTCGTAGCTGATCTCGCCGGCCTGATACAACTCGAACAGGCTCTGGTCGAAGGTCTTCATGCCCAGGTTGGTGGATTCCTTCATCACTTCCTTGAGCTTGTGGATCTCGCCGTCGCGGATGTAGTCCTGCACCAGCGGCGTGCCGAGCAGGATCTCCATCGCCACGCGCCGGCTCTTGCCGTCCACGGTCGGCAGCAGCTGCTGCGCGACCACGCCCTTCAGGTTCAGCGACAAGTCCATCAGCAGCTGGCTGCGGCGGTCTTCCGGGAAGAAGTTGATCATGCGGTCCATCGCCTGGTTGGCGTTGTTCGCATGCAGGGTGCACAGCACCAGGTGGCCGGTTTCGGCGAAGGCGATGGCGTGGTCCATGCCTTCGCGGGTGCGGACCTCGCCGATCATGATCACGTCCGGCGCCTGGCGCAGGGTGTTCTTCAGCGCGTTCTCCCAGTTGTCGGTGTCGATGCCGACCTCGCGCTGGGTGATGATGCAGCCTTCGTGTTTATGCACGAATTCGATCGGGTCCTCGATGGTGATGATGTGGCCGGTCGAGTTCTGGTTGCGGTAGCCGATCATCGCGGCGAGCGAGGTCGTCTTGCCGGTGCCGGTGGCGCCGACGAAGATGATGATACCGCGCTTGGTCATCGCCAGGGTCTTGATGATCGGCGGCAGGTTCAGCTCTTCCACCGTGGGGATCTTGGTCTCGATCCGGCGCAGCACCATGCCCACCTGGTTGCGCTGGTAGAAGCAGCTCACGCGGAACCGGCCAACGCCCGTCAGGCCGATCGCGAAGTTGCACTCGTGGGTCTTTTCGAACTCCTCGCGCTGCGGCGGCGACATCACGTTCAGCACCAGGTCGCGGCTCTGCTGCGGCGTCAGCGGGTTCTGCGTGATCGGCGAGATCTTGCCGTTGACCTTCATCGACGGCGGCATGCCCGCGGTGATGAACAGGTCCGACGCCTTCTGGTGCGCCATCAGCTTGAGGAACGAGGTGAAATCGATGGTGCTCATAAGGTCTCCCGGTCCTTACGTGCCGCGCCAGCGTAGCAGCGGCGCGGCGATACGCGTTATTCGAACAGCCGCTTGTCTTTGGCGTAGTCCTTCGCCTGGTGACGAGTGACCATGCCGCGCTTGACCAGATCCTGCAGATGCTGGTCCAGCGTCATCATTCCGTATTGCTGGCCGGTCTGGATCGACGAGTACATCTGCGCAACTTTGTCCTCGCGGATCAGGTTGCGGATCGCCGGGATGCCGACCATGATTTCCCAGGCCGCGGTGCGGCCGCCGCCGGTCTTTTTCAGCAGCGCTTGCGAAATCACCGCGCGCAGCGATTCGGACAGCATCGAGCGCACCATCGGCTTCTCGCCGGCGGGGAACACGTCGATGATGCGGTCGATGGTCTTGGCGGCCGAAGAGGTATGCAGCGTCGCGAACACCAAGTGACCGGTTTCCGCCGCGGTCAGCGCCAGGCGGATGGTCTCGATGTCGCGCATTTCGCCGACCAGGATGTAGTCCGGATCTTCGCGCAGCGCCGAACGCAGCGCTTCGTTGAAACCGTGCGTGTCGCGATGCACTTCGCGCTGGTTGATCAGGCACTTCTGCGAGGTGTGCACGAACTCGATCGGGTCTTCGACCGAGAGGATGTGGCCGTATTCGTTCTTGTTGATGTGGTCGAGCATCGCCGCCAGCGTGGTCGACTTTCCCGAGCCGGTCGGACCGGTGACCAGGATCAGGCCCTGCGGCTGGTCGATCAGTTCCTTGAAGATGCGGGGGCAGCCCAAGTCTTCGAGCGTCAGCACCTCGGAAGGAATGGTGCGGAACACCGCGCCCGCGCCGCGGTTCTGGTTGAACGCGTTGACGCGGAAGCGGGCCAGGCTGGGGATCTCGAACGAGAAGTCGACTTCCAGGAATTCTTCGTAGTCGCGGCGCTGCTTGTCCGACATGATGTCGTAGACCAGCGCATGCACCTGCTTGTGGTCGAGAGCGGGAATGTTGATCCGGCGCACGTCGCCGTCGACCCGGATCATCGGCGGCAGGCCCGCCGACAGATGCAAGTCGGAGGCTTTGTTCTTGACCGAAAAGGCCAGCAGTTCAGCGATATCCATGCGCAGCTTCCCCGAGCGGCGTGATGAAGCCCCGGCCGCGATCTTCCGCGACTGGAACGGATGGTGTCCCCGCAGGCAGTATAGCGCTCAAATCCGGCCGTCAACCGGAATTTCAGACGGATAACCCAACGTGCTGTCGGACGCCTTGCACGAAGTCCTGCAAAGACTTGAAAACGCGGCACGAAGCGCCGATCGGCCAACGCCGCGGCTGCTCGCGGTCAGCAAGACCCAGGCTGAGACCTCGGTCGCAGAACTGGCCGCGGCGGGGCAACGCGCCTTCGGCGAGAACTACGTGCAGGAAGCGGTCGCCAAGCGGCGGAGCCTGAATGCGCTCGACCTGGAATGGCACCTGATCGGCCATCTGCAATCCAACAAGGCCGCGCTCGCCGCGGACGCCTTCGATTGGGTGCAGACGGTGGACCGCGAGAAACTCCTGCCGCTGCTGGCCGGCGCGCGTCCGGCCGATCGGCCGCCGCTGAACGTGCTGATCCAGGTGAACATCGACGACGAAGCCAGCAAGCACGGCTGCGCGCCCATGCAGGTCCCGGCGCTGGCCGCGGCCGTGGCTGCGCAGCCGCGCCTGGCGTTGCGCGGCTTGATGGCGATCCCCTCGCCTTCGCCCGACTTCGGCCGCCGCCGCGAAGCGTTCCGCCGGATGAAGATCCTGTTCGACGAAACGGCCGCGCGCTTTCCGCAAGCCGATACGCTGTCGATGGGCATGAGCGAGGATTATCCCCTCGCGATCGAAGAAGGTGCGACGATGGTGCGGGTGGGCACCGCGCTGTTCGGAAGCCGACCGAAGAAAACGGAGCGATGATGTCGAACGCCGCTGGCAACAAGACGATACTTTTCATCGGCGGCGGCAACATGGCCCGCAGCCTGATCGGCGGCCTGATCGCGGCCGGCGCCTCCGCAGCGGCGATCCGCGTCGCCGAACCGGTGACGGAATTGCGCGATGCGCTGGCGAAGGATTTCGGCGTGAAGGTCCACATCGATGCCGCCGATGCGGCAGCCGACGCGGCCGCGTGGGTGTTCGCGGTCAAGCCGCAAGTGATGCGCGCGGTATGCGAGCGGCTGGCGCCGCAGGCCCAATCGTCGCGGCCTTTGGCGATTTCGATCGCGGCGGGCATCACCGCAGAGCAGTTGCAGCGCTGGCTCGGCGGCGACGTCGCGGTGGTGCGATGCATGCCGAACACGCCGGCTTTGCTCGGCGCCGGCGTCACCGGCCTGTTCGCCAACGCGCAGGTCGATGCGGACGGACGCGCCATGGCCGAATCCTTGTTGTCCTCCGCCGGCGAGACGGTGTGGATCGGAGACGAAGCGAAGATGGATGCGGTGACCGCGGTGTCCGGTAGCGGTCCGGCCTACGTGTTCCTGCTCGCCGAAGCGATGGAAGCCGCGGCACGCGAGCAAGGCTTGCCCGACGACGCGGCGCGCACGCTGGTGCTGCAGACCGTGCTGGGCGCGGCGCGCATGTTGACCGAATCGGACGAACCCCCGGCGGAATTGCGCCGTCGCGTCACTTCGCCCGGCGGCACGACGCAGGCTGCGGTCGAAACGTTTGAAAATGGCGGTTTTCTTGAGCTGGTCGCGAAGGCGATCGGCAACGCTACCGAGCGCGGCCGGCAATTGTCGGCGGCGAACGATTGAGGAAGATGCGATGAATCGACTGCTTCGACCGGCTTGCCTCGCCCTCTTCTTGTTGTTATCGGCATGCGGCGGCAATGCGCCGCCGGCAAAACCGGCCGCACAGGCCGCAGATGCGGGCGCTACCGTTTCCGGCGGAGATTTCGTCATCCACGCTAACGCGTTGCAAACTTCCGCATTGAACGAAACCGTAGCGAAAGGCTATGGCATCGCTCGCGATGACAAGACGGTGCTCTTGATAGTGGCGGTGCGCACGAACGATGCGGGTGCCGAGCGGAGTCTGCCGGCTCGCGTCTCCGTAACGGTCGCAGGATTGACGGGCGACAAACGTTCGGTGGAGATGCGCGAACAGCGCACCGGCGACCTAGTGGATTATGTCGGCACGGTGGAAACCTCGCTGCCGGAGACTCTGCGGTTCGACATCACCGCTACTCTCACCCACGGTGGAATTGCGAAAGCTCAGTTCAGCCGCGAGTTCTACCCACGCTGAACTCCGCGGCTCACTTCTTGCCCGCGCACCCTTTCGCGATGATCGGCGCCATGTGCTGCGCCAGCCTGCCTTTCTTCCGCTCCGCGAGCAGCCCGTCCAGATAGGGAATGCGCGCCTGCGGATCTTCGGCCAGCAACGCGGAATAGGATTTCAGCATGCTCTCCACGCCGGCCACTTGCAGGCGATTGCGGTCCTTCTCGCCGGGATGCTCGATCTGGTAGGCGACGTTGCCGAACATCTGCTGGCCCAGCAGTTCCGCGCTGTGCGGCGGCTTCTGCGCGGGAATGGGACCGAGGATATCGCAGACCACCACCTTGTAGTCCTTGGTGTCCTTCAACCATTCCATCAGCATGCGGCGCGCTCTGGGCGCGGTCTCGGCCAAGGGATCGACTTCCAGCGCGCGGACGTAGCGAAGCACGACCCGCTTCGCCTCATCGGAATCGGGCGGCGGCTGTTGCGCCGACGCCGCGCCTGCGGCCAACAGCAACAAGAACAATGCGGTCCGCATGGGTATGCTCAACGTTGATTGACCGAATACTTGCCCGGGCCCAGCAGCAGCAAGGCGAGAGAAGAAGCCAGGAACATGCCTTGCAGCTCCAACGCCCAGCCGCCCTGCTCGTTGAGCTGGCCCAACTGGCCCGTGTGCGCCAGTGCGAAGGCGAACAGCATGTTCACCGCGATCAGCGCCGCGCCGACCCGGCCGTACCAACCCAGGATCAGCAGCAGCGGCGCGAGCACTTCGCCGACCAGCGCGCCGTACGCCAGGAAGTGCGGCAAGCCGTGCGATTGCAGCATGCCGGCAATCGGATCCAGCCCGAAACGCAGCTTGGCGATGCCGTGCAGCAGGATCAGCACGCCCAGGGCGACGCGCAGGATGAGTTTGGCCAGGTCTTGTTGAACGGCTGGATTCACGGTCGTCTCCCTCGCAACGGATCCGCGGGGATCATAGCGTAGGGTAGGCCTTGGCCCACCATTGCCATGCCCGCCTAGTCGCGAACGTCAGGCGGAATCCAAGCGGTCGTCTCCACTTAACCGGAAAACGGCCGCGATTCCGGTGAATGGCGATGGTGGGCCTAGACCCACCCTACGTCCACGCTTTGATGATCCGCGCGATTTCGGCCACGCCGTCGGTCAAGGCCGCCGGTCCGGGCTGCAAAATGATCGGCGATTTGATCTCGTGCAGTTGACCGTCGCGGACCGCGGGGATGGCTTCCCAACCTGGCCGGGCCGCGACTTTTTCGGCCCTGAAACGCTTGCCGCACCATGAGCCCAGAATAATGTCCGGCGCGCGCGGTATCACTGCCGCCGGATCGGCCAGGATGCGTTGCTTGGCCAAGGATTCGCCGGACAGTTCCGGAAAAACATCGTCGCCGCCGGCGATGCGGATCAATTCGGCTACCCACTGGATGCCGGTGATCAGCGGCTCGTCCCATTCCTCGAAATAGACCTTCGGCCGCCGCGGCAGCTTGGCGGCTTCGAGCTCAATCGCATCCAGCCCGCGCCGCAAGCCGTCAGCGTAAGCATTCGCCTTCTCCGCCGCGCCGACCAAGGCGCCCAACCGGCGCACGTAGTCGACGATCCCGTCCACGCTGCGATGGTTGCTGATCCACACTTCGATGCCGCGCTTGATCAGCTCGGCGGCGATCTCGGATTGGATGTCGGAAAACCCGATCACGAAATCCGGCTTCAGCTTCAGGATCTCGCCGATCTTGGCCGAGGTGAAGGCGCTGACTTTCGGCTTTTCCTTGCGTGCGACGGGCGGCCGCACGGTGAAGCCGCTGATGCCGACGATGCGATGCTGCTCGCCAAGCGCGTATAGCGTCTCGGTCGGCTCTTCGGTCAAACAGACGATGCGTTGCGGGCCCATGCGGCTATTCTACTTTTGTGGGAGCGGCTTTAGCCGCGAGCTCTTTCCTTCAAACCGCCGCATTGCCGCGATTCCGGGAAAAGCTCGCGGCTAAAGCCGCTCCTACAAAAGCGGATCAGGGATACAACATCCGTTTGGACCATTTCCCGGCGCAGTCGCATTCGTACAGATGCCGCTCGTGCAGACGGTAGGTGGCGGCGTACCAGAACTCGATCCGCTCCGGCTTCACCCGCAATCCGGTCCAGCGCGGCGGGCGCGGCACGTCGCGGCCTTCGAATTCCTGCTCGACCTGGGCCAGGCGCTGTTCGAAGGTTTCGCGCGACTCCAGCGTTTCGGACTGTTTCGACGCCCAAGCGCCGAGCTGGCTCAGGCGCGGCCGGCTGGCGAAATACGCGTCGGCTTCGGCGTCGCCGACAATCTCCACCGCGCCTTCGATCCGCACCTGCACGCCGCCTTCCCGCACGCGCGGCCAGTAGAACAGCAAGGCCGCGCGCGGGTTGGCTTGCAATTCGCGGCCTTTACGCCCGTCCAGATGCGTGTAGAAGACGAAGCCGCGCGCATCGTGAGCCTTCAGCAGCACGTTGCGGGCGGCCGGGCGACCGTCCAGTCCAGCGGTGGCGACGACCATCGCGGTGCGGTCGGGTTCGCCCGCGGCGGCCGCTTCATCGAACAGGCGGTCGAAGGTGGCGAGGGCTTCGGCGTAGGGATCGGTCATTGCGCTATTGTCGCGCGATGTCCGCGCCCCTGCATCCGCCCGTTTTCGCGGGCTTTCCGCCGGCTTTCGTCGACGCCGTGCTGGCCGATGCCTTGGATCACGGCAGCCGGCTCTACGCGATCGCAGGCCTGCAGGGCAGCGGCAAGTCCACGCTGGCCGCGCAGGTCGCGGCACGGGCCTTCGCACACGGGCTTCGCATTGCGGTAGTGTCGGTCGACGATTTCTATTCGACCCGAGAACAACGGCAGCGCTTGGCCCGCGACGTCCACCCTCTGCTCGCCACTCGCGGACCGCCGGGCACTCACGATCTGCCGCTAGCGCTGGATACCTTGGCCGCGCTGCGCCGCGGCGCGGCTTGCGCGTTGCCGCGTTTCGACAAGATCGCGGACGACCGCGCCGATCGTTCGCAATGGCCGACCGTCGCCGCCGCCGCCGACATGATCCTGTTCGAAGGCTGGTTCCTCAAAACCCCGTCCCAATCCGCTGCCGAACTGACCGCGCCGATCAATGCGCTGGAACGCGACGAAGACGCGGATGGCATCTGGCGGCGCTATTGCAACGATGCTTTGAATCGCCACTATCCGGCCCTCTGGGCGCAGATCGATCGATTGCTGTGGCTGCACGGGCCTGGTTTCGAAACCGTGCCCGAATGGCGTTGGCAGCAGGAGCAAACGCTGCAGCGCTCCGACCCTTCGCGCGCCGCGATGGACCGGCCGCAAGTGGAACGCTTCGTGCAGCACTTCGAACGCGTCAGCCGGCAGACGTGGCGGAGCTTGCCGGGCATCGCCGATTGGACGGTGGCATTGGATGCCGCAAGACGTCCCGCCCGCTTTTCGTAGGAGCGGCTTTAGCCGCGAGCTTTTTTCCGCCAAATCGCGATATCGCGGCGGCCATTGAGAGAAAAAGCTCGCGGCTAAAGCCGCTCCTACAAGGTCAAAAGATCTGAGACCGGCGTTACTGCACCAAGAACGTGATCTTCAGATTCACCCGCCACTCGCTGACGTTGCCGGCGTCGTCGCAGACCACCTTGATCTCGTTGACCCACGCACCCTGGATGTTCTTCACCGTTTCGGCGCATTTCTTCAAACCGGTCTTCACCGCGTCTTCCATGCTGGTCTTGGAGGCGGCGTTGAGTTCGATGACTTTGGCGACGGACATGCGTTTTTCTCCTGGTCCCGGCGGGGAATCCGCCCGCGAGCGGCCAGACTAGGCCCGCGGTTGTTAAGATCGCGAGGATGGATACCGCCCCCAACCTGGTGTTGGTCGGCCCGATGGGCGCCGGCAAGACTTCGATCGGCAAACGCCTGGCCGAGCGCTTCGGCCTGGCCTTCGTCGATGCCGACCGCGAGGTCGAGACGCAGACCGGGGTCAGCGTGGCCACAATCTTCGACTGCGAAGGCGAAGCCGGCTTCCGTGAGCGCGAACGCATCGTCCTGGCCAAATTGCTGGCCGACCGCGACCGGCTGATCGCCACCGGCGGCGGCGCGGTGCTGGATCCGGAAAGCCGCGCCGCGATGCGCCGGTACGGGTTCGTCGTGTATCTGCACGTGGACATCGAAGGCCAGCTGCAGCGCCTGGCGCGCTGCACCAACCGGCCGCTGCTGCAGCGCCCGGACCGCGAAGAGGTCCTGCGCGGTTTGGCCGCGATCCGCGAGCCGCTGTACGCGGAAACGGCCGATTTGCGCTTCGACACACGCGAACTGTCGCCCGCGGACGCCACGACACAGTTGGCCAAGCTGTTGGCCGAACGCTGGAAACCGGGAGCGGAAGCCGCATGAGCGCGATCGCCTCCCCTGCCCGCGCCATCGTCGAAGTCGGCGGCGAACGGCCCTACGCGATCACGATCGGACCGGGTTTGCTCGACGACGGCGCCCTGCTCGGCTCGGGACTGCGCGGCCGCCATGTTCTGCTGATCAGCGATGGCAATGTCGCGCCGCTGTACGCCGACCGCATCACGCGCGCGCTGCGCGCCGCGCGGCCTGACGCGCGGATCGACGGTTACCTGCTGCCGCCGGGCGAAGCTTCGAAGACGTTGGCGCATTTCGCCGAAGCGATCGATGCCTTGGCCGCCACCGGCGCCACCCGCGATGCCTGCGTCGTCGCCCTCGGCGGCGGCGTGGTCGGCGATCTGGCCGGCTTCGTCGCGGCCTGCTGGATGCGCGGCATCGATTGCATGCAGATCCCGACCACACTGCTGGCGATGGTGGATTCGTCGGTCGGCGGCAAGACCGCGGTGGACCTGCCGCAGGGCAAGAACCTGGTCGGCGCCTTCCATCCGCCGCGCGCGGTGATCGCCGATACCGAGGCGCTACTGACCCTGCCGCCGCGCGAATTGCGCGCCGGACTGGCCGAGGTGGTCAAATACGGCGCGATCCGCGACGCGGCCTTCCTCGATTGGCTGGAAGCGCAAGCCGACGCCCTGCTGGCCGGGGACGATGCGGCGCTGGCCGAAGCCATCGCCCGCAGTTGCCGGCACAAGGCCGAAATCGTCGAACGCGACCCTTTCGAGCGCGGCGAGCGCGCCCTGCTGAACTTCGGCCACACCTTCGGCCATGCGATCGAGGCCGAACAGGGCTTCGGCGGCTTGAACCACGGCGAAGCGGTCGCGGTCGGCATGGTCCTAGCGGCCCGGCTTTCGGCGCGGCGAGGCTTGTCCGCCGACGCCGATGCGGAACGTCTGGCCGCCCTGCTTGCCCGTTTCGGCCTGCCGGTCGGCCTGCCCGACGGACTCGACCCGGTCGCGCTGCTGGAACGGATGCGGCTGGACAAGAAAGCGGCTGCCGACGGCTTGCGCTTCGTGCTGTGGGACGGTGTCGGCGCCGCGCGCGTGGTCGCAGGCGTGCCCGACGAAGCCGTTTTAGCGGTGCTGACTCCGTAGGGTGGGCCTAGGCCCACCATCGCCATCCCGCAGGTTCCGAAGTCGATTCAGCGGAGCCTCGCCCAACGTTTGTAACGATCGGTGCGATGGCAATGGTGGGCCGAGGCCCACCCTACGTACAATGAGCGCCCCATGCGCCTGCTCCTGCAACAACGCCCCGACGGCCGCGAAGCCCCGCGCTTCGTGCAACTGATGCTGGAAGCCGACTTGCTCGGCGGCTGGGCGTTGATCCGCGAGTCCGGCCAGATCGGCGGCCGCAGCCAGCTGCGCCGCGAGCAGTACATGGACCACGCCAGCGCCCTCGCGGCGCTGGAACACGCCCGCGACCAGCAACTCAAGCGCGGGTTCCAGCTGATGTTCGTGCAAGGCGCGGACGCGCCGAAGTAAACCGACCGCCATCGCGCAACGCAGCCTCCGCACATGCGGACGCCGGCGCGCGAACCGAAAGAAGACCGATGACCGAAACGCTCAAGAACGACCGCCTGCTCCGCGCCCTGCGCCGCGAACCCGTCGACTGCACGCCCGTCTGGCTGATGCGCCAGGCCGGCCGCTATCTGCCCGAATACCGCGCCACGCGCCAGCGCGCCGGCAGCTTCCTGGCCATGGCCAAGAATCCCGAGCTCGCCTGCGAGGTGACGCTGCAACCGCTGGCGCGTTTCGATCTGGACGCGGCGATCCTGTTCTCCGACATCCTCACCGTGCCGGACGCGATGGGCCTGGAGCTGTATTTCGTCGACGGCGAAGGCCCGAAATTCCGCAAGCCCGTGCGCAGCGCCGCCGACATCGCCAAGCTCGCGGTGCCGGACATGGAAACCGAATTGCGCTACGTGATGGACGCGGTGCGCGTGATCCGCCGCGAACTGGCCGGCAGCGTGCCGCTGATCGGCTTTTCCGGCAGCCCGTGGACCCTGGCCTGCTACATGGTCGAAGGCGGCGGCAGCGACAACTTCCCGACGATCAAGGCGCTGGCGCTGAACGATCCGGCCGCGCTGCATCGCTTGCTGTCGGTGAACACCGATGCGGTGATCGCGTATCTGTCCGCGCAGCGCGCAGCCGGCGCGCAGGCGCTGCAGGTATTCGACACCTGGGGCGGCACGCTGTCGCCGGCGATGTACCGCGAATTCTCGCTGCCCTACCTGGTCCGCATCGCGCAAGAATTGAAACGCGGCGAAGGCGCGCAGCGCACGCCGTTGATCCTGTTCGGCAAAGGCAATGCGCCGTACCTGGAAGAACTGGCCGCCAGCGGCGCGGAGGGCATCGGCGTGGATTGGCTGATCGAACTTTCCGAAGCGGCTCGGCGCGCGCAAGGCAAAGTCGCGCTGCAAGGCAACCTGGATCCGGCGATGCTGTACGGCTCGCCGGAAGCGATCCGCGAACGAGTGCGCCGCTCGCTGGACAGTTACGCCGAAGGCAACGGCGGTTCGCGCGACGGCCATATCTTCAATCTCGGCCACGGTATGTCGCCGGACATGGATCCGGAACGCGTCCGCGCATTGGTCGATGCCGTGCACGAACACAGCAAGCGTTGATCCGCTTTGCTCTTTGTAGGAGCGGCTTTAGCCGCGAGCTTTATCTTTCAATCGCCGCAATGTCGTGATTTGAAGGAAAGAACTCGCGGCTAAAGCCGCTCCTACGAAAAGCGACCTTGTCGCTCTTTCCGGCACAGACGCGGCGAACAGCGGCCGCCGGTTGCGGCGCCAGCCGCCTGCCGCTAGGCTCGCGCCAGCACCGACCGGAGCCATCGCGATGAAGTACGGCCTGCTAGCCTCGCTTTTACTTTTCTTCGGCATCGCCCAAGCGGCCGACAGCCAACGTCCCTCCGCCGCCTACTACGACAACACCGGCCGCGAAGACGTGCTCTCCGGCGGCGCGCGCATGATCCCGATCCACACGCCGGTCGGCGACTTCAAAGTCTGGACCAAGCGCGTCGGCAACAATCCGAAGATCAAGCTGCTGCTCCTGCACGGCGGTCCGGGCGCTACGCACGAGTATTTCGAAGCTTTCGACAGTTACTTCCCCGGCGCCGGCATCGAGTACTACTACTACGACCAACTCGGTTCGGCCTACAGCGACCAACCGGACGATCCGCGCCTGCTCGACACCGCGCGTTTCGTCGAGGAAGTCGAACAGGTGCGCAAAGCGCTGGGCCTCAACAAGGACAATTTCTACCTGCTCGGCCATTCCTGGGGCGGCATCCTGGCCACGGAGTACGCGCTGAAATATCAGCAACATCTCAAAGGCCTGATCATCTCGAACATGATGTCCAGCATCCCGGCCTACAACGAGTACGCCGTCAAAACGCTGGAACCGCAGATGGACGCGGCGGCGTTGAAGGAGATCAAGCGCCTGGAGGCGGAGAAAAAGTTCGACGATCCACGCTACATGCAGTTGCTGATGCCGCATTACGAGGCGCACATCCTGCGCATGCCCAACGCGCAATGGCCGGATCCGGTGAACCGCGCCTTCGCCAAGATCAACCAGAAGGTGTACGTGCCGATGCAGGGCCCCAGCGAGCTCGGCGCCAGCGGCATCCTGGCCGATTGGGACCGCACAGAGGACCTGGCGAAGATCCAAGTGCCGACCCTGGTGATCGGCGCGCGCTACGACACCATGGACCCCGCCTACATGGAGATGATGAGCAAGAAACTGCCGAAGGGTCGCTATCTGTATTGCCCGCAGGGCAGCCATATGGCGATGTACGACGATCAGAAGACGTATGTCGAAGGCTTGATCGGTTTCCTGCACGACACCCACGACACCGCCGCGCAGAAATAATCGCAGCCTTGTAGGAGCGGCTTTAGTCGCGAGCTCTTTCCTCCAAATCGCGACACCGTAACGATTTGAGAGACAAAGCTCGCGGCTAAAGCCGCTCCTACAAAATGCGAACGCGCCCTGTCGGACGTCCGGCGATGGGTATCGCTGCGCTCGACCCATCTTACGTTTCATCGCCTTTTCTCGACCGCTGGACCGCCGTTCTGGCCATTTTTTCCATAGGTTTCCGTCCTTTAGCCCACTGCCGACCTGAGGCAGCCCATAAGACGGAGCCACGATCAGGTGACCACCCCGATTTATGCCCTTGTCCGACGCACGGCCATTTCCCTGGTTTTGCTAACCGCCGCCATTGCACCGGCGTATGCCGGCAACTCCTGCGAACTGGAACATGGCGACCCTGCCACAGACCTTAACGGTGGTAGCTCGGCGGCTGGCGCCGATTCAGTGTCCTGCGGTTTTGGCAACAATGCTGACTTCTTTCGCGGTACGGCGATAGGAAGTTTCAATACCGCGGGTGACGATGTGAACGATTCCCTTGCCACTGCCATCGGGGCATCAAATATCGCACTCGCATTCGACGCTACCGCCATGGGCTCGTTCAACCATGCCACAGGCAGTGATAGCACCGCAGTCGGCAATGATAATGGAGCGTCCGGTTCATCCAGCACTGCGGTAGGCAGCAACAATGGTGCCGAAAACACCAATGCCACCGCAGTCGGCAATGATAATGAAGCGTTCGGCTCATCCAGCACTGCGGTAGGCAGCAACAATGGTGCCAATAACACCAATGCCACCGCAGTTGGCTCCAGTAATGCCGCCATAGGTTCAAACAGCACTGCGGTAGGCAACGAAAACGATGCTGCCGGCTTTCTGTCCACTGCCGTTGGCGCCGACAACGAGGCTTCGTTTGACGAGGCCACCGCTTTGGGCGCTTCCAACTCGGCTACCGGCCCTGAAAGCACCGCGCTGGGCAACAGCAACGAGGCGACTGCCGCTCGCTCCATCGCGGCAGGTACCAGCAACCGCGCATTTGGATTGGACGCGACTGCGGTGGGGTCGGCCAATGTGGCCGCCGCCAATCTCGCTACTGCGGTCGGATCCCATAACATCGCCAAGGGCCTCACAAGCGTTGCCTTGGGTACGGGCAGTGTCGCCACCAGCACCAGCAGCATAGCCTTGGGCAGTTGGATCGACTTCAACAACGATGACGACTTCGTCTTCGACACCGACACCGACAACGACGGCGTCTTCGACGCCAGCACCGAAACCGCCCTCGCCTCCAATGTCGAAGCCACCGCCATCGGCGCCGCCGTTTGGGCCACCGGCCTGCGCAGCACATCGCTCGGCGCCGGCGCCTTCGCTTCCGCCGACGACAGCGTCGCCATCGGTAGCCGCTCGCAGGCCGACCGCGCCAATACCGTCTCTGTGGGTTCTTTCGGCAACGAGCGTCAGATCGTCAACGTCGCCAACGGCACTTTGGGCACAGACGCGGTCAACCTCAACCAACTCAACGCCACCTTGGCCACCGCCAATGCTTACACCGACACCGCAGTGGCCACCGGCGGCACCGCCGCCAACGCCTACACTGACAACCGCGAAGCCGCGATCCGTAGCGACATGGAAGCCGGTGATGCGCAGACGCTGTCGGCCGCCAACGCCTACACCGACCAGAAGTTCTCGCAGGTCGACTTCTCCGGCATCAACGACCGCTTCGACCGCATCGACCAGCGCTTCGGCCAGCAGGACCGCCGCATCAGCCGCATCGGCGCGTTGAGCGCGGCGATGACCCAGTCCAGCGCCATCGCGGCGATGGGCGGCGGCGCCCGCGGTTCCTACGGCATCGGCGCCGCGGTCCAGGGCGGGCAGAAAGCGTTGGCGATTGGCTGGGGCAAGCGCATCGGCGACCGCCACGTGTTCACCTTGGGCGGTGCGTTCAGCGGATCGGAGCGTTCGGCCAGCATCGGCTTTGGCGGCGAGTTGTAAGCCTCCAGCGAAACGGCTTTGGTAGGTGCGAATTCTTCGCACACTTTGCGGCTAAGAGCGTGCGAATGAATTCGCACCTACTTTTTTTGGAGGACGACGCGACATCGTCGCGTTTGAAGGAGCGGCTTTAGCCGCGAGCTTTGTCTCTAAAATCGTCACGATGTCGCGATTGGAGGAAAGAGCTCGCGGCTAAAACCGCTCCTCCAAGAGCGCTACAACCGCAATTAGAGGACGGCCTGCGGCTCCAACGCCGCCCGTACCGCCTCATCCAGCATCGCGCCGGTTACCGGCTTGCGCACGAAACCGTCGAAACCGGCTTCGCGCGCTTGCGGCTCGGCTTCCGCGTCGGCACGCGCCGTCACCGCGAGCAAAGGCGAAGCGAAACGCTGCGCACGCAGTTGCCGCGCGAGCGCGAAACCGTCCATGCCGGGCAGATCCAGATCGAGCATGGCCAAGTCGTATTTGGCCATCGCCGCTTCGGTCAGCGCCGATAGTCCGTGCGCAGCGTGGGTCACGTCATGGCCGCGCGCGCGCAACAGCGCCGCGATCACCTCGGCCACGGTGGGGTCGTCTTCCACCAGCAGTACGCGCAACGCGGATGGTTCCGCAGCCAAAGACGGCGCGGCGGCGGAAGCGGCCGCGGCCGCGGCGGCATCGCCTTCCGGCAAAGGCAGTTCTACGATGAAGCGGCTGCCCGCGCCGGGTTCGCTTTCGACATCGATGCGGCCGTCCATCGCCGCGGCGAGCTCCTGGCAGATCGCCAAGCCCAGGCCGCTTCCGCCGTAGCGCGAAGTGGTCCGCGCGCCATCGGCCTGCTCGAAGCGGCGGAACAGGCGCGCGCATTGTTCTTCGCTCAGCCCCGGACCTGTATCGCTCACTTCCAAACGCACGCCCTGCGGCGACAGCCGCGACACGCGCAGGCCGACGTGGCCGTGTTCGGTGAACTTGATCGCGTTGCCGAGCAGGTTAAGCAGGATCTGGCGCAAGCGCATCGGATCGCCGCGCAGCGCGACCGGCGCGTCGGGCGCGATCGCCTTGGCGAAACCCAGCCCGCGCGCTTCGGCCACCGGCGCCATCAGCGTGGCGACGTCGCTCACCAGTTCGCGCACGTCGAAGTCGATCTGCTCCAGATCCAGCTTGCCCGCCTCGATGCGCGCCAGATCGAGCGCGTTGTTGACCAGGCGCAGCAGGTGTTCGCCGGCGCGCCGGATCGACTGCGCGTAGCCGCGCTGGCGTTCGTTCAGTTCCGTGCCCATCAGCAGTTCGCTCATGCCGAGCACGCCGGTCATCGGCGTGCGCACCTCGTGACCGAGCGTGGCCAGGAAATGGGTTTTGGCTTCGGAGGCCTGTTCGGCCAACTCGTGCTTGTGCCGCGCGAGTTGCCATTGCTGCTTGCCGCGCAAACGGCGCTGGTAAGCCCAGGCCAGCGACCATAGCGCCGCCGCGCCCAGGATCACGAACGCCGCGATCGCCCACACCGTGCGCCACCACGGCGGATGCACGGTGATCGAGAATTCGCGCGCTTTCGACCAGATGCCGTCCGCACCGCCGGCCTGCACCGACAGTACATAACGCCCCGGTTCCAGCCGCGAGAACACGCGTTCGCCGTTGGCCTGCTGTTCCACCCAGTCCGGATCGTAGCCCTCCAACCGAAAACGGTATTTGTGGGAACGCGGATCGGCGAAGGACAGCAGGCGCGCGGTGACCCGCAGATCGCGATCGCGCGGCTGCAATTCGATCGGATGCAGCAGGTCGAACGGTGTTTCGTCCTCGTCGCGCAGCACGCTCAGGCCTTCGATCGCCAGCGGCGGCGGACTCGCTTCGGGCACGCGCATCTCGGGATCGAACAGCGCCAAGCCTCCCGCCGACACGGCCAAAGCCTGGCCTTGCGCGCCCATCCGCGGCGCGGCCAGAGAGAAATCGGGGTCGGGCAAGCCGTCGTGCGCGCCGAAGGTGCGCAAGCGCTTCTGTTCGGGCGAATACAACAGCAAACCGCGGATGGTGTTCAGCCAGACTTGGCCGCGCGGACTGATCAGGATACCGTCGATGTCGACCGAGGGCAGTCCGCTGCCGGCGTCGACGCTCTCGCTGCGCTTCAGCTCGCGGCCGTTCCAAACGTAGGCTTCGAGCGCGCCGGGGCGCGCCACCCAGACCCGGTCCATGCCGTCGAAGGCGAAGGCGTAGACCGGCGAACCGGCGGCGACCGGCACGGCTACGAAGCGCGTCTTGTCCCACCGCAACAAGCGCTGGCCGGACGGCAGCCAAGGTTCGCCGTCGGGACCGCGCACCAGCACCGCGCCGCCGCGCCAGCCTGCGCCGCCGGTGCGTTGCGGATCCACTTCGCGCAGCAATTTCCCGCCGGCGGAATATTCGCGGACGATGCCGCCGAACAGCGACAGCCAAACGTGCTCGTCCGCCGTCTGCATGATCTGGGTGACGGTGACGCCGAGATCCGCCGAGCGGTCGAACGGCCAGCGCCGCGCACGGCGTTCGGCCGGATCGAACAGGCTCAAGCCCGTGGCATGGCCGATCCACACTTTCCCGTCCGGCCGCGCCTGCAGCGAATGGATCCATTGCATGCCCAGATCCGATGCGGCCACCACCTTGCTCAACTGGCGTCCTTCGTGTTCGAGCCTGTACAGATCGGTAGCGGTCGCGACCCAGAACCCGCCGCGCGAATCCGCCGTCGCATCGCGCAGGTCCAGATTGTCCAGCATCAGGCCGTCGACCGACGTCACGGTCGCGAAGCGGTCCCAATCCGGCGGCAGGTAGACCAATCCCTGCGAATAGGTCGCGAACCAGGTCCCGCCTTCCAGATCCTGAACGATGCACAGCACGCCGCTTTCCGGACCCCACAGGCCGATGCCGACGTCGCGCTGCAGCAGTTGGAAATCGCCGTCCTTTTCGCGATACAGGCCGCCCATGGTGCCGATCCAGCGTCCGCCGCGGCGATCGCGCGCCACTACCGCATGCGTCGCGTTGGCGCGCAAATGCCACGGCGCGGGGATCAAGCGCCCTCGCGCCGACAAGCGGTGCAAACCTTTCGCGCTGCCCACCCAGACCGTACCGTCCGGCTCGATGCTGAGCGATGCGACCTTGATGCCGCCCAGCACCGCCGGCGCGATCCGCATGAAGCGGCCCTGCTGCAGCCGCACCAACCCATCGTCGGTACCGATGAGCAAGCGCCCTTGGCGATCGATCAACAGCGCCATGATCGGCGCTGCGGGCAGGCTGTCCGGCTGCGCCGCGTCGGCGGTGAAACGTTGGACGCGGCCGCGCGAATCGATCCGGCACAAATCGCCGTTGTAAGTGCCCAGCCAGATTTCGCCTTCGGTCGTCGAGGCGAGCGAGGTGATGTCGCGCCGGCACGACTCGTTCGCGCCGGAGAAAGCAAGGGTGCGGAAGGCGCGGCGATCCTTGTCCAACACACTCAGCGCCGTGGTGCTGGCTACCCAGACCCGGTTGCGCGCATCGACGTGCACCACTTGCAGCAGATTGTCGGGCAGCGATTCCGCATCGCCGATGGCGTGCCTCCACATCTTGAACTCGACGCCGTCATAGCGCGCCAGCCCATCCAGAGTGGCGACCCAAAGATACCCCTGCTGGTCCACGGCCAAATGGATCACGCTTTTGGGCAAACCCTGCTCGAAACCGAAGCGCCGGAATTGCGGCGTCTCGGGCAAGGCGGCCTTCGCCGCCGCCCAGCAGAGCGTCAGCAACAACACGGCGATGGCGCGCGGCATGGCCAGGTCCTGTTACCCCCAGCCGGCAATGCTCGCAACGCAGCGTTGCGGCCGCAACCCCAGGCTCCTGTCTTTCGCCGCTGCCGCGTTCATCGATGTCGGCCTAGAATCGCCCCATGAACCGCCGCAAGCCCTTTCTGGCAGTATCAACTCCCGCGCTGAGAGGGGCCTTCGCCCTGCTGCTCGCGTTGGCCCATCTGCCTGGTGCCGCAGCCCAGACCGTGCGTTACCGGTTGGATCCGGTGCATACACGGGTGATGTTCGCCGTGTCCCACGCCGGATTCTCCAACGCCATCGGCACCGTCTCGGGCAGCACCGGTACGCTCGAGTTCGACCCGCAGAACTGGGCGACCGCCAAGCTCGAAGTCCGCGTCCCGCTGGAACGCATCGATCTGGGCGACGAAGACTGGAACGATGCGGCAATAGGCGGCCGCCTGCTGAACGTCGACGCCTACCCCGAGGCGACTTTCGTCTCGACCCGGATCGAACCGATCGACGCCGAACACGCCTCCGTATTCGGCCTGCTGCAATTGCACGGGATCAAACGGGAGGTGAAGTTGGACGTGAAGTTGAATTCGCTGAAGCGGCATCCGATGCCGCCGTTCCGGCATACCGCTGGGTTCTCGGCCACGACCGTGTTGAACAGGATGGACTTCGGCATCGACGCCTGGAAAGCCGTGATCGGCAACCAAGTGGAATTGCGCATCGAAGCCGAAGCGGTGCGCGACAAGGGCAAGGACAAAGACGAGCCCGTGCAAAGCTTCGATCCGGAAGAGGAGGCCAAAAGCGAATGAAGCCTTTGACTTTCCTTCTCACATCGGAAGAAGGTGCCCGAAGTGCGGATGAGGGTCCGGAGTACGACGTAAGCTGGAACTACGTCGCTTCGCCGAACCCTCACCCCAACCCCTCTCCCGGGGAGAGGGGCTAAATAGGTGACGCCATGACCTTGAAGAACGTCGAACGCTGGGGAGCCGTCAGCCAAACCTTCCACTGGCTGATCGTGTTGTTGATCCTGACCATCGCCACGGTCGGGCTGATCATGGTCGACCTGCCCAAGACCCCGAAATACTTCTGGGTCTACACCCTGCACAAATCGCTCGGCTTGACCGTGCTGACCTTGGCGGTGCTGCGCCTGGGCTGGCGCCTGTACGCCGGGGCGCCGCCGCCGGTGGCCGGGACGCCGCGCTGGCAGGAACGCATCGCCTCGATCACCCACTGGCTGCTGTACGGGTTGATCTTCGCGATGCCGCTGTCCGGCTGGCTGTACGACTCGTCCAGCGGCCTGCGCCCGTTCCGCTGGTTCGGCCTGGTCGAAGTGCCCAAGCTCAGTCCGCCGAACGAATCGGTCCGTTCGTTGTCCCACGATGCCCACGAAACTTTGTTTTGGGTGCTGGCGTTCCTGGTCGTCGCCCATGCGGGCGCCGCCCTCTACCACCACCTGATCCAGAACGACGCCACCCTGACCCGCATGCTGCCGCGACGCCGCAGCAAGCCGGAACCGCCCCCGCAGGAGTTGAACGATGTCGGATAAATTGACCTCCCCCGCTGCCGTCGCCGCCACGCTGGTGGCGATGATGTCCGCGCCGGCCATCGCCGCCGATTACGCGCAAGCGCCGGGCTCGACCTTGGCCTTCGCCAGCCAGTACGACGGCGAAACCTTCACCGGCAGCTTCCCCGGTTTCTCGACCAAGCTCAGCTTCGATCCGGCCCAACTGGCCAACGCCAAACTGGACGTGACCATCCCGCTTGCCGGCGCCAAGACCGGCAACGCCGATCGCGATTCCACCTTGCAGGAAGCCGACTTCTTCAACGTCGCCAAGTTCGCCCAGGCCCGTTACACCGCCAGCAAGTTCCGCTCGCTGGGCGGCAACCGCTACGCCGCCGACGGCACCTTGTCGCTGCGCGGGGTCAGCAAGCCGGTCACCTTGGATTTCACGTGGACGCCGGGCGCCAGGCCGGTGTTGAGCGGCAAGGCCACGGTCAAGCGCCTGGACTTCGGCGTCGGCGGCGGCGATTGGGCCGATACCCAATCCATTCCGAACGAAGTGGCCATCAGCACCAAAGTCGTCCTGCAGCCCAAGTAGGGGTGGGCCTTGGCCCGCCGTCGCCATGCCGCCGGCGTTCGCGAAATTCTGGCGAAGGATGCTCGCTTCGTCGGAAATTAATGTCGCATTAGGAAGTTGGTAATGGTGGGCCAAGACCCACCCTACAAAGCAAGGAAGGCTCGCACAGCCGCGGCGTCGAACGGCCATTCGAGCTCGCGCCCGTTCGCATCCCGCAATACCGGCACACGATGACCATACCGGGCTTCCAACGCCTCGTTCTCGTCGATCCATACGGTATCGAATTCAGGCGCGCGCGCTTCGGCCAGAACGGCCAGCGCCCGGTCGCAGAGCGGGCAATCGTCGCGTTGGTAGAGGGTGAGCGGCATCGCGAGTCCGGGCCGTTGTCGTATGCGGATAAGGCATAGAATAGCGGCATGGCCGTCAGCACCTTCGACTTGTTCAAGATCGGCATCGGGCCGAGCTCCTCGCATACCGTCGGGCCGATGCGCGCCGCGGCGCGCTTCGTCGAAAAATGGCTGGTCGAATCCGGCCGTTTGCAAGACGTGGCGCGGGTTCGCGCGGAGGTGTTCGGTTCGCTCGCGCTGACCGGCCGCGGCCACGGCACCGACAAGGCGGTGCTGATGGGATTGGAAGGCCATTGGCCGAACCAGATCGACCCGGACATCATTCCCGCCGCACTGGAACGCATCCGCGGCCAGAAGAAGATCCGTCTGCACGGCCAGCACGAGATCACCTTCGACGAAAAACGCGATCTGGTGATGAACAAGCGCCAGAAGCTGCCTTACCACACCAACGGCATGCGCTTCACCGCCTACGACGCCGACGACGCCGAAATCGCCACCCGCGACTATTACTCGGTCGGAGGCGGCTTCGTGGTCAACCAGGACGAAGCCGCCGAAGACCGCATCGTCGCCGACACCACCGAACTGCCCTACCCGTTCCACAGCGGCGACGAACTGCTGGCGCAAGCGGAGCGCAGCGGATTGACGATCGCGCAATTGATGTTCGCCAACGAAAAGGCGTGGCGTAGCGAAGACGAAATCCGCCACGGTCTACGCGAAATCTGGAAGGCGATGCAAAGCTGCGTGGCGCGCGGCATCCGCGAAAGCGGCACCTTGCCCGGTGGTCTGCATGTGTCGCGGCGTGCGCCGGCGCTGAACGCCGAACTGTCGTCGCGGCCGGAAGCGGCGATGCGCGATCCGCTCACCGTGCTCGACTGGGTGAATCTGTACGCGCTCGCCGTGAACGAAGAGAACGCCGCCGGCGGACGCGTGGTCACCGCGCCGACCAATGGCGCGGCCGGCATCATTCCCGCCGTGCTGCATTACTACGACCGCTTCTGCCCGGCCGCGAACGAGCAAGGCGTGTTCGATTTCCTGCTGACCGCCGCGGCGATCGGCATCCTGTACAAGGAAAACGCTTCGATCAGCGGTGCCGAAGTCGGCTGCCAGGGCGAAGTCGGCGTGGCCTGTTCGATGGCGGCCGGCGGCCTGGTCGCCGCGCTCGGCGGCTCGACCGGCCAGATCGAAAACGCGGCCGAGATTGGCATGGAGCACAACTTGGGCCTGACCTGCGACCCGATCGGCGGTCTGGTCCAGATCCCGTGCATCGAACGCAACGCGATGGGCGCGGTGAAGGCCATCAACGCCGCGCGCATGGCCCAGCGCGGCGACGGCAAGCACAAGGTGTCGCTGGACAAGGTCATCAAGACCATGCGCGACACCGGGCGCGATATGCAAGACAAGTACAAGGAAACGTCGCGCGGCGGGTTGGCGGTGAACGTGATCGAGTGCTGAGATCGCCTTTCTGGCCTGACCGGCGACAATAGCCCCCGGTCCCAAGACCTGCCTACGCCAAGCGGACCTTAGAGCGTCTTGATCTTTCGACTTCAGGGATCGCTTTGATCCTGGGGAGGGGAATCGACGCAAATGCTTTGCTTATACAGTTCCGAGTGCCAGCATCTGCGTTCATAACACCCGCTGTCATCGCAAAAACTGTAATCGCCTTCCCGCGTTTGCATCCCCGGTCGCTCAGGGAGGTTCGTGCGAGCCGGCAGAGCCGGCAGAGGCACCACGAAGTTCGAACTGATTCTACCCCCCGCATGGGCGGTACCGGTCATCGCAATCACTGCAGCCAACAACGCATAGATGTGTTTCATCTGGATGCCCTTGGTTTGATTAAAAGCCTGTCTTCGAAAACAGGCATATCCCTAGACGAAAAAAATACAGACGTATGGCCATGTGCAGACGCCCTAAGGTCTTGCCAACGACCTGGACGCCTTTCTCGGAGTAGTGATGCGGCATATAAATCGTTTGCTGATCCTTCGCTCGGCTGCCATATGCTCTTTCGCCCGCGTTCTCGGACATGACTTTCCACGAGCTAGCCACCAGCCGCTCGAGCCAATGGCCCCGCACGACAGCCCCTGCAGGCGCTTGAAAACCACCATCCCGGAGCTCAAGACGGTCTGCCGGGATCACGGCATGAATGCCGCAATGATGTGACAATACTTTCACGACTCATCAGCGGCGCAGAGGTCACCATGCGATCCACTATTCCGGCTTCTCATCAGCGTGCGCTTTCGCGACGGGCGGCCTGATGCGTGCGGTGCTGCTGCCCGGCATGGACGGCACTGGCGAACTGTTGACGGAGTTCGCCGTGGCGCTGGCGCCTGAATTCGAGGCGATTGTCGTGGCTTATCCGAACGAAGTCGCGCTCGATTACGCCGCCTTGACCGAGCTCGCGGCAGAACGCCTGCCGCGCGACGAACCCTTCCTGCTGATCGCGGAATCCTTCTCCGGCCCGATCGCGATCGAGTTGGCGGCGAGGAAACCCGAAGGCCTGATTGGCTTGGTGCTGTGCGCTTCTTTCGCTAAAGTGCCGAAGTCGCCGATGTTGCGAGCGTTCGAAGCGATCCTGCGCACGTTTCCATCGACCAAACTGCCGGTCGGCTTGGCGATGCCCTGGCTGATGGGCCGCTGGTCCACGCGCGATTGGGCGCGGCGCGTTCGCGATGCCGTGCGCAACGTGAGCGCGGGGGCGATGCGTGCGCGCCTAAGCGCCGTGGCGGACGTCGATGTGACCCGCCTGATTCCGCAGATCGATTGTCCTCTGCTCTATCTGAAACCCAGCCGCGACCGCCTGATCGGCGACGCTGGCTGGCGGGCGATCCGCGACCTCAGCCGCAACGCGGTCTGCATAGAAATCGAAGGTCCGCATTTCCTGCTGCAGGCCAAACCGCTCGAATGCGCTGCAGCCGTGAAATAGACGTCGCACCGCTGTGCGGGCCTTGCGCCACGATGCCGCGCTAGAATCCCAGAATCGCGTCAGGCGTTCGAGGAAATGATATGAACCTTCGACTCCCGGCAATCGCAGGCTGGATTTTGGCTGCGCTATCGGCCCCGCACGCCGCACTCGCCGCTGACAGGCCGTCGTACGGCGCGCAGTTGGAAGGTTTCGATTATCCCCACCCGGTCCAGCGTTTCGCGTTCGAATCGCAGCGGCAACCGTTGGATATGGCTTACATGGACGCCGCTCCGACCGTTCAAGCCAACGGCCGCGTGGTCGTGTTGCTGCACGGCAAGAACTTCTGCGCCGCGACCTGGGAATCGGCGATCGCCGCACTGAACGGCGCCGGCTTCCGAGTGGTCGCGCCCGACCAGATCGGCTTCTGCAAATCGAGCAAACCAGAACGGTATCAATTCACTTTCGGCCAGTTGGCCGACAATACGCATGCGCTGCTGCGCAAATTAGGCATCGAACGCGCGATCGTCGTAGGCCATTCGATGGGCGGCATGCTGGCCGCTCGCTATGCCTTGCAGTATCCGCAGGAAACAGAGCGCCTGGTGCTGGTCAATCCGATCGGACTGGAAGACTGGCGGGCCGAGGGCGTGCCTTGGCGCAACGTGGACGCCAAGTACGCGGCCGAACTGAATTCCGGCTATGAAAGCATCCGCAAATACCAGCAAAGCACTTACTACCACGGAGAATGGAAGCCCGAATACGAACGCTGGGCGGCGATGCTGGCCGGCATGTACGCAGGGCCCGGCAAGGAAGCGGTGGCCTGGAACCAGGCGCTGACTTCGGACATGGTGTACAACCAGCCGGTGCTGTACGAATTCCCGCGCATCCGGGTACCGACGACGCTGTTGATCGGACAACGCGACGCGACCGCCGTGGACAAGGCGCTGCTCCCGCCCGAATTGGCGAAACGCCTCGGCGACTATCCCGCTCTGGGAAAACGCGCGGCTCGCTTGATCCCACGATCCGATCTGGTCGAATTCGGAGACCTCGGCCACTCGCCGCAGGTGGAAGCACCCGAGCGTTTCAACTCGGCTCTCCTGAGGGCCTTGACACAGTAAGCCACGGCGGCACGCCCGCAACGTCGCCAGCGACGCCGCGCATTGCGACCTTCTGCGGCCCGGACGCATCCATGTCCAGGCAGTCCACCCGCGCGGAGGCGCCCCTGGCCCGATTCGTCGGCCGCAGCTTGATAGTTCTGGCGCTCGTCGCGTCGCCGACGCTCGCCTGGAACGATACGCCGGACGTGAAATTCGATCGGGCGCAGGCCGATGCTGCGCTGTCGATCCTCGGCAAGCGCGCCGCCGGCGAAACGGTGGGCGAAGCGGATTGGCGGGCCCTGTTCGCCACCTCCGGCTATCGGCGCTTGAAAGATCGCGAAGCAGCGATGGGGCGCGCCTTCACCGACGCCGAGTTCAAGTCTTTCCTTGAAATGCCGCGCACGCCGCAGCAAATCGAGGCTTTGCGACGGACGCTGCAGGACTGGAGCTCGCAACCCATCGCCGCGTCCGCGCGCGCGGCACTGGCTTATTTGCCGGTCGGCGCGCGCCTGAAGGCGACCGTATTCCCGATGGTCAAGCCGAAGCCAAACTCTTTCGTCTTCGATCTCGCCAAGGATCCGGCCATCTTCCTCTATCTCGATCCCGAAGTGCCCGGCGCGAAAGCGCGCAATACGCTCTCGCACGAACTGCATCACATCGGCATGGGCTCGTCTTGCCCGGCGCCGAAAAGCAAGACCTCCGGACCGGCGGCGAAATTGAGCACCTGGATGTCGGCCTACGGCGAAGGCTTGGCGATGCTGGCCGCGGCGGGCAACCCGGACACCCACCCGCACTCCGTCAGTTCCGCGAAGGAACGCGCCGAGTGGGATGCGAACATCGCGCGGGTTGATGCGCTCATGGCCGAGCAGAACGCTTTCTTCCTGAGCGTGCTCGACGGCAAGGCCGGCGATGATGCCGCGATCGACAAGAAGATGATGGGTTATTTCGGCGTGCAAGGCCCTTGGTACACGGTCGGTTGGAAAATGGCGACCACAATCGAAGTTCAGTTCGGGCGAGAACGTGCGATCGACGCGTTCTGCGATCCACGCCAGTTGCTCGCTACGTACAATGAAGCGGCCCGGATGCAGAACCGCAGCCGGACCGCATCATTGCCCTTGTGGGACCAGCGACTGGCGGCCACTTTGGCCGGTCAAGGTTCGCCGGCTTCGGGCTTGTAGATGGTGATCTTCCTGCAGACGCTCATCATCTGCGCGTCGTCTTCCCAGCACTCGACGTCGTAGGTGCATTCCTCTATTCCGCTGCCTACCGGCTCGCAGTTGCGCGGCAGCATGTGCGGTTGATCGGTACGCGTCGCCGGAAATGGGGACGGCTCCGTTGCGCGGAAGAGAGCGACGGAGCCGATGCGAATGCGGCGGACAGCGATAGGATCGCGAAGACCTTCATGCGTTCTCCTGGGCAGGATGGAACCGCCAAAAACACGGGCGGCTTGATCCAGACGAAAATCGCACGGAGCGCAGGCCAAACCCCGCAAGGGATTTCGCAGGCAAAAAAAGAGGAGGCGAAACGCTCGCCTCCTCGAAACCGAGATTATCGGTCGCCAAACTGGATCAATACACGCCCATCACCGTCACGTTGGCGAAGGGTTGCACGCCGACGACGCGCACGTAGTAGGTGCCTGGCGCCGGGTTGGTGTAGACCACCGCTTCGCTGTTGCCCGGCTTGACCGACTTGCGGTCGTACAAGGTCGTGGTGGGTACATCGTCGTAGGCCACGTACAGCGACACGTCGCCGGTGCCGCCGTAGCTGCGCAGGTTGAGGCTGCGGGTGCCGGCCGGCACTTCGATCATGTACAGCAACTCGTCGCCCGCGGCGCCGGTCAGGCCGGTGACGGGCACGCGGTTGCTGAGCAGTTCGGCTTCGTCGTCGCTCACGTCCTGCGTGGCCGCATGCGTCGCCGCGGCGGCGTCGAGGATGCCCGCGCCCAGCGGCGTGCTGACCGGCGGCGTCACCGCGAACGGCTTAGCCGTGCTGCGCAGGATCTTCTTGATCTGCGCGGGCGTCAGCGCCGGTTTGCCGGCGGCGACCGCCGCGCTCTGCATCAGCGCGACCGTCGCGGCCACGTGCGGGCTGGCCTGCGAAGTGCCGATCATGCCGATCAGCGATTCGCTTTCCGGACCTTCGCTGCCGCTGTTGCCCAGCGACCATATCCACATATGGTCCGGCGAATTGCCGCTGGTGGCGTTGCCGCCCGGCGCCGACAGCGTGACCGTCGCGCCGTAGTTGGAGAACCACGACTTGGCGCCGTCGATGCCGTTGGCGCCAACCGTGATCACGCCGATGCAGCTGGCAGGCGAGTGGTAGGCCGCATCCTGGTTGTCGTTGCCAGCCGCCACCACGACCGTGACGCCGCGTTCGATGGCGCCGTCGATCGCTTCTTGCGTCACCGGATCCTGAGCGCAGGATCCGTCGCCGCCCAGGCTGAGGTTCAGCACTTCGGCCGGCGTCGCGTTGTCCGGCACGCCGTCGACGCTGCCGCCCGAAGACCAGACGATCGCATCGGCGATGTCGGAGGTGTAGCCGCCGCCGTGGCCCAGCACGCGCACCGGCTGCACTTTCGCCTTGTAGGCGACGCCGGCCAGACCCGCGCCGTTGTTCGTCACCGCCGCCACGGTGCCGGCGACGTGCGTGCCGTGCCAGGAGCTGGCGTAAGGGCCGTGCCAATCGCCCGGATCGTGCGCATCGTCGTCGCGGCCGTCGCCGTCGCCGGCGACCGCTTCGTCTTGGATGAAGTCGTAGCCCGGCACCAGGTTCGCGTCCAGATCGCTATGGTCGGCATGGCCGGTGTCGAGCACCGCGACGATCACGCCTTCGCCCTGCGACGTATCCCAAGCGGTGGTCGCGTTCATGCCGCCGACAGGATGGTTGTAATCCCACTGCAGCTGACCGAAGTAAGGATCGTCGGGAATCACTTCGTAACGCTGCTTGATGTAGTCGGGCTGCGCATACTGCACGGCGGGATCGCTGCGCAGCTGACGCAGGAAGGCGGCGGATTCGGCAACACTGAGCCGGCGCGTGGCGCGCAGCACGTCGGCGCCGGTGCCGGTGCGGCGCACGGGCGCGAGCGACAGCGACGCGAAGCCGGCGGTGCGCAACGCAGCATTGGCGCGATCGAGCGTGGCGGCGGCGCCGCGGCTGGCCGAGCCATCGCGATACTTGACGATGAAACGCTGGTAGCCGGTATCGGCTTGGGTGCGCGCCATCGGCATCGTGCGCTGTTGGATCAGGCGTGCGGCGGGCGTTGCGGACGAAGCCGAAGTCGCGGCGACTGCGGCGACGGTGGAACGGCCGCCGGAATTCGCGGAAGCGTAGGCGGTCAGCGCGACCAATACGGCGGCGGTCAGGGCGCCGGCGGCCAGATAACGGGGCTTGCTGTTCATTGCGTTGCTCTCTCCCAGGGATTCAAGGTGACGCGAAGGGCGCCGGGCGCCGTTTCGGGGGGAACCGGAGGCCCGGCGCCTTCGCGTTTCGGAAACACTCGACGCTGCCTACCAACTGAAACCTGCGCCGCCGCTGACGGTGCTCTCACTGCCGGAGAACGCCGCGCCCAAAGACACGCTGGCGCGATCTCCGAGCGCGCGCTGATAGCCCAGCGCCCAAGCTTGGCGTCCGCCCTGCGCTCCCACGCCCACGGCCATGCGGTTGCGCCCGGACAGGCCGGAGGCGTTCATCGCCATGCCGGTCAATGCGCCGCCCATCGCACCCATGCGATCGATGCGCTGGTCCTGTTTCACGAAGCGGTTTTCGACATCCATCCGCAATTGGTTGAAGTCGTCGGTCACCGCGTTGAAGCGCAGGTCGGTGTAGCTGCGGGCCGAAGTCAGCGTCTGCGCGGACACGTCGCTTTCGGCATTGGCGCGGGTTGGCGCGGAAGCCATCGCTACCGGGCTCCCGGTTGCTGGCGACTGGGTCTGCGTTTGCGCTTCTCCGGCGTCGGCAACGACCTCCGTCGGCGCAGTGGCGTTGACCGCTGTTGCTTCGGTGGACGGGCTCGCCGCCGCAGACGTCCCGGCATCGGCGACGTTGCCCTGCGAAGTGCCGACCTGGATGTTGTCGACCTGCGTCTGCAGGCTGCTGAGCTTGTTGTCCACCGCGGTGAACGCCGCGCCGACATTGCGATAGCTGCCGCCCTGGATCGTGTACGTCGGCGCCACGAACGCACCGGCCGA
>DATFFH010000076.1:0-2622 GCA_035250245.1 Luteimonas sp. | reverse complement strand
CGCGGACCGCCGCGGCCGGAACCGCTGCCGCTACGGCCGGCGCCGCCGCTGCGTCCGCCGCCGCGGCGTTGTTCGTCGGCCTGACGCTGCTCGCGCGCTTCCTTGAAGATGCTGCCGATGCTTTCTTCCTGCTCGTCATCGCCTTCCACCTTCTCGCGCGGCGCGCGCGGCAGGGCGACCAGCAGGTCCGGGGTCACGGTCGACACCGGGATCTTCTGTTCGATGTAGGCCTCGATGTCAGGCAGCGACATCGCGTAGCGCTCGCACGCGAAGCTGATCGCATCGCCCTCGGCGCCCAGGCGTGCGGTACGGCCGATGCGGTGCACGTAGTCTTCGGCGTCGAATGGCAGGTCGAAGTTGTAGACGTGGCTGACGCCGTCGATGTGCAGACCGCGCGCGGCCACGTCGGTCGCCACCAGGATTTCGAGCTGGCCTTTCTGGAACCGGTTCAGCAGCGTCTCGCGCTTCTTCTGCGGCACGTCGCCGCTGAGCACGCCGACCCGGTAGCCGGCCCGCTCCAGCGATCGCGCCACGCGTTCCACGAACGCCTTGGTGTTGACGAACACCATGGTCCGCGCGCCTTCGCTGCGCGACAGCAGGCCGAGCAGCAGCGGCAGCTTTTCCTCGTCGGCCGGGAAATACATCGCCTGGCGCACCTTGGCGTTGGTGATGTATTCGGATTCGACGATGAGCTTTTCCGGCTCGTTCATGTGCTCGTAGGCCAGCTCCAGCACGCGGTGGCTCAGCGTGGCCGAGAACAGCAGGGTCTGGCGTTCGGTGCGCACCGGCATGCGGCGCAGCAGGAAGCGGATGTCCTTGATGAAGCCCAGGTCGAACATGCGGTCGGCTTCGTCCAGCACGCAGGTCTCGCAGGCGTGCAGCGAAACCACTTTGTGCTGTTTTACGTAATCGATCAGGCGGCCCGGCGTGGCGATGATCACGTCCACGCCTTGTTGCAGCAGCGCGCGCTGCTTGTCGTAATCGACGCCGCCGTAGACCAGGGCGAAGCGCAGGCCCAGGTCGCTGCCGAATTTGACCGCGTCCTTGTGGATCTGGATCGCCAGTTCGCGGGTCGGCGCCAGGATCAGCGCGCGCGGATCTTCCGGTTTGCGTTCGGCCAGCGCCGGCCGCGTCAGGATGCGGTTGATCACCGCGATCAGGAACGCGAGCGTCTTGCCGGTGCCGGTCTGCGCTTGGCCGGCGACGTCGCGCCCAGCCAGCGCCACAGGCAGGGTCAAAGCCTGGATCGGCGTGCAGCGCGTGAAGCCGGCCGCCTCCAACCCGGCCAACAGCGCGGGATGCAAATCGAATGAAGAGAAGGTGATGTCGGTAAGCGGTTTGTCGGACATGCTGTTGCGTCGATGAGCGCGTATCGCGCTTGCGTGGGCGGCGTCCTCGTCGCAGACTGCGGCCTGGATTCGGGGCGGGTCGGCGGACTTGAAACCGCCTCGTTAACGCCCCAGTTTACCGTACTTGGCGCCCCCAGGCCGGGCCGCCCCAGCAGGAGATTCCCGTGAACGACAAGGTCATCCACGCCGGCGACGCCGATTTCGACTCCACCGTGCTGCAGTCCTCCGAGCCGGTCCTGGTCGATTTCTGGGCGCCCTGGTGCGCGCCCTGCAAGATGATCGGGCCGGTGGTCGACCAGTTGGCCGACGAGTACGAAGGCCGCGCCAAAATGGTCAAGGTCGATGTGCAGGCGTTCCCGAACCTGGGCATCCGCTACAACGTGCGCAGCATCCCGATGCTGCTGCTGTTCAAGAACGGCCAGGTCCAGTCCAGCCAGATGGGCGCGCCGGGGAATATCAAGGCCGTGCTCAACCAGATGATCGAAAAGGCGCTCTGACCTGATCGGTCGCTCTGGTGGGAGGGGCTTCAGCCCCGACAAGGGTCGCTGGCATGCCTGTCGGGGCTGAAGCCCCTCCCACAAAAGCAATTTCCGCCCGCCCGGACTTTCCATGAACGACAAGGTCATCCACGCCGGCGAGGCCGATTTCGATACCGCCGTGTTGGGCGCAACCGAGCCGGTCCTGGTCGATTTCTGGGCGCCCTGGTGCCCCTCGTGCAAGACCGTGGTCAGCCCGGTGATCGACGAGCTCGCCGATCAGTACGCCGGCCGCGCCAAGATGGTCAAGGTGGATGTGGAAGCCCATCCCAACCTGGGCATCCGCTTCAACGTGCGCAGCCTGCCGATGTTGCTGATGTTCAAGGGCGGCCAGGTCCAGGCCACCCAGTACGGCGCGCCAGGCAACCTGCGCGCCGTGTTGAACCAGATGATCGACAAGGCGCTCTGAGCCCGAATCCTGTCTGGACTGGGCTTTTGTGGGGAGGGGCTTCAGCCGCGAGCTTTTTTTCCACACTTCCCGCGCCCCACGGAAGAGCTCGCGGCTAAAGCCACAAAAGCCGGCTTCCATGAACGAAAACCGTATCCTCACCCTTGCCGCCGCGCCTTCCCGGTGCTAGTTTCTGCACGACCCGGCGCGTTCCAGGCGCCGCACCCCCTCTCCCAGAACCACTTCTCATCAACGTCCGCTCGCGCCGCGAGCGCTCGCATCAGCGAGGAATTCCGAGCTTGTCCAAGAACACTTCCGACTCCGGCGAAACCGCCGTGAAGCGCGTACG
>DATFFH010000075.1:0-68163 GCA_035250245.1 Luteimonas sp. | reverse complement strand
CAGCCGCGAGCTTTGCTTCGGCGCCTGCGGCCAAAGCTCGCGGCTGAAGCCGCTCCCACAAATCAAGTCCAGCTGACCGAAGAGATCTAATGCGCATCGTTTTTGCCGGCACTCCCGAATTCGCGGTTCCGAGTTTGCGCGCCGCCGCCGCGCGCGGCGAAGTGGTCGCCGTGTATACGCAGCCCGACCGTCCCGCCGGCCGCGGCCGCGAACTGCAGGCGTCGCCGGTGAAGCTGGAAGCGTTGAAGCGCGGCATCCCCGTGCTGCAGCCGGAAACGCTGAAAGGCGAACTGTCGCGCGACGCCCTGCGCGCCTTGGAACCGGATCTGATGGTGGTGGTGGCGTACGGCCAGCTGCTGCCGCAGAAGATCCTCGACATCCCCAAATACGGCTGCTGGAACGTGCACGCCTCGCTGCTGCCGCGCTGGCGCGGCGCGGCGCCGATCCAGCGCGCGATCGAGGCCGGCGATCGCGAAACCGGCGTTTGCCTGATGCAGATGGAGAAGGGCCTGGACACCGGTCCGGTGCTGCTGTCGCAGAAACTGTCGATCGGCGAGCACGAGACCGGCGGCGAATTGCACGATCGCCTGTCCGAACTCGGCGCGCAGACTTTGGCCGACGGTTTGGGCTTGCTGCGGGCCGGCATCCGCCCGGTGCCCAAGCCGCAGCCGGAAACCGGCGTCACCTACGCGCACAAGCTCGAAAAAGGCGAAGCGAAACTGGATTGGACGCAAACCGCGCAGCGTTTGGCGGACAAGGTACGCGCGTTCCAGCCCTGGCCCGTCGCCGAGGCTGAGGTCGCCGGCGAACGCTTGCGCATCCATGCCGCGATCGCCTTACCGCTGGCGCACAACGTCGCGCCCGGCACCTTGCTGGTCGCCGGCCGCGACGGTATCGACATCGCCTGCGGAGAAGGCGCCTTGCGCATCCGCACACTGCAGCGCGAAGGCGGCAAGGCGATCACCGCCGCCGATTACCTCAATGCACGCCGCGAACTGAAATCCCCGCTCCCGCTTGCGGGAGCGGATTGAGATGCCTTCCGCTAGCGGGAGAGGGCTAGAGTGAAGGTGAGCAGCGGAGCGACGTCGCGAGTCGCCGCGACGCGCATGCTGGATGCCGTCCTGCATCGCGGCCGCTCGTTGAAAGCCGAATTGGCCAGGGCACTGCCCGCACTGGAAGATACTCGCGACCGCGCCCTGGTCGAAGCGATCTGCTTCGCCGCGCTGCGCCAACGCGCGCGTTACGACGCCGCGTTGAAGGCCTGGATCGCCAAGCCGCTGGCCAAGCGCGACGCCGAATTGCGCGCCTTGCTGTTCGCCGGTTTCGCCCAGATCGATGCGCTCGGCCTGCCGTCGCATGCGGCGGTCGATGCGACCGTGGAAGCGGCGCGCGCACTCGGCCGCGCGCACCAGGCCGGCATGGTCAATGCGCTGCTGCGGCGCGCGTTGCGCGAAGGTTTGCCCGCGGCAGAGGCTGCGGATGCGTGGCCGGAGTGGCTGAAAACGCGATTGCGGGCGGACTGGCCACAGGACTACACAACGATCCTCGCAGCGGGCACGACGCCCGCGCCGACGTGGTTGCGAGTCAACCTGCAGCGCATCCCTCGCCAGGCTTATGCCGAAAAATTGAGCGCGCAAGGGATCCTGGCCGAAGTTCCCGAGGATTTCGCGGATGCGTTGCGGATCGACGATTCGATGCCGGTCGCCGCACTCCCCGGATTCGTCGAGGGCGAAGTGTCGATCCAGGACGGCGCGGCGCAACGCGTCGCCGATGCGATGTCGCCGTCGCCGGGCGCGCGCGTGCTCGACGCCTGCGCCGCGCCCGGCGGCAAAGCCGCGCATCTGCTCGAGCGCGACCCGTCGTTGCGCCTGACCGCGATCGACAGCGATCCGAAGCGATTGCGCAAAGTCGAAGAAACACTCGCGCGGCTGGGATTCGGCGCCAACGCCGAATTGCGCGCCGCGGACGCCGCCGATCCGCCGAGTTGGTGGGATGGCACGCCGTTCGACGCGATCCTGCTCGATGCGCCGTGCTCGGCCACCGGCATCGTCCGCCGCCAGCCCGACATCCTGTTGCATCGCCGTGAGAGCGATGTGGCGGCATTGATCGCATTGCAAGCGCGATTGTTGGATGCGGCCTGGACGATGCTGTCGCCCGGAGGCGCGCTGCTGTACGCGACGTGTTCGATCCTGAAGGCGGAAAACGAGGCGCAAGTGGCCGATTTCATCGCACGAACGCCAGACGCCTCCGCGGAAGAGTTGGGCGATCGTTTCGGACGCATCGCCAGCGCGGGCCGCCAGCGCCTGCCCGGCGAGGAAGGCATGGACGGCTTCTTCTACGCCCGTCTGCGCAAGAACCGTTGATCCGGTTTTCGTAGGAGCGGCTTTAGCCGTGAGCTCTTTCCCGAAACCGCGGCGATAGTCGCGATTTTGATGAAAAGAGCTCGCGGCTAAAGCCGCTCCTACAAAAGCAAAAGCAGTGGAGCGCGTTTATGATGGCGCCCATGCTCAAGACCCGCGCCTCCCGCGAATTCTGGTTGCTCGCTTTCACCGCGCTACTCGTGCTCGGCGCGGGTCTGGGCCTGCGCGATCCCTGGCCCGCCGACGAGCCGCGCTTCGCGCTGGTCGCCAAGCAAATGGTGGAAAGCGGCAACTGGCTGTTCCCGCACCGCGGCGTGGAGCTGTATTCGGACAAGCCGCCGATGCTGATGTGGCTGCAGGCCGCGGCGTACACGGTGCTGCGCGAATGGCGGATCGCGTTCCTGCTGCCTTCGCTGCTGGCTTCGCTGGGCACGCTGTGGTGCGTGTACGACCTCGGTCGCCGCTTGTGGACGCGGCGCGTGGGCTTGTACGCCGCGTGGGCGCTGCTGTTCGCGTTGCAATTCACCTATCAATCGAAGAAGGCGCAGATCGATCCGTTGGTGACGTTCTGGATCACCCTGGCCAATTACGGCCTGTTGCGCCATCTGCTGCTGGGCCCGAATTGGAAAATGTGGTGGCTGGGCTGGTTCGCCGCAGGCCTGGGCACCGTCACCAAAGGCGTGGGCGTGTTGGCGCTGGTCATGATCGCGCCGGCGCTGTTCGCCGCCTGGGCCGGCTGGCCGCGGGTGAAATTGCATCTGCGCGATGTACGCTTCTGGCTGGCGCCGCTGGCGTTCGCGGGCGCGGCCGCGATCTGGCTGGTGCCGATGCTGTCCGCCGCGCTGGGCAATGCCGATCCGACTTATCGCGCCTACGTCGACGACATCCTCTTCAACCAGACCGCGAACCGCTACGCCAAATCTTGGGATCACGCGCAGCCGCCCTGGTATTTCCTGGGCGTGGTGCTGACCATGTGGCTGCCGCCGATGCTGGCGCTGCCTTGGGCGATACCGGCATGGTGGCGGCGTTTGCGCCGCCGCGACGCGCGCTATCTGCTGCCGCTGGCCTGGTGGCTGCTGATCCTGGTGTTCTTCTCGATTCCCAGCGGCAAGCGCGATGTGTACGTGATGCCGGCGTTGCCGATGGCGTGCCTGGCGTTGGCGCCGTTGTTGCCCGGCATCGTACGCAAGCTGTGGCCGCGGCGGCTGGCGTCGGGATTCGCCGGCCTGCTCGCCGGCGGCGCGCTCATATTGGGATTGATGCTGTTGCTGGGCGACACGGCATTCGAACACAAGCTGGTCGAGCAGCGCGGTTTCAGCAATGGCGCGCAGGCGCTGGGCTGGTTGCTGGCGGCGATCGGCGCCTGGGGCGTGGGCAGCCTGCTCTGGTTCGGGCGCCGGCGCGCGATCGCCGCGATGCTGAGCACGCTGGCCGGGTTGTGGGTGCTGTACGGCCTGGTCGGCCACCCGCTGCTCAATCCTTCCAGTTCGGCGCGCGAATTGATGGAAGGCGTCGCGCAGCGCATCGGCCCGCAATCCGAACTCGCCCTGGTCGCGTGGAAGGAACAGAACCTGCTGATGTCGACGCCGATGGCGACCACGTTCGGTTTCGTGATGCCCTGGCCGGAACAATTGCGGCGCGGCATCGAATGGCAGAAGCAGGCGCCGCAGAAACGCTGGCTATTGGTGCAGGAGCCGGCGCTGGACCGCTGCATCGACCGTTCGAAAGCGGAGCTGGGCGGCTTGTCGAATCGCCGCCGCTGGTGGCTGGTGCCGGCCGCTGCGGTCGTGCCCGGCTGCGTGCCGGAGAAGTCCGAGGTGCCCGGCAATGCCGTCGACGCCGATCCGGATTGAGCCTTACGCTTTTCGTAGGAGCGGCTTTAGCCGCGAGCTCTTTCCTTCAAATCGCGGCATCGCGATGATTCCAAAGAAAAGCTCGCGGCTAAAGCCGCTCCTACGAAAAGCCAGTCATGCCGAGGCACGCAGCAGCCGATATTTGTCGTACACGTAGCGCGCATGCAGCGCGTGGTAGCGCGCGGCCATCGGCCCGTCCAGGAAGCCGCCGCGCAACACGTAGTTCTTGATCCAGTAGGCCGCAGCGTGCAATGGCGCCGACAGCGGTCCGGCGCGCCGGCCTTCGGCGCGCTTTTGCTGCGCCCACAGCCGCGCATAACGCTGCAGCTTGGCCGCGTACTCGTCGTAGGAACGCGCGGTGTCGTGTTCGATGCGCGCATCCAGCGCCGCCACGCGGCTGCCGGACAGGTCGAGTTTTTCGTGCACGTCGGCCGGCAGATAACGCAGGCGCGGCCGGAACAGGCGATCCACTTTTTCCTTGCCCCAGCCGCCGTGGTTCAGCGGCGCGCCCAGGAAATGGGTGCGCCGCGATAAGCGCCAGACATCGGCGCTTTCGACTTGGCCGTCCGCGAACAAGGCGCGCAATTTCGCATCCGCGTCGGCGTCCAGCCATTCGTCGGCGTCCAGCAACAGCAGCCACGGTTGCGCGGCGCGCGCGATCGCCGCGTTCTTCTGCGCGGCGAAACCCAGCCACGGTTGCTGCTCGACGCGCGCGCCGGCGGCGGCCGCGACCGCAGCGGTGGCGTCTTCGGAACCCGAATCGAGCACGATCACTTCGCTGCACACCCGCGCCAGGCTGGCGACGCAACGGCCGATGCGGTCGGCTTCGTTCTTGGCAATGACCACGCCGGAAATCGGCAGTCGTGCGGGATCCTGCGTTTCCATGCTCACCAGCGTAGCGGCCGCCGCGCGATTTCGCGCGCCAGGCGCTGGTACAAGGCTTCGGCCTCGGCGTCGGGCAGGTAGCGTATCCGCAACGGCGGCGACAACGGCCCGGCGCCGGCGGTGTCCAAATGCAACGTGGCCATGCCTAGGCGCCGGTCCAGCGGCGAGCGCGTCAATCGCAGCGCCTGCAGTTTGTCGAGTTCGGCGAAGCGCCAGTGCCGCGACCACCAGCCTTCGCGCACCGCGACCAGGCGCTCGTCGATCGCATAACCGGCGCGGCGCGCGTGCTGGCGCGCTGCGAACGCGGCCCACGGCAGCCACAACAGCCCGAGCGCGCCCCAGGCGCCGAATTTCCAGCCCAATACCGCGCTCAGGATCAGCGCGAAGACGACGCCGGGCAGCCACAGGCGCCACCACGCATTCGCGTGCAGCGGATTCCACTCGGCAAAAGGCCACTGCGCGCCCGGCAACAGCCGCTGCAGCAGCGCATCGCAAACCTGCGGCGTCGCCACCGGCGCCAGTTCGTTCAAGCCGCGCGTGTCGTCTTGCTTGCCGGCTACCGCGGTGTCGATCCGCAAGCTGCGCCGCTTCAGCAGGCGATGGATCACGCCTTCGGTCAAAGTCCAAGCCTGGATGCGCCGCGTCGGCACACTGCTGCGCAGCCGCGACAACAGTCCGCGTTCGACGGTCAGCCGTCGGTCCTGCCGCCGCAGCGTGAAGCCGTAGTACTGCAGCAAGGCCAGCACGATGGAGAACAGGCGCAGCGCGGCCACGAACGCGGCGACGAGCCCTAAGCCCGCGACCGCATACTGCATCGGGCCGAAATGATGGCTGTCCGCATAGCCGAACAGGAATTTGGCGACCCATTCCACCGCGTTCGGAATCGTTCTGTGCCCGAACTGCGACAGCGCCGCCACGCCACCGCCCAGCACGATCAGGCCGCGGTTGGAGATCAAGCCCAGGCGCAGCACTTCCGCCGGCGGCAGCTGCAGCAGCGGCTCGTCCGCGGCATCCGCAATGGTGCCGTGCCCGTCCCCGTCGCCCGTCGCGCGGCGCCGGCGCAACAACGCTTCCAAGGCCAGCGCGTCGGTCAGCTTCAGCACCCGCATCTCGGCTTCGGGTTTTTCGCCGCCGGCAGATTCCAGCTTCACCTCGGCCACGCCGAAAATCCGGTGCAGCAGCGATTGATGCACGGCGACGTTGTGGATCCGCGCGAACGGAATCTGGCGCAGGCTGCGATGCAGCAGCCCGCTGCGCACGATCAGGCGGTCGTTATCGATCCGGTAGCGATAGGTGAAGTATTGCCACACCGAGGCCAAGGCCAACACGCCGACGCCGATCAGTGGCCACAGCTCGTTGCGGTCGCCGCGGCCAAAGAAGAACAGCGCGATCAGCGGCACGATGAACTGCTTCAGCTGCTTGATCAGCACGAACAGCCACGACAGCGGATGCAGCCGCCGATCCGACGTCGCGACGGGCGCGGCTTCAGGCGTCGTCGTCATCGTCGATCTGCAGCGCCAGGCGGTCGCGCAGGCGCGCCGCGTCGTCTTCGTCCAGGCCGGTGAGCGACACCGCACTGTCGCGGGTGCCGGCTGTATGCACCACCAGGGTCGCCAGCTTGTAGCGGCGTTCCAGCGGGCCGTGCTTCACGTCCAGGTGCTGCACGCGCGAAGCCGGCACCCGGGTCTCGCTGCGCCAAAGATTGCCGCGGCGCAGGGCGAAACCGTCGGCGTCCAGCTTCCAGCGCGTGTAGCGGTATTGCTTGCGCGCCAGCCACACGCCGAACGCGGGCAGCGCGATCAACACCGCCAGCGCTGCCGCCAGCGCCAGCGAGCGCGACGGCATCAGCAAACCGATCGGAATCAGCGCGCCCAGCGCCAGCACGCCGAAGCCGAGCACGTTCGCGATCACGAACAGGTTCAGCGCGCGCGGCGGCAACGCTTGCCAGCCGTCGTGCGGGACCGGATCGGGCGTATCGGAGGGCGCCTCGCTCATCAATGCGTTTCCAGGTCGCGGTAGGGATTGTCTTCGCCGCTGTCCGGCGGACGCAGGGTATAGCGCTTGTAAGTCCACTGGTACTGCGCCAGGTCGCGGCGCGCGATGTCCTCGACCGCGGCATTGAGCGCGTAAACCCCGGCGACCGGGTCCGGCGCGGCGATGCCCGGCGGCGCGGCTTCGATGCGCAACGCGAATTCCGGACCTTCGCCGATGCGCTCGCAATAGGCGAACAGCACCGCCGCGCCGCTGCGTTCGGACAGGCGGTTGAGCAGGGTCATGGTCAGGGCCTGCTTGCCGAAGAAGGGCGCGAATTCGCCGTCGCCGGCTTTGGGTTGCTGGTCGGGCAGGATGCCGGTGACGCCGCCCTGCTTCATCAGTTTCCACAATTGGCGCACGGCCGGGCCTTCGGCGCGGATCTGGGTGACGCGATCGCCCGCGTCGGCGCGGACCAGGCGCAGGAAAGCTTCGGCGACCGCGGATTTCGGCGGCCGGTACAGGATCGAAATCGGCGTCTTCGCCGCCAGCCATTGGTTGAGCAATTCCCAATTGCCGTAATGCGGGGCCGCGACGATCAAGCCTTTGCCGGCGGCGACCGCGGCGTCGAACAGATCGACGCCGTGGCTTTCGCGGATCAGTTGCAGATTCCGCGCATGCGGCCGGGTCCACAGCCGCATCGTTTCCAGGCCTTGGCGCGCGGTCGTGCGCAGGATCGCGCGGTGCAGGCGCGCGCGCTCGTCCGCGGACAGCTGCGGGAAAGCCAGTTCCAGATTGCGCCGGCTGACCCGGCTTTCGCGCACGTCCAGCCGGCGCCAGAGCCAGGCCATCGCGTCGCCGATCCGCAGCAGCCAGGGCCAGGGCAGGCGCGCGATGCTGGCGGCGAAAACGTAGAGCAGGCGGGCCGCGAAGTTGGTCATCGGGGCAGTCTAACGGGTGGGTGAGCTGGTGCAGTTGCGGGGCGTCGGCATGGGCGCAAGTCCTCGCCGTCATCCAGGGCAAGCCGCGCACAACTAGCTGTTGCCGATGCTCCAAGCCGTCATTCCCGCGAAAGCGGGAATCCAGTGACTTTCGCTCTTTCTCGGTTGTGCATACAGAGGCGTTCGAGCAAAACCCAGTCACTGGATTCCCGCTTTCGTGGGAATGACGGCTGAAGCAACAGCGAATGGCTTTCGCCGGGATGACGGGTCGTGAGAGCCTTGCCCGACTCCCCGATCCATGCCGATTCCATGCTCGCCCTCATCCAACGCGTGACCCAAGCCTCGGTCGTCGTCGACAGCGAAACCGTCGGTGCCATCGGCCCCGGCCTGCTCGCCCTGGTCGGCGTCGAGCCCGACGATGGCGAACCTCAGCTGGCCCGCATGGCCGAACGTCTGCTCGGCTACCGGGTTTTCGGCGATGACGAGGGCCGCATGAACCGCTCCCTGGCCGACACCGGCGGCGGGCTGTTGCTGGTCAGCCAGTTCACCCTGGCCGCCGACACCCGCTCGGGCATGCGTCCGGGCTTCAGCACGGCCGCCGCCCCGGCCGAAGCTGAACGGATTTTCGGCCGATTGGTCGGCATCTGCCGAGAAAAACACGCCCCGGGGGTGGAAACCGGCCGGTTCGGTGCCCATATGGTGGTCAGCCTGGTCAACGACGGCCCGGTGACCTTCCTGCTGAAGTCCTGACCCGCCCGCAGGCTGGTATAATTACGGGTTCACTTTCTCTCCCGGTGGCGCGCCCCATGGCCAACGAACGTCAGGCCCCTCAGTCCGATATCAAGCAGCTGATCAGCAAGGGCCTGGAACAAGGTTATTTGACCTATGCCGAGGTCAATGACCATCTGCCCGACGACTTGGTCGATCCGGAGCAGATCGAAGACATCATCGGCATGATCAACGGCATGGGCATCGAGGTGCACGAGATCGCGCCCGATGCCGAAACGTTGCTGCTCGCCGGCGCCAGCGACGGCGGCCGCGAAGTCGACGACACCGCGGCCGAAGAAGCCGCCGCTGCGCTGTCCGCGCTGGACACCGAAGCCGGCCGCACCACCGATCCGGTGCGCATGTACATGCGCGAAATGGGCACGGTCGAACTGCTGACCCGCGAAGGCGAAATCGCCATCGCCAAGCGGATCGAGGAAGGCCTGAACCAGATGCTGTCCTCGCTGGCCAGCTTCCCGTGGTCGATCAAGCTGCTGCTGGACGAATACGACCTGCACAAGGCCGGCAAGCGCCGCCTGGCCGAAGTCGTGGCCGGCTTCAACGATGTGGAAGAGGAAGCGCCCGCGCCGCCCGCGGTGGAAGCGTCCGACAGCGACGTCGAAGCAGACGAGGACGAAGAAGAAGACGCCGACAGCGGCGACGACGAAGCCGCGCCCACCGGCCCGGATCCGGTCGAAGTCGCCAACCGCATGGAAACCCTCGGCGGCCTGTACGCGAAGTACGAGAAGGCCTACGCCAAGAACGGTTCCAGCCACAAGACCGTGAGCAAGCTGCGCCAGGACATGGCCGACGTGTTCATGACCTTCAAGCTGCCGCTGCCGCTGACCGACACGCTGGTGCGCAAGCTGCGCGACGTGGTCGGCCAGATCAAGGAACACGAGCGCCGCATCCTCGACCTCGCCACGCGCGTGGCGAAGATGCCGCGCAAGGACTTCATCCGCGCCTGGGAAGGCAACCAGACCAACCTGGAATGGGTGGACGAAGTCCTCAAGCGCAAGCAGAAGTGGTCCTCGGGCCTGCGCGAGGTGAAGGACAAGATCGTCGCCGAGCAGGAAGCCACCATCGCCACCGAAAAGGCGCTGCACCTGACCCTGGCCGACATCAAGGAAATCAGCCGCGCCATGGCTTACGGCGAGGCGAAGGCGCGCAAGGCCAAGAAGGAAATGGTCGAAGCCAACCTGCGCCTGGTGATCTCCATCGCCAAGAAGTACACCAACCGCGGCCTGCAATTCCTGGACCTGATCCAGGAAGGCAACATCGGCCTGATGAAGGCGGTGGACAAGTTCGAATACCGCCGCGGCTACAAGTTCTCGACCTACGCCACCTGGTGGATCCGCCAGGCGATCACCCGCTCGATCGCCGATCAGGCGCGCACCATCCGCATCCCGGTGCACATGATCGAGACGATCAACAAGTTGAACCGCATCAGCCGGCAGATGCTGCAGCAGTACGGCCGCGAAGCGACGCCGGAAGAGTTGGCGAAAGAGATGGACATGCCCGAGGACAAGATCCGCAAGGTCATGAAGATCGCCAAGGAACCGATCTCGATGGAAACCCCGATCGGCGACGACGAAGATTCGCATCTGGGCGACTTCATCGAGGACACCAACGTCGAGTCCCCGATCGAGAACACCACCAACATCAACCTGTCGGAAACCGTGCGCGACGTGCTCGCCGGGCTGACCCCGCGCGAAGCCAAGGTGCTGCGCATGCGCTTCGGCATCGATATGAACACCGACCACACGCTGGAAGAAGTCGGCAAGCAGTTCGACGTCACCCGCGAGCGCATCCGCCAGATCGAAGCCAAGGCGCTGCGCAAGCTGCGCCACCCGAGTCGGTCGGAGCAGCTGCGTAGCTTCCTCGATATCGAGTAAGCGCGTTCGCAGAGTAAAAAGGAAGCCCCGCCTCGAGCGGGGCTTTCTTTTGCGGCCGGCTCCGCGCTTACGTAGGTGCGAATTCATTCGCACGCTCTTGCCGCGAAAGCGTGCGAATGAATTCGCACCTACGAAAACAAGAGCCGCTGCGTTCGCCGTTGCTCGCGTAGAGCGGGGCTTGCTCCGCTGCTCTTGCTTTAATCGGTTATCTGGCGCTCGCCGCTCTCCCGCGAGGGGAAAGGGGTTGTGCCGAGCGAGAGCCGCTTCCGCAACGATGCATCGACCGGACGAGCGCAGGTTCCACTAACCTACGTTGTAGAAAAACTGCTCCCGCACGATCTTCCCGTCGCGCACCTGGTACACGCAGATCTCCTGCATCGGCATCCGGCCCATGTCCTTGTAGGTCGCATCGATCTCCATCGGCACGCTGAACCAGTCGCCCGCGACGATGGGGTCGCCGACGCTGCCGCCATGGATGGTCTCGATGTTCGCCTGCCAGCGCTCGCCCTTTTCGCGTATCGCCGCCAGGCCTTTGACGTCGCCCGCACCGCCGCCCGGGGCGCCTTCCATTTCGATGCTGACCGCGTCCTGCGCGTACAACTCGTCCTGTGCCTGTTCGTATTTGCCTTCGCGGCACAGTTCGACCAGGCGCTTGGCGATTTGCTCGGTATTCATGGCTTTCTCCTCGTGGTGGGAGGCCCAACTTACGCCGCCTCCCTGACAGCGTGTTGTCAGCAGTACCCCGCCGCACCCATGGCGCAGACCGCGGGATAGCGCGGGCGCCAGTGCACGCACCTCTCTCCCCTTGCGGGAGAGAGACCGCTTCGCGCAGCGAAGCAGAGAGAGGGCCGGCTTTTGATGTTGGTCGCTAAAAGCCGAACCCTCTCCCTGCGCGCTACGCGCGCTTTCCCTCTCCCGTAAAGGGAGAGGGACGCACCGTCGTCGCAGCACTAAGCCGAGGCACCGCCCGCAGCGGCGCCGGAGATGAACCTGGCGAAGATCTCGGCCGCGGACTGGGCATGCGTCTCCAACAGGAAATGCCCGCCGTCCAGGATATGGGCCTCCATCCGCGGCAGAGCCTGCATCCACGACAGCGTTTCGGCGATGTCGAAAAACGCATCGTGCCGCCCCCAGACCATCACAGCGGGCGGCTGCCGGTCGGCCAGGTATTTCGCGATTTCATCGAACCGTTCGACATAGCCGCCGTAATCCAGCAGCAGCGCGGCCTGGGTTTCCATACGCCCGGGCAATTGCATCACCCGCCAATCCTCTTCCCACACGTCCGGCGATATGCGCGCGGCGATCTCGGCAGGAACGTCGACCACGTACTGCGCGCGCACGCCCTCGTAATTCAAGAAAGTAAGCGAGGCCGCCTCAGTCTTCGGGTTCGGATTCGCCCAGTATTCGATCGTCGGGTCCCATTGCGCCGCGAAGCCGGAACGGTGCGCGTTCGCGTTCTGCACGATCAGGCCCAGCACGGCATCCGGCTCTGTCATCGCCACGTGCAGCCCGACCGGCGCGCCCCAATCGTGCAGGTAGACGTAACGCGGCCCCACGTTCAAATGGGCGAGCAGTTCGAAGACGGCCTCGCCGAAGGTTTCGAACGAGGTCTGTGCCAAAGGCTCGGACTCGCCGTAGCCGGGCAGGTCGGGTGCGATCACGTGGGCGACTTCCGCCAGCTTCGGTATCACATCCCGGAACGTGTCCGCCGAGCTGGGGAACCCATGCAACAGCAGCACGGCCGGCTTGGCGGGATCGCCGGCCGATACGAAAGCCAAGTCGGTGCCGCCGGACAAGCGAAGGTGTTGGCGTGGCGCACGATCCATCCGCAGACTCCGCGACGAGTGTCCGCCCGACTATGGCCGCGCCGGCCGTCGCTATCCGTGAAAGTAAGGCGCAACGCAGGGCTGGGCCGCGCAACCCGGCTGACGCCGGCCTCCGCCCGCCTTAAACTGCGCACTGCGCAGGGCCTATAGCTCAATGGTTAGAGCAGAGGACTCATAATCCTTTGGTTCCAGGTTCGAGTCCTGGTGGGCCCACCACACGTGTGTCGTTGCAAGCATGGCGAAGCATGACCCGCACGTCTGGCACTGCTGCTGGCAAATGCCTTTGTGACCGCTTGAACGGGCAATCCTGTATCGGACAGGCGCTTGCCCGACGAAGCCCGATCTGATGGACTGCGTGTGGTTTCGCACAGCGAGCGTCACGCATGCGCCTGCGCCACATCGAACTCTTCCACGCTGTACTGACCACCGGCAGCCTCACCGGCGCGGCGCGGATGCTGAACATCTCGCAGCCGGCGGCCAGCAAGGTGCTGCAGCATGCGGAGCAGCAGCTTGGGTTCGCGTTGTTCAGCCGGGTAAGGGGGCGGTTGCAGCCGACGCAGGAGGCGCTGCTCTTGCGGCATCGCGCGGAGAAGATCGTGCAGGAGCTGCACGATCTGCAGCGGCTGACGGCGAACATCGGACGGCCGGAGAGCTTGCCGTTGCGGGTCACTTGCACGCCGACGCTGGCGCATGGCCTGGTTCCGAAAGCAGCGACGCTGGCGCGGAAGGATTTTCCAGGGTCGACGACCGAGCTGTTCACCCAGCACTCGGCGCAGATGCGCGAGTCGCTGATGCTGCACGAGGCCGACATCGGCCTCACTCTGCAGGACATCGGCCATCAGGGCCTGCATCAGGAAGCGTTGTGCCAGGGCCGCATCATGCTGATCGCGCCGCCGGGGTGGTGGCCGCAGAAGGAATTGTCGCGGCCGGTGCCGATCAGCGCGTTGGCCGGGCAGCCGATGGTCGGCATCACTGTGCATGATGCATTGGGCCGCATGCTGCAAAGCCATCTGGCGCAGGTGGACCCTGCGCCGAGCATCTCGGTCTGGGTGCAGACCTACCAGCTGGCGCGCGCGCTCGTCGCGCAAGGCCATGGGCTTGCGCTGGTCGATCCGTTCACGGCGTGGCGCGACGACGGCGACAGGGTGCAGATGCGGCCGTTGAAGCTGGAGCTGGACGTGACGCTGTATGCCGTGCACCGCCTCGACAGTCCGTTGAATCCGGTACAGAAGCGTTTCCTCGGCCATGTGCGCCGGCTGGCGCAGAAGATGCTTTCGCATGCTTGATGCGGCGATGGTCTTCATGGCTGCTTAGTCTGTCGTATTCAATGTGCGTGGCTGCGATTTCCGCATAAGAGCTCGCGGCTGAAGCCGCTCCTACAAAAGCGGCATATCCGAAAAATCGTCGCTTTCGTAGGTGCGAATTCATTCGCACGCTCTTGCCGCAAAAAACGTGCGAATGAATTCGCACCTACGATTCATGCGGTGTCGAAGGGTTTTGCCGACATCGCCGTTGCATCGCGCCATTCGCTCGGCGCTGTCTATCCATAACCCAGGGTTATGGATTTCCCGGTTCTTTTCATTGGAGACGGTGCGTCGGCCGTGCCTATGCTGCGGTCAGACACGACGGGGGAGCGTTGATGTTCGGCCGAAACGCGCGACGTTCGATAGCAACGCGACTCCTTACTTCGCCGTTGCGCAGACAGTCCTTCCTTCTTTACTGCCCGATGCTGGCGTTCGCGCTGGCGGCGCTCAGTCTGTCCGCGCAAGCACGCGAAGCGGCCAAGCCCGGAGCGGCCGGCATCGCCAGCGCCAACGCTTTAGCGACCGAAGCCGGTTTCGAGACGCTGGCGCGCGGCGGCAATGCCGTCGATGCGGCGATCGCGGTCGCGACGTCGCTGTCGGTGGTGCAGCCGGAAGCGTCCGGCATGGGTGGCGGCTTCCTGGCGCTGATCCACGATGCTTCCACCGGCAAGAACATCTTCGTCGACGCGCGCGAGATGGCGCCCAAGGCCGTGCGCGAAACCGATTATCTGAAGGCGGACGGCACGCCCAATCGCGACACCTCGCTCAACGGTCCGCTCGCGGCCGGCATTCCGGGTTTCCCAGCGGGCTTGGCGCACATCTCCGTAAAGTACGGCAAGCTTCCGTTGGCCGAATCGCTGCGTCCGGCGATCAAACTGGCCGAAGAAGGATTCCATCCCACTGCCGCGCTGGCCAGTTCGATCGAGCGCAAAGCCGAAGTGCTGCGCCGCTATCCGGCTTCGGCGCGCAAATTCATTCCTGACGGGAAATTCCCGCAAACCACGGCCATCTTCCGCGACCCCGACCAGGCGCGCACCTTGCGTGCGCTGGCCGAGCGCGGCGCGGACGGTTTCTACAAAGGTGAAGTCGCCCAAGAAATGGTGAGGGCGGTGAAAGCCGCCGGCGGCACCTGGACGCTGGAAGATCTGGCCGCCTACCAAGCCAAGGAACGCGCGCCGATCGAGCTCGCGTTCGATGGCTACCAGGTGATCACCGCGCCGCCGCCGTCGTCCGGCGGCGTCGCCGTCGCCGAGATACTCAACATCCTCGCGCCACTCAATATCGAAAACCTCGGCGAAACGGAGCGCACCCATTACCTAATCGAGGCGATGCGCCGCGCCTTCCGCGACCACAACGAATATCTTGGCGATCCGGATTTCGTCGAGATGCCGCTGGACATGCTGCTGTCGCGGCATTACGCCGACGGGCTGCGGCAAAGCATCCTGCGCGACCGCGCCACCAAATCCGAATGGCTGCCCGCGGCGCACGCGCCCGAGCCGGGCATGCACACCACGCATTTCTCCATCATCGACAAGGACGGCAACCTGGTATCGATGACGGCCACGGTCAACACGACCCTCGGCTCGGGATTCGTGGCCGGCGCGTCCGGCATCCTGCTCAACAACGAGATGGACGACTTCGCCCTGGTGTCGGGCCAGCCGAATGCGTTCGGGCTGATCGGCGGCTCCGCCAACGCGCCCGTCGGCGGCAAGCGGATGTTGTCTTCGATGACGCCGAGTTTCGTCGTCGGCGAAGACCGTCTGGCGGTGATCGGTTCGCCGGGTGGTTCGACCATCATCACCCAGGTGCTGGAAGGCATTCTTGCCTTCATCGAAGGCAAGAGCGCGAACGACATCACCGCGCAAAAGCGCATCCACCACCAGTATTTGCCCGATCGCGTCGACTACGAGCCGGGTAGCCTGTCCGACGAGGCCTTGGCCAAGCTGCGCGCGATGGGCCACACGCTCAACGAACGGCGCCCGTGGGGCAACATGAACGTGGTCACCTGGGACAAGGCCGCGCGCCGCGTGTCGGCGGCCAGCGATCCTCGCAATAGCGCCGGCCTGGGCAAGGTCGAGCCGGCGAAGTGATCGCGATGCATGCCCGCCGCATACGACGCGCCGGCATCGCCGCGGCAGTCGCTTGTCTGCTGACGCTGGCGGCGTCGAGCATGGCGCAGGTCACGCCGAACACGCCCGATATTCCGAAACATTTCGCATTCCCCGCATCGATGTTCGATTACACCGTGCGCGAGGAAATGATCCCGACGCGCGACGGGGCGAAGCTCTACACCGTTATCGTCGTTCCCAAGGGCGCCAAGCATGCGCCGATGGTGCTCACGCGCACGCCCTACAGCGCGCGCCGGCTGGCGCTGGGCAACGGCGCGCGCCTGATGCGCGATGCGCTGCCGCTGGGCGACGATGTGTTCGTGGAATCCGGCTACATCCGCGTCTACCAGGACGTGCGCGGCAAGTACGGTTCGGAAGGCGACTACTTCATGGCGCCGCCGCTGCGCGGCACCATCAACGACGCGAAAGTCGACGATGCCACCGATGCCTGGGACACGATCGACTGGCTGGTGAAGCACGTGCCCGAGTCGAACGGCCGGGTCGGCATGGTCGGCCATTCCTACGACGGCTTCACCGTGGCGATGGCGCTGATCGATCCGCATCCGGCGTTGAAGGTGGCCGCGCCCGAGAATCCGCAGATCGACGGCTGGATGGGCGACGACTGGTTCCATCACGGCGCGTTCCGCAACGTCAATCTCGGTTATTTCACCGGCCAGACCTCGACCAAAGGCAAGGGACCGTCGATTCCCAAGCCGGCCTACGACGACTACACCACGTATCTGCAGGCGGGATCGGCCGGCGACTACGCGCGCGCCGCAGGTCTGGAGCAACTGCCGTTCTGGCAGAAGATCATCGCGCACCCGGCCTACGATGCGTTCTGGAGCGAACAGGCGGTCGATCGCATCCTCGCTTCGCGACCGCTGAAAGTGCCGACGATGTGGGTGCATGGCCTGTGGGACCACGTCGACATGTGGGGCGCGCCGCACGCTTACGCGGCGGTCGAACCCAAGGACCGCCGCAACGACATGAACTATCTGGTGATGGGGCCTTGGTATCACGGCCAGCAGAGCCTGAACGGTTCGTCGTTGGGCGTGTTCAAGTGGAGCGGCGACACGTCGCGGCAATTCCGCGAGGAGATGCTCAAGCCGTTCTTCGATAGTCATCTGGTCGAGGGCGCGCCGAAGGCGAAGCTGGCGCCGGTGAACGTGTACAACGCCGGCAGCAATCGCTGGGAACAGGCGCAACGCTGGCCGCTGGCCTGCGAGTCGGGTTGCGCGACGAAATCCACGCCGATCTATCTGCGCGCCGCCGGGCGTCTGGAATTCGCGCCGCCCACAGTGGGCGAAGCCGAATCCGGCGGCTACGTGTCCGATCCGCTGCGTCCGGTGCCGAACCTGCCGCGACCGAACGGCGTCGCCGATGCCGATGCGCGCAGCGCCTGGGCGGTCGCCGACCAGCGCTTCGTTGACGGCCGGCCCGACGTGATCAGTTTCGTGTCCGAACCGCTGACCGAGGCCGTGCAGGTATCCGGCGCGCCGACCGTCGAATTGTACGCCTCCACCAGCGGCGGCGACAGCGACTGGGTGGTGAAGATCATCGACGTGTATCCGTACACGTATCCGGCCGACTCGCCGATGGGCGGCTATCAGTTCCCGCTGTCGATGGACATCTTCCGCGGCCGCTACCGCACCGGCTTCGCGCGGCCTGCACCCGTCGAACCGGACAAGCCGCTGCGCTATCGATTCGCGCTGCCGAACGTCCACCATCTGTTCAAGCCGGGCCACCGGATCATGGTGCAGATCCAGTCCAGTTGGTTCCCGCTCTACGACCGCAACCCGCAAACCTACGTCGACAGCATTTTCTTCGCCAAGCCGGGGGACTACCGGCAGGCATCGCAAAAGATCTGGCATACGCCATCGCAACCGAGCTCGATCGGCTTGCCGATCGTGCCACGGCGGCATTAGCAACGACCGATCCGCATCGTCCGACGCTGCTGCGTTTGCAGATTCGGGCGAACCGCAAGAACGCCGGCCGTTACGGCCGGATGCCAACCGCTTTGGATGGGAGAGCGCAAGCTAATGAGAACCGCAGCAATCAAGGCCGGTTTCCTGGCCGCAGCGATCGTCGCCGCCATGTCGTCGACGGTGTCGGCGCAATCCACCACGGGCAGCATCTTCGGCCAGGCGCCGACGGTCGATCAGGGGTCGATCGTCATCGAAAGCCAGAACGGCCTGCGCAGGGAATTGCCCGTCGCGGGCGGACGCTACCAGTCGCCGCAACTGCCGGTGGGCGTGTACAAGGTCACGTTGATCAGCGGCGGCAAGACGGTGGAACAGCGGGACGCGGTGACGGTCCTGGTGGGCTCGAACATCGAAGTCTCGTTCGGCGGCGCGGACGGTGCAGTGCAGAACCTGGCGAGCGTGCAGGTGGTGGCGGGCGCGATCCCGCCCATCGACGTGTCCAGCGTCGACTCGCGCACCGTCATCACCCGCGAGCAACTCGCCAGGTTGCCGCTGGGCCGCGATTCGGAATCCATCGCCTTGCTTGCGCCAGGCGTGGTCGACAACAGCGGCGGCTTCCGCAGCGCGACCGGACAGTCGCTGGTCAGCTTCGGCGGTTCGTCGGCCAGCGAGAACGCGTACTACATCAACGGCTTCAATACGACCGATCCGCTGAAAGGCCTGGGCGGCCTGACCATGCCCTACGGCGCCATCGAGCAGCAGGAAACCTACACCGGCGGCTACAGCGCGCAGTACGGCCGTTCCGACGGCGGCGTGATCAACGCGATCGGCCGCCGCGGCAGCAACGAATGGCAGTTCGGCGGGCACGTGATCTGGGAGCCGGCGTCGCTGCGCGAAAGCCGCGACGACGTCCGCTACAAGAACGCATTGCCGCAGTCGCCCGTGGCGGGCGACATGTATTGGCCGAAAAGCCAAGATACGCGCTGGTCCAGCACCGCTTCGGCCTATGTCGGCGGTCCGATCCTGAAGGACAAGCTGTTCTTCTTCGCGGCGATGGAGTACGAGCGCGCCGAAGGGGATACGGTCGGCAACGTGGCCTCCGCCTACCCCTATCTCGAGTATCGGCATAGCAAGCCGCGCTGGTACGCCAAGCTCGACTGGAACATCAACGAGAACAACTTCCTCGAACTCTCGGGCGCTTCGTCCAAGGTCAAGACCCGGGGCAGCGTTTACGACTACGACTTCAGTGCGCTTTCCAGGCAAGGCCTGGTGGGCGGCGCCGACAATACCGAGGACGGCGGCGACCTGTACGTGGCCAAGTACACCAGCTACCTCACCGACAACCTCACCATGAGCGTGCTGTACGGCGAGATGAAGACGCGCGCCTTCGCCAGCCCGGCCGGCTACGATCCCGATCTGGTCTACGTCGACGGCATCAGCGACCAGAACCCCGCGCTCAATGGCGGCGTGCCGATCGGCAACGCGCAGATCGTGTCTTCGGTGACCGATCCGCGTCGCGGCAACAAAACGTCGAATTTCCGCTTCGACGTGAGCTACGTGCTGGGCGACCACACGCTTTCGATCGGCATCGACAACCAGCGCGCGCAAGCCGTCGCGCAGGGATCGATCCCGACCGGCCCGGGCTACGTCTGGCGTTACGGTGCGTCGGATCCGAATGTGCCGATTTCCACCGGCCTCGGCGTGCCGGCCACGGGTGGTTTCCCCAATGGCGAAGACGGCTATTACGTGGTCAAGGCCATCGACAACAGCCTGGCGACCATCCGCTCCACGCAGCGGGCGCAGTACATCGAGGACCGCTGGCAGGTCACCGACAACCTGCTGCTTTCGCTGGGCCTGCGCAACGACCAGTTCACCAATTACAACAGCGACGGCAACGCCTACATCCGCCAGACCAAGCCGCAATGGGCGCCGCGCCTGGGCTTCAGCTGGAACGTCAACGGCGATTCGACGTTCAAGGTGTACGGCAACCTGGGCCGCTACTATTTGGGATTGCCGCTGAATCCTTCGATCAATTCCGCCGGTGCGGTCATCCAGACGCGCCAATATTTCACCTACGGCGGCATCGACGCCAACGGTGTGCCGACCGGTCTGACGCCGATTTCGGGCGTAGTCGCGCCTAACAACTACTTCGGCCAGTTGCCCGATCCCAAGACGGTGACCGCGCGCGGCTTGAAGGCCGAATACCAGGACGAACTCATCCTGGGCTTCACCCGCGAGTTCCGGCAGGACTGGGTGTACGGCGTCAAGCTCAACTACCGCGTCCTGCGCAACGCCATCGACGATTTCTGCGATATCGAACAGGTCGCCGACAAGGCGGCCAGCCTCGGCTACGACATCGAGAGCACCAACAGCTGTTATCTGATCAATCCGGGCAAGACCAATGTGTTCGTGCTGCGCGATACCAGCGGGAACTACGTCGACGTGCCGCTGACGCACGAGGAATTCGGCTGGGAAAAACTCAAGCGCAAATACTACGGCGCGGAGTTCATGCTGGAGCATCCGTTCAAGAACGACTGGTACGGCATGGTTTCCTACGTGTATTCGAAGAACTACGGCAATACCGAAGGGCAGCTGCGTTCGGATATCGGCCAGACGTTCACGTCGACCACGCAGGACTGGGACTATTCCGAGATCATGGAAAACACCAACGGCCTGTTGAACAACGACCATCGGCACCAGTTCAAGGTCTTCGGCTATTACCAGCTGGCGCCCGAATGGACGGTGTCGGGCAATCTGCGCCTGATTTCCGGCGCGCCGAAGGTCTGCCTGGGCTACTACGGCCAGAGCCGCACCGATCCGGCGGCCTACGGCGGCATCTACCACTTCTGCAACGGCCAGCCTTCGTCGCCCGGGTCGAAAGGCACGCTGCCGTGGATCCGGCAGTTGGATCTCGGCGCGAGCTATCGGCCTGCGTTCGCCGACGGCAAGCTCGCTTTCAGCGTGAACGTCTTCAACGTGTTCAATGCGAAGGCCGAGACCAACATCTATGTCCGCAGCGAATCCGCGCCGAACGTGCCCCATCCGCGCTACGGGCAGGCGCTGGCGACGCAGGAGCCCAGATACGTGCGTTTCAGCGTTTCCTACGATTATTGATCCGCCTCACGCCGGCGTCGCGCGGAGCGACGGCGCCGGCGAGAGCGCTTTCCTTTCACACTTGGTTGACGGCAAGGTCGCCGTCCGGAGCAAAGATTCCATGTTGAACCCTGGCGACGCGGCACGGACCGCGCACTGGCGCCCGCCTTACCTGCTGTATCTGGGCAATGCTGTCGACGATCTGGCGATCAAGACGGCGCGCGGCCTGGCGCACTGGCGCCCGGATTGGTGCATCGGCCAATACCGGGGGCCGGAGTGCGTGCCCACCCTCGGCCTTCGCGACATGGATTGGAACCAGGCCAAGGCCGCGGGTGCGGACACGATGGTGATCGGCACCGCCAACGCCGGCGGCGTGATGGGGCCGCAGATCGTCGCCGATGCGATCGCCGCGCTCGACGCCGGCCTCAACGTGGTCGCCGGCCTGCACCAGAAACTGCGCGACAACCCGGACATCGTAGCGGCGGCGCAGCGCAACGGCCGCGCGCTGTTCGATGCGCGCACGCCGATGGACGGTATTCCGGTCGGCAACGGCCGCCGCCGCGCGGGCCGGCGGCTGCTCACGGTCGGCACGGATTGCTCGGTCGGCAAGATGTACACCACGCTGGCGATCGAGCGCAGCCTGCACGAACGCGGCCACAAAGCGGATTTCCGCGCGACGGGCCAGACCGGCATCTTCATCGCCGGCGCCGGCATTCCGATCGACGCGGTGGTGGCCGATTTCATTTCAGGCGCGGCCGAAACGATCTCGCCTGCGCGGCTGGACGGCGGCTGGGATCTCATCGAAGGACAGGGCTCGTTGTTCCATCCGTCCTATGCCGGCGTGTCGCTGGGATTGCTGCACGGTGCGCAAGCCGACGCACTGGTGTTGTGCCACGAACCGGGCAGGCGGCACATGCGCGGCTTGCCCGGCTATGCATTGCCCGATCTCGAACGTTGTCTGGAAGCCAATCTGGCGGCTGCGCGCCTGACCCATGCCGACGTGCGCGCGGTCGGCGTCGCGCTCAACACGTCGGCTTTGTCGGCGGAAGAAGCGCAGGCGACGTGCCGCGAGGTCGAAAATAGGCTGGGATTACCGTGCCAGGATCCCGTCACCATGGGTGTCGAAGCCATCGTGGACCATCTGCTGACATGCTTCGCGAACTGAGCGTCAGGCACTGCAGCTTCCCGCTGGTCGCGCCGTTCCGCATCGCGCGCGGCGTCAAGCACGCCGCCGAGGTGGTGCTGGTCGAACTGAAGCAGGGCGGGGCAGTCGGACGGGGCGAATCGGTGCCCTACGCGCGCTATGGCGAATCGGTGGATTCGGTGATGGCGCAACTGGAAAGCGTGCGCGCCGAAGTGGCCGCCGGCATGGGCCGCGAAGAACTGCAGGCGCGGCTTCCGGCCGGTGCCGCACGCAACGCGCTGGATTCGGCGCTGTGGGATCTGGAAGCGCGGTTGACCTCGGTGCCGGTGTGGGCCGGGCTGGCGCGGCCGTCGCCATTGCCGTTAACCAGCGCGATCACCATCGGCATCGATACGCCGCAGCGCATGGGCGAAGAAGCCGCGCGCTTGGCCGGCACCGGGCCGGCTAACGTGCTGATCAAGATCAAGCTCGACGCGCACGAACCCATGGCGCGGATCCGCGCGGTGCGCCGCGCGGCGCCGGGTGCGCGCCTGATCGTGGACCCGAACGAGAGCTGGAGCATCGGTTTGCTGCGCGATCTGCAGTCCGAGCTGGAAAGCGCCGGCGTGGAACTGGTGGAACAGCCGCTGTCCGCGGATGCGGACGACGCGCTGCTGGATTTCGTCCCGCGCGTGCCGGTGTGCGCCGACGAGTCGTGCCACGTGGCGTCCGACCTGCCGCGCCTGCGCGGGCGCTACCAGGCGGTGAACATCAAGCTCGACAAGACCGGCGGACTGACCGAGGCTTGGCGCTTGTTGCGATCGGCGCGCGCGGAGGGCTTCAGGATCATGGTCGGCTGCATGGTGTGTTCCTCGTTCGGCATCGCGCCGGCGCTGGAAGTGGCGCGCGAGGCGGAGTTCGTCGATCTCGACGGCCCGCTGTGGCTCAAGGACGACTACGCCGACGGCGTTCGTCTCAGGCATGGTCTGCTGGTGCCGCCGCAGCCGGGGTTCTGGGGCGCGGCGTGCTGACGCTCGATCCCGTGCAGACCCTGGCCTGCGGCGGTCTGTGCCTGGTCGCGGGCTACATCATCCGGCGGCACGTGGCGCCGCTGGCGCGGTTCAACATTCCGGCGCCGGTGATCGGCGGCTTGCTGGTGGCGCTGGCGGTACTCGTATGCCGCTATTGGGACGTCACGCCGGTGCGGTTCGATACCGCGCTGAAGGAACCGCTGATGATCGCGTTCTTCACCAGCATCGGCTTCAACGCCAGCGTGGCGCTGCTCAAGGTCGGCGGCCGTCAGGTGGTGTGGCTGCTGGGGCTGGCCACGGTCGCGTTGATCGTGCAGAACCTGGTCGGCATGGCGTTGGCCAAAACATTCGGGTTGCATCCGCTGTTCGGCGTGTTGGCCGGCTCGACCACGCTGGCCGGCGGTCCCGCCACCGGCTTGGCCTTCGCGCCGCTGTTCGAACAAGCCGGCGTGCGCGGCGCTGAAAGCATCGCACTGACGACCGCGATGGCCGGCATCGTCTGCGGTTCGATCCTCGGCGCGCCGCTGGCGACGGTACTGATGGAACGCTTCGGTTTGCAGCCGCGGCCGGCCGCGCCATCGGTCGACGTCACCATTGCGATCGTGCAAGAAGAGCAGAGCGGCTCGGCCGACGGCGAAGGCGACCGCATCCACGCCGGCCTGAAGGGTTTCGTACTGATCCTGGTGGCGATGGGCATCGGTACCTGGGTGAGCCTGGGCTTGGCGAAACTCGGCGTGACGCTGCCCAGTTACATCGGCGCGATGCTGGTGGGTGCCGCGATCCGCAATTTCGACGACGCCACCGGCTGGATCCGCTTGCCGCTGGTCCGCATGGATGCCATCGGCGGCATCTGCCTGTCGCTGTTCCTTGCCGTGGCCCTGATGGATTTGCGCTTGTGGGAACTGGCCGGGCTGGCTGCGCCTTTGTTCGTGAACCTGATCGCGCAGACCTTGCTGGTGGCGCTGTTCTGCCTCTGGCCGCTGCTGCGGCTGATGGGGCGCGACTACGACGCCGCGGTGATGGCGGGCGGCTTCACCGGATTCATGCTCGGCACCACCGCCAATGCGATGGCGGTGATGGGGTCCATGACCGAACGTTACGGTCCCGCGCCGCGGGCGTTCCTGGTGGTGCCGCTGGTCGGGGCCTTCTTCATCGATTTCGTCAATGCCGTCGTCATCACGGCCTTCGTCAACGGTTGGATGTGATGAGGTCCGGTCAGCGAGCGCGCATTCGGCGCCGCGCCCCGGGCGAATTTCGTAGACCGCAACATTCGGTCGTCTTTGCGTCGGCACGATCGGCACGCATTGGATATCGTCGAGCGGAATACGAGGGAATCGTTTTTCGCAGGATGCTGCGTTCGGTGAGTTTGAGTGAAAAAACGTGAGTTTCGTGAAGGACGCTGCGCGTCGATAAGTGACGCTTTCCGACGCGCCGTTCGAACGAATGCGATTCGAGTTGCGACACGAATCACAATCGCGCATTAACCGTTCAACTTGCATCCGGCGTTGCGCGCTTCTCCGCGAATTTTTATTGCCGATGCGGTCGGTGCATGTTTAGAGTGAGGCGTCGAAGCTTCCGAAGCTTTCGACAAGGAGAATTTCGCGCAGCAGTGGGGGAGCGCGGTGGAAGTGCAGTCGGGGACGGCGCGTTGCAAGCGCCTTGAGAGAGCATTTTTCGTTTGTTGGCCTTCGCGACGCAGGCGGTTCGCGCCCAGTCGTCGAGCCTATCTATCGTCGTCGCATCGCGTCTCGCGGGCCGAGCGCCCGTGCGCGCAGCGCATGGCCCGAGATCCGTTTTTCTTGTTTGAGCTTCGCCGCTCGGGCGCTGTTTGATCCGCATCAGTTCATCGAAGGGAGAGTTGCATGAACCGCATCTACCGAATCATCTGGTCCAAGGCGTTGCGCACTTGGGTCGTCGCCTCCGAAATCGCCACGCGCGACGGTAAGGGGGGCGGTGGAGCGGATGAGCGCACCTGCGCGACTTCGCGGCAGCGCTCGATCGGGTTGCGAAGCTACGCGGTAGCCATATCCCTCGCGCTGTCGGCGCCGGTCTGGGCCGCGGACCGGTATTGGGACGTGAACGGCACGGGTGTGGGACTCGGCGGCACCGGTATCTGGAACGCGTCGTCGCTGATCTGGAATCCGAGCAGCGACGGCGTCTCCGGTCCGATGGCCGCTTGGAACAATGCGGCGGCCGGCGGCGACAACGCGTTCTTCATGGGCACGCCCGGCACGGTGACGCTGGCCGGACCGGTGAACGTCCACGACATGACGTTCGGCGTCGGCGGCTACACGCTCACCGGAAGCACGCTGACGTTGACCGGGCCGACGTCGACGATCAATGCGAATGCCGGCACCACGACCATCGAATCGACCATCGCCGGTTCGACCGGTTTCACCAAGGCCGGCGGCAGCGGCATCCTGACGCTCACCGGAAACAACACGTTCACCGGCGACATCGCCGTAACCGGCGGGCGGCTCATCCTGGACGACGATGCCGCGCTCGGCGCCGCGGGCAACGGCGTTTCGCTGGCGGCGGGCGCCCGGCTGGACGCCAATACGGCGCTCGATTCGAGCCGCCTGGTCACGCTGCTGGGCGGAACTGCGACTGCGACGGGCGGCGCGCTCTCCGCACGCTTCACTGGCGCGGGTAATCTGAACCTCGCCGGCACGATCACCAACGACGCCAACGACTACACCGGCCAGACCGGCTTTTCCACAGGCACGTTCGGCTTCACCTCCATCCGCAATCTGGGCGAGGCGAGTTCGCTCGGCGCGCCGACCGATCCGACGCTGGGTACCGTGCGCGTCTCGGCCGGCGGCGGTCTGGGCGGCAGCGCGGTGTATTCCGGCGACGGCGACAGCTCCAACCGGGGCTGGCTGTTCATCAATACTTCCAGCGGCGGCAACCTGCTGCGCAACGCGGGCACCGGCAAGCTGTCGATCACGGGCGACATCGCCGCGGCGGGCGCCTGGACGCTGGCCATGAACTTCAATGCGCTGACGGCCGACATGGATCTGCTCGGCGTCATCAGCAGTTCTACGGATCGGACCATCGCTTACACCGGCGGAAGTGCGAACCGGACAATCGCGCTGGGGGACGCCAATACGTATACCGGCGCGTCGTCGATCAACAACGTAACGGTGAGGGCCGGCACGCTGAACAATATCGGCAGCGCCAGCTCGTTCGGCACCGGTACCGGCGGAGGTCTCGGTATCGTAGGCAACGGCGTGCTGAGCTATACCGGCGCCGCGACCAGTACTGACCGGGCGATCACGATCGACGGCAACGGCACTTTCGCCAACGACGGCACGGGCAGCGTCGCGCTGAACGGGGCGGTGGGCTTCGCGCCCGGCGGCGTCGACACCTTCACTCTCGGCGGCAGCTATGCGGGCACGAACACGTTAGCCGGCGCGGTGACCACCATCGGCAATGTCGTGATGAATGGCGCCGGCAGCTGGCTGCTGAGCGGCGCCAATACCTATTCCGGCACTACGACCGTGCAGAACGGCACGCTGGTGGCGGGCAGCACGCAAGCGTTCGGCGCGTCGCGCGGGTTGATCGTCGATGGCGGAACGTTGGATCTCAACGATTTCGACATAACCGCGCCTTCGCTTGCCGGCACGGGCGGCATAGTCGACCTGGGCAGCGGCACATTGACGGTGAACGCCGCCAGCGGCAGCACGAACTACGCAGGCAACATCGCGGGTACCGGCGGCCTGACCAAAATAGGCGCCAGCACGCTGACGCTGAGCGGGCAGAATACATACACCGGCGACACCAGCATCGGCGGCGGCACGTTGGCGCTGAATTTCGCCGACGCGGGGGCGCCGGCCGGCAACATCATCGCGGCGGGATCCACGCTCAATCTGGGCGGCGGCACGTTGAACATCACGGGCGCCGATGGCGAGGCCAATAGCCAGACCTTCGATGGACTCAACGTCACCGCCGGCAGCAACACGCTGCGCTCCACCTCGGGCGCGGGCGGCAGCATGACGGTCAACGTGGGTGCGATCACGCACTCGGGCGGCATCGTGAACTTCGTCGCGCCGACCAGCGGCGTCTTCAACACCAGCAATGCCGACGGCGCGCTCGGCGGCTGGGCCACCGTCACCAACGGCACGACGACCGATTATGCGGAAGTGGTCGGCGGCCAGATCGTCGCGTTCGACGATTACACCGACCAGGACAACGCGAGCCTGTGGCTGGACGGCCAGTTCATAAGCGACGAGGGCGGTGCGCCGAACACGTCGTATTTCAACACCGTCACCGGCAGCAAGCAGATCGCCGGGCTCAAGTACACGGCTGCGCAAAACTCCACCGTGACCGTCGGCGCCGGCCAGACGCTGGGCCTGGACGGCACCATTATCGTCAACTCGACGACCAACAACGCCACGCAGACCATCCAGGGCGGCTCGCTCACCGGTGCCGTCGGCGGCGGCACCCTCGGCGTGCTGAAGAACAGCGACGGCTTCTTCGTCATCGATTCGAATGTCGTCGACAATGGCGGCGCGGTGGGCTTCACGGTCGGCGGCACAGGCGGCACGGGTGGCAACGGTACCGTGTCACTGACCGGCGACAATACGTATACCGGCGCGACCACGGTGAGCGGCGCCACGCTGCTCTTCGACAGCGTGGCCAACGGCGGTTCGGCCAGTGCGCTGGGCGCCTCGTCCAACGCCTCGTCGAACCTGGTGCTGGAAAACGGCCGCCTGCGCTACACCGGCGGCACGGCCAGCACCGACCGCGGATTCACCCTGGTCAACGGCGGCGCGTCGCGCGCCTTCGAGATCAGCGACGCCGGCGCCAACCTCACTTTCACGGGGCTGGTGACCAGCCCTGACGATGCCGGCTTCAACAAGGTCGGCGCGGGCACGTTGACCCTCGCCAACGGCGGCAACGACTACATCGGCGTCACCGACGTGTCCGCGGGCACGCTGTCGGTGAACACGTTGGCCGACGGCGGAGCGGCCAGCGGCATCGGCGCTTCATCGAACGCCTCTTCGAATCTGATCATCCGCACCGGCGGCGTGCTGCAGTACACCGGCGCGACGGCGTCGAGCGACCGCGGTTTCACGCTCGATGGCAGCGCCGGCGGCTCGATCGACGTCGGCAACGCGGCCACGACGCTCACGCTGGGCGGCGTCGCCGTCGGCAACGCCAAATTGACCAAGCAAGGGGCCGGCACGCTGGTGTTGTCCGGCGTCAACACCTACACCGGCCAGACGGTCGTCGACGGCGGCACGCTGCGCGCCGGATCCACTCAGGCGTTCGGCGGTCCCAACCTCGTGACGCTGGCCGACGCCGCCGGCGTCGCGCTCGACCTCGACGGTTTCGACAATCGGATCGGTGGTTTGCAGGGCGGCGGAGCGATCGGAGGCAATGTGTTGCTGGGCAGCGGCACGCTCACCATCGCCGGCAACAACGCGACCTTCGGCGGCGCCATCAGCGGCACGGGCGGCATCATCAAGGACACCAGCAGCACACAGGCGATGTTGGGTTGCGGCAACAGCTATACCGGCCCGACGACGCTTCGGTCCGGCACTTTCACCGTGGATTGCTTGGCCGATAGCGGACTGCAGAGCGGCATCGGTGCGTCGAGCGACGTGACCGGCGGCCTGGTCTTCAACGGCGGCAGGCTGGCTTACACCGGCGGCACTGTGGCCGTCGACCGCGGTTTCACGACGACGGGCGGCTTTATCAACGTGACGCAAGCGGGAACCACGTTGACCCTGTCCGGTGCGGCTGTCGGAACCGGCACCTTGTCGAAGGAAGGCGCAGGAACGCTGGTTCTATCCGGTGCCAACACCTATTCGGGCACCACGCAAATTTCCGAAGGAACGTTGCGGGCCGGTTCGGCGCAGGCGATCGGCAGCAGCGGCCTGCGGATGGGGCTGGCGGGCACCTTGTTCGATCTGGGCGGTTTCGACACCAGCGCGTTCTGGATCGACGACAGCGTCGTCAATGCCGATGCTCCGAGCGTGGGCAATATCGCGCTGGGCGGCAATACGCTGACCATCACCAACGGCGCGGGCGCAATCGGCAACGGCGCTGCCGTCAATTACGCCGGCGTCATCAGCGGCACTGGCGGCATCGTAAAGAACGGCGGCAGCCTGCAGCAGTTCTCAGGTTGCAACAACACCTACACGGGCAGTACCACGATCAACGGCGGCTGGCTGATGGTCGATTGCCTGGCCGACGGCGGCCTGAACAGCGGCCTCGGCGCTTCCAGCAGCGCGGCCGCCAACCTGGTGCTGAACGGCGGACGGTTGCGTTATCTCGGCAGCGGCGGCAGCACCGACCGCCAGTTCACCGTGGGCGCGGGCAATGGGTGGCTGGAAGCGTACGGCACCGGCGCGATCCATTTCACCAGCACCGCGCCGGTCGTATTTTCCGGGAGCGGCAACCGCACGCTCGTGCTCGGCGGCATCAATACCGACGACAACTCGCTCGCGGCCCGGATCGACAACGCGGCGGGCGGCACGACCGCGTTCATCAAGGAAGGCACCGGCACCTGGATCCTGAATAACGCGGCCAGCACCTATACCGGCCGCACCACGATCAGCGGCGGTGTGCTGGGCGTGGACAAGCTCTCCAACGGTGGCGTCGCGAGTTCGATCGGCATGTCGACCTCGGGCGCCGGCAACCTGGTCATCGGCAACAACTCGACCCTGCGCTACACGGGCGCGGGCGACACGACCGATCGTCTGTTCACGCTGTCCACCGGCGTGAGCTTCATCGAATCCTCGGGCACCGGCGCGATCGTCTTCAGCAACACCGGTTCGGCCGGCTTCAGCGCGGCAGGCGCGCGCACGCTGGCGCTGGGCGGCACCAACACCGGCCTCAACACGATGGGCGGCACCATCGTCGACCAGAACGCCGCCGCCGGCAAGACCACGCTGGCCAAGAATGATTCTGGCACCTGGGTGCTGACCGGCAACAACAGCTACAGCGGCAATACCGTCATCAACGACGGCAACCTGATCGTCGGCAACGGCGGCACTTCGGGCAATGCCGGCACCGGCAACGTGATCGTGGTGAATTCGACCTCGACGCTGTCGTTCAACCGCTCGGATACCTTCAATTTCTCCGGCGAACTCAGCGGCGCCGGCAACATCGCCCAGATGGGCACCGGTACGACGGTGCTCACGGCGGCCAACAACACCATCGGCGGCGTGACGGGTGTGAATGCCGGCACGCTGCAGATCGCTGGCGGCAGCAACCTCACCACCGGCGCGGCCGCCATGGGCAACGGCACGCTGCAAGTGCAGGCAGGCGGCTCGCTGACCACGCCGACCATCGCGATGAATGCGGGCTCGACTTTGGATGTCAGCGGCACCGTCCAGGCGGCCGGCGGCGCGGCAAGCGCCATGACCGGCGATGCCGGCGACAGCACGATCAACGTCAATGCCGGCGGCACGCTGCGTGCGAACGGCGACCTGGGCGGTGGCAGCGATACGGTGAACTTGTTCGGCATGCTGGACACGGGCTCGGGCGTGCTGGGCCTGGGGGCCGGCGACGACTTGCTGGCGCTCAACGAAGGCGCTTCGATCGCCGGCGGCGTTGCTGCCGGAGCGGGTGCCGATACCTTGCAAGTGAACAATACGTCGGCGATGACGCTCGGCGGAGCGGACTACACCGGTTTCGAGAGCTTGATCAAGCAGAACTCCGGCGCGCTGACCTTGACCGGCGGCCACAACTACAGCGCAGGCGTGCAGCTGCAAGGCGGCACGTTGAACGCAGGCGCTGGGAATACCGACAGCCTGATCGCGCCGGCAGTCACGATGGCTAACGACACCGTTCTCAACGTCAACGGCATCCTGCAGGGCGCGGGCGGCACCACCGCGGTACTGACCGGCAGCACGGGTATCAATACGATTAACGTAGCCTCAGGCGGCATGCTGGTTGCCACCGGCGATTTGGGCGCCGGCAGCGATACGGTCTTCCTGTCAGGCACACTGAACACCGGCCCCGGCACGCTGAATCTTGGCTCCGCGGACGACATCGTCACGCTGTACGACGGCGCCGTCCTGGCCGGCAGCGGCATCGATGCCGGCGCGCAGGTCGTCAACGACACCCTGGTTCTGGAGAACGCCTCGGCTTTGAGTTTCGACGGCAGCAAGACGGCGGGCTTCGAACAGCTGATCAAGCGCAGCACCGGCACCGCGACGATGACCGGCAGCCAGAGCTTCGCGAACAACACGGCGATACTGGCGGGAACGCTGGACATCGACGGCGATCTGACCACGCCGCAGGTGTACATGGACGAGGACACCACGCTTATCGTCGACGGCAGTCTGCAGGGGGCCGGCGGCACAGCGGCGGCGATCTCGGTCGCCGACGGCGAGCAAGTTGTAACGGTCAACGGCACGGCAGCATTGACCGGCGATCTGGGCGTCGGCAACGACACGCTGGATGTGTCCGGCACGCTGGATATCCTCGGTAGCGTCTTCAATCTAGGCGACGGCGACGATAATTTCTTGGTGCATGACGGTACCGTCGTCAACGGCACCATTGATGGCGGCGCCGGCCTCGACAGCCGCACCTACGACATCAACACCACTGCCGATCTCGGCACGCTGTTGAACTTCGAAGGCGTGACCAAGACCGGCACCGGCACGCTGAACATCAACGGCCCGGGTGCGACCGACCTGCAGGGCGTGCAGGTGCTGGGCGGCACGCTGAACATCGGGGCGGGCGCCAGTGTGGTGGCGACCGCCGGCAGCGCGCTGCACACCGTGGTTGGTAGCGGCGCGACGCTGAGTGTTGACGGCAGCTTCGGCTGCGGCAGCCAGAACGATACGATGTCGGTGTCGGCTGCGGTGACCGGCGGCGGTACGATCGACCTGTGCGGCGGCGACGACGTCCTGACCGTCAACGACGGCGCCGACTTCAGCGGCTTCGCCGGCACGATCAGCGGCGGTGCCGGCATCGTCGGCGACAGCATCACACTGAACAACGCGGCGGCATTGAGTTTCGGTCCCGTCAACCTGACCGGTTTCGAGTTCCTGGAGAAAGAGAACACCGGAGAGGCGACGCTGATCGGCAGCCAGTCGTACAGCGGCGGCGTCGGCATCGGCTTCAACGGCGGTATCCTGACAGTGGGCGCGGGCGCGACCCTCGCTACGCCGACGGTGGTTGCGGCGAACGGCACCACATTCAACGTCGCGGGCAGCTTGCAAGGCCTCGCCGCGGGTTCGGCAGCCAACGTCCTCGGCGACGCGGGCGCTCAAGCCATCCATATCACCGGCACGGCCTTGGCGACCGGCAACCTTGGCGGCGGCAACGACACGCTGGACGTGTCCGGCACGCTGGACGTCGCCGGCGGCGTGTTCAATCTGGGCGACGGCGACGACAATTTCGTGATTCACGACGGCACGCAGATCATCGGCACCATCGATGGCGGCGCCGGCCTGGACAGCCGCACCTACGACATCAATACCACCGCCGATCTCGGCGCGCTGCTGAACTTCGAAGGTGTGACCAAGACCGGCACCGGCACGCTCAACATCAACGGTCCGGGCGCGACCGATCTGCAGGAAGTGGAAGTGCTGGGCGGTACGTTGAACGTCGGCGCGGCTGCGAGCGTGGTCGGCAAGCCTGGCGAAAGTTTGTCCACCGTCGTCGGCGCGGGTGCCACCTTGAACGTGAACGGCCAGTTCGGCTGCAGCGCTGGCGACGACACGATGACGGTGTCCGGCATGGTATCCGGCACCGGCACCGTCAACCTCTGCGACGGCAACGACACCTTGACGCTCAACGACGGCGTTGTGCTGGCCAACACCATCGACGGCGGCGCGCAGAGCACCGCCGACCGCGTGGTGCTGAACAACGCAGGTTCGATGATGTTCGGCGGCGGCAATACCGTCAATTTCGAGATCCTGCAGAAGGACAACATCGGCGCCGCGACGCTGGTCGGAACCTCCATCTACACCGGTGGAACGCTGCTCAACGCAGGCGTGCTGACGGTGGCCGGCGATCTTTCCACGCCGACTTTGGCGATGGCCGACAACACGACGCTGAATGTCGACGGTTCGCTGCAAGGAACCGGTGGCGCGACGGCGATCACCGGCAGCGGCGGCACCAACACGGTGACCGTGGCGGGTGGCGCGACTTTGACCGCGACCGGCGATCTGGGCGATGGCAACGACACCCTCGACGTGATCGGGACTGTCGATACCGACGGCGGCGTCTTCTCGCTGGGAGCGGGCGACGATACGTTCAATATTTACGACGCCACGGATGCAAGCCAAGCCACGATCGACGGCGGCATGGGCAACGATACGCTGGATGCCAACATCGGCGCAGGCAGCACCGCATCGTTGGGAAGCCTGCTCGGCTTCGAGTCGCTGGGCAAATCGGGCCTGGGCACGCTGGAAATCCATGGCGCGTCCAGCTTCATTGATGTGGATATCAACGACGGCGTCTTGCGCATGACCGGCACCGGCAGCATCGCGGCGAACAACACCACGATCCTGTCCGGCGCCACGCTTGAACTTGCCGACGGCGCCGTCTACGGCGGTACCGCGGGCAACGACACGTTCACCGTCGCCGGCACCGTGGTCAGCACGGGCGCACCCAACACGGGCCGCATCGATCTGGGCGCGGGCGACGACACTTTCACTCTCCAGGACGGCGCGAACCTGTCCGGCCTTGCGCCGGAACCGGTCAGCGGCGGTGCCGGTACGGATACTTTCGTGGCCGATCTTGCGGGCAATGCCACGCTCGGCGGCGCGGTCGATTTCGAAACGCTGACCAAGACCAACATCGGCACGCTGGTCGTCGCCGGCCCGGCTGCGTCGAGCTTCAGCACGGTCAATGTGGAAGGCGGCCTGCTCGACATCGGCATCGCCGGCAGCATTGCCGGCGTGCGGAACGCCACCGTAGCCAGCGGCGCCACGTTGAATATCGATGGTGCGTTCGGTTTCACTGCGGGCGCCGACCAGTTCACCGTGGCGGGCACCGTCACTGGCACGAGCGCGATCGACATGCTCGACGGCGACGACACCTTCACAATCCAGGACGGCGCCGATCTGTCCGGCCTCGCCGGACCGGTCGATGGCGGCGCGGGCAACGACACCTTCGTCTCCGATATCGCCGGCACCGCCACCCTGGGCGGTGCGGTGAACTTCGAAACCTTGAACAAGACCGGCATCGGTACGCTGGTCGTCGCCGGAGCCGCCGCATCCGCTTTCACCGCAGTGAACGTCGCGGGCGGCACATTGGATATCGGCGTCAACGGCGCGATCGATGGCGTGGTCGCCGGTACCGTAGCCAATGGCACTACGCTCAACGTCGATGGCCGCTACAGCGGTTCGGCAGGCAACGATTCGTTGACGGTGGCGGGCGCGGTAAGCGGCAGCGGCGACATCGCGCTCGGCGACGGCGACGACGTCCTCACTCTGGAAGACGGCGCGGACCTCGGCGGCCTCGCCGGAGCGATCGATGGCGGCATCCACGGCACGGGCGACAGAGTGGTGCTGAACAACGCCGCCGCGATGGATTTCGATGCGGACAACGTGGCCAACTTCGAGTTCCTGCAGAAAGACAATGCCGGCGAAGCCACGCTCACCGGCACGGCATCCTTCGGCGGAGGCACTGCGCTCAACGGCGGCACGCTGACGGTTGCTGGCGATCTGTCCACGCCGACCGTGGCGATGGGCGGCGACACGATGCTCAACGTCGACGGCCATCTGGAGGGCACGGGCGGCTCGGCTGCCGCGATCACCGGCGGCGCGGGCGTGCAGACGGTGAACATCGCCGGCACGGCGATCGCGGCCGGCGATCTCGGTGCGGGCAACGACGTGCTCGACGTCGCCGGCATGCTGGACACAGACGGCGGCACGTTCGCGCTGGGCGACGGCGACGACGATTTCGTCGTACACGACGGCACGGTGGTGCTGGGCACCATCGACGGCGGCGCCGGCATGGACAGCCGCGTCTACGACATCAACGGCACCGCGGCGTTCGGCGCGTTGGCCAATTTCGAAGGCGTGACCAAGCGCGGCAGCGGCACGCTGAACATCAGCGGCCCCGGTGCCACCGACCTGCAGAACGTGGAAGTGGAAGGCGGCACGCTGAACATCGACGCCGCCGCCAGCGTGGTGGCCACGGCAGGCACGACGTTGAACACCGTGGTCGCCGACGGCGCCACACTCAACGTCGACGGCAGCTTCGGCTGCGGCGCCGGCAACGACACGATGACGGTGGCCGGCACGGTCTCCGGATCGGGGGTCGTCGCGATGTGCGGCGGCGACGACACACTGACGCTGCAGGACGGCGCGACGCTGGCCGCTATCGTCGATGGCGGCGCGGACACCGATACCGTCATGCTCGACACCACTACGGCTATGATTTTCGATGCCGCTCAGACGACAAACTTCGAATCGCTGCAAAAAGAAGGCGCGGGCGGAGCCACGCTGAACGGTGCCGCCAGCTTCACCAGCGGCACCTCGGTCAACGAGGGCACGCTGATCGTAGCGGGTAGCCTGACCACACCGACCGTCGCCTTGGCGGACGGCACCACGCTCGACGTCGACGGTTCGCTGCAGGGCGCCAGCGGCGCAGCGACGCTTACCGGCAGCGCTGGCGTCAATAGGGTGAACGTGGCAGGCACGTTGCTCGCCACCGGCGATCTTGGCGCAGGAGACGACGTGCTCGACGTATCCGGAACTTTGGATATCGGCACCGGTACGTTCTCGCTGGGCGACGGCAACGACACGCTGACCATCCACGACGGCACGAACATCGTCGGCACCGTCGTCGCAGGCGCGGGCAACGACACGTTCAACACCGATATCGCCACCAACGCCGACCTGGGCGCCGTGCAGGGCTTCGAGACGCTGAGCAAGACCGGCGCGGGCACGCTGGACATCAACGGACCGGCGAGCTCGGACTTCAGCACGGTCAACATCAACGCGGGCACGCTGAACGTGGCCTCCGGCGGCAGCATCGAGGCGCGCAACAGCTCCGTCGCGGCCGGCGCCACATTGCAGATCGCCGGCAAGTACAGCGGCACCGCCGGCGACGACAGCTTCACGTCGATGGGCACCGTGCGCGGTGCGCTCGCATTCGGTGCGGGCAACGACACGGCGCGTTTCGTCGGCGGCGATATCAGCGGTCTGATCGGCGCGAACGGCGGCGCCGGCGACGCGGATCTGATCAGCTTCAGCGGATTGGATCTCGACGATGGCAACGCCGCAGGCTTGGCCGGTTGGGAGCGGGTCGAATTGCTCAACGACAGCGCTTTGAACCTCGGCACCTCGTTCCTGCCCGGCGTGTTGGCGATCGACGGCAGCTCCCGATTGGCCGCCAACGCCGGCGCGTCCATCGTCGGCAGCGTGGAGAACGCGGGTTCGATCGAAGTAGGCGCGAACCGTCTCGCGATCAGCGGCGGCTACTCCGCCAATGGCGGTGCGCTGACGTTGACGGTCTCGCCCGGTAGCGCCGCTTCAGGCGGATTGGATATCGCCGGCGACGTCACCGGCACCACGCGCGTGATCTTCGCCAGCGACGGCAGCAGTCCGGCCGCCGGCACGTCGTCGATTCGGGTGATCTCCAGCCCGAACGACGATCTTGCGACAGCCGGCGAGTTCGCGCCCGATTCGGCCGACGGCGCGGTGCGCCTGGATGGCAGTCCGTTCGCGTGGGAATTCGGGCAGCAGGGCGATCGCAGCTGGTACCTGACCACCGGCGAAGGCGGCACCGACGTGCTGCCCGAGATCGCCGGCTACGGCGCGCTGCCGGGCCTGGGCGCGTTGATGAGCCAGCGCGGCGACGACCTGGCGCACCAACGCCTGGCGGGCGCGCGCGGCGCCGAGCGCCCACGCTGCGGCGAAGCGCGCAACGAAACCGCAGGCAACGATTTCATCGACGATTGTCGCGGGGTATGGGTCGCCACGTCCGCGACGGAAGTCGAACTCGGCGCCGATCCCGGCTTCGAAGTAACCGGCGACGACACCGGTTTGTATGTCGGCATCGACGGCATCGCCGAGCGCGAACGCTCGGTCCTGCGCGGCGGCGCCTATCTCGGCTACATGCACAGCGTCTACTGGGCGACGGGCGTCAATTCGAGCGCGGTCGCAGGCATGGGCCCGGCGCGCATCGATCTCGACACGCCGATCATAGGCCTGTACGGCACCAGCGAGTGGAACAACGGCAACTACGTCGACCTGGTGCTCAGCGGCCAGCGCCCGCGCGCGGAAGTGCGTACGGCGGACGGTTTTGCCGACCGCATCGACGCCGACACGCTCACCTTGAGCGCGCGCTACGGTCACCGCTACCGCTTGGACAACGGCTGGATGCTGGAACCCCAGCTGCAACTGTCGGGAAGCCGAGTGCGTTGGGACGACAGGACCGACGCGGCCGGTCGCCAGCTGGCTTTCGACGACGATCTGGTCGCATCGGCGCGCGCCGCTTTGCGGGTGGAAAAGACCATCGCCACCGCAGGCGGCGCCCAGATCCGGCCGTGGGCGACCCTCGCCGTGCAGAACGCGTTCGCCGGCAAGGACAACGGCTTGCGCGTCGCCCAATCCGGTGTCGCGCCCAGCGCGTTCCCGGGTCATGACCTGGGCACCTCGGCGAACCTGGACGTCGGCGTGGAAGCCGCAATCGACCGCAACGTCAGTTTCTTCGGAGTGATCTCGATCGGCCAGGATTTGCAAGGCAGCGATTACGAACAGCGCGGAATGAATCTGGGGATGCGCGTACGCTGGTAAGGAACGATCCGCCTCGCGGCGTGGGCCGGCCCACGCCGCGAGGTTTCCAGGGCCGGTTGCATGCGCAGGAGGATGGGCATAGCGATGCTCGGGGCGTGTCCATTCGCGGCGCATGTAGATTTTTCGGCGAACGGGCTATGCTTTCAGGCGGCCGATGCGATTTCCCGACGGCCGCATCATCATGGCGATCTTCTACGGCAATGTTCGACCGATGAATAACGCCCGTTCACCCGAAGCCGACAAGCCGCCCGCGCTGGCGGTGGTGGAGGACAACCAGGAACTTCGGGAAGACGTGCTGGTTCCGGGCTTGATCCGGTCCGGCTTCGATGCCGTCGGCATGGCGAGCGCGCTGGAGCTTTATCGGGCGATGACGGTTCGCACCTTCGACCTGGTGCTGCTGGATGTGGGCCTGCCGGACGAGGACGGCTTCGGCATCGCAGCGCATCTGCGCAGCCTGTCGCCTTCGATGGGCATCGTGATGCTGACCGGATACGACTCCGCTCCGGACCGGATGCGCGGAATGCTCGCGGGCGCCGACGCGTATCTGTTCAAGCCGGTGGAAATGGATCTGGTGGCAACCACGCTGAGGAACTTGGCTCGCCGCATCGTTCCGGGCACGGATGGCGCGCAGAACCGCATCAAGTGGCGTCTGGACGAGCGCAGTTGGTGCATCCTGTCGCCCGGCGGCGTCGAAATCGAGATGAACCAGGCCGAACGCGAGGTGATGGCGATCCTGGCCGCCACGCCCGGTGTGCCGGTGAAACGCGAGACGCTGATCGCGCGTCTGGCGAAGAACGATCGGGATTTCGATCCGCACCGCCTGGACATGACGATCTACCGCTTGCGCAAGAAATGCCTCGCCGCGGCGAAAGAAGACATTCCGCTGCGCGCCGTGCGCAGCATCGGCTACGTGCTGAACTGGTAGCGGGCTCTGCGCATCGGCGACGGGGCTCTTCTGCGAAAAGTGACGGCCGACGGCTCTTGCGCGGCCGCCCTCGGGCAGAATGGCGCGGATGCGGGAGCTGCGGCGAGCATCGGAATGACAGTTCGGCGGATGTTGCTGGGCATCGGCATGCTCGCAGCGTGGGCATCCGCTTTCGCATCGGCTCCAGCGCAGCTCGAATCGAAGAGCGGAATCCGGGTTTTCACAGGCGACGACGGGCTTCCGCCTTCGGGGGTGAACGCCGTCGTACAAACCCGCGACGGGTATCTTTGGATAGGCACCTTCGGCGGCTTGGCCCGGTTCGATGGCCTGACGTTCACCGTATTCAAGGGTCAAAGCGCGCTACATGTAGCCGATCCGGAAGGCGGACAGTACGCAGGTCCTGCCAGCGACCGCATCCTGGCGCTGTACGAGGACGACGCGGGGCGGCTTTGGATCGGCACGCAAGACGCGGGGTTGAGCGTATTCGAACGAGGTTCGTTCCGACATCTGCCCGTTTGCGGCGGCACCTGCCTGATCAACGACATCCTGCAGGGGCCGGATAAGTCGCTTTGGATCGCGAGCAACAAGGGCCTGTTGAAAATGGATCCGGCCAGCCAACGGGCGGCGTGGCTCCAGCGGTCGGAAGGGAGCGGCTACAGCCGCCTGGCCAGCGACAGGCGAGGACGCATCTATGTGGGCGGATACGGCGGTCTGTGGGTCGTGGCCGGTCAGAAGCTTGAGCCGATTCCGCTGCCCGCCGGCGATAACAGCATCGTATTGCTCAAGAGGAGCGATGACGATCTGCTGGTGGGCGGCCTGCGCGAATTGTACCGATACGATCCCGTGCGCCGGCGCTGGTGGCCGCTGGGCGTCGGTAGGCCCGCTTATGCCGCGCGCAGTGCCGACGGCCAGTGGTGGGTGTCATTGGAGTCCGGACAAGTGCTGCGTCAGGACGATGCCGGGGCATGGCGCGACGTGCCCGAACTGGCCGTAGGCGTCACCAGCCTGGCGTGGGACGACGAAGGGAATTTATGGCTTGGTAGCGGCAGCAAGGGACTGCTTCGCGTGCGCAAACCTTTGTTCGGATTGCTATCGGTCCCGCACTTGCGAACGAATGTGGCGGGTCGTGCGGTGATCTCGGACGGGCTCGGCGGCCTATGGTTCGGGTCGGATTGCGGGCCGCTGTTGCATAGGCGGCACGACGGCGTGATGCAGAAACTGCCGATCAAGCCCGCGCTGGATAACGACTGCGTCAACAGTTTGCTATTGGATCGGGAAGGCGTGCTGTGGGTGGGGACGTCGGGAGGCGTGCTAGGGCGGGTCGCGGACGGCAAGCCGAAGCAAATCGCGGCTTGGGAGAATGGAACCTCATTCAATATGCAGGGCGACGAGGGGCGTTACCTCGCCAGTTCGGGGCATTCGACGTTCGAGTTGGAGATCGGCGCCGAGGGACGCATCGCCGCGCGTCGCCGCCTCTCTGCTTTGGACGACATGAGCATCAACAGCGTCGTTCCGGCCGCGAAGGGCGGCCGCTGGTTCGTGGGCGACCGCGGCGTGCTGCGGCTGGTCGGCGACAAGGTCGTCGAACGGTGGACGCCGCGGGAAGGGCTGTCTTCCCGTTTTGCCCGCGCCTTGTACGAAGACGATAAAACCGGCGCGCTTTGGGTGGGCACTTATGGCGGCGGTCTCAATCGCATCCAAAACGGCAAAGTGCATCGCTACGACAGCCACAATGGGCTGATCGACGACACGGTGTCGTGCATCCTGGCCGACGACCGCGGACGTTTGTGGCTGGCCGGCAATCGCGGCGTCACCTTGCTGCCGGCCCCGCAAGAAGCCGCAGCCGAGATCGAGTCGATCGGCTATTCGGCGAACGATGGATTGGTGCCGGCGGAAATCAACGGCGGCGTTCCCTCGCCTTGCCACCGCGATACGCAGGGCCGCTTGTGGTTTTCGCTGGTGGAAGGGTTCGCCACGCTCGATCCCGCGGATGTACCGCCGATCCGCGCGGTCTCGCTCAGGCCGCACATCGAACACGTGTCGGTCGCCGGTCTTGCGCAGGATGTCGTCGGATCGGCGCTGACGCTGAAATCGTTCGCGCGCAACCTGGAAATCCGCTACGCCGCCATCAACCTGAGCAGGCCGCAGGAAACCCGTTTCCGCTTCCGCCTTTCCGGGCTCGACAGCGATTGGGTGGAAGCCGGACGGAACCGCAGCATTCTCTATCCGTCGATTCCCTGGGGCGAGCACTTGTTCGAAGTGCAGGCGCGCACGGAGGGCGGTCCATGGTCGCAGACATCGGCGAAGCTGCGGATCCTGCATCCGCAGCCGTGGTACCAACGCCCGTGGTTATGGATGCTGGCGACATCGCTGGGCCTGCTGGTGCTGGTGGGCGGTACGCGATTGGAGAAAAGCAGGCTAAGACCGGAAGACGGGAAACACCTGCGGGCTCGCAGACGGCCCGGGCTGCGAAGTTACGAGGCCGCCGGCGACCAATAGGATTCGGACGCTTTCCGGGCGGATGCCCCGACTTCGAATTCGGGCGACGCCAGCGGTATCTTGATCCGAACGCGCGTGCCTTGGCCGGGCATGCTGTCCACGTCGATATCGCCTCCGCTGTCGGCGACGAAACGGTGCACGATCGCCATGCCGATGCCGGTTCCCTTGTCTTTGGGCTTGGTCGTGAAGAACGGTTCGAACAGGCGGGCGAGCACATCGGGCGCCATTCCTTCGCCGGTGTCTTCCATGCTTATTCGCGCATGCGCTTCGTCGGATTCGACGGAGAGGGCGAACCGGCCGCCGTCCGGCATGGCGTCGCACGCGTTGCTGGCGATGTTCAGCAGCACCAGTTCCAGCTCGTCGCGGTCCATCCTCACGCGAACACCCGGCGCGGGCAGGTCCATTTGCACTTTGACCCCGCGATGGAACATCGGCAGGATCAACGAACGCATTTCGTCGACGGCTTCGACCAGATCGAAGGTGGCGACCTCCCCAGTCTGGGTGCGCCCGAAACTCAGCAGCCGGCGGGTGATGGCGGTGCCGCGCCGCGCCGCTTTGGCGACCTTAGGCAGGATGATGTCGGTTGAGTCATCGTTCCGGACCGGCAAGGTGGCCAGTCCCAGGATGACGCTGAGGATATTGTGGAAGTCGTGGGCGACGCCGGTCGAAAGCCGGCCGATAGCTTCCATTCGCTGCGTATGCAACAGGCGCGCGTAGGCGCGTTCCTTTTCCTCGATCTCGCGTTCCAGCTCGAGGCAAATGGCGTCGAGCTCTTCGCTGCGCTTGATGGCCCGCTGCATCAACAGGATCAGCCGATCCAGGATCACCGCCAGTACGAACAGGTTCATGCCGAATAGAAGCAGGGCGGACCAGACCTCCGAACGCGCAGCGACATTCGTCGCCAGCCCCAGATCGACCCGTGCGCCGATTCCCAATGCGACCGCAACGGCCAACGTCGTCCACCACACGGCGCTTCTTCCCAGCAGCAAGCCCGCGAGCAGCAAAGGAAGCAGCTGGGTTATCTGCAACCCGGATTGCGCCCGCAGTCCATAGGCCTGATAGCTGAAGCCGATCAGGATCAGGCCGCCGAGGACCGTCAGGCCGGCCGCAAGCCGGAACAGGCCGAGGCGCAACAGGCAGAAACAGCCCCACGCATACGCAGCGATGGTCAAGATGTGCCAGCTCTCGCCGAGTCCGCCCGCATCGTCGGTGGCGTAGGAAACCGCGGCCATCGAGGAAGCGATCGTGCCGGTGATGACCAGCATGGTCTGGAGCGTCAACGCGTTGCGCTTTCCGTGCGACGCATCGGGCACGTTTCTCATCCAGCCGACGAAGCGTCGCCAGGCGTCCAATGGTGTTGCATCCATGTTCATCGGTGCGGACGGCTGTCGTCGGGTTGGTCGCCACCGCCGGGCGACAGGCGATTCGATGCGGCAGCGGGTTGTCCGCGCCATCATGTAACCAAGGTGAGCGCCGGTGATTTTCCGCGATGCATAGTGTGATGGGTAGCACAATTCAGGCCGTTCGCGGCGCTGCGCTCATAGCTGGAGAACGTATCCGACGCCGCGCATCGCTTTCAAAGGCAGCGTTTCGCGGGTGCTCGCCCGCACTTTGCGGCGCAGCCGATGCACCAGCATCTCCAGGCGATGGCCATCGAAATTCTTCGCGTCGCGCGCCAACAGCGAAATGATGGCGCTGCGCGCGACGGCCTTGCCCGGAGAAGCCGCCAGCGCGCCTAACAGCAGGCGTTCGGGCTGGGTCAGTTGCACCTTCGTTCCGTCGGGCGAAATCAAATCCCAACCGGCGGCGCCGAGCCGCCAACGCGAAGGGCCTTTGCCGGCCGTTCGGCGCGCGTCCGACGGTTTCATGCGCCGCAGCAGGCTCCGCAGCGTGGCTACCAGCACGTCGATGTCGATCGGTTTGGCGACGTAGGCGTCGGCGCCATCGTTCAAGCTGCGTATTTGTTGGCGCTTGCTGCCCCGGGTTTCGGTGAGCACGACGATTCCCGCATCGGTCGCGGTCCGCAACCAGCCGACCATGGCCAGGCCGTCGGCATCGGGCAAGGCGACGTCCACGACGAACAAGGAAAAAATCCGCGCGAGCATGCAACGATAAGCGTCGACGGCGGTGCCGGCGCCGATGGCGTCGAAGCCGGCGTTTCGAAGGCCGGGGATCAGGATCTCATCGCGTAAGCGTCGGTCGCTTTCGACGACCAGGATCCCATGCCTAACGTCGGTCATACGACCCCCTGGTCCGTAAGACGATCCACTATTCAGATTAGCCGCGCGTCGCTGTTTCGCATCCTTTTCAGGACACGCCAAATCATCGCGCATGCGGTCAATTTCCGGGCCGAAAATATTCGGTGAGAATCGGTGACTAACCGTGGGTGTAATGCACCGACCCTTGTGATTAGAGTGCGCGCACGAAGAAAAGTTTTACAGCGCCTACCTGCAGCGGCAAGCAGAAGACAAGGACGTAGCGAAGCGAATCCTGCGCGACTCGGTTCTTCGAACGGCAGGCGAGTGATCGCCGGCCACCGATAGAAATGGATGTAGGCGACTCCGCGCGAACGCGGAGCCGAAGGGGGTCATGGATGCGAATTTCTCATCGCGCGCCGAGCGATCGGCGCAGCCGATCGATGCGGTCGTCCGGCGCGGATACAGGACCGCACAGGCCAAAGCGAGGCTCGGCGAGCGCGCTGCTCCGCGCGCCCTCAGCCATGTGCGCGCATCGAACGAATCCGTGAGCGGACAACACCGCTCTGGGACATCACATCTGCTTGCAACGGGGGATAGGCAATGAACAAGATCTATAGCGTGGTATGGAACCGCTCGCTGAACCAGTTGGTGGTCGCTTCGGAATTGGCCACGCCGCGCGGCAAGGCTTCCGGCGGCAACAAGCCTTCGCACGCGGCGGGAACGACGCGGTTGGCGGGGATCATGACTGCGCTGTTGGGCATCGCCTGGATCGGATGGGCGCCGTCGGCGCAGGCGCAGGCGAACTGCACCGCGCCGCCGTACAACCAATACAACGGCAGCGCGACATGCGCGGGTTTGGAGGCGCAAGCGGCTGCCGCCGGAGCCACTGCTATAGGTTTTAGGGCCACCAGTTCGGGGCTGAATGCCACGACTCTCGGCTACCAAGCCCTCGGCTCAGGCGTCAACTCCATTTACGTGGGTGCGCGCACCAGCGGAACCGGAGCGTCCGGAGAGTCGGCGATTGCTATCGGTACGGATGTCAACGCCGGCGGCGCGGGAGCCATCGCTGTCGGCGTGCAGTCAACAGCAGGTGGACTTAGGGGCGTTGCCGTGGGTTCGCAAGCCAATGCCGCCGTCAGCTATGCGACAGCACTCGGTGGGGGTGGCGTCAACGCAGCAACAGCCACACGGGCCACTGGCGTCGGTTCGACGGCAATCGGTGGCAATGCGACCAGTGGCGCTCTTGCATCGGGCGTCGATGCCATCGCCATTGGCGGTCAATCCGTCTCCTCGACCCAATACTCGGTGGCTATCGGCTTGAATGCGGCAGCCTCAGGCACTGGCGGTGCAATCGCGATAGGTGGCGGCACCGTCTCAAGCAATATCAATACGATCGCGCTGGGAGTTAGCGCCAATGCCACCGGAGCTGGCGCCAGCGCGGTGGGCTCCGGTTCCCAAGCTTCGGGAGGAAACTCCACAGCGGTCGGCGTCAGCTCCCTGGCTAGCGGCAATACTTCATTCGCCGGTGGCTGGGCGGCCGTCGCCAGTGGGACCACTACCGTCGCGATAGGAAGCCAGGCGACGGCAAGCGACGCCGCAGCCACCGCAGTCGGGAACAGCGCGCGGGCGCTAGGAAATAGTTCGCTTGCGCTGGGAGCGCAAGCGCTCGCTATCGGGGCCAGCACCGTTGCGGTCGGCCAGGGTGCTGGTGCCGGCTCGTCGGCCACCAATACCGGTTCGATCGCACTGGGCATCGCCTCCGGCGCGCTGGTCACCGGCGCGCAGAACACCGCCATCGGCGGCGGCATCGCCAGCGTGATGCGCGGCGCGGGTTCGGGCGTCACCGGCACGCGCAATGTCGCCTTCGGCGTAGGCGATGGCTCGGTCACCTACGACGGCACCCTGGACGCTGCGGCCGGTAGCCTGGTCAGCGGCGACGACAATATCGCCATCGGCACCAACGCCGGCATCGGCGTCGCGGCCGATGCCACCACTTCGATCGGTTTTAGCGCGAACGCGAGCGTGGGCAACGCGATCGCCATCGGCACTCTGGCAAACGCTTCCGCACTGGATGCCGTCGCGCAAGGCAGCAGCGCCAACGCAAGCGGCCGGAATGCCGTCGCCATCGGCTTCCAGGCGGTCGCGACTCAATTGAACTCGATCAATATCGGCGGGCGCACGGCTCCGGGAGCGGGCGCCACGGCGGTGGGAACTGTCGCCATTGGCACGGATGTGACGGCATCGCAGGTGAACGCCGTCGCGGTGGGGCTCGCGAGCCAGGCGACCGGTACGGATGCCGTCGCCGTGGGCCAAAGCGCCGCAGCAACGGACCAGAGTGCCATCGCTATCGGACGCAATAGCACATCCGGCGCGGTCAACGCGATAACGCTGGGTGTCGATACCGATGCCACTGCCACCAATGCCGTGGCGATCTCAGCATTGGCCCAGGCGACCGGCGTCAATGCGCTCGCCATCGGAACCGAAGCCAATGCGGCCGCCGACAACGCGATCGCGATGGGCAATAGCGCGCTTGCGAACGCAGCCGGCGCCGTGGCGATCGGCAACGATTCGACCGCGACCGGCGGCAGAGCGGTGGCTATCGGCGAAGGCAACTTCGCCAGCGGCAACGGCGCGGTCGCGATCGGCGATCCGAACACCGCCACCGGCAACGGCGCGATCGCGCAGGGCCTGGACAACACCGCCACCGGCAACGGCTCGGTGGCGATGGGCAACACCAACATGGTCGGCGGCGGCGGCCAGGCGGTGAGCACGCCTGGCACTCCTGCGCAGGGCGCGGTGGGCATCGGCTATCAGAACACCGTGATCGGCCAGGGCGCCGTGGCGCTGGGCAGCACCAGCCGCGCGTTGGCGGCTGGCGCCCTCGCGTTCGGCGATACGGCGGTCGCCAACACCGATCAAAGCATTGCGATCGGTTCCAATTCGAGCGCGACGGGAGGCAGCGCCATCGCTATCGGGCGAATCAGCGTCGCCAACGGCGTGAATGCGTCGGCATTCGGCGCTGGCGCCAACGCGGGCGCTCCCAACTCGTTGGCGCTCGGCAATTCGGCGGTCGCCACTAACGCCAGCGCCGTGGCGCTGGGTTCGGGTTCGGTGACGGCGGCAGCCGTGGGTACGCCCAGCGTCGTGATCGGCGGCACCACCTACAACTTCGCGGGTATCGCACCCACATCAACGGTAAGCGTGGGGGGCGGCGTCGGCACCGAGCGCACCATCACCAATGTCGCGGCCGGCCGGATCTCCGGCAGCTCGACCGATGCCATCAATGGCTCGCAGTTGTTCGCCACCAATCAGGCAGTCGCGGCCATCGCGGCCAGCACACCCGTTCACTACTTCAGCGTGAACGATGGCGGCACAACCGGGGCGAATTACACCAATAACGGCGCGACCGCGCCTTTCGCTATTGCGATTGGGCGTAATGCCACCGCGACAGGGTCCTATGGGACCGCGGTTGGCGAGGCCGCGAGAGCCATCGGCGATTGGGCGACCGCTTATGGCAACGGCGCCAATGCGAGTACCACCACGGCCACAGCCATTGGCGCAGGCACGAACGCCACAGCCACTTTCGCATTGGGAGCGGGTTATCAGGCCACTGCGGGTGGGTTAGCGTCCACGGCCTTGGGCTTGCACGCCAACGCGACCGGCGAGAGCGGCATCGCGATAGGCACGGACTCCGGAGCCACGGGGACCTACGCCATTGCGATGGGGCGCAATGCAAGCGCGACAGGATCTTTTGGGACCGCGGTCGGCGAAGGCGCGAGAGCCATCGGCGATTGGGCGACTGCTTACGGCAACGCCGCTAATGCGGGTACTACCACGGCTACCGCCATTGGCGGGGGCACAAACGCCACGGCCACTTTCGCATTTGCGGCGGGTTATCAGTCCGCTGCGGCTGGGGTAGCGTCCACGGCTGTGGGCCTGCACGCCAATGCAACGGGCGATAACAGTATCGCGGTAGGCACGGACGCCAACGCTTCCTCGGATGACGCTGTGGCTATCGGCAACGATTCGACGGCCACCGGCGGACGGGCTGTCGCGATCGGCGCCGGCAACTTCGCCAGCGGCAACGGCGCGGTCGCGATCGGCGATCCGAACACCGCTACGGGCAACGGCGCCATTGCAAGCGGTTTGGACAACACCGCCACAGGCGACGGCACCGTCGCCATGGGCAACACCAATATGGTCGGCGGCGGCGGCCAAGCGGTCGGCGTGCCGGGCACTGCTGCGCAGGGCGCTGTCGGTATCGGTTACCAGAACACCGTGATCGGCCAGGGCAGTGTGGCGATCGGCAGCACCAGCCGCGCGCTGGCGGCGGGCGCGGTCGCGTTCGGCGACACGGCGGTGGCCAACAACGCTGACGACGTGGCGTTGGGTTCGGGTTCGGTGACGGATGCGGCGGTAGCGACTTCCAGCACGACGATCAACGGTACGGTCCATAATTTCGCCGGGATTACGCCGACCTCGACGGTGAGCGTTGGCGCCGTGGGTGCCGAACGCACCATCACTCACGTGGCGGCTGGCAGGATTTCCGGCGCCTCGACCGACGCGATCAACGGTTCGCAGCTGTTCGCGACCAACCAGGCGGTGGAAGCGCTGGGCGACGGTTGGACGGTCAGCGCCGAGGGCGCCAATGGAACCAATGTCGGCGTGGACAGCGCGACGGGCAACAGCGTCGATCTGAACAATGCCGACGGCAACCTGGTCGTGTCGAAGGATACGACCAGCAACGACGTGACCTTCGATTTGGCCGACGACATCACGGTGAATAGCGTGACCGCGGGCGGCACGGTGCTGAATACGAATGGGCTGACCATCGCAGGCGGACCGAGCGTGACGACCACCGGCATCGACGCCGGCAATCTGACCATCACTAACGTCGCGCCGGGCGTGAACCCCACGGATGCCGTCAACGTGAGCCAGCTCACCGACGCGACGGAAGCGGTGCAGACGCACTACTACAGCGTCAACGACAACGGGGTGCAGGGCGGCAACTACGACAACGACGGCGCTACCGGGCTGAACGCGTTGGCTGCAGGCGTCGGCGCTTCGGCAAGCGGCGATTCGTCCGTCGCCATCGGCAACGGTGCGACCGCCGCCACGAGCGCGGGCGATGTGGCGCTGGGCTCGGGTTCGGTGACGGCCGCGGCGGTCGCTACGCCTGGCGCGATCATCGACGGCGTGAGCTACAACTTTGCCGGCGTCGCGCCGACCAGCGTGGTCAGCGTCGGTAACGTCGGTGCCGAACGCCAGATCACGAACGTAGCGGCGGGGCAGATCAGCGGTGCCTCGACCGATGCGATCAACGGTTCGCAGCTGTTCGCCGCGACCCAAGCCATCGAAAACCTCAGTAATGAAGTCGACGCGAACGCCATCCATTACGTCAGCATCAACGACGGCGGCGTCGCCGGCGGCAATTACGACAATGATGGCGCGACCGGGACGAATTCGATCGCGATGGGCATCGATGCCGTTTCGAACGCGGCCGATAGTATTGCGATCGGCCGCGGCGCGATCAACGGAGTTTCGGTACCTTTCACCGGTGCGGTCGCTGTGGGCGCTTTGTCGCACACCATGGGTTCATTGACGACGGCCATCGGCTATCAAGCCGATGCGCCCTTCGTCGGCGCGACTGCGATCGGCGCGGGGGCGTCGGCGGACAACGCATGGACCGTGGCGGTCGGCGCGGGTCCGGGAGGGACTGGCGGCGCTACGACCGTTGGCGGCAGTTCCATCGCCATCGGCGGCGGCGGCGGAACCGCCCTTACCGGCGACCCGGCGCTCGCCAACGGCGCCCGAGCGGTCGCCATCGGCAATAGTGCGGTCGCTCTGGCGAACTCGGTGGCGCTGGGCTATTCGGCCACGGTAGGCAGCACCTTCTCGGTCGCGGTCGGCAACACCGTCAGCACCGGCGCTACTGGGCGCAATGTCGCCATCGGCAATGCGAGTACGGCCGATGCCGGTACTGCCAACGGCGGCGCGGTGGCGATCGGCCGTTCGAATGTCGCGTTCGGCGACGGCGCGGTGGCGATCGGCGATCCGAGTTACGCCAGCGGCACCGGCGCGTTCGTCGGCGGCGCCAACAACATCGCCAATAACGACGGCACCGCGACCGCGACAGCGGCCAACCAGGCCAACGGCGCGGTGGCGATCGGCAACAACAATCGGGCGATCGGGCAAGGTTCGGTGGCGCTCGGCAACGGCTCGGCGGCTGGTGCGGCGGGCATCGCGGGCAATGTCGCGATCGGCGACGGCGCGACCGCCGCGACGAGTGCGGGCGATGTCGCCCTCGGCTCGGGCTCGGCGACGGCCGCGACGGTGGCTACAGCCAGCGCGGCCATCGACGGCGTGAACTACAACTTCGCCGGCATCGCGCCAACCAGCACGGTTAGCGTCGGCGCCACGGGCACGGAACGCACGATCACGAACGTGGCGGCGGGCCGCATCGATGGCGCGTCCACTGACGCTATCAACGGTTCGCAGCTGTTCGCCGCCACCCAGGCCATCGAAAACCTGAGCAACGAAGTCGACGCGGGCGCGGTCCACTACTACAGCGTCAACGACAATGCCGTAGCCGGCGCCAACTACAACAACGACGGCGCGACCGGTCTCAACGCGATCGCCGCAGGCGTAGGCGCCGCTGCGGCGGGACAACAGGCCACGGCCATGGGCGACGGCGCCACGGCGCAGGCCTTGCAAAGCATCGCGATCGGCTTCCAGGCGCGCGTGGTGCAAGCCGCGCCCGGTTTGAGCGATCACTCGATCGTCGTCGGCGATTCCAGCACCATCAGCAACAGCTTCAACTCGTGGATCTACGGCCAGAGCAACAGCATCGCCGATTCCACCCAGGTCGGCGTCCTCGGCGGATTCAACAGCGTTTCCGGCAGCGCGGGCTCCATGGTCCAAGGTTCTAACAACACCTTGACCGACAGCTTGGGCGTGGTTGCCACGGGTGCGGCAAACACAGTCAGCGATTCGACGGCGGCGGTCGTCCTGGGCTCGCAGAACAGCATCGCGGGTTCGACTACGAACGTCGTGATCGGCAGCAACAATGCGCTGGACGCCGCCACCGAGAACTTCGTCGCCGGCCACCGCAATACGCTCGGCGCCGCGATCGCCGGAAACCAGGTGCTGGCGCGCGACGGTACCGTGGCCGGCGGCGTGCAGGACGGCGTGCTGATCGGCACCGGCGGCACGGTGAACGCGAACAACGGCATCGCCATCGGCACCGGCGCGGTCGCTACGAACGCCGGCGACGTCGCCTTGGGCGCCGGCAGCGTGACCGCGGCCGCGGTGCCCACCAGTACCGCGACGATCAACGGCATCACTTACGCGGGCTTCGCGGGTGTGGCGCCGACCAGCGTGGTCAGCGTCGGCAGCGTCGGCGCCGAACGCCAGATCACGAACGTGGCGGCGGGCCAGGTCACGTCCACGTCCACCGATGCGATCAACGGCTCGCAGCTGTACGCCGTCGCCGATACGCTGACCGGGCAGATCGCCGCGGCCGAGACGCACTACTACAGCGTCAACGACAACGGCGTGGCCGGCGGCAACTACGCCAACGACGGCGCGACCGGCCTCAATGCGATGGCCGCCGGCGTGGATGCGACCGCGGCTGGCGACAATTCGCTGGCCCTGGGTTTCGGCGCCACCGCATCGCATGCCAACAGCGTCGCGCTGGGTTCGAACGCGGCCACCGCGGTGGCGGTCGGCACTTCGAGCATCGTGCTCGACGGCAACACCTACAACTTCGCCGGCATCGCGCCGGTCGGCACGGTCAGCGTCGGCGCGCTGGGCGCAGAGCGCACGATCACCCACGTCGCCGCCGGCCGCATCGATGCGGGTTCGACCGATGCGATCAACGGCTCGCAGCTGCACGCCACCAACCAGGCACTGGAAAACCTCAGCAATTCGGTCAACAGCAGCGCCTCGCACTACTACAGCGTGAACGACGGCGGCACCCACGTCGGCAACTACAACAACGACGGCGCGACCGGCGCCGGTTCGATCGCTTCCGGCATGAACGCCGGCGCCAGCGCCGCCAACGCGGTGGCCATCGGTTCCGGCGCCACCGCCGGCACGGCGAACAGCGTTGCGCTCGGCGCCGGTTCTTCGACCTCCGCCGCGGTGGGCACGGCCAGCGCGACCATCGCCGGCAACACCTACAACTTCGCCGGGGCCAATCCGACCGGCACGGTGAGCATGGGGTCCGCGGGCGCCGAGCGCACGATCACCAACGTCGCCGCGGGCCGCATCGATGCGAATTCGACCGATGCGGTGAACGGTTCGCAGCTGCACGCGACCAACCAGGCGGTGAACCAGATCGATGCCCGCGTCACCAACATCGAGGATTCGATCACCAACATCGGCAACGGTTCCACCGGCATGTTCCAGGTCAGCCAGGACCACAACGCGCCGCCGCCGAGTCCGACCGGCACGGATTCCGCAGCCGGCGGCGCCAACGCGGTGGCCAGCGGCAACAACAGCACCGCCGTGGGCAACAACAGCACGGCTTCCGGCACGGGCAGTTCCGCATTCGGCAACGGGTCAGTGGCCAGCGGCAACAACAGCGTGGCGATCGGCGCTGGTTCGGTGGCTTCCGCCGACAATACGGTGTCTGTCGGCACGGTCGGCGGCGAGCGCAAGATCACCAACGTCGCGGCCGGCGTCGCCGACACCGACGCGGTGAATGTGTCGCAGCTGAAGGGATTCACCAATGGCGGCGTGCAATACGACAAGAACGTCGACGGCACGGTCAACAACAACAGCATCACGCTGAATCCGAACGGCACCGGGCCGACCACGATCCACAACGTGGCCGCCGGCGTCGCCGGCACGGATGCGGTCAACGTCAACCAGCTGCAAACCGGTCTGACCAACACGCTCAACCAGGCCAACGGCTATACCGACGCGCGCATCAACGAGCTGCAGGACGACATCTGGAGCGCGAATCGCGGCGCTCGCGGAGGCACCGCATCGGCGATGGCGATGGCAGGCATGCCGCAAGCCTACCTGCCGGGCAAGAGCATGCTGTCGATCGGCGTCGGCGGATACCAGCAGGAGTACGGCATGGCCGTCGGCTTGTCCGGCATCACCGACAACGGCCGCTACGTCTATAAGGCGCAGGTCAGCGGCAACACCACGCGCGAATTCGGCTTCTCGGCCGGCGCCGGCATCCAATGGTGAGCAGAACGGCGGGCTGCACGCAGTCCGCCACCGCCCAGAATCGAACAGGGGTAGACGAAATGGAAAAGTCCAACAAGGTTATGCGCGATGTTCCGCTTGCGCTGTGCGCCGCAGCCGCAGTGGCTGCGGTTTTTTTCGCCGGATGCACGCGTCACGTCAGCCGCGACATCACGCCGCAGGGCCAAGCGGGAGAAGTGGTTTTCCCCGCTTTGGACCGAATCGTGATGAAGGAAGGCACTTTCCCGACCCAGGAAGCGATCCGGCAGATCGGTCCGGGCGCCACCCGCGACCAGCTTTACGATCTGATCGGCCGGCCGCATTTCCGGGAAGGATTCAACGCCCGCGAATGGGATTATCTCTTCCACTTCCGCGAAGGCGACCGCGTGGTCACCTGCCAATACAAGGTGATCTTCGACAGCGAGCTCCGCGGGCAGAGCTTCCACTGGTCGCCGGCCGACTGCGCCGGCCTGCTGAAGGAAAAAGACAAGCCCGACGTCCCGGTCAAGCGCTTCGATCTGTCCGCGGACGCGCTGTTCGCCTTCGCCAAGTCGGACCGCACGGACATGCTGCCCGGCGGGCGCGAGGAGCTGAAGCAAGTCGCGGACGCGCTGAAATCCTCGAAGGCCGCCGTGGTGCAGGTGATCGGACACACCGATCGCATTGGCAGCGAGCAGAGCAATCTGGCGCTGTCGCAACGGCGCGCGGAGACGGTGCGCGAGATCCTGGCCGAGGATGGCGTTCCGGCAGACAGCCTGTCCGCGCACGGCGCGGGCGAGTCGGAACCGGTCAAGCAGTGCGAGGACGCGTTGCCGCGGGAAGAACTGATCGCCTGCTTGCAGCCGAATCGCCGCGTCGAAGTCGTCGCCAAGGGCATTCGTCAGTAGCGCGGTCGTACCGGTCGTCCGCAGAGGCGTTAGCGCGAGTTTTCCGCGGTCCGTTCGGGCCGCGGAATGGCCAGATACACCGTGCTCCACAACTGCGCTGCGTTGGATTCGTCGGCATCGCCGGCGCTCTGGCCGAAAGGTTCGGCGCGATAGCGGCCGTCGGCATAGGACCAGGACCACAATTCGGAAGTGCGCATCGCGCTGGCGTCATCGATCGCGTCCCACAATCTTCGCTGCGCATCGTGCAGCTGCGAACGGACATCGGACGGCAGATCTTCGCGCCGTAATTGCCGCACCAGTCCGGCGGCGAGCAAGGCCTGTTGCCAGGACCAGACCACCGTGCCGTGATAGGCGTTGCGTCCGAATCCAGCGGCGACGCGCGTATCGGCGTAGACAGGATTGGCCACGACCATGCCCGCGCCGGTCAGCAATCCGGCCGGGAAAGAACGCAGCATGTTTTCGACCATTGCGTCCAGGGTTTTTGCGTCTGGTTCGAGAAACAGCAGGACGAAACCGCCGTCTGAATGCAGGATCGGGATCGGCCGACCTTTCGCATCCAGAGCCAGCGCGTCGAAACGGAGCGTCGGGCCGGTCACGCTTGCCAAAGCCTGTGTCGGATCCACGCCGAGCGAACGGGAATAACGCCTGATAGCCGCTTGGGCGCGCGCAGCCGGTAACTCGACCCGGAACAGTTGCGGCGCATGATCGAGCCATTGCTTGGCTCGTCCACTCGCTTCCAAAAACGCGTTTTGTTGTTGCGGCGTCGCATATGGCCGCATCAGGCCGGATTCTTGGAACCGTGCGATCGCCTGCAGTGCAGCCGGCATGAATACCGCATTGACGTCGTAGGGATAGCGTCCCCCGGCCAAACCGTCGCGGCTGTCGCGCCATTGGCCGGCGTCGCGTCCGGGTTTCAACGCGATCAGGTTCCCGGCCACCGGTTCGTGCGAGAAAGCCGCCGCCGAATCGAGCACGAAAGCGAAATTGCGCGCCAGCGCTGCGCCGAGCGTTTCCCCGGACGAGTTTTTGCGTGCGAGGAAGGCGGTCGCGCGGCCACGACCGCGCGCATCGTCGAGCAGGTAGGCGGCCGCGATCGGAGCGAGCATGCGGTCGTCGTCGATCATGGCGTAGTCGTAGACCGGCGTGTCGTCGTACGGCGACGCGGGGCCTTTTTCCTTGCGATGGCGCAACAGGGCGAATTCGCCGATGTCTTCCTCATGCGCCACTTCGCCTTGCGGGTTCAGCCGTTCGAGCACGGACGCAAAGCCGTCTTCGATCGCTTCCGGCTTCAGCGCCGGCATCAGCAGGCGCAGCGACATCAGCGTGTCGCGGCCGAAATAGGTGTCGAAGCGCCAGGAGCCGGCCAGGAATTTTTCGCGGTAGCTCAGGAATTCCAACACCTGGCGGCTGCGCAGGTCGGTACCGGCGGAGCGATCCAGCGATGCGCGCCCCGGCAGCGGCGTGAGCGGTTGCTCGCCGGTGAGCGCAGTGATACGCAGGCGCATCGGCTCGCCGGCGCGCGCGGTCGTCAGTACCAGCGGCGCGCCGCTGCCTCCGCTCACGCGGCCATCGCGTACTTCGATGGAGATCGCGTAGCCGGGCGCGCCGTCGATCCGCGGGCGTTCCCAAGTCGCCGTATGCTCGGAAATTCGCGCTGAGGTGCGCACCGGCGGAGGATAGGCGACGCCGAGCTGAAAATCGCGCAACACCCGCACGCTGCCCAGCACCGCATCGCGCACCTCCAGCCGCGATGCATCCACGCTGGCTTCGGCGACGATGCCGCGCAAAGGCCGGCCGCGGTCGTCTCTCAGCACCGCGGTTTTGGTTTCGGTCAGCGTCCAGCGCACGGGCGCAGCAGTATCTTCGAACCAGACGCCGACGCCGCTGTTGCCGGCCGGAAACGCCACCAGCACGCGCGGTTTGCGTCCGGAGTTGAGCAGCAAATGCGCCGCCGCCGGCCCATCGCGATGGAAAGCATTGAGCGTATCGCCCTCGGTGACGCGGAAGCGCAGCGGCGCTTCCGCCGCGGACACCGCCAGCGGCAGCGCCGCGGCCAGCAACGCCGCCCATGCGGATTTCATCGCGAACCTTTGCCGGCTTTCACCAGCGGTACTTCGCCTGCACATTGACCTCGCGGCCTTCGAGCGGGCGCGCCAGCAACACGCCGCCGCTGTCCGAAGCCGGTCCGAAGATGCGCGAATTGCTCTCGGTGAGGCCGAGCTCGTTGGTCATGTTCGTGCCGCGCGCGACGAATTCCCAATGATCGCCGACCTTGGCGGTGATGCCGAAATCCAGGGTGTGGTACGAACCCAGCTGCTGCAGCCCGGACTGATCCTGGGTGTGGTCGCCGATGTGCGTATAGGTGACGAAGGGCGTGATCTCGCCCCAGCCGAACATGAAGCGGTAGCTCGGCGTCACCATGTAGCGCAGTTTGGGTTGGCGCTGCAGTTGCTGGCCTTCGATCGGCGCGCAGCCGTTGCCGGCCACCACGTTGACGTAGGGAATGCAGGCCGCGTAGTCGGTGTACTTGCCGTCCAGGTAGTTGGCGACCAGCTGCACGCGGAAAGCGTCGGTCGGCGTGATCGCGCCGATGAAGTTGACGCCCTTGGAATCGGATCCGTAGATCAGCGGGCTGCCGACCGGCACGCCCAGGCCGTCGGTCGGCTGGTAAGGCAGGCCGCTGAATTCGCGCTTGTAGGCGCTGATGTCCAGGTACAACAGGTCGGACTGGTATTTGTAGCCGACTTCGTAGTTCTGGATGATGTGCATCGGCGGCGTGTTGCCGGTGGTGCTGCCGCGGATGCCGTTGTCGAAGTCCAGGAAATGGCCGCCGCGGTTGATGCGGACGTAGGCCGACATGCGGTCGGTGAAGCTGTAGTTGGCGCCCACCGTCCACGACGGGTGGGTCTTCTTGTACTCGGTGCGGGTGAAGCCGCCGTTGCAGACCGGCACTTCGTTGTCGTACAGCGTGTTCGGATCGCCGTCCAGGTTCACGTTGCTCAGGTTGCACACGTCGTTGCGGGCGTCCTGGTTCTCCACCCGTACCGACGCATCCAACAGCCATTGGCCGATGCGCCAGGAGTCGGACAAGTAGACCGCGACATTGGTCGCCTTGCCGTGCTGGACGATGTTGAAGCCGCCGTAATCCAGGAAACCCTGGTTGTCGGTCAGTTGCAAAGTCTGGCCGCCGTCGACGTAGCTGACCGTGATTGGCCGCGCGTTCGGCTCGTTGGTCATCAGCATCCCGCGTCCGCCCTGGTTCCATTGGTCGTCGGCGGTATAGCGTGCGTAGTACAGACCGATGGTGAGCGTGTTGCCTTCGAACAATTCCTTGCTGAGGCGGAAGTCGTTGTTGAAGTTCTTCAGGCGTTTGTGGATCGACCACCAGCCCTGGTGAATGACGCTTTGGCCGTCGGGCACGGCGCCGCCGCCGACATAGGTCGCGGTCGCCGATCCGGCCGGCAGTTCGAAGCCGCCAAGATCGCTGTCCACGGTATACAGTTCGTCGAACAAACTGGCCGGGTTGCTGCCGGAGAACAGTGCGTTGGTGTCCGCGTCGCCGGCGTTGATGATGAACTTGTCGCTGATCGACCAGCCGTTGTCTAATTCGAAATCCAGGTTGCCGCCGACGAACCACATCTTGGTGCCGCGGCCATCGGCCAGGTCGGCGTTCTTGCCGCCGCCCGGGAAACCGGGCAGGCGCACGTGACGGATCGCTTCGCTGTAGTACGTGGAAGTGAGCGGATCGAAGCCCGGATAAGCGCTGAAATCGTCGGTGCCGCGCTGGATGATCGGGATCGGCGTGATGAACTGGTTCTTGTCGTCAAGATAACGCGCGTAGAACGTCATCGTGCCGTTGTCGGTGTCGTGGGTGAGGGTCGCGGTCAGCTGGCCGCCTTCGTCGGCTTTGAATTCCGGATCGCGCACGCCGTCGGAACTGCGCCAGAAGCCGCCGACGCTGCCGTACCAGCCTTCGGCCAGCTTGAAGCCGCTGAATGCGTCCAAACGCCACAGACCTTCGTCGCCCCAGGTCACGCCGACGCTGCCGGTAGGTACTTCGCTGCCGGTCTTGAGCAGGAAATTCGCGGTCGCGCCCATCTGACCGCCGGCGAACACCACCGACGGGCCGCCTTGCAGGATTTCCACCGATTCCACCGTGTCGTCTAGCCGGAACAGCGTCGTGGTTTCGAAGAACGACAGGGTCGGCATGCCGTACAGCGGCGATCCCATCAACAACGTGGTGAAGTAGGGCGCGTCGCCGCCGCCCGGAAAACCGGCGATTTCGATGTTGGCGCCGGTCTGGCCGCCGGTGGATTCGGGCCACATGCCGGGAGAGATCTTCAGCAGATCGGCCGTGCTCTTCGGATTGGCTTCGCGGATCTCCGCCTCGCTGGCGGTGACGATGTTGTAGCTGGCTTCCAGCTTCTTGACGCCGCCCGACGCGCTGCCGGTGACGACGACGGTGTCCAGCGTAGTCGCACCGCCGGAAGGCTTCTGCGGCTCCTGCTGCTGCGGTGCTGCTTCCTGCGGCGTCTGCACCTGCGCTTGCGCGCACCAAGGCAGCAGCGCGCCGGCGATCGCGGCCGACAACGCGTAACGGCGGTCGAAACGACTCATGTTGTTCCCTCCACGGACCGAAAAACGCCGCGCCGGCCGCATGGCGCGACGGCATCGGCAGAAACAGTGAGGAAAGAGAAGGCCGCGATCCGTGCGATGCGATGCAACGATCGGGATGCAGCCATCTTCAAGGGCCTCCGGGCTCGTATCGAGCCGGTCCGCAGGCTCGCGGAGCCGGTGCGGACGGATGATCCCCTGTGGCGGTCGTCCGCGCAGGAACCGCGGCGATGCTCGATCTTGGCTTCGCGTATGTGCAAAAAAAGTGAATCGAAGCGTATGTAACGCATGTAAATGCACGCGCTTATTTGCTGAATGCGGATTACGCGATGAGAAAGACGGACGCGCGTCGCAGAAGCCGAAAAAATCCGCGCAGATCGCGTGAAGAGGCAGCGTGCGGCTCGCTTATGCTTGCCACGGTCGCCGTCGCCGCAAGGAGGAGCCGATGCGCACGCGAACGAACATCGCTGTTTGGCTGTTGCTGATGTGCGGGTTATCCGCGCCGGCATTCGCCCAGACCTGCATTCCCGGCTACCCGCAGCTCTACGGCCGCCTGTTCGAAGATGCGCAGAAAGCCATGCCGGACGGCAAATGGCTGATGGATTCGCGGCCCAAGCAGCCGCCGGCCGGTATCGTCGCCGAGTACGAGAACCTGCGCGGCCGGCCCGGTTTCGATATTAAGAAATTCCTGGCCGAACAATTCGCCCAGCCGCCGGCGCACGAGCAGGATTACCGCACCGATCCCAAGCACGACGTGCGCCAGCACATCGATGCGCTGTGGAACGTGCTCGAGCGCAAACCGGGCGCCAGCGACGGGCGCAACTCGTTGCTGCCGCTGCCTTATCGCTACATCGTGCCCGGCGGCCGCTTCGACGAGATCTACTACTGGGATTCGTATTTCACGATGCTGGGCCTGGAGGAGAGCGGACGCCACGACCTGGCCGTGGACATGGTGAAGAACTTCGCCTGGCTGATCGACCACTACGGCCACATCCCGAACGGCAACCGCACCTATTACCTGAGTCGCTCGCAGCCGCCGTTCTTCGCGGCGATGGTGAACCTGATCGCCGAGCGCGACGGCAAGGCGGTGCTCACCGCCTATCTGCCGCAGCTGGAAAAGGAATACGCCTTCTGGATGCAGGGCGGCGAAACGCTGGGGCGCGGCCAGGCGCATCGCCGCGTCGTGCGCCTGGCCGACGGTTCGCTCCTCAACCGCTATTGGGACGATTGCGACACGCCGCGCGAGGAAAGCTACGGCAACGACGTCGCCACCGCCGCCGCCTCCGGCCGCCCGCTCGCCGAGGTGTACCGCAACTTGCGCGCGGGCGCGGAAAGCGGCTGGGATTTCAGCTCGCGCTGGCTGGCCGACGGCAAAACCCTGGCCACGATTCGGGTCGTCGACATCGCGCCGCCGGATTTGAACAGCCTGCTCTATCGCTTGGAAACTACGCTCGCCGACGCCTACGCCGCGGCGAAGCAGACGGACAAGGTCGCGCAGATGCGCAAGCGTGCGGACGAGCGCAAGACCGCGATCCTGCGCCATTTGTGGAATCCGAAGTTGGGCGTGTTTTCGGACTATCTGTGGAAGGAAGGCAAGCCGACCGACCATGTCACCGCGGCCACGCTGTATCCGCTGTTCTTCGGCATCGCCGACCGCGGCCAGGCCGAGAAGATCGCCGAACGCGTCCGCGCGACGTTGTTGCAACCGCATGGCTTGGCGACGACGGCCATCGACACGGGCCAGCAGTGGGATGCGCCCAACGGTTGGGCGCCATTGCAGTGGATCGCTATCCAGGGACTCAACGACTACGGACAGAAAGACCTGGCCGCGGACATCGCCGCGCGTTGGATGCGACTGAACATCGACCTGTACCGCAAGACCGGCAAGTTGGTGGAGAAATACGACGTCACCGGCGCGGCCGTCGGCGGCGGCGGTGAATATCCGCTGCAGGACGGCTTCGGCTGGACCAACGGCGTGCTGCGCAAGCTGATCGCGATGTATCCGCAGGCCGTCCCGTCTTCCGAGAAATCGCCCAAGAATGCGTCTGCAACGCCCCGCGACGGTGCCGACGCGCGGGCGCTTTCGTCGGCGACGGAATAACATGGCGGCTGCACGCCCGCGCAGCCGCTCCGGAGAACCCATGACAGACAAGCCGACGACGATGTCCGTAACGGTCAGCGCCGCCGACGAATGGCTGCGCGATGCGGACCGCTTCTCGGGGGAGTGGCAAGGCGCTGCACGAGGTTCGGGCATCTGCGTGATCGCCAATTCGATCGAGAGACCGGGCGACGGCGCGAAGGCGCACCAGCATCCGTATCCGGAAACTTTCGTGATCCGCAAAGGCAACGTGCGCTTCACCATCGGCGCAGAAACGCTGGTCTGCGGCGCCGGGCAGATCGTCGTGGTCCCGGCCGGTGTGCCGCACGCATTCTGCAACCACGGCCCGGGTCCGCTGGAAATGATCGACATCCACGAAAACGGCGCTTTCGACACGACCTGGATCGAATGAACGCCGAACGCGGCGTGTGAACGCCGGTTTACGTTCGGCACCGGGCCGGACCGTATAGTGCGCGGCTGTCCGCAATCGTTCGAGAAGATGCGCGTGCGCCGTCGTGAAGTGATCCTGGCCGGTTTCTCGTTGCCGTTGCTTTCGCTGCTGGATGGAAGCATGAAAACGTTTGCAGCGACGCCGAAAAGCGCGACGCCGTTCGACGACGACACCGTCGCCGGCTTGGCACGGAGTTTGGCGGCCAGTCCGTATCGGCCGCCCGATGAGACGCTGCCCGCCGAACTGGCCAAGATCGGCTACGACCAGTACCGCGACTACCGCTATCGCGCCGACCGGGCGCTGTGGCGCGGTTCTGGCGTTCCGTTCCAGGCGCAATTCTTCCATCGCGGCTTCCTGCATAAGGAACGCGTGGACATTTACGAAGTCGCCGACGGCAAGGCTGCGCCGTTCGTGTATGCGCCCGACATGTTCACCTACGGCCGTTCGCCGGCGCCGAAGGTGAGCGATCTGGGCTTCGCCGGCTTCCGCCTGCACGGGCCGATCAACCGGCCGGATTATTTCGACGAAATCGCCGCCTTCCTCGGCGCCAGTTATTTCCGCGCGGTAGCCAAGGGCCAGAGCTACGGTTTGTCCGCGCGCGGCCTGGCGCTGAAGACCGGCGATCCAGAACCGGAAGAGTTTCCGGTGTTTAAGGCGTTCTGGCTGCAGCGTCCGCCCAAGGGCGCCGACACGGTCATCGTGCATGCGCTGCTCGATGGTCCCAGCGCTGCGGCCGCTTTCCGCTTCGCGATCAAGCCGGGCGCGGAAACGGTGTTCGACGTGGACATGCGCCTGTATCCGCGCGTCGAACTGGCGCGCGCCGGGATAGCGCCGCTGACCAGCATGTTCGATTTCGACGCCAGCGACCGGGTCGGCGTCGACGATTACCGCCCCGCCGTGCACGACTCCGACGGTCTGGCTTTGCTCAACGGCCGCAACGAGCAAGTGTGGCGTCCGCTGCAGAATCCGAAAGCGGTGCAGATGAGCGCGTTTCAGGACGACAATCCGCGCGGTTTCGGCCTGATGCAGCGCAAGCGCGCTTTTTCCGATTACATGGACCTGGAAGCCGGCTACCAGAAACGCCCGAGCCTGTGGGTGGAGCCGATCGGCGACTGGGGCGCGGGCGCGGTGATCCTGGTCGAGATTCCCACTGCCGACGAATACCACGACAACATCGTCGCGTTCTGGCGTCCCCAGCAAGCGTTCGCCGCGGGACGCGAATACCGGTTCCGCTATCGCCTGCATTGGTGCGTGGATCATGCCTGGCAGCGCGATCTCGCCGTGGTGGCCAGCACGCGTATCGGCAAGGCGGCGAAGGGCGGCCGGCTGGTCGTGATCGAACTGGCCGGCGGTCGCCTGGACGCGATGCCGGCCGAGGCCAAACTGCAGGTCGACGCGCTGGCTTCGAAAGGCGAGTTGCGCAATGCAGTGGCTTATCGCAATTCGGAAACCGGCCATTGGCGGATGAGTTTCGAGCTCGATCCGCGCGGGCAGAGCGACATCGAATTGCGCGCACGGTTGAAGGACGCGAAGGGCCCGTTGTCCGAAACCTGGCTCTACCGATGGAATCCGTGATCGTCGCGCCGCCACCGCCCGCGCCCCGCGCACCGGCGCCGCCGCTGCCGCCCGAAGCGCCGCTGGCGATGCCGATCCAATCCTTGCGCGAGGGCCGTGCGCCGATCGGCACGCTCGCTTCGGCGCCGCAGGGCGTGGCCGGGCGCCGCGCGGTCGTGATCGGCGGTTCGGCCGTGTTGACCCTGGTCGCGGCGTACCAGATCTGGTGGTTGCTGCGCGGCGGCGGCATCGACGTGCTCGAAGCGCTGCTGTTGCTGCTGTTCATCGCCCTGTTCGCCTGGATCGCGCAGGCCTTCGTCAGTTCGGTCGCCGGTTTCCTGCGCCTGCTCTCGCATCGGCCGGCGCGACTGGGATTGTCGCCGCACGGTCCTTTGCCGGCGCTGTCCACGCGCACGGCTTTGTTGATGCCGACCTACAACGAAGATCCGCAGCGGCTGCTGGCGGGACTGCAGGCGATCTACGAATCGGTCGCGGCGACGGGGCAATTGCAGCGATTCGATTTCTTCGTGCTCAGCGACACGACCAAGTCCGACATCCAGGCCGCCGAAGAAGCGGCATTCGCGCAACTGCGCGAACGCCTGGGCGACGAGCGCCTGTTCTACCGGCGCCGCACCGACAACGCCGAACGCAAGGCCGGCAACATCGCCGAATGGCTGCGCCGTTTCGGCGGCGCTTATCCGCAGATGCTGATCCTGGACGCGGACAGCCTGATGAGCGGCGACACCATCGTCCGCCTGGCCGGGGCGATGGAACGGCATTCGGATGTCGCGCTGATCCAGACGTTCCCGGTGGTGGTGAACGGCAATACCCTGTTCGCGCGGATGCAGCAGTTTTCCGGGCGCGTGTACGGGCCGATCGTCGCCCACGGCATCGCCTGGTGGCACGGCGCCGAGAGCAATTACTGGGGTCATAACGCGATCATCCGCACGGCCGCCTTCGCCGCGCACGCCGGCTTGCCGGAACTGCGCGGACACCGGCCTTTCGGCGGCACCGTGCTCAGCCATGATTTCGTCGAAGCTGCGCTGCTACGCCGCGGCGGCTGGGCGCTGTACATGGAACCGGGCCTGCCCGGCAGTTACGAAGAAGGCCCGCCGTCGCTGACCGACATGCTGGTGCGCGACCGCCGCTGGTGCCAGGGCAATCTGCAGCACAGCGCGGTGCTGCCGGCCAAAGGCCTGCATTGGGTGAGCCGCTGGCATCTGCTGATCGGCATCGGCCAATACTTCACCGCGCCGATGTGGGCGATGCTGATGCTGGTCGGCTTGGCGATACCGCTGTACCACGCAGGCCTGTCGTGGAGCAATTTCGGCCTGGCCGATTTCTCGCCGACCGCGTATTGGCGCGAGCAGGATCCGCAGCGCTTCGTCTGGGTGTTCGTGTTCACCATGACGATCCTGTTGGCGCCCAAGGTGCTGGGCTACATCGCGATGCTGTTCGACCGCGACCTGCGCCGCGGCAGCGGCGGTGCGCTGCGCTCCTTCGCCAGCATGCTTTTGGAAACGGTGCTGGCGGCCTTGATGGCGCCGATCACCATGTACGTGCAGTCGCGCGGTGTGGCCGAAGTGCTGGCGGGCAGGGATTCGGGCTGGGAAACCCAGCGCCGCGACGATGGCACGCTGCCCTGGTCGGGCTTGTTGCGCAGCTACGGCGGCATGACCCTGTTGGGGGCGTTGATGGGCGGCATCGCCTATGCGATCTCGCCCGCGCTGGCGGCGTGGATGTCGCCGGTGATCCTGGGGTTGGTGCTGTCGATGCCGATCGTGGCGCTGACGTCGTCTCGCAAGCTGGGCTTGGCGTTGAGGAAGTGGGGGATATTTCGTATTCCCGAAGAAGCGGCACCCCCGGAAGTGTTGCGACGCGCGTCGCGTTTGCGCGCACAGGCTTGAGCCCGCCATCGCCACGCTCTTCGTAGGAGCGGCTTTAGCCGCGAGCTCTTTCGTCTAAATCGCGATAACGCAGCGATTTTGAGGGAGAAAGCTCGCGGCTAAAGCCGCTCCTACGAAGAGCACGGCCGGAGCATCCCATACCAACCCGGCATGGCGGCAAGCGTGGTAATTTCCGCATTTAGAACGGTCTAAATCGCTGCGGCCGAGGAGTCAGAAATGGGGAAGTCGATGCATGCGCGGCGCTGGCTGGCCGCTGTTTCAGCGGCATTGCTGCTGACCTCTAACGCGCTAGCGGCCGACCGAGGATCAAGTGCCTACGACGCCGTCGACCCCTTCATCGGCACCGGCGGCGAAGGCCACACCTTCCCCGGCGCGGTGGTGCCGTTCGGCATGGTCCAGCTGAGTCCGGACACCGAGATCAAACCGCGCAAGGACGCTTACGATTGGGCCGCGGGCTACCGCTACGACGACAAGACCATCGTCGGTTTTTCGCATACGCATTTTTCCGGCACCGGGCATTCGGATCTGGGCGATGTGCTGGTGATGCCGATCGCCGGCGAGGTCAAGCTCGAACGCGGCGACAGCGCCAAGCCGGGCAGCGGTTATCGCTCGCGCTTCGGCCACAAGGACGAAATCGCGCAACCTGGCTATTACGCGGTCACGCTGGACGATTACGCTATCCGCGCCGAACTCACCGCCACCGAACGCGTCGGCGTACACCGCTATCGCTTCCCGCAAGGCAAGCCGGCGCATCTGCTGATCGATCTGCGCACCAGTTTCTACGACTATCCGGGCAAGGTGCTGTGGTCGCGCCTGCGCTTGAGCCCCGACGGTACGCTCACCGGTTTCCGCGAAACGCGCGGCTGGGCGCCGGGACGCCAACTGTATTTCGCGATGCGCTTCTCGGCGCCGCCGGACGGGCACGCCTTCCACGACACCGAAACCGACGTTGCCTACAAGGGTTTTCCGCCGCCGGGCGAGAAGGACCCGACGCAGCGGGCGCAGATCGAAGGCCGGCAACTGGTCGGCGTGGTCGATTTCGCATCGCTCGCCGGAAAACCCCTGGTGGTGAAAGTGGCGATCTCGCCGGTCAGCGAAGAGAACGCGATCGCCAACCTGGACGCCGAAATGCCGGGCTGGGATTTCGACGCGGTGCGCGCGAACGCGAAGGCGAGTTGGACGAAAGCATTGTCCGCCGTCGACGTCGACGCGCCGGAGCCGATGCGCAAGAGCTTCTACACCGCGATCTACCACACGCTGATGGGCCCGAGCCTGTTCATGGACAGCGACGGCCGCTATCGCGGGCCCGACAACGCGGTGCACCAAGCGAAAGGCTTCCGCAACCATTCCACGTTCTCGCTGTGGGACACCTATCGTGCGTTGCATCCGTTGCTGACCTTGATCCAGCCGCCCGAACGCAACAACGATTTCGTCAATTCCCTGCTCGCTTCGCGTCGCGAAAGTCCGTACGGCGTGCTGCCGGTGTGGGCGTTCCACGGCCAGGAAACCTGGTGCATGATCGGCTACCACGCGGTGCCGGTGATCGCCGACGCGTACATGAAAGGCATCCGCGGCTACGACGCGGACGCGGCGCTGGAGGCGATGGTCGCCAGCGCTAGCTACGGCCCCTACGACGGCCTGCGTCAATACATGGAACTGGGCTACGTGCCGATCGACGAGGAAGGCGAGGCCGCGTCGAAGACCTTGGAATACGCGTTCGACGATTGGACCATCGCGCGCATGGCGCAGGCGATGGGCCGCAAGGACATCGCGGCGCAATTCGAAAAGCGCGCCGGCAACTGGAAGCACGCCTTCGACGAAAAAACCGGCTTCATGCGCGCGCGCAAGCGCGACGGCGCGTTCCGCGAACCCTTCGATCCTTCCGCCAGCGGCTACGGCACGGATTACACCGAAGGCAACGCCTGGCAATACTCGTGGTACGTGCCGCAGGACGTGGCCGGCCTGGCCAAGGCGCACGGCGGCGAGGACAAGCTGCTGGCCAGGCTCGACGCCGTGTTCGACGCGAAGGTCGATCCGAAGATCTTCGAGCACATGGAAGACATCACCGGCCTGATCGGCTGGTACGCGCACGGCAACGAGCCCAGCCATCACGTCGCGTATCTGTACGCGTACGCCGGGCAGCCGTGGCGCACCCAGGCGCGCTTGAAAGCGATCATGGACAGCCAATACGCGCCGCGTCCCGATGGTTTGGCCGGCAACGACGATCTGGGCCAGATGTCGGCGTGGTACGTGTTCACCGCGCTCGGTTTCTATCCGGTGGCGCCGGGCAGCAACCAGTACGTGATTGGCCGCCCGTTCCTGCCGCGCGCGACCTTGAATCTGCCCAACGGCAAGCGTTTCAGCGTGATCGCCGAAGGCCTGGACGACGCGCACACCTATATCGGCAGCGCGACGTTCAACGGCAAGCCGCTGGATCGCGCCTTCATCGGGCATGAGGAAATCATGGCCGGCGGGGAATTGAAGTTCGTCATGCAGGCCGGACCGAACAAGGCTTGGGGTGCGGTGCAGCGGCCGTACTCGATGTCGGCCGAGTAATTCTCCCGAATGCGGCGCTTTAGCCCTCTCCCGCTTGCGGGAGAGGGTTGGGTGAGGGCGCGCGGAATCACAGATCGCGACAAGCAATCGTTTCCGGTGCGGTGTGTTTCGCAGCGCAAGGATTCGACGCGACCGGATGCTCCGCGCGCCCTCACCCCAACCCCCGCTCCGCGCCCCGGCCCGCACTTGCATGCGGGCGCTCACCTGCACGCGCGGCAGTGCCGCGCAAGCTGTGCAGGCTCGCCCCGCAAGCGGGAGAGGGAGCGCACGACGAGCGGGAGAGAGGGACAGGCCGCCGCTTTCGGGCACAATCCTGGAAACGGAGGACGCGATGACCTTACTGGAAACCGTCGAACACGAAACCGCGCCCAACCCGCGCTGGACCGTGCTCTGGCTGCACGGCCTGGGCGCCGACGGCCACGATTTCGCGCCGATCGTGCCGGAACTGGTGCGCCGCGAATGGCCGGCGCTGCGTTTCGTGTTTCCGCACGCGCCGCAACGCGCGGTGACCATCAACGGCGGCATGCGGATGCGGGCCTGGTACGACATCGTCGATTTCGACCTGGCCAACCGCGCCGACGAAACCGGCGTGGCCGAATCGGTCGCGCAGACCGAAGCGCTGATCGCGCGCGAACATGAGCGTGGCGTGCCGGCGTCGCGGATCGTCCTGGCCGGTTTCTCGCAGGGCGGTGCGGTCGCGCTGGCCGCGGGCTTGCGCCGCAGCGAACCGCTGGCGGGCGTGGTCGGGTTGTCCACGTATCTGCCGGCCGCCAACAAGGCCGCCGAATTCCTGGCCGAGGCCGCCACCGCGCAACCGCTGTTCATGGGCCACGGCACCCAGGATCCGGTGGTGCCGTTCGCCGCCGGCGAATACACCGCCGCGCTGCTGAAGATGCTCGGCTTCGCCGTCGATTGGCACGCTTATCCGATGGCCCACCAGGTCTGCGCGGAAGAAATCCAGGATCTCGGCGACTGGTTGTCGCGTCTCTTCGCGATGTCCTGAGCCGCGCCAGCGGGCGGATGGCCGGCGCCGGGGCGTAGGGCTACTATGTCCGCGACTCAGCCTGCCGCCGGGTCGTGCCGGCGGCCAGAGGGAAGGCCGTTTGAAGATCATCATCGCCGACGACGAACCCATGGCGCGCGAGCGTTTGCGCGATCTGCTCGCCGCGCAGCCGGGCGTGGAAGTGGTCGCCGAAGCCGCCGACGGCCGCGAGGCGCTGCATGCCTGCGCCGAGCATGATCCGGACCTGGTCCTGCTCGACATCGCCATGCCCGGCATCGACGGGTTGGAAGCCGCGCGCCATCTGGCCGCGTTCGATCCGCGCCCGGCGGTGGTGTTCTGCACCGCCTACGATGCGCACGCCTTGTCCGCGTTCGAAGCCGCGGCGATCGACTACCTGCTCAAGCCGGTGCGTCCCGAGCGCCTGGCCGCCGCGCTGGACCGCGTGCGCACCTTCGCCGCCGGCCGCGAACGCGACGCCG
>DATFFH010000074.1:0-9824 GCA_035250245.1 Luteimonas sp. | reverse complement strand
TCGTTCGCGGGGGAAGCGGTGCACGCCCTCCCCCTTCGCCGCGCAAGTGGGTCTCTCCCTGTAGGAGCTGCGCAAGCTGCGACCGCGGAAATGAAACTGCGGCGTAACCTGGATCGCGCGTTTCTGGATCGCACGTTTCTGGATCGCGCGTTCAGCCGCGTTGCCTCGACTCCACGCTGGCGCCGGTTCGCGAGGTTCGCGGTCGCAGCTCGCGCAGCTCCTACAGTCGCTGCGTTGCGGCCCTACGCGATGCCCCCTACGCGATGCCGTAAGAAGTCTCAGCCGCCGAGCCCGCCGAGTTTGCCCATGAATCCGCGGTAATGCCGCAGCTCGGCGATCGAATCGTGCACATCGCTCAATGCCGTGTGCTTGCTGTCCTTGTGCATCCCGGCCAACACCTCGGGCGACCAGCGCCGCGCCAGTTCCTTGACCGTGCTGACATCGAGGTTGCGGTAGTGGAAGTACTTCTCCAGCTTGGGCATGCAGCGGTGCAGGAAACGCCGGTCCTGGCAGATCGAGTTGCCGCAGATCGGCGAGGTGTTCGGCGCGACCCACCGCGCCAGGAACTCCAGGGTGCGCCGCTCGGCCTCGTCCATCGCCACGCCCTGCTCCAGCACCCGCTGCCACAGACCGGACTTGCCGTGCTGGTTGCGGTTCCATTCGTCCATCGCCTCGAGCGCGGACAGCGGATGCGCGATCGCGAACTCGGGGCCTTCGGCCAGCACGTTGAGCTGGGAATCGGTGACCACGGTGGCGATCTCCAGGATCGAATCCCGGTCGGTGTCCAGCCCGGTCATTTCCAGGTCGATCCAGATCAGCCGGCCTTCTCGTTCTTGGTTCGCCGTCATGGGGCTCGCGGTTGCGGTCGGGTCGCGGCATCATAGCCCAGCGCCCAGGCCTTTCAGGAACCATGCCGACCAACGCCGCCCTGGCCCATTACGCGGTGCTGACCGCGATGCTCGCGCCCGCGTTCTTCCTGACCGCGACGGCGTCGCTGCTCATGTCGGCCAACAACCGCCTGTCGCGGATCATCGACCGGCTGCGTACCGTACTGAAGGAACTGGAAGACACCACCGATCCGGAATATCGCGGCATCCTGGAGCAGCGCATCGGCATCCAGCGCACCCGCTGCGTGCTGATCCTGCGCGGTAGCCAGCTGCTGTACGGCGCGATCAGCTGCTTCGTCGGCACCAGCCTGAGCATCGCCGCCGATGCCGTGTTCGGCCACCGTTTCGGCATGCTGCCGACCATCATGGCGGTATTCGGCGTGTTGGCCTTGTTCGCGGCCAGCCTGTGCCTAGCGCGCGAATCCACCCTCGCCGTGGGCGCGATCAACGAAGAAATGGACCACCGCTACACGATCGCGCGGATGCGCAAGCGCGAACGCGAGCACGATGTGCAGACCGAAAAAGCTTCGGCGGAGTGACGTTGTCTGCCTTTGCTGTTCCCCCTTTGAAAAAGGGGGATTAAGGGGGATTTGCTTTTGCGCTTGAGGGCAACAGCAAAAGCAAATCCCCCATCGCCTGCGGCGATTCGCCCCCTTTTTCAAAGGGAGCAACGGCGGTCAGAGCGGCGGCTTGCCGCGCTTGCGACGGAAATAGTTGGTCAGGCGCGCGCTCGCCTCTTCGGCTAGCACGCCGGCGGCGATTTCGACGCGATGGTTGTGGCGCGGATCCGCCAACAGTTCGAATACGCTGCCGGCCGCGCCCGTCTTCGGGTCCGAAGCGGCGTACACCACCCGCGCCAGGCGCGCATGCACCATCGCCATCGCGCACATCGCGCAAGGCTCCAGGGTCACGTACAGCGTGCAGCCGACCAGGCGGTGGTTGCCCAGCGCCCTGCCCGCCTGGCGCATCGCGACGATCTCGGCATGCGCGGACGGATCGGTTTCGGCGATGTTGCGGTTCCAGCCTTCGCCTACGACGTTGCCGGCGGCGTCCACCAGCAAGGCGCCGACCGGGATCTCGTCGTCCTCGCGCTCGGCGCGGTCGGCCAGCGCCAGGGCTTGGCGCATCCAGCGGACGTCGTCGTTTTCGGGTTCCGTCATCGGGCGGTCAAGCGGCTTGGATATTGCCCAGATAGTCCATCTTTCCCAACGGCACGCCCTTGTGGCGCAGCAGGCCGTAGGCGGTGGTCAAGTGGAAATAGAAGTTGGGCAGCAGGAAATTGCGCACGTAATCTTCGGCCGTGAAATGCAGCTCGCGCTGGCCGGCCTTGAAGCGGATCTCGCGCTGTTCGCCGCCTGTCAAGGCGTCGGCCGGGACGCTGCGCAGGTAGTCGACGGTCTTGGCGATGCGCGTCTTCAGATCGTCCAAAGTAGCTTCCTCGTCGGCGAAGCTCGGCGCTTGGCCCTGCGACAGCCGCGCGCCGCCGAACTTGGCGGTGTCGCTGGCGCGTTGCACTTGTCCGGCCAAGTTCAGCATGTCGGGCGCGAGCCGGGTCTGCACGAACCCGTTGCCGTCGATGCCCTGCTCGTCCGCATAGGCGGCGGCTTTGTCGATTTGGCTGGACAGGTTTTCCAAGCCCCGGATCAGCGCCGGAACCGAAATATCGTAGAGCGAAAGAGCCATACCTTCTCCTGGAGAATCTGCTAACGCAATGGTAGCGCGCGGTCCTCGTCCGGCAGCAGCACCGTCTTCGGAACCGAGCGTAGCGCCTGTGCGACCACCGCCCGCTCGGCTTGCGGGACGTGCACTGCGAATGTGCGGTCCGGCGCGATGGCTCGCGCGACGAAATCGCGGTTGTCCGGGCCGTCCAGATACCAATACGGCAGCAGCGCGACGTCGACCCGGGCTAGTCCGCGCAACGCCGTATAGTTCGGTCCGTCTGGATTGGCGTCGCCGGCATGGAAGACGCTCCGGCAGCCCTCGACCAGGAAACCGAGGTGTTGTTCGGGCGTGCGCCGCGCGGGATTGTGGCGCAGGCGGACCGCATGGATGCGCACCCCGCCGATCTCGACCGATGCGCTGCGGCCTTGCGCCGGCGTCAACGCCAGCAATCTTCCCGCGTCGGCGCCCGCGCGCCGCACGCGCTCGACGACTTCGGCCGAAGACACCAGCTTGGTGCCCGGGGCGCGGCGCAAATGCGCGGCGACGGCGTCGGCATCGAAGTGATCGTCGTGCCAATGCGTGATCAGGATCGCGCTCACGCCATCGTAAGGCGGTGCGGCGGATTCAAGCTTCCGGCGCTGTTCGGGATTGGGTGCCGGATACGGCGCCACGCCATCGCGGAACGGCGCGTCGAGCAGGAACGCGCTTTCGCCGCTCCGGAACAACACGCCGGCGTTGGCCACCGGGCGCAGTTCGCAGCGCTCGGCGGCCGTGGAATCGGCCGCGCAACAGGCCAGTACCGCTGCGCACAGCCATCGGAAGAGAGGGAATTCGTGCATGCCGATCGCCGGCGGACGGGTCAGCCAGCATACCGCGAACATGGGTGCAAACCTGGCTTGCGCGGATGTGCATTGGCCGCACCGCTATGCAGCCTCATCGTATCGGCCACCACTCCCATTCGAGGAACGCCATGCGCGCTCGGCTTCGTATCGTGTGTTTCCTGGCCGCATTCTGGGCCGCCGTCGCGCCTGCAGCCGCCGCGGAATCGCCCGTTGCGCAGCGCAATCGCGCGCTCGGCGAGCGCTATTTCGAAGAAGTCTGGAACCGTGGCGATGTCGACGCGCTCGACGAACTGCTGGCTCCCGACTACGTGAACCACACGCCCAGCACACCCAACCCGCCGCCGGGGCCAGCCGGCCTCAAGCCTATCGTGCTCGCTATCCGCGGTGCGTTCCCCGATCTGCATTACGAGATCCGCGACATCGTCGCCAGCGACGACACGGTGGTGATGCGGGTGCGCATGACCGGCACCCATCGCGGCGATCTGTTCGGGCTTGCCCCGACCGGCAAGCGGATTTCGGTCGATCAGATCAACATCGAACGCATCCGCGCCGGCCGCATCGCCGAGCACTGGCGCGTGACCGACGAGTTGGGCCTGATGAAACAATTGGGCGCAGCGAAATAAGCCACTGCGCCCGCCGATCAGCCTTCCTGGGGCATTCTCTGGAAGCTCGGCAAAGCGGCATCGACGCGATCCCAGGCCTGTGCGCGCGAAGCGAACGTGATCACTTGTGGGCGGTATTGCGAAGGCTCGTCCAGGCTACCGGCGTGGATCGTGAACGCCGCCGGCATATCGGAAAAAGTGAGATAGACCGGAGTACCGCATTTCGGGCAGAAAGCGTGGGATTTGACGTTGCCGTTGTCCGCGGTCGCTTGCCATACCGTCGCTTCGCCGCTCACTTCGACATGCTCGCGCGTGGCGAACGTCAAGTACGAACCATGCCCGGTACCGCTGCGCCGTTGGCATTGGCGGCATTGGCAATCGTTCATGGCCAAGGGTTCGTCGTCGATCCGATAGCGGACAGCGCCGCAGGCGCAGCCGCCAGCGTAGGGCTGGTTCATGTCTTTCTCCGTGGGTGAGCGGCGTCGCGTGAACGCCGCAGGATTCAATGACGCGTGGATTCTTGTTCGCCGGCGATGGCGCCCAGGGCCGGGACGACCTTTTTCCAGCCGTCGCTCATGGTCTTCAACGCGGATTCGTTGCGCGGGATCACGAAGCCCGAATGGACCAGGCGTAGACGCGTGCCCGCGCCTTCGGCGCTCAACGTCCAGGTGACGATGGTCTCCAACGGCGCGCCGTAGCCGACGTTGCTCTCGTGTCCGCTTTTCCAGGAATAGATCAATCGTTCGTTCGGCACCGCTTCCAGCACGCGGCACAGGATCACGCCGTCCCACTCGCCCGCCGGCGTCGTTTGGTACATGAAGCGGCTTCCCACCACCGCTTCGAAACCGATCGGCCGCATCAACCAGCGAGCGATGAGTTCGCCGTCGGTGAGCGTTTTCCAGATCGTTTCCGGCGAATGCGGAAACACTTCGTCGACGACGATCTCGGCGGCGTCGCTCGCCAGGGCTGCGTTCATGGGTCGATTTCCTTGAGGAGATTGCGGAGGTGGGCGAAACGCTCGCGCCAGAAGACGCCGTAGTGGCTCATCCAATCCACCAGCGGCGCCAGGCCGTCGGGCTGGGCGCGGTAATAGACGTTCCTGCCCTCCGGGCGTTCGGCCACCAGGCCGGCCTGCTTGAGGGATTTCAGGTGCTGGGAAACGGCGCCCTGGGTGACGCCGCTGCCGCGGGTGAGTTCGGCCACCGTGATTTCGTCCGCACCGACGATGCGCTCATAGACGGCTCGCCGAGTGGGATCGGCGAGCGTGCGCATGACGGCGTTGAGGGCGGCGGGTTCGATCATGCGATATACATTAGTGTATGCTAATTAATTAGTCAACACTAATTTATAGCCGCGAGCGTACGGCTCCCCCAGCCAGATGCCCCGGCTAGGCCGTGTTGAACGCCAATTGGGCGGCGAAGGCCCGCTGGTACGCGGGGCGCGCCTCGCCGCGGGCGACATAGGCGGCCAGGCCGGGGAATTCATCCAGAATCCCCGAGGGCCGGGTCCTGAGCAGCACAGACGCCATCATCAGATCGCCCGCACTGAACGCGCCGTCCAGCCACTCGGCATCGCCCAATCGTGCGGAGAGCTGGCGCAGCCGATGGCGGATGCGATCGGCGGTCAAAACCATGCGCTCCTGGGCCCAAGGTTTGTCGCCCTCCACGATCTTGGCGGTGACGAATTCCAGGATCGGCGGTTCCACGCTGTTGATCGCGGCGAACATCCAGGTGATCGCGCGCGCGCGGGCGTTGGCGTCGTCCGGCAACAAACCCGGATGGCGCTGGGCGAGATGCAGGACGATCGCGCCCGTTTCGAACAGGACGAGATCGTCTTCTTCATAAGTCGGAATCTGGCCGAAGGGCTGCAACGCCAGATGCGCGGGTTCCTTCATCGCATGGAACGAAACCGGGCGAACTTCATAGGCCTGGCCTACTTCCTCGAGCGCCCAGCGCACACGCGTATCGCGGGCCAATCCCCTGCCGCCGTCGGGCGATCGGTCGTAGGCGGTAATGGTGATGGTCATCGTGAGGTAACTCCTGGCTCGGCCCCGCTCGGTTGCGAACGGGGCTTCGATCGTGGGATGCGTGCGGCCCGAGGCCGCAACCGTCGACGGCGTCAGGCGACGCCGAGCTTCCCGCGCTCTCCCTCGCGAGGCGCCGCGAGCTCTTCGGGCGTCACGAATTCGGCCAGATCCGCCGCTTCGTAGAACGGCAGGATTTCGACGATGCTGCCTGCCGTCATCGGTGCGCGCTTCACCCAGGCCTGGGCCTCGTGCATGTCCCTGACTTGCCAGATCGAGAAGCCGGCGATCATTTCCTTGCTCTCGGTGAACGGCCCGTCGACGACCGCCAGCTCGGTACCGTCGTAGGTGATGCGCTTGGCCTCGGCGTTGTTCTTGAGGCCGGCGGCGGCAACGAAGACGCCGGCCTTGACCAGCTCCTCGGTGAATCGGTCCATCGCCGCGAACGCCTCGAGCTCTTCGGGCGTGGGCGCAGTGAGGTCGCCGATCTCGGCGACTTTCGTGAATACCATGACTCGCATTGTCTTTCTCCTGAGTTTGGAGCTCGCCCCATTGGCGTCTCATGCAAGCGACGAATGAGCGGATCGGAATATCGACACGGTTCAGAAATTTTTTAAGAATTAACTGCAACTTATTATTTATAAAGAATTATCCGCCTGCGCTGCCTCGAAGCAAAGCCATTGCGAGAAGGCGATCGCTTCCGGACGCCTTTCTCCGCCGCGAAGCAGGACGAAATGCCATTCCTCGGCCAGCGCATGGTCGAACGGCGCCAGAAGCTTACGCTCGGCCTGAACGCTCCGGAAAAGGCTGCGTGGCAAAAGGGCAACGCCCGCTCCGGCGGCTGCCGCGTCCGCATTGAGCTCATGACTGGGATACTCGATGGCCGAGTAAAGGAAAGAACGGTCGTCCTCCACGTGGCCCGTCTCGCGCAGCCAGCGCGGCCAGCCCGGATGAGGCAGCAGCACGAACCGTTCCAGGTCGGATGCACGGGCTAAGCGATGGCGGCCGGCCATCGCAGGGGAAAGCATCGGCGTCAGGTCGACGGGAAAAAGCGGGCGCGCGTCGAAACCTGGCCAGGAACCGTTGCCAGTTCGAACAGCGACATCGAAAGCGTCTTTCGGTCGCAAATCCACGGACACGTCCAATTCGATGGCCACGTCCGGATGCGCCGCCTGGAAATGGACGAGCCGCGGCGCGAGCCAACGCGATGCGAAGCTGGGTGGCGCGGTTACGCGGACGAGCGGTCGTGCGTCCCGGAACTCGCCCAGCGCGCCGTCGATTTCGGCGATGGCCCGATCGATCTGCGCCGCCAGTTCGATCGCCGCGCCCGTCGGCGCGACGCGGGGGCCTCTGCGCATGAACAAGGCCTTGCCTAACTCCCGTTCCAGCGTGCGGATACGGAGACTGACCGCGGCAGGCGTCAGGAACAACCTCTCCGCCGCCGCGGCGAAGCTGCCGGCCTTGACGCATTCGGCGAGGATTCGCAGCGATTCCAGCGAAGGTCGCATCTCAAGAAATCCTTGTCGCGTTCGAAAGGAATGCGCGCTATGCGCGCATGGCGAAGGATGGCAGATTGGCGCTCATACCAGGCCAGGAGTCAAACGATGCCGTTGCGATCGCGCCCGCTGTTCGACTTGACCATCTACTTGCATCCGACCATCGAGCTCGGCCGAACGCCGGCCGGCGGCCGCCGTGTCTATCCGGTGTCGGGCGGCGCTTTCGAAGGCGAACGCCTGAGAGGCAATGTTTCACCGTTGATCGGCTCGGATCTGCTGCTGATGCGGCCGGACGGCACCTACCAGCAGGATGTGCGCCTATTGCTCGTCGCCGACGATGGCGCGCAGATCCTCATGACCTACCGCGGCGTCCGCCGCGCTTCGGCCGAAATAGACGAACGCCTCAGTCGCGGCGAGCTCGTCGATCCGTCGGAATACTATCTGCGCACAACGCCCTATTTCGAAACCGCCGCCGAAAAATACTCCTGGATCAACGGTATCGTGGCGGTCGCCCAGGGCGGTCGCGTAGCCGGCGGCGTTCGGTACGAGGTGCACGAAATACTTTGATTCAGGTCCGAATCATTCCCACTCGATGGTTGCCGGCGGCTTGCCGCTGATGTCGTAGACCACCCGCGAAACGCCGCGCAGTTCGTTGATGATCCGGTTGGAGACGCGGCCCAGGAAATCGTAGGGCAAATGCGCCCAATGCGCAGTCATGAAGTCGATCGTCTCGACCGCGCGCAGCGCGATCACCCATTCGTAGGCGCGCGCGTCGCCCACCACGCCCACCGACTTCACCGGCAGAAATACGGCAAAGGCTTGGCTGGTCTTGTCGTACAGATCGGCCTTGCGCAGTTCTTCGATGAAGATCGCATCGGCCTTGGCCAGCAGTTCCGCGTATTCCGGCTTCACTTCGCCAAGAATGCGCACGCCCAGGCCTGGACCGGGGAACGGATGGCGGTAGACCATTTCGCGCGGCAGACCGAGTTCCACGCCCAAGCGCCGCACTTCGTCCTTGAACAGTTCGCGCAGCGGTTCGACCAGGCCCAGCTTCATAGTCTCGGGCAAGCCGCCGACGTTGTGATGGCTCTTGATGACGTGGGCCTTGCCGGTCTTGCTGCCGGCCGACTCGATCACGTCCGGATAGATCGTGCCCTGTGCCAACCATTTCGCGTTGGCCAGCTTGTGCGATTCCTCATCGAAGATCTCGACGAACAGGTTGCCGATGATCTTGCGCTTGGCTTCCGGATCGGCGACGCCTTTCAACTTTTCGAAATAGCGCTCGTGCGCGTCGACGCGGATCACCTTCACGCCCATGTGCTCGGCGAACATCGCCATCACCTGGTCGCCTTCCTGCCAGCGCAGCAGGCCGGTGTCGACGAACACGCAGGTCAGCTTGTCGCCGATGGCCTTGTGCAGCAGCGCGGCGACGACCGACGAATCGACGCCGCCGGACAGGCCCAGGATCACTTCGTCCGAACCCACCTGCTCGCGCACGCGCGCGATCTGGTCTTCGATGATGTTCGCGGCCGTCCACAGCGTTTCGCAGCCGCAGATGTCGACCACGAAGCGGCGCAGGATCTGCTGGCCCGACTTGGTGTGGGTGACTTCCGGGTGGAACTGCACGCCGTACCAGCCTTTGGCTTCGTTGGCGAAGGCGGCGACCGGCACGCGGTCGGTGCGTGCGGTGACCACGAAATCCGGCGGGGCCTGCGAAACGTGGTCGCCGTGGCTCATCCACACGTCCAGGCGCGGCGGCGAGCCGGGATGGTCTTTCAGACCTTCGAACAAGCGGTCCGCGGCGACCAGCTGCACTTCGGCATGGCCGTATTCGCGCGCATCGGCCGATTCGGTATCGCCGCCCAGCTGCTTGGCCATGGTCTGCATGCCGTAGCAGATGCCCAGCAGCGGCAGGCCGCTGTCGAAGACTTGCTGCGGGGCGCTGGGCGCGCCGTGTTCGGTGGTCGATTCCGGCCCGCCGGACAGGATGATGCCTTTGGCGCCGAACTTGGCGATTTCGGCCGGATCGTGGTCCCAGGCCCAGATTTCGCAGTAGACGCCGAGTTCGCGGATGCGGCGGGCAATCAGTTGGGTGTACTGCGCGCCGAAGTCGAGGATGAGGATCTTGTCGCTGTGGAGGTCGGTCATTTGTGCGTCTGTGCTTTTTTAAGCCGTCATTCCCGCGAAAGCGGGAATCCAGTGTCTTTGCTTTGAACTCTCTCTCGCATGCGTGAGAGAGTTGGACGAGTGTGCATGGCGTAGCGACATCGCGATCGGTTACATCCTAAAGTCACTGGATTCCCGCTTTCGCG
>DATFFH010000073.1:0-47030 GCA_035250245.1 Luteimonas sp. | reverse complement strand
CACCAGCGTGATGTCGCTGCCGTCGCGCAGCACGTAGCACACGTCCAGCGGCAGCGCTTCGCCATCGTCGGGAACGAGTTCCTTGTACTGGCGGTAGATGCGCTTGGGCTCGAAGAAGATCACCGGATCCGGATCGCGGATCGCAGCCAGCAGCAAACCATAAGCGCGCGCCGGCGACGACGGCAGCACCACGCGCAAACCCGGCACGTTGGTGAAGATCGCCTCGTTGGCCTCGCTGTGGTGCTCGGGCGCGCGGATGCCGCCGCCCCACGGCACGCGCAGCACCATCGGGCAGGTCAGGCGGCCGCGCGTGCGATAGCGCATGCGCGCGGCGTGGCAGACGATGAAGTCCACCATCGGGTACATGAAGCCGTCGAACTGCGCTTCGGCGACGGGCTTCATGCCTTGCGAAGCCATGCCGACGGTGAGGCCGGCGATGGTGGTTTCGTCCAGCGGCGTGTCCAGCACGCGCTCGGGGCCGAAGGTCTGCGACAGGCCGGCGGTGGCGCGGAACACGCCGCCGTTGACGCCGACGTCCTCGCCGAGCACGACCACGCTATCGTCGTGACGCATTTCGTAGGCCAAGGCCTGGGTGATCGCTTCGATCAGGGTGATCGCGGTCGACACTGCCTTTGTGGGAGGGGCTTCAGCCCCGACAGCAGGTGCCGACGAACCGGCCGAAGAAGTCTTGGTGGCGGTCTCGTTCATGCGCGCTTCTCCAGTGCGATCGCGGCGGCGCGTTGCTCGAGCAAATCGGGCGGCGGGTCGGCGTAGAGATAATCGAACATCGCCTCGACCGGCTGCACCGCGGTTTCCAGATAGGCGTTGATCTCGATGTCGACCAGGCGGCCGCATTCCTCGATCCAGGCTTTTTCCTGCGCCTCGTCCCAAACCTTTTCGGCGGTCAGCCAGGTCCGCAGGCGCGCGACCGGTTCGCGGGTCCAGGCGGCCTTGACCTCGTCGTCGCTGCGGTAGCGGCGCGCGTCGTCCGCGGTGGTGTGATCGTGCAGGCGGTAGGTCATGAATTCGATCACCGTGCCGCCTTCGCCCTTGCGCGCGCGCTCGTAGGCGCGGCGCATGCCTTCGAGCACGGCGATCAGGTCGTTGCCGTCGACCTGCAGGCAGTACAGGCCGCCGGCCAGGCCCTTCTGCGCCAGGGTCTTCGCGCCGGTCTGCGCCGAGCGCGGCACCGAGATCGCCCAGCCGTTGTTGATCACGCACAGCACCAGCGGCAGCGTGTAGGCGCCGGCGGAATTCAGCGCGGCGTAGAAATCGGTCTTGGACGAACCGCCGTCGCCGCAGCACGACACCGCGACGCGGTCCTGCTTGCGCAACTTGAACGACAGCGCCGCGCCGGCCGCCATCAGGCATTGCGTGGCGATCGGCACGCACCAGGGGTAATCGTTCTTCGGACCTGAGAAATCGTTGCCGCGTTCGTCGCCGCCCCAGTACATCAGCACTTCGCGCGGTTGCACGCCGCGCATGAATTGCGCGCCGTATTCGCGGTAGCTCGGCGCGAACACGTCTTCGGGGCGCATCGAAGCGCCGATGCCGACATGCGTCGCTTCGTGGCCCAGGCAGGCGGCGTAGGTGCCGAGCTTGCCGGTGCGCTGCAGCGCGATCGACTTACTGTCGAAGGTGCGCACGAACAGCATCTGCTTGAACAGCGGCAGCAGCGCTTTGGCGTCGGCCACCGCGGGCGGCAGCTTGCCTTGCAGCTTGCCTTCGGGGGTGAGGTATTGCAGGTATTCGATTTCGAATTGCGCGGCGAGGGTCATCGCGGACTCGTGGACGGCGAAAGCGCCCATGATACCCGGTGGGTCGTTAAGGGCCGTTGCGCGGCGCGGCAGTGCTGCCTCTTCCTTCCCCGCGGCTCTGCGCCAAAAGCCGAACCCTCTCCCTGGTCTTCGGCCTGTCCCTCTCCCGCAAAAGGGGAGAGGGGACAAAGCAGAAGCGCGGCTTTCCGGCCGCGCTTCCTTGGTTCCATTCCCGCGGGTACGGAAATCAGTTCACGGGAATGCTCTTCGTTGCGACGTTGTCCTGCGGCGTGCGGTCTGGCACCGCCGAGGACGCTTCGGCGCTGACGTCGAGCGAAGCCGGCGCGTTGCGCGGCGGCACGATCGCGGTCAGGCGGAAGCTCTGGGTAGTGCCTACCGGCATCGCCGTTGCACGGGTGCAATCGAACGCCATCGTGCTTGCGGACGCGTCGCGCACGCATTGCCAACCGGCCGGCGCTTGCAGCAAGCCGTTCGGCGTGTTGGCGCGCACGCTGAGTTTCGCTTGCGCCGCGGCTTGCAAACCCTTGCTGACGAGCGGGATCTGGAAGTTGACCGTGCCTCCGCGGCGCACCGAGTCCCGATTGCTGTCGATCCCGACGCCCAGATCGACCAGCGATTGCACCGCCACGGTCGCGGTCGCGCCGTTGTTGTCGGTATCGGGATCTTCGGTTTGCGAAGTCGCTTGCGCGGCCATTTCCACGGTTTGTCCGATCCGGCTGGCAGGCGCCACCGCCGTCAACTGGAATGCAGCGTTGCCGGCATTGGCCAGCGTGTCGCTGCTGCAGGCCAGCGATGTGGTCTGACCATCCACCACCGGCGCATCGCAACTCCAGCCGTTCGGCGCGACCGCCGCCAGGTCGGGCAGCGCGGCGTCGAAGGCGAAGCCGATCGCGGGGAACGCGGCGGCATTCGGACCGGCATTGGCGATGCTCGCGGCGAAGTGCATGGTCGCGCCCGCATCCACGCTGGCGGGATTCGCCGACGCCGTCGCCGACAAGTCCGCGAACGACACCGGCTCGGCGCGGAAGTAGGCGATGATCGGATCGTGGTCGGACAGCCGCGAAGGCGTGTCGCCCGCGCTGCGGTTCACTTCCGGATAGTCGCCGTTGATCCGCGGATGGTCCAGCGCCACGCCGACCACCGCGTCGAGCAGCGGCTGATTGGCCAGCGCGTGGTCAAGCGACTGCGCATTGCCTTCGAAGGTGTAGGAATAGCGCTGGTCGGCCGGCGCCAGCGAGGCCAGGTTCTGCAGGTTCGGATTCACCAGATCGATGCCGTCGCCCGGCACCGCGGTCTGTTCGTCCGGCGTCGGCGTGCCGGTCACGACGTTCATCGGATCGACCAGACCATCGTTGAATTCGAACGCGTTGAAGTCGCCGAGCACCGCGATCCGGCGCTGCGGATCGGCGGTCTGCATCGTTTGGATCAGATTGGCCAGGAACACGGCCTGCGCCTGGCGCTTCTTGCGGACGCGGTCGCCTGCCGTGGTCGAACCCGACGGCGATTCGCTGTCGACATCGATCAGCGAACGCTGGTGCACGCCGATCGCGGTGATCGGGAAGCTGCGGCCGTCGGCGTAATGCACCACCGCGGACAGCACCAGCGGCGGACGGTCGTTGAGCAAGGCCTGATTGCCGCTGGCGGGATCGGTCCAGGTCGTGTTCTTGCCTTCCTGGGTCACCGACACCACTTCCACGCGCGGCGTGCCGGCCGCGACTTCGGTGGTGCGCACCAGGAAGCCGATGTCGATGCCGCCGATGTCGTTGCCTTCCTGCAGGTATGCCGTGTAATCCAGCACTTCGCCGCCCGCGGCCACGGAATCGTCGTGGATGCGCTGGGCCAGGGTCTGCAGCACGCTCAGGTTCTCCGCCTCCATCGTCACCAGGATGTCCGGCGCGTTGAGATAGTTGCGGATGCCCAGCGAAGCCTTGTTCAAGCGCTTCTGGTACGCGGCGGCGGTCAACACGGTTTCGCCGATCGCCGGATCGTTGACGTCGTCGTAGAAGTGCTCGAGGTTATAGCTGGCGACGGTGAATTCGTCGCTTTCCGGCGCATGCGCCGGCGCCGGCGCGGGGCCGGGCACGACCGTCGGCGGCGTCGCCGGTTCGGGCAGCACGGCGTAGCGGCGGAAGCCGTAATCGAGCGGGCCGACCAGGTTGGTCAGCGTCGCACCCGCGGCCACGTCGATGCGCGTGCCGCCGATGCCGGCACTGGCCACGCTCAGCAATTCCGGATTGCCGTCCCAGCGCGGCAGCGGCGGAATGCTGCTGCCCGTGGGCGCCGGATTCGGCGCTTCGATGCCGGGTTCGCGGAACGGACGCGGCGTATTGCCGACGACGATGTGGAACACGCCGTTGCTGCTGCCGTTGGCGTTGGGTTCGTCGACGTTGCCGGCGGTGGGCGCAACCGCGCGCGCACTGGCGATGCTGACGCGCATGCCTTCCAGGCGTTCGAGCTGGTCGATCGGGCCGCTCGCGCTGGGCAGGCTTTCGCTCAGCGGGATCGCGGTCGGCAGCGCATTGCCGGACGACAACTGCACGACTGCGGTGACGCTGCCGATTTCGGTCAGGGGCAACTGGAACGGATCCTGCGACGGCACGAATTCCACCACCGTGCCGCTGACCCGCACGGCAGCGCCGATCGCCGCGGCGGCCGGCGGCGCGCCGCTGGTGAATACGAACACGCCTTCCGAAGTGTTCGGATCGGCGTCGGCCGCCGCGTCTTCGGCCTGGATGAAGAAGCCGTTGCTCTTGCGGCCGGTGACGATGCCGGTGGTGTTGACCTGTTGGCCGACCAGCGGCGAAGTCGCGCCGTTGCCTTGGACGTCGTGGATCGGCAGCAAGGTCAGGTCGTCGTTGGCGATCGTGCCCAGGCCCTGGCCATCGGCGACGATCGCGCCGCTCACGTTGCTGACGTTGACGAAGAAGGTTTCGTCCGGTTCCTGCGTCGTGTCGCCGTTGATCGTCACGGTGAACGAATAGCTGGTCGCGCCTTCGGGAATGGTTTGCCCGGTCAGCGATTTGGCGGCGTAGTCGCTGCCCGCGTTCGCCGTGTCGTCGGCGGTGGCGATGTCGAATGCCACGCCGCCGGCCGGCGCGGGCGCGCTCAGTGTGACGAAGAAGGTGAGATCTGTGGTGCCGCTGTTGCCCTCGGCGATACCGGCATTGCCGACGTTCAACGAAGGCTGGCCGCCGCCGCCCGAGCCGCGCGCAGTCAGCGAGAAGTCGTCCACCGCCAGGCCGTCGTCCGCGCCGCTGGCATCGGCATCGGTCCAGCGCACCCAGAAGGTGGCGCCGTTGGCGATCGACAGGCCACCGATGTTGGCCGTGCGTACGCTGCGGTGCGCATCGTCGTTGCCGTTCTTCGCGCCGGTGGTCGCGGTGTCGGGCGTGACGAAGTTCAAAGCGGCGACGCCGGTCCAGGCGCCCGTAGTCAGGTCGGTAGCGTCGAGGCTGTATTCGAAGTTGATCTGGTCGGTGCGTCCGGCGGTGCCGAGGCGCCACTGTTCGCCCGCGTAGGCGATATCCAGCGCTTCGATCGCCGCGCCGGTGTTGTTGACGAAGCAAGCGCCGAACACGGGGATCAGCGTGCCGCTGCGCAGCGTGCCGAGCGCGCGTTCCGCGGCGCCGCTGGCGCCGTAGCTGTAAGTGTCGCCGGTATTGCTGCCGCCCGTGTCGGCGGCGTATTGCTCGTTGTCGCGTCCGCCGCCGCCGCTTTCGGTCATCGACCAGCCGGCGAGGCTCAGCGGATTGGCGGTACCGCTGTTGGCGAGGGCGTCGAAATTCTGGGTGTTGGCGGTATCGACCGCGCTCAGGTTGATGCATTGCGCATGCGCGGCGCCGAAGCCGCAGGAAAGCAGTAGGGCAAGCGCCAGGCGGCGCGCGATTCCGTTCATCGATGGGTCCCCGAAAGTGGCCGCGGCGGGGGCCGACGGCCGGTCGATTGTGCCGCAATCCTCGTGCCGCGGCATGACATCCCGGTGACGCGATCGGTTACCCTGTTTGCCGCATTGCAGCAGGCCCGACATGAGCATCGAAGACAACCAGCGCCCGCTGGAAGAAGGCATCCACACCGACCTGTCCGGGCGGATGACTTACGGCGGCTACCTGCGCTTGGACCGGCTGCTGTCGGCCCAGCAGCCGCTGTCCGATCCGCCGCATCACGACGAGCTGCTGTTCATCGTCCAGCACCAGGTCGCCGAACTGTGGATCAAGCTGATGGTCCACGAACTGCGCGCGGCGATCGCCGACCTGCGCGCCGACCGGTTGGACCGCTGCCAGAAAATCTTCGCCCGCTGCAAGCAAGTGCTGCGCCAGCTCACCGAGATGTGGGCGGTGCTGGAAACGCTGACGCCGTCCGAGTACATGGAGTTCCGCGAATTGCTGGGGCCTTCGTCCGGGTTCCAGTCGTTGCAATACCGCACGATGGAATTCCTGCTGGGCAACAAGAACGCGGCGATGCTGAAGGTGTTCGCGCACGACGAGGAAGGCTCGCGTACTTTGCGCGAGGCACTGGAATCGCCGAGCCTTTACGACGAAACGCTGCGCTTCCTCGCGCGCCGCGGCCATGAAGTTCCGGCTGACCATCTGCAACGCGACTGGTCCAAGCCGCATGTGTCCGATCCGCGCCTGCTGAAGGTGTTCGAGAAGATCTACGAGAACACCAAGGCGCATTGGGATGAATACCATCTGCTGGAAGACCTGGTCGACCTTGAATCGCAATTCCAGCTGTGGCGCTTCCGCCATATGCGCACGGTGATGCGGATCATCGGTTTCAAGCGCGGCACCGGCGGATCGTCCGGCGTCGGTTTCCTGAAGCAGGCGCTGGAATTGACCTTCTTCCCGGAATTGTTCGAAGTGCGCACGCTGATCGGCGGCGGCTATTCGGGCGCGCAGGAGCCGAAGTAGCCGTGCACGATTGTGTCGGCGCGGTGCTCGTGCGCGGCGAAGAGTTGCTGCTGGGGCGCCGTTCCGCGGATCGCGCCTGGCTGCCGGGCGCTTGGGATGTGTTCGGCGGGCACATCGAAGCCGGCGAGAACGCGCAAGCCGCGTTGATGCGCGAACTTCGGGAAGAGCTCGGCATCGTGCCGGTGCGGATGCGGCCGCTCGGCGAAATTTCCGGCGAGGCGCCCGATCCCTGGCGATTGCGGTTGTACGCGGTGACGGACTGGTCCGGCGAGCCGCGCAATCTGCAGCCGCAGGAGCACGACGAGTTGCGCTGGTGTTCGCTCGACGATGCGGCAGGCAGATTGGAAGCGGCGCATCCGGAGTTTCCGCGGTTGCTGCGGCGGGCGATCAGCGCTGACTAGTCGAAAGAGATTGTCGCGATTTGGGTTGCCGCCAGCGACGCCTAAATCACGCATTCCTCAACTGCAAACCGCATCACACTGCTGCATTGCAGCATGAATGATTGGCCCATTCACGCAGCCAATGGGGTTTGACGTATCCCCTCGCGACGGTTACACCTTGCCGCCGTCCGCAATCGCCACAGGGGAAAATCCACATGAGCGCCAACGTCCCGAACGCCGCCGAACCGGCGGGTCCGCCGCTCGCAGCGCCTGCCGGCGCCGGCTCCGAGCCGCCCACGTTCGACCAGCGTTTGGGGCATCCCAAGCCCTTGTGGATGCTGTTCATGACGGAATTCTGGGAACGCTTCGCGTTCTACGGCATCCGCTGGGCGCTGGTGCTCTACATGGTGGCGCAGTTCCATGGCGGCGATGCCGCGGGCGAAGCGCCGTCCAACCGCATCTACGGCGCCTACCTGGCGCTGGTGTACGCCGCGGCCATCTTCGGCGGCTACGTCGCCGACCGCATCCTGGGCTATCAGCGCTCGATCCTGCTGGGCGCGGTGATCATGGCGGCCGGCCTGTTCATGATCTCGATGCCGGATCCGCAGATCTTCAAGTTCGGCCTGGCCACCATCATCTGCGGCAACGGCCTGTTCAAGCCGAACATCTCGACGATGGTGGGCAAGCTGTACGGCGTTGGCGACAGCCGCCGCGACGCCGGCTTCACCATCTTCTACATGGGCATCAACCTGGGCGGATTCCTGGCGCCGATCCTGACCGGCATCCTGGCCGAACAGGTGTTCGGCACCCAGGCCATGCCGGCCTACAAATACGTGTTCATCGCTTCTGGCGTCGGCATGGTGCTGAGCCTGATCTGGTTCTGGTTCGGACGCCGCCAGCTGCAGGGCATCGGTCGCCCGCCGCAAGGCGATGGCGGCAAGCAGAAGGTCTTGTACGTGTTCATCGGCGCGCTGGCCGCGATTCCCGCGGTGTATTTCCTGCTTTCGATGGATGCGCGCGCGCTGCAGTGGTACGTGCTGCTGCCGATGTTCGTGATCCTGTGCGCGCTGCTGCTGGTCGAAGGCATCCGCGAAGGCAAGGTGCAGCGCGACAAAGCGATCGCGATGCTGATCATCTTCGCCTTCAACGTGCTGTTCTGGATGTTCTTCGAGCAGGCGGGCAGCTCGTTCACCTTCCTCGCCGACAAGATCGTCGACCGCGACCTGTTCGGCGCCGGCGGCTTCGTGTTCCCGAACGCCTGGTTCCAGTCGGTCAATTCGCTGGCGATCATCGCCTTCGCGCCGGTGATCGCGGCGATCTGGATCTGGATGGGGCGCCGCAATCGGGAACCTTCGATTTCGCGCAAATTCAGCCTGGGCCTGATCTTCAACGGCCTGGCTTTCCTGCTGCTGATGGTGGCGCTGTCGGGAATGGTGAATGCGGTCGGCAAGATCCCGTTCTGGACTCTGTTCATGGTGTACGTCATACAGTCCATTGGTGAGTTGTGCTTGTCGCCGATCGGCCTGTCCATGGTCACCAAGTTGGCGCCGATCCGCCTGGTCGGTTTCGGCATGGGCGGTTGGTTCCTGTCGACCGGCATCGGCAACAACTTGTCGGGCATTTTCGCCGGCGCGGTCAGCGGCGAGACCGGCATGACGGTGCAGTCGGCGCATGCCGGTTACACCTTCGGCTTCTGGGCGCTGGTCGGCGCTGGCGCGCTGTTGTTCCTGGTTTCGCCGCTGATCAGCAAGCTGATGCACGGCGTGAAATGACATTGCGATGAGAAAATGAAAAACACGGCGCGCGGCGTCCGCTGGACGCCGCTGATTCTGGGGCTGGCGCTGGCCGCCGGCTGCGATTCCGAAAAGAAATCCGCACAGAGCGCGGCGCCGGCGGCGAGCCTGCCGGCGACCGTCGTCCAGGCCGAAACCGTGCTGGCGGCCGATTTCGATCCGCAGCGCGATCCCGCCGACGACCTGCGCACCGCCACTTTGGCCGCGCAACGCGAAGGCAAGCGCATCGTGCTGGACGTCGGCGGCGACTGGTGCGCCTGGTGCCAGCGCCTGGACGCCTTCGTCGACAGCGACCCGTCGGTGCGCGCCTTCCGCGACGCGCACTTCGTGTGGATGAAAGTGAATTACAGCGAAGAGAACGAAAACATCTCGTTCCTGTCGCAATTTCCGAAAGCGAAAGGCTATCCGCACCTGTTCGTGCTGGACGCCGACGGCAAGCTGCTGCATTCGCAGTTCACCGGCGCGCTGGAAGAAGGCAAGGGCTACGACCGCGACAAGTTCCTGGCCTTTCTGAAGCGCTGGGCGCCGGCGCGTTCTTGAGCTTTTGTGGGAGCGGCTTCAGCCGCGAGCTTTTCAGGCCAGCTGCTGACCGACAAAGCTCGCGGCTGAAGCCGCTCCCACAGAAGCCGCTCCCACAAAGCCGGGCATCACACCGAATCTTCGTGCTCGACGCGGAATTCCAACTCGTCCAGGCGATCCAGCAACCGGAACAGCATCGCCCGCTCTTCGTCGCTCATGTCGCCAAGCAGGCGCCGTTCGAAGGCCAGCGCAAGCGGCGCGACTTCGTCGTAGATCCTGTAGCCGCCTTCGGACAGGCGCAGCACCGAACGCCGGCGGTCGTCGCCATGGGTGTCGCGCTGCAGCCGGCCGGCTTCGATCAGGCGCGCCACCGCGCGGCTGACCGCCACCTTGTCCATCGCCGTGCGCTGGGCCACTTCGTTGGCCGAAAGATCCGGATAGCGGCCGAGCACGGCCATCACCCGCCATTCGGTGACGCCCAGGGCGAAACGCTCGGTGTAGATGCGGGCGATCATGCCGCTGGCCCGGTTCGAGAGCACCGACAGGCGATAGGGCAGGAAGCGCTCCAGTTCCAGCACGGCATGGCCGGCACCGGCGCCCAAGGGTTCGGCGGCCCGGTCGTGGCCCGGGCGGGGCGATTCGGCAGGGTGGTCCGTCATTGCTGCGATGCGCCTTGCAAATGGTTTCAATTGAAACTATAACGCTGGCACGGATTTCGCAAGCCGCGCCGCAACACGCAGGAGTCTCTCATGAACGCGCAACCGCAGACGGCCGCCCAGCCGAATCTGGGCATGCAGGTCACCACCTTCGAAAACCCGATGGGGATCGACGGCTTCGAGTTCGTCGAATTCGCCGCGCCCGAAGGCCAGGGCGAGCTGCTGCACGACTATTTCCGCAAGATGGGCTTCAGCGCGGTGCTGCGCCACAAGTCGCGGCCGATCACCGTGTACCGCCAGGGCGGCGTCAATTTCCTGGTCAACGAAGATCCGCATTCTTTCGCCGCCGATTTCGCCAATACGCACGGCCCTAGCGCCTGCGGTTTCGCGATCCGCTTCAAGAAGCCGGGCGGCGAAGTGTTCGACGCGGTGCTGAGCAACGGCGGCGAGGCGATCGACGTCAAGGAAGGCACCAAGGCGGTGGACGCGCCGGTGGTGAAGGGCATCGGCGACTGCATGCTGTACCTGATCGACCGCTACGGCGGCAACGGCAGCGTGTACGAAGACTATCTGCCGGTGCAGGGCGCGGTGCAGGATCCGCGCGGTTTCGGCCTGACGTTCATCGACCATCTGACCCACAACCTGTACTTCGGCAACATGCAGAAGTGGTCGGACTACTACGAGCGCCTGTTCAACTTCCGCGAGATCCGGTACTTCGACATCAAGGGCGCCAAGACCGGCCTGGTGTCCAAGGCCATGACCGCGCCGGACGGCATCGTCCGCATCCCGCTGAACGAATCCAGCGATCCGAAGTCGCAGATCAACGAATACCTGGACGCGTACAAGGGCGAGGGCATCCAGCACATCGCCTGCTTCACCGACGACATCTACGCCACGGTGGAAGCGATGCGCGGCGCCGGCGTCGAGTTCCTGGACACGCCGGACACGTATTTCGAGGTGATCGACCAGCGCGTGCCGAACCATGGCGAAGACGTGCCGCGGCTGGCGAAGAACAAGATCCTGATCGATGCCGACCCGGAAACGCACCAGCGCAAGCTGTTGCAGATCTTCACCCAGAACGCGATCGGCCCGATCTTCTTCGAGATCATCCAGCGCAAGGGCAACGAAGGCTTCGGCGAAGGCAATTTCCAGGCATTGTTTGAGAGCATCGAGCGCGACCAGATGAAGCGCGGCGTGCTGTAGGGTGGGCCTTGGCCCACCGTCGCGAACTTGACGTTCGCGGCGAACATCCAGCGGAGCAGCGGTGGGCCAAGGCCCACCCTACGGGAATGCCTATGAACACCGCCACCGACGACAACGTGATCAACCTGCCCAACCGCGACGCCGCCGGTTTGCGTCCAGCCGGCTACATGAGCGGCTTCGGCAACGAATTCGCCACCGAGGCCGTGCCGGGCACTTTGCCGCAAGGCCAGAATTCGCCGCAGAAAGTCGCGCACGGCTTGTACGCCGAACAGTTGTCCGGCACCGCGTTCACCGCGCCGCGCGGCGAGAACCGGCGCAGCTGGCTGTACCGGATCCGCCCGGCGGCGATGCACGGCACTTTCGAAGCGTTCGAACAGCCGCGCTTCCATAACCTGTTCGGGCACGAGCCGGTGCCGCCGGACCAGTTGCGCTGGAATCCGCTGCCGATGCCGGACACCCCGGTCGATTTTGTCGACGGTTTGTACACCATGGCCGGCAACGGCTATCCGGCTGCGCAGCACGGCGTGGGTATCCATCTGTACGCCGCCAACCGTTCGATGGAGGGGCGTTATTTCTACGACGCCGACGGCGAGCTGCTGATCGTGCCCCAGCACGGCGCGCTGCGCATCGCGACCGAGCTGGGCGTGCTGGACGTGGCGCCGCAGGAGATCGCAGTGATTCCGCGCGGCGTGCGTTTCAAGGTCGAGTTGATCGACGGCGAAGCGCGCGGCTACGTCTGCGAGAACTTCGGCGCGCAACTGCGGCTGCCCGACTTGGGCCCGATCGGCTCGAACGGCTTGGCCAATCCGCGCGATTTCCTGGCGCCGGAAGCGGCTTACGAAGACTTGGAAGGCGACTTCGAACTGATCGCCAAATTCCAAGGCAACCTGTGGCGCGCCAAGATCGGCCATTCGCCGCTGGACGTGGTCGGCTGGCATGGCAACTACGCGCCTTACAAATACGATCTGCGCCGATTCAACACCATCGGTTCGATCAGCTTCGACCATCCCGATCCGAGCATCTTCACCGTGCTCACTTCGCCCAGCGATACGCGCGGCACGGCGAACATGGATTTCGTGATCTTCCCGCCGCGCTGGCTGGTGGCGCAGCACACCTTCCGGCCGCCGTGGTTCCACCGCAACGTGGCCAGCGAGTTCATGGGCCTGGTGCACGGCGCCTACGACGCCAAGGCGGAAGGCTTCGCGCCCGGCGGCGCCAGCCTGCACAACTGCATGAGCGGGCACGGGCCGGATGCGGCTACGTTCGAGAAGGCGTCCAACGCCGACTTGGCCAAGCCTGACGTGATCGGCGACACCATGGCCTTCATGTTCGAAACGCGCGCGGTGATCAGTCCGACGCGGCAAGCCTTGGATGCGGCGCATCGGCAGCGCGACTACCAGCAGTGCTGGGCCGGCCTGCGCAAGCATTTTTCCCCGCCGGCCTGATTTTGTAGGTGCGAATTCATTCGCACGCTCTGAATGGAAAGCGTGCGAATGAATTCGCACCTACGAAAAGCCGTTACGCGGCTGCTGAGCGGTCACCGAACAATGCGTCGCGGAACACGTCCAGTTCCGGCAGGTACTGCTCGGGCATGATCTCGGCCAAGCGGTCGGCGACGCGCCGGCTCAGGCTGGAATTGGCGACGCCGTGGATGAAGCGCAGCGCGCGCAGCATGTGCGCCGCCAGTTCGTCCGGGTCGCGGCAGGCGCGCACGGCAGAGGCGATCGCCGCCGCTTCCGGGCCGCGTTGCAATTGCAGCATGTCGATGATGTACATCTTCGCGGCGGCGATGGAGCGGCGCGAGGATGCGGGCGCTGCGCCCGGCGACTCGTGTCTCTCTTCCACGGCAGGCGGCGCGACGAAGGCGGCGGCGGGCATGACCGGGGCCGCGTCGCGATCGAGCAGGTAGCCGTCGCGCAGCAGTCGCGCCAGCGCATCGCGCGTCTGCGCACCGAGCAGATCGGCGATTTCCTCGTCGCCACGGCGGCCATCGCTGAGGATCAAAATCCGGCGCTCGAGCACGCTCACGTCCGCAGGACGGTCGCGCAAGGCGCTGTGCGCTTTTTCGGTCTTGAGAGGGTGCATGGCCGCGGCACTCATGAGGCGGCGACGCTAAAGCCGGCGCATGAAGCTGTTATGACAGTGGCACGAATCCTGCTTTCGCGATCCGTTCACCCGTCTGGCTTAGGCTGTCGCCGAACCGATTTCGGAGCGAACGAGATGAAGCGATCCCTTTTCGTCCCGGGCTTATTGGTCTTGGCGCTGTCGGCCTGCGATGCCGAACGCAAGCCGCAAAGTGATGCCGCGCCGGCGCAGCAGCAGGCTCCGGAGTTGGACCAGCCGGCCGAAGACGTGCCGCCCGCCACCGCGCCGCCCGCCACGGCCATGCCCGCGCCGGTGCCGGGCACCTACGAGGGTTACGGCCAAGCACGTTTCGGCATGAGCGTGGAACAGGTCAAGCGCGGTTGGGACGGCGAGTTGGAAGGCAAGTCGGACGATCCGAACGCGTGCTACTACCTGCGCCCCAAGCAGACCGACGGCGCCGGTTGGCCGGCGCTGATGTTCGAGAACGGCAAGTTCGTGCGCTACGACGTGGAGACGGTCGCCGACGTCGCGCCCGGCGGCGGCCAGGTGGGCATGAGCATCGACGACATCAAGACCGCTTATGCCGGCCGCGTGGAAGAACGGCCGGACAAGTACGTCGAAGGCGGCAAGAATCTGCGGATCAAATCCAACGACGGCGCCAGCGCGATCGTGTTCGAGACCGACGTCGCCGGCAAGATCACGTCCTGGCACGTGGGCGTGCCGCCGCAAGTCGACTACGTCGAAGGCTGTTCGTAGGCCTTTTCGTAGAGTCGAGCCTTGCTCGACTGCTTGTCCTGCGCGCGCGAGAAAGGCAAGAGCAGTCGAGCAAGGCTCGACTCTACAAAGCCGCGGCCGACCCGGCTGCGGCGAATGGCATAGAATCGGCCCGACCGACCTGGGGAGGAAACGGCGATGGCAGAAGCTCTGGCGTTTTTCGTGTTGGGCCTGGTCCTGCTGGCGCTTGGCGGCGATTCCATCGTCAAGGGCGCTTCGGGATTAGCCCAGCGCCTGGGCGCCTCGCCCTTCGTGGCGGGCCTGCTGCTGGTGGCCTTCGGCACTTCGTTGCCGGAGTTGGCCGTGAATGCGCGTGCGGTCTGGACCGGCGACAGCGCGCTCGCGCTGGGCAATGCCGTCGGCAGCAACGTGGTCAATTTCGGCCTGACCCTCGGCTTGGCCGCGATGGCGGCGCCGCTGCTGGTGGGGTGGCGCGCGTTGGCGCCGTTGTTGCTGTGCTTCATCGCGGGCAGCGTCGCCGTCATCGCTTTCGGCTTGGATGGCGCGATCAACCGCTGGGAAGGCTTGATTCTGGTGCTCGCCTTCGTCGCCGTGCTGGCCTTCGCGCTGGTGCGCACGCGCCGCGAGGCGCCGGAGGTGCAGGATGCGATCGCCGCCTTCACCCGCACCAGCGACAACCTGGGGCTGAATCTGGTGCGCTTCGCGATCGCGGCGGTGCTGTTGTTCTTCGGCGCGCGCTTCGTGGTCGAACATGCGCCGACGCTCGGCCTGGCGCTGGGTATGGAACCGATGCTGACCGGCCTGCTGGTGGTCGCGATCGGCACCGCACTGCCCGAAGTGGCGGCCGCCGCTGCCGCCGCGCGGCGCGGCCATGGCGGCATGGTCGCCGGACACGTGATCGGCTCCAGCTTGTTCAACCTGCTGCTGATCGTGGGCGGCATGGCAGCGATTTCCGGCACCGGCGAACTGGCGCTGCCCGCGTCGTTCGTGCGTTTCGAATTGCCGGCGGCGCTGGCATTCGCCGTGGCCCTGTATCCGATGCTGCGCGGCGATCTGCGGATCAGCGTCAAGGAGGGAAGGATATTGTTCGTCGCCTTCCTCGCTTGGCTGGCGTTCGAAATCTGGATCAGCCTTCGCGCTTGACCGGCTGAGGCGGCGGCTACAATGCCAGCCATGTCCGCCGCACCGCCGCCGATTCCGCGCACCGTTCGCACCTTGCCCAAGCGCGCCGTCCATGCGCTGAGCGAATTCTTCCGGCTGGAAGCGGCCGGCGGCATCCTCCTGATCGGTGCCGCGCTGCTGGCGCTGATTTGCGCCAATTCGCCGTTGCAGCCCCTCTATCTCGCGTTCCAGGACATGCCGGTGGAAGTGCGCGCCGGCGGCTTCGAAATCGCCAAACCGCTGCTGCTGTGGATCAACGACGGCCTGATGGCGGTGTTCTTCCTGCTGGTCGCGCTGGAGATCAAGCGCGAAACGCTGAGCGGACAGCTGTCCAGCCGCGATCAGTTGATCCTGCCGATGGTGTGCGCGGCGGCCGGCGTGATCGTGCCTGCGGCGATCTTCTGGTGGCTCAACCAGGGCCAGGCCGAATCGATGCGCGGCTGGGCGGTGCCGACCGCCACCGACATCGCCTTCGCGCTCGGCATCCTGGCCCTGCTCGGTTCGCGCGTGCCGCTGGGGATGAAGCTGCTGCTGTCGACGATCGCGGTGGTCGACGACCTGATCGCGATCCTGATCATCGCGATCTTCTATTCGCACGGCCTGTCGCTGGTTGCGCTGGCTTGCGCCGCGGTCGCGCTGTTCGCGATGTGGATCTTGAACCGGCGCGGAGTGAAGGCGTTGACGCCGTATCTGTTGCTGGGCGCGGTGCTATGGGTGTGCGTGCTGAAGTCCGGCGTGCACGCGACCTTGGCCGGTGTCGCTACGGGGTTGATGATTCCGCACGTGGATCCGCGCAACCGGATCGACGACGAGGTCGAGCATTCGCCGCTCGAGCATCTGGAACATGCGCTGCATCCCTGGGTCGCGTTCGGCATCCTGCCGATCTTCGCTTTCGCCAACGCCGGGCTGGCGCTGGGCGGAATCGGCTTGGACGATCTGCTGTCGCCGCTGCCGCTGGGCATCGCGCTGGGCCTGGTGCTGGGCAAGCCGCTGGGCATCGTCGCTGCCGCGTTGGCGATGCGCGGACTGGGTTTGGCGCGTTTCCCGGACGGCATGGGACTGGGCGCGATGATCGGGCTGGGATTGCTGTGCGGCATCGGCTTCACCATGAGCCTTTTCATCGCTTCGCTGGCGTTCGCGAACGACGCGCTGCGCTATACCGAAAGCGTGGTCGGCGTGCTGGCCGCTTCGCTGATCGCCGCGGTGGTCGGCCTGGTTTGGCTGCGCGCCGCGATGCGGCCGCAGGGCGGCTGATGCGCACGGCGCTGGTTTTCGGCGGCAGCGGACAGATCGGACTGCCTCTGCTGGATCTGCTGCACGACGACGGTTGGCGGGTGATCGCGGTGTCGCGCGATGCGCGTTCCGACCAGCCCGGCCTGCAATGGCTCAAAGGCGACTTGAGCGATACGCCCGGCCTGCCGCGCCATGCGGACGCGGTGTTCAGTTGCGGACCGCTGGATCTGTTCTCGCAATGGTATGCGCGGACATCGCTGGAAACCCCGCGCGTGGTCGCGTTCGGCTCCACCAGCGTCGAGGTCAAGCGCGGTTCCTCGGACCCGGCCGAACGCGAGACCGCCGCGCGCCTGCGTGAAGCCGAACGCTTGCTCTTCGATACGGCGCAAGCGCGCGGCGCTGGCGCGAGCGTGTTGCGTCCGACCTTGGTCTACGGCGCCGGGCGCGACATGACGCTCAGCCGGATCGCGCATACGGCGCAACGGTTCGGACGTTTCGCCTTGCCGCGCGGCGCAGTCGGCCTGCGCCAGCCGGTGCACGTCGACGATCTGGCGGCCGCGGCTTTCGCAGCGGTCGACGTGCCGATCACGCACGGACAGGCATACGCATTGCCCGGCGGCGAAACCTTGACGTATCGGGAGATGGTGCGGCGGATGCTCGCCGTGCTGAGGCCGCCGCCGCGCTTGTACGAGCTGCCGTCGCCCTTGTTCAACCTGTTGCTGGCTGCGGCGCACGCCGCCGGGCATGCGCGCGGCTTCGGCGAAGCCGCGGTGGCGCGCATGCGCAGCGATCTGGCTTTCGACGCCGGCCCGGCGCAACGCGACTTCGGCTACGCGCCGCGCCCGTTCCGGCCGACGGCGCAGATGTTCGCCTCCCGCGAACCGTAGCCCGGGTGGAGCGAAGCGATACCCGGGACTTCCCCGCAGCCTAGATCTCCTTGGCCGGCGCCGGCGTGCGCGCCTTGGCGCGCGTGCGCAGCGCGATCAGCAGTACGCCGCCCAGCACCATCGCGCCGCCGATCAGCAACTTCGGCCCCGGCCGGTCGCCCCAGAAGGCGATGCCCAATCCCACCGCCAGCACTGGCGACAACAGCAGATACGGCGTGATCTGCGCAACCGGGTGGCGTTGCACCAGCACGTAGTACAGACCGTAGCCGAGCAGCGAGGAAACCAGCGCCGCATACGCCACGCTGACCCAGGCCCAAGCGTCGGCGCGGACGACCGCGGTCGCCGCGCCGGGCTCGAAAAGCAAGCTTGCGAACAGCAGCGGCAGCACGCCGATCGCCGCGGTCCAGCCTTGCGCGCTGATCGCATCCAGCCCGCGCAACTTGCGCGTAACGATCGTGCCCAGCGCCAGCACGAAGCCCGAGCCGAGCATCAAGGCCAGCGACAACGGCCGGTCGAGCACGATCGGATCGAAACCCAGCACCAGCACGCCGGCGAAGCTGACCGCGATCGCCAACGCCGAGCGCCAGCCGAATTTTTCGCCCAACAGCAGCCAGGCCAGCAGCGCGGACATCGGCACGTAGCATTGCTGAATGATCGCCGGCGAGGACAGATCGCCGGCCAAGCGGATCGACCACAGGCTCAGCGCGAAATTCAGCGTGCCGTTGCACAGCCCCAGCGCCAGCAGCAGCGGCCATTGCCCCGCCGGCGGGCGTTTCATGAAGGGAATCAGCACCAGCGCCAGCAGTCCAAGCCGCAATGCGGCGAACATCATCGGCGGGATTTGCTGCAGGCCGTAGCCTGAGGCGAGGAAGCTGCCGGCCCAGGCGACGCAGATGACCAGCAGGTAGAAAAGATCGCGGGAAGACATGCGGTCCTATGGCGTTTGCTTTCGTAGGTGCGAATTCATTCGCACGCTCTACCCGCAAGAGCGTGCGAATGAATTCGCACCTACGAAAAGCGGAAAGCGGGGTTCAGTACTTCCAGCCGAGCTTGTTGTACAGCTTGGCCACCACCCAGGCAGGCCCGATCAGCAGGAAGGTGATGTCGGTCAGGAAGCTGGGTTTGCGCCCTTCGATCTTGTGGCCGACGAACTGCGCGATCCAGGCCACGACGAACACGACGATGGCCGCGATCAGCAAGGCCTGGGTGCCGTAACTGTTGTGCAGCCAGCGCGTGAACCAGGCCATGACCACGAACACCGCCAGCATGCCGAAGCCGAGCGTGCGCGAGGAGCGGTAGTAGAACATCCAGGCGGCGAACATGGTCAGCGCAGCCCAGAAACCGGGCCGGAACCAGGTGCCGGGCGAGGGGATGCACCACAGCAGGGCGACGATGGTCCACAGGATCGCCGGCACGGCGAACACGTGGATCATCTGGTTGGTCGGATTGCGGTGGTCTTCGGCGTATTTGTCGAACCAGCGGTGGATCGGCGTGGGATGGGAATCGGCCTGGGCGTGCATGGCGGAGCCTCCGGCGGGTCAGGGGGTAAGCATAACGCCGGACGGTGCCGTATGCAGTCAATAGTCAGGGCGCGTCGCCCTTTGTAGGAGCGGCTTTAGCCGCGAGCTTTTCTCCGAAATCGTCGCGATGTCGCGATTTGAGGAAAAAGCTCGCGGCTAAAGCCGCTCCTACGAAAAGCCGAAGCGGTCAGTCGATGCTGATGCCGGCCAACTTCTGCAACGCTTCGGCGTACTTGGCGCGGGTGCGTTCGATCACTTCCGCCGGCAGCCGCGGCCCGGGCGGCGTCTTGTCCCAGCCCAGGGTTTCCAGATAGTCGCGCACGAACTGCTTGTCGTAGCTCGGCGGGCTGGTGCCGACTTCGTATTCGTCGGCCGGCCAGTAGCGAGAGGAATCCGGGGTCAGCATTTCGTCCATCACGTACAGGCGGCCGTCGGCGTCGGTGCCGAATTCGAACTTGGTGTCGGCCAACAGGATGCCGCGCTGCGCGGCGTAGTCGGCGGCGAACTGGTACAGGCGCAGCGTCGCGTCGCGCACTTGTTCGGCGAGTTCTGCGCCGACGCTGCGCACCATGGTGTCGAAATCGATGTTCTCGTCGTGATCGCCCACCGCGGCCTTGGTCGAGGGCGTAAAGATCGGCTGCGGCAATTTTTCCGCCTGGCGCAGGCCGTCGGGCAGGGCGATGCCGCTGACCCGTCCGGTGCGCTGGTAATCCTTCCAGCCGCTGCCGATCAGATAGCCGCGCGCGATCGCTTCCACCGGCACCGGCTTGAGTTTCTTGGTCACCACCGAACGCTGCGCGTACAGCGCGGGGTCGACGCCTTCAGGCAATACCGAAGCGACGTCGACGCCGGTCAAATGGTTGGGCAGCAGATGCGCGGTTTCGCCGAACCAGAAATTGCTGATCTGGCACAGCATCTCGCCCTTGCCCGGGATCGGATCGGGCAGGACCACGTCGAAGGCGCTGAGCCGGTCGGTGGCCACCATCAGCAGCGTGTCGTTGCCCAGGTCGAACACGTCGCGCACCTTGCCGCGGTGGCGCAGCGTGAGGCCGGGGAGTTCGGCGGAAAGCAGAGTCGTCGCCATCGTCCGGGGAGCTCGCTACGGGGCGTCATTGTAACGATGTCCACGGGCTAGAATGCGTCCATGCGCTGGTACGGCAAATTGCTGGGTTTCGTGGCGGGGTGGCTGCTGATGCGGCATCCGGCCGGCGGTCTGGTCGGGCTGCTGATCGGGCACGCCCTGGACATCGACTGGTTCAAGAGTCCGCGCGACAACCCCTACCGCGTGTTCGACCTGACCAGCGAGGCCAGCGACGCCGAGATCGACCAGGCCTACCGGCGCCTGATTTCGCAATACCACCCGGACCGTACCGGCGGCCTGGCGCCCGAATTGCGCGAGCAGGCCGAGAAGAAGGCGCGCGAGATCAACGCGGCCTACGACCGGATCAAGGTGCTGCGCAAGCGGCGGTAGACTATGCGGGAGGGGCTTCAGCCCCGACAGGCATCATGTCGGGGCTGAAGCCCCTCCCACAACTCGCGAGCATCCGGCGCCCATGCAACCGACCGTCATCGCCCCGTCGATCCTGTCCGCCAACTTCGCCAAACTGGGCGAAGAAGTCGACAACGTCCTCGCCGCCGGCGCCGACTGGGTGCATTTCGACGTGATGGACAACCATTACGTGCCCAACCTCACCATCGGCCCGCTGGTCTGCGAAGCGCTGCGCAAGCATGGCGTGACCGCGCCGATCGACGTGCATCTGATGGTGCAGCCGGTGGACAGGATCGTGCCCGATTTCGCCAAGGCCGGCGCGAGCGTGATCAGCTTCCATCCCGAAGCCAGCGCGCACGTGCACCGCACGATCCAGCTGATCAAATCGCTGGGCTGCCAGGCGGGCCTGGTGCTGAATCCGGCGACGCCGGTGGAAGTGCTGGATTACGTGCTGGAAGACCTGGACCTGGTGCTGCTGATGTCGGTCAATCCCGGTTTCGGCGGGCAGTCCTTCATTCCTTCCGCGCTGGACAAGCTCAAAAGAGTGCGCAGCATGATCGACAAGATCGGCAAGCCGATCCGGCTGGAGATCGATGGCGGCGTGAAACTCGACAACATCGCGCAGATCGCCGCTGCGGGCGCGGATACCTTCGTCGCCGGTTCGGCGATCTTCGGCCATTCCGACTACGCGGGCATCGTCGGCGGCATGAAAGCCGCCGTCGCCGGAGCGCGCTGACGAAAAAGGCCGCTGCGGGGCAGCGGCCTTGGGGATATTGGAGGCAATCCCGCCTCCGCCTTTCGTCCTTGCTATGGCCTTCCATTCTCCGGACGGCAAGTGACGGGCGCGTGACAAATCGGGCTTCACAATCGTTCCGTCGCCCATTGCTAGCCTCGCGTCTTGGGACCATAAGGCGATAGGCATGGCTTCGATGCGTTGGCGACTGATCCTCAACGGCAAATCCGCCGGCGACGAGCCGCTGCGCGAGGCCGTGGCCGCGATGCGCGAACGCGGCATCGCGCTGGACGTGCGCGTGACCTGGGAAGGCGGCGACGCCGAACGCTATGTGGCCGAAGCCATCGCCGACGGCGTCGACACGGTGATCGCGGCCGGCGGCGACGGCACCTTGAGCGAAGTGGCGACCACGCTCGCGCATCGCGATGAAACCTCGAACGACCTACCGACGCTGGGTCTGGTGCCAATGGGCACCGCCAACGATTTCGCGGCGGCGGCCGGCATCCCCGCCGAGCCGTTGCCGGCCTTGGAGTTGATCGAAACGCGTCCGGCGAACCCGATCGACCTGCTGAAGCTGGAAGCGAACGGCGCCGTCCATTGGGCGGCGAACTTGGCCAGCGGCGGCTTCGGCACGCAGGTGACGGTGGAAACGCACGAGGGCATGAAAAAACTGCTCGGCGGCTTGGCCTATCTGATCACCGGCTTGTCCAAGCTCGGCCGGATCGAACCGATCGCCGCGCGTATCGCCGGTCCGGATTTCTCGTGGCAAGGCGGCTTCATCGCCTTGGGGGTAGGCAACGGCCGCCAGGCGGGCGGCGGCCAGGCGCTGTGTCCGGACGCCCACATCGACGACGGCCTGCTCGACGCAACCGTGATCCCGGAATTGTCCGGCGAAGTCGCCTCGACGCTGGCAACGCTGCTGAAGGACGGCAAGCACGCCGCGCTCGACCAGGCGGCGGTGCGGGTGCAGCTGCCGTGGGTCGAAATCGCCGCCGAGGAGCCCTTCGTGCTGAATCTGGATGGCGAGCCGGTGGAATCGCGCAGGTTCAAGATCGAATGCAGCGCCGACAGGCTGCGAATGCATCTGCCCGAAGACTGTCCGCTGCTTTCCACGTCAGCCTAACCCGAACGGAGGCGGCTTTTGCCGTTTCCTCCTTTGAAAAAGGGGGATACAGGGGGATTTGCTTTTGCTCTTCCTTGCAAGAGCAAGATCAACGGCAAATCCCCCTTAGTCCCCCTTTTTCAAAGGGGGAAACAGCGGGGCTCGTCGGCTCTGCGGGAACCCGCTAAAGTGCCGCCATGTCCAACCACGCGAACCCGTACCCCGTTTCCGCCGATCTGGGTTGGCGATGGTGGCCGTCGGCCGCCGTCTTGTCCGTCGTCCCCCTGTCTTCGAAGGAAACCCCGCGTGATCACGCAAGAACGATTCCAGCAGTACGCCGCTGACGGCCATACCCGCATCCCGGTGGTGCGCGAGGTGCTGTCCGACCTGGACACGCCGCTGTCGGTCTATCTGAAACTGGCCGACGGCCCGCACACTTATCTGTTCGAATCGGTCGAAGGCGGCGAGCGTTTCGGCCGCTATTCGATCATCGGCCTGCCGGCCAAGCGGGTGTACGCCTTCGCCGGCCACACGCTGTACGTCACCGAGTTGGGCGAACTGGTCGAAACGCGCGAGGTCGAAGATCCGTTCGCCGAAGTCGAACGCCTGCGCGCTGAGCATTCGGTGCCGCGTTTGGAGAATCTGCCGGTGTTCGCCGGCGGCTTGGTCGGCTGGTTCGGTTTCGAATGCATCCAATACATCGAGCCGCGCCTGGCCGGCGGCGACAAGCCCGATGAACTCGGCACGCCCGACATCCTGCTGATGCTGAGCGAAGAGATCGCGGTGTTCGACAACCTCAAGGGCCGGCTGTACCTGATCGTGCACGCCGACCCGCGCGAACCGCAGGCCTGGGCGCGCGCGAACCGGCGCTTGGACGAACTCAGCCACCGCCTGCGCCACGCCGGCGCCGGCTATCCGGAAACGCTGGTGCCGGTGGCGATCGACGAAACCGATTTCCGGTCCTCGTTCACCCGCGCCGAGTACGAGGATGTGGTGCGCAAGGCGCAGGAATACATCCGCGCCGGCGACATTTTCCAAGTCGTTCCTTCGCAAAGACTGAGCGTGCCGTTCCAGGCGCGGCCGGTGGACGTGTACCGCGCGCTGCGCGCGCTGAATCCGTCCCCGTACATGTATTTCATCGATGTCGGCGGGACGCAGGTGGTGGGCTCGTCGCCGGAAATCCTGGCGCGGTTGCAACACGACGATGCGGGGCGGGGCATCGTCACCGTGCGTCCGATCGCCGGCACCCGCCGCCGTGGCAAGAACGCGGAAGAGGACACGGCGTTAGAAGCCGAACTGTTGGCCGATCCGAAAGAACGCGCCGAACACCTGATGCTGATCGACTTGGGCCGCAACGACGTCGGCCGCATCGCGGAGAAAGGCACGGTGGAAGTGGGCGAGCAGTTCGTGATCGAACGCTACAGCCACGTGATGCACATCGTCAGCGAGGTCACCGGCAAGCTGAAGGACGGCTTGAGCTACGCCGACGTGCTGCGCGCCACGTTCCCGGCCGGCACCGTCAGCGGCGCGCCCAAGATTCGCGCGCTGGAAATCATCCGCGAACTGGAACCGGTGAAGCGCAACGTCTATTCCGGCGCCGTCGGCTACATCAGCTGGCACGGCGACGCCGACACCGCCATCGCGATCCGCACCGCCGTCATCCAGGACGGCCGCTTGTACGTGCAGGCTGGCGGCGGCGTGGTCTACGACTCCGATCCGGGTGCGGAGTGGGAAGAGACGATGAACAAAGGCAGGGCCTTGTTCCGCGCCGTGGCCGAAGCCGCGAAAGGCCTTTGATCTTTTGTAGGAGCGGCTTTAGCCGCGAGCTTTTCCTTCAAATCGCGGCATCGCGATGATTTCGAGAGAAAGAGCTCGCGGCTAAAGCCGCTCCTACAAAAAAGCAGCGCGCTCCTGCCCATTAAATTTTTTTAATCCGACGGAAAGCTGGCGGCACGGCGCCCCGGCGCAATCTGCTCTTGCGATGGGAAATGCCCCATCCATTCCCAGATTCCGAAGGAGCACCGCCATGAAGATCCGCAACACCCTGATCGCGCTCGGCCTGGCCATGGTCGCCAGCAGCGCGTTCGCCGCCACGCCGCAGCCGGCGGCCGCCGGCGCCAAGAAGGCCGCCAAGCATTGCGTCCAGCGCAGCAAGATCGGCAAGTGCGAGAAGTGGTCCACCGACGCCAAGCAGGACGCCGCCAAGGCCGAGAAGAAGAGCTGATCCGCAGCACGCAAGTCGATCCTGAAGAAAAACCGAAATCCCCGTCGTTGAAGGCTTGAGCCCGTCCCTCCCTGCGGGCGCGCCCCGCCGGACGCCCCCAGCGCCGGCGGGGTATTCTTTGCCCGAGACCGGAGCCGACATGCGCATCCTGCTCGTCGAAGACGACCCGCATACCGCAGGGTTCATCGCCAAGGGCCTGAAAGAGGACGGCCACGCGGTCGACCACGCCGACAACGGCAAGGACGGCCTGTTCCTGGCGACCACCGAGCCTTACGACGCCATCGTCCTAGACCGCATGCTGCCGCAACTGGACGGCATGACCCTGCTGAAAACGCTGCGCGGCGCCGGCAATCGCGTGCCGACCTTGCTGCTCACTGCGCTGGGCGACGTCGAACAACGCGTCGAAGGCTTGCGCGCCGGCGCCGACGATTATCTGGTGAAGCCTTTCGCCTACGCCGAACTCAGCGCGCGGCTCGACGGCTTGGCACGACGCGGCGTGACGGCTTCGACGGAGCCGACCAGGCTGCGGGTCGAAGACCTGGAACTGGACCTGCTCAAACGCAGCGCCGCGCGCGCCGGCAAGGCCATCGAATTGCAGCCGCGCGAATACCGCCTGCTCGAATACCTGATGCGGCAGGCCGGGCGCGTGGTGACCCGCACGATGCTGCTGGAAGCGGTGTGGGACTACCACTTCGACCCGCAAACCAACGTCATCGACGTCCACATCAGCCGCTTGCGGCAGAAGATCGACCACGGCTTCGCCGCGCCGCTGCTGCATACCGTCCGCGGCGCCGGCTACCGGCTGGGTTCGTGAGCCGCGGGATCGCCTTCTTGCGTCCGCGTTCCACCAGCGCGCGCCTGGCGCTGGCGGTGACGCTGTCGTTCCTGCTCGCCTTCGCGCTGCTCGGCGCCGGCGTCTATTACGCGGTGTCGGCCTTGTTGACCGACGACGCGCGCGAAGTGGTGCGCGCCGACGCGGCCGGGCTGATGGACATCTACCGCGGCTCCGGCCGCGAAGCGCTGCTGAACGAATTGCGCGCGCGGCTCGCGCATCCCGACGATCCCGACGCGGTCTACGCTTTCCTCAGCGCGGAAGGCCGAGCCGCGATCGGCACCGCGCCGAGTGCGCTGCGCCTTGGCGACGCACCGCGCTGGATCGTGTTCGACGACGTCCACGATGGCGGCCGCGTGCTGGCGAGATTGCAGCCTTTGGCGGATGGCGAAACCTTGATGACCGGCCTGCGGATGCGTTCGCAGGACGGCTTTTTGGCGATGATGCTGCGCACCGCGCTGATCGCGCTGTTGGTGGCGGCGGCGCTGGGCGCGCTGATCGGCTGGCTGACCGCGCGCGGCGTGTCGCGGCGCCTGCGCAGCCTGGATCTGACCGCGGCGCGCGTAGGTGCGGGCGAATTGGCGCTGCGCGCGCGTTTGGACGGCAGCGGAGACGCCTTCGATCGGCTCGCGCAACGCTTCAACGCCATGCTCGACCGCATCGAAGCCTTGCTCGGCGGGGTGCGCCATGCCACCGACCACATCGCCCACGACTTGCGCACGCCGCTGACCCGTTTGCGCAATCGCCTGGACCAATTGCGCGAACGCGCCGCGCCGGCGCCCGAGCTGGATGCCGCGATCGCCGAAACCGACCAGTTGCTGCAATCGTTCGGCGCGTTGCTGCGCCTGGCGCGGATCGAAGCGCAAGCGCCGCTGCAGGATGCGCCGGAAGTCGAGCTGCAAGCGTTGGTCCGCGATGTCTTGGAGCTGTACGCGCCCAGCGCCGCCGAGCGCCGCATCGCCTTGCGCGACGCGACTACGCCCGCACGCGTGCGCGGCGACGCCGACCAGTTGTTCCAGATGCTGGTGAACCTGGTCGACAACGCGGTCAAGTTCGCGCCTGGCGACAGCGAGGTCGAAATCGCGCTGCGGGCCGAGGCGGGGCAGGTGGTTCTGGACATCGCCGACCGCGGGCCCGGCATCCCGGCCTCGGAACGCGAGCGCGTGCTGGACCGTTTCGTCCGGCTGGAAAGCCATCGCGGTTCTCCCGGCACGGGGCTGGGGCTGAGCCTGGTGCGCGCGATCGTGCTGCGCCACGAGGGCCACATCGAGTTGCTGGACGCGGCGCCCGGCCTGAGAGTCAGGATCGGCCTGCGAAAAGCGTAGGGTGGGCCTTGGCCCACCATTGCCATCCCGCCTGCGCCGACGAACGTCGGGCGAAGCCGCACCGCATCGGTTGCGACGGGCTTGCGCCGCGATAGCAGAATGGCGACGGTGGGCCAAGGCCCACCCTACGTTTGCGTTGCCATGGGCTGCGTCCGCCGCTAGATTGCTGGGTCTTCCCCCCCGCATGCGGCACGGCCGCCGGAGCTGCACGCCGTGCTGCTGATGATCGACAACTACGACAGCTTCACCTACAACCTCGTGCAGTACCTGCAGGCGCTGGGGTCGGAGGTGAAGGTGGTGCGCAACGACGAGCTGTCGGTGGCGCAGATCGCCGCGCTGGAGCCCGAGCGGATCGTGATCTCGCCCGGCCCGTGCACGCCGAACGAAGCCGGCGTATCGCTGGACGTGCTGCGCGAACTGGGCCCGCGCACGCCGATCCTGGGCGTTTGCCTGGGCCACCAGAGCCTGGGCCAGGCTTACGGCGGCAAGGTGATCCGCGCCGGCAGGATCATGCACGGCAAGACCTCGCGGATCCGCCACGAAGGCAAGGGCGTGTTCTCGGGCCTGCCCGACGGCTATGAGGCGACGCGCTACCACTCGCTGGTCGTCGAAAAGGATTCGCTGCCCGATTGCCTGGAAGTCACCGCCTGGACCGAAAACGATGACGGTTCGGTGGAGGAGATCATGGGCCTGCGCCATCGCGAGCATCCGGTGCAGGGCGTGCAGTTCCATCCGGAATCGATCCTGACCGAGCATGGACATGCGCTGCTGAAGAATTTCCTAGAGAGATGATCGCGTCAACCGGGCAAACGAGTCGGTCCTGATGACCTCTCTGCCTTGCCCAGCATGCGGTTTCCAGACATTAGAGCGCGGCTATTGCTCGTACGATATTTGTCCGTTATGCGATTGGGAGGACGATGGCGTGCAGCTTGCCAACCCGACTTCCGGTGGCGGAGCGAATCGAGCGTCTTTGGCGCAAGCCCAAGCGGCGGCGCTCGAAAAATTGCCTTTGGAGCTCGGCATCGCACAAGGGTATCGTCGCGGGCTAGGGTGGCGCCCATTGTCTGAAGAAGAAATAATGGCTTTCGACGCGCTGAAGACGAAGAGCCATTGGCACGCCAAGGCCATTCTCGAAGAACAGCAAGCGTACTGGGCTGCAAATACGCTGAAATAGGGATTTGCCGCAACCAGAAACAAGAGCACGAACATGCCCATCACCCCGCAACAAGCCCTGCAGCGCACCATCGAGCATCGCGAGATCTTCTTCGACGAGATGGTCGACCTGATGCGCCAGATCATGCGCGGCGAAGTCTCGCCGACCATGACCGCGGCCCTGCTCACCGGTTTGCGGGTGAAGAAGGAGACGGTGGACGAGATCGCCGGTGCGGCCACGGTGCTGCGCGAATTCGCCTTGCCGGTGCCGGTGGCCGATCGCACGAACCTGATCGACGTGGTCGGCACCGGCGGCGACGGCGCGCACACCTTCAACATCTCCACCGCGTCGATCTTCGTCATCGCCGCCGCGGGCGCGCGCGTGGCCAAGCACGGCAACCGCAGCGTGTCCTCGAAGTCCGGCAGCGCCGACGTGCTGGAAGCGCTGGGCGCGAACATCGAGCTGCAGCCGCAGCAGGTGGCGCAGTGCATCGCCGATTGCGGCATCGGCTTCATGTTCGCGCCGATCCATCACCCGGCGATGAAAGTGGTCGCGCCGGTGCGCAAGGAAATGGGCGTGCGCACCTTGTTCAACATCCTGGGCCCGCTGACCAATCCGGCCGCGGCGCCGAACATCCTGATGGGCGTGTTCCATCCGGACCTGGTCGGCATCCAGGTGCGCGTGCTGCAGGCGCTGGGCGCGCAGCGGGCGATGGTGGTCTGGGGCCGCGACGGCATGGACGAACTGTCGCTGGGCGCCGCCACCTTGGTCGGCGAGCTGCGCGACGGACAAGTGCGCGAGTACGAGGTGCATCCGGAGGATTTCGGCATCGCCATGGCCGCCAGCCGCAATCTGCGGGTGGCCGATGCGGCAGAATCCAAGGCGATGCTGCTCGGCGCACTGGGCAACGAGCCGGGGCTGCCGCTGGAAATCGTGGCCTTGAACGCCGGCGCGGCCTTGTATGCGGCCGGCGCGGTCGATGCGATCGGCGACGGCATCGTCCGTGCGCGCGAAGCGATCGCTTCCGGAGCGGCGATGGCGAAGCTGCGGGAATTCGTGGAGGCTACGAATCGGTTGGCGCACTAGGTCTGAGCCGGTGCTTTTAGCTGTCATTCCCGCGAAAGCGGGAATCCAGCGACTTGGCCTCCCGACCGCAGAAGCATGAAGCATAGGGAGCACATCGGTTCGCTTTTTCGCTCGCCGGAAGAGCGAAAGTCACTGGATTCCCGCTTTCGCGGGAATGACGGCTAAAAACCCTTTTAAAACCGTAAAATATCGCGATGACCGATCCCTTCGCCCAACTCCCGCCGCCGCCGTACTACGCGGTGGTCTTCAGCTCGCAGCGCCGCGAAGGCGACAACGGCTACGGCGCCATGTCCGACCGGATGGTCGAGCTGGCGCAGCAGCAGCCGGGTTTCCTGGGCGTGGAGTCGGCCCGCGGCGAGGACGGTTTCGGCATCACCGTCGCCTATTGGGAAAGCGAAGAGGCGATCAAGGCCTGGCGCCTGCACGCCGAGCACACCGCGGCGCGCGAGCAGGGCCGGGCGCAGTGGTACGGGCATTTCGAATTGCGGATCGCCAAGGTCGAGCGCGCTTACGGCTGGGACCTGGCCACGGGCTATCGGCGCCCGGGCGACGCGGCGAAGACGCAGGCATGAGCGCGCCTTCCCGTCCCGATGTCCTGCAGAAGATCCTGCAGCGCAAAGCCGAAGAAATCGCCGAACGTTCGCTGCGGCGTCCGCTGGGCGAGCTGAAGGCGCAGGCAGCCGATGCGCCGGCGACGCGCGGTTTCGCAGCCGCCGTCGAGGCTCGGATCGCGGCCGGCGACCCGGCCGTGATCGCCGAGGTCAAGAAGGCCAGTCCGTCCAAGGGCGTGATTCGCGCCGACTTCGACCCCGCCGCGATCGCGCGCAGCTACGAAGCCGGCGGCGCGGCCTGCCTGTCGGTGCTGACCGACGTCGATTTCTTCCAAGGCGCCGACGATTACCTGCGCCAGGCGCGCGAAGCCTGTTCGCTGCCGGTGCTGCGCAAGGATTTCACCATCGATCCGTGGCAGGTATACGAAGCGCGCACGCTCGGCGCCGATTGCATCCTGCTGATCGTGGCCGCATTGGACGACGCGCGCTTGGCCGCGTTGTCCGAACTGGCCCTGGGACTGGGCATGGATGTATTGGTCGAAGTGCACGACATGGACGAGTTGGAACGCGCCTTGCAGGTGCCGGCGCCGCTGCTGGGCATCAACAACCGCAGCCTGCGCAGTTTCGAAGTAAGTTTGGACACTACTTTGTCGCTGCGGCACGCGGTGCCGGGCGATCGCCGCCTGGTCACCGAAAGCGGCATCGCCACGGCCGGCGACGTGCGCACGATGCGCGCCGCCGGCGTGGACGCATTTCTGGTCGGCGAGAGCTTCATGCGCGAAAGCGACCCGGGGGCGGCGCTGCAGCGGTTATTCTTCGCCGCATGAGCGCATTCGGCGAAACCGCGGTGCCGTATCGGCCGCTGGTGGTATTCGATTTCGACCACACCTTGTACGACGGCGATTCGGGCAGCCATATGGTGGCCTGGCTGATCCGCCGCCATCCGCTGCGCAAACTGGCCGCGCTGCTGGCCGCGCCACTGTTGCTGCCGATGATCGCCTGGCTGCCGACCCGCCGCCGCGGCGTCTCCGGATTTCTGTGGATCGGCACTTTCGGTTTGCATCGCCGCCGCGATCTGGACGCGCTGATCGACGAATACGTGCAGGCCAACGCCAAGAAGATCCGTGCCCGGCTGCTGCCGGCGGCGCTGGAAGTGCTGCACAAGCACCGCGTGCGCGGCGACCGCGTCGTCATCGCCACCGGCGCGCCGCCGGAACTGGCGCGCGCGATCCTGGATTTCGTCGCCCATGAGGATTTGCCGGTGATCGGCAGCCTGGGAAAACCCTTCCTGGGCGGCTTGATCACCGCACAGCACTGCCACGCCCAGAACAAGGTGCGGATGATCTGGGACGCCGGCTACGACCAAGTCGCCGTCGCCTACAGCGACAGCCGCGCCGATCTGCCTTTGCTGCGCATCGCCAAGCGGCCGGTGGTGGTCAATCCGAAAGCGAGCGCGGTGCCGACGTTCCGTCGTTTGCTGCCGCCGGAGACGCCCATCCTCAACTGGGGTTGCCGCGATCGCGCCGGCGAGCCGGCGACGGGCATTCCCTGATGCCGAGTAGCCGGGCGCGCTAAACTAGCTACTTCGCTCAACCCGGCCTGCCGCGCCATGTCCCAGACCCCCACCGCCAGCTCGCCCGCCAACGCCCAGAAGCGTTACGAAGTGCATCGCGCCGACCTGCCGTTGAGCTGCCCGCTGCCGTCGATGGCGCTGTGGAATTCGCATCCGCGCGTCTATCTGCCCATCGAGGACGAGGGCGGCGAATCGCAATGCCCCTACTGCGGCTCGCATTTCGTACTGGTCGACTGAGCCGGGCCGCCGCGACGGCATGAGCCGCGCGCTGACCGTCGTGCAATTGCTGCCCGCGCTGGAATCGGGCGGCGTGGAGCGCTCCACCATCGAGATCGCCGACGCGCTGGTGCGCGCCGGCCATCGCGCCATCGTCGTTTCCGCCGGCGGACGCCTGTTGCCGGCCCTGCGCGCGACCGGCGCCGAGCACATCGAGCTGGACATCGGCCGCAAGTCTTTGTCGACGCTGCGCCATGTGCGGACGCTGCGGCACATCGTCGCCGACCTGGGTGCCGATATCGTGCATGCGCGTTCGCGCTTGCCCGCGTGGATCGGCTGGCGCGCGCTGCGCGGCCTGCCCGAGGCGCAGCGGCCGCACTTCGTCACCACCATGCACGGCCTGAATTCGCCGTCGCGCTACAGCGCGATCATGGCCCGCGGCGAACGCGTGATCTGCGTGTCGCAGACCGTGCGGGAATATCTGCTGCGGCATTATCCGCGCACCGATCCGGCCAAGCTGCGGGTGATTCCGCGCGGCATCGATGCCGCGCATTTCCCGCGCGCACCCTGGCCCGATCGCGCCGCGCGCGCCGACATCGCTGCGCAGCATCCCTCATTGGCTGGCGAAGGCCCGCTGCTGCTGCTGCCCGGCCGCGGCACGCGATTGAAGGGTCATGCGGATGCCTTGGCGCTGCTGCAGACCCTGCGCGCCGGCGGAGTCGATGCGCGACTGTGGATGCCGGGCGCGCGCGAAGTTGGCCGGGAGAGCTACATCGCCGAGCTCGAAGCCGCGGCATCTCAGCACGGCATCGCGGACGCGCTTGCGATCACGCCGCCGACCGGCGCGATCGCGCAGGCCTATGCGGCTTCCGACTTGGTCCTGCAGTTGTCGCGCAAACCCGAAGCCTTCGGCCGCACCGTGCTGGAAGCCTTGTCGGTAGGCCGCCCGGTGCTGGGTTGGGCCCATGGCGGCGTCGGCGAGTTGCTGCGCGAACTGCAGCCGCAGGGCGCGGTGCCGCCGTTCGACGAGGCCGCGCTCGCCGCATCGGCTCGCGCCTTGCTCGCGCAATCCGCGCCGCCAGCCGTTAGGATGTCGGCCTACACCTTGCAGGCCATGCAGGCCGCCACGCTGGCCTGCTACCAAGAACTCGCCGACGCATGAGCGAATCGCTGGACAAAGCACCCGGCTGGCGCTGGGCACCGGCTTGGGTGCTGGCGTTCGTCGCCTTGTGGCCCGCGCCAGGCTACGCCGAAGGCGTGATGGTGCTGGGCGCGCTGGCCGCGATCGTGCGCCTGCTGCTGGCGCGCTTCCGCGGCACGACGGCCTTGCTCAGCGGCCCGACCTGGGCGCTGACCAGCGTGTTGTTCTTCGCCTACTGGATGCCGGAAGTGGTGTCGGCGGTGGACGCTCTCGACCAAGGCCGCGCGTTGCGCGAATCGTTGGTGGATCTGCGCTATCTGCCGTTCCTGTGGCTGGCCGCGGCGGCGGTGGGCGATCCGCGCGGCCGCAAGATCACTTTCGGCGGGTTGGCCATCATCCTCGCCATATGGACCATCGACGCGTTGCTGCAGGCGGTGTTCGGCACCAGTCCGCTGTTCTGGGGCATCGATGCGATCAAGCAGGCGATCAGCGGCGAACCGATGTGCGCGCCGGCCGCTGTCGCCTCCGTGGACCGGCTCAGCGGCGTGCTTGGGCCGTGCAATCTGAAACTCGGCATCGTCCTGGCCAGTCTGTCGCCGTTCCTGCTGTATGCGGCGGGCAGGCGTTTCGCTTTCACCGGCTGGCTGCTCGCGGCCGCCGCGGTGGGCATCGTGGTGCTGCTGGCCGGCGCGCGCGCGTCGTGGATCACCTACGGCCTGGTGTTGGTGTTCTCCGGCTGGCGCTTGTTCGGCTGGAAGAAGCTGCTGACGGTATTCGCGTTCGGCGCGATCGCGCTGGTCGCGCTCACGGCGGCATCCCCGCAGGTGCGCGAGCGCATCGAACGCACCACGCATGCGCTGGCGGAAGAAGACGGCGGCGTCGATACCGCGCTGTCCGGACGCGGCAGGATCTGGAAAGCCGCGGCCTGCATGGTGCTGGAGCATCCCATCAACGGCGTCGGCGCGCGCGGCTTCCGCGAGGCCTTCCCGGGCTGCGATCCGCATGCCGAACATCCGCCGGCCTGGGGCGTGGGACCGGCGCTGCATGCGCACCAGATCGTGCTGGAAATCCTCAGCGAAACCGGCTTCATCGGCCTGCTCTTGTGGCTGGCCGGCGCAGCGATGGCCTGGCACGCGTGGCGCTACGCGGATGCGCCTTCGCGCGAACGCGCGCGGCCGGCGATGCTGGCCTTGTGCGTCACCGTGTTCCCGCTCAACACGCACCTGGCGTTCTACTCGACGTTCTGGGGCGGACTCACGTTGCTGCTGGCGGCGTTGTACGCGGGCAGCTTGCTGGCGCGCGGCGACCGATGACAACGCGCGCGCCTTTGTCGGCGGTGGTCACCACGTACAACAACGCCGCCACGCTGGAGCGCTGCCTGGCCAGCCTGGCGTTCTGCGACGAGATCGTGGTGCTGGATTCGGATTCCACGGACGCGACCCGCGAGATCGCCTCGCGCTACGGCGTCCGCGTCGATATCGAGCCGTTCAAGGGCTACGGCCCGCAGAAGCAATCCGCGATCGACCGCGCCCGCCACGACTGGGTGCTGCTGCTGGACGCCGACGAGCACTTGAGCGAAGCGGGGCGCGAGGCGATCGAGCGCGAACTGCGCGCGCCGCGTGCCGACGGTTATCGCCTCCCGCGGCAGGAATGGCTGTTCTGGCGCTGGCCGCATCCGCTCACCCGTCCGAACTGGCAGTTGCGCCTGTTCCGCCGTTCGCGCGGGCGGATGAACGCGGTGCCGGTGCACGCCGCGCCGGAAATCGATGGTGCGCCGATCGATCTGGACGCGCCGTTCCTGCATTACGGCGAGCCGCGGCTGCACGACCGCGTCGACAAAGTGAACCGCTATTCGTCGGGCCTGCTGGAACGCAAGCGCCGGCCTGCGCTGCTGGGTTTGCGTTTGCTGCTGTATCCGCCGTTCGCGTTCGCCAAGCTGTATTTCGGCAAGCGTTATTTCTTGAACGGCTGGGCCGGTTATTTCGCGGCGAAGACGCAGGCTTTTTACGCGTTTCTCAAGTACGCGAAGATCCTGGAATCGCAGCGTACGCAGTCTCCCCCTTTGAAAAAGGGGGATTAAGGGGGATTTGCTTTTGCTGTCGCTTCGGCGAAAAGCAAAGACAACAGCAAAAAGCAAATCCCCCATCGCCCTTCGGGCGATTCGCCCCCTTTTTCAAAGGGGGCTAACGGCGCCATGGCCGCGCGCGTTCGGCGATGTCGGCGGCGGTGGCGGGCGTGACGTGCCAACGCTCCGCTTCGTCGTAGACGAAATCGGCAGTGGCCTTGCCGCTGCCGCGATCGATCCTGAAGACGCAGGCGCGCCAGGGTTCTTTGCCGTCCACGCGAGTCGCTTCGCGCAATTCGTCGAGGCGGTCTTCCAGCTCGAACGCTTCGGGCGTGGCCGGTTCGCCGGGCGCTGCGCCGCGATAACGGAAGCCGTTCAATTTCGACACGCTGCCGTCGTAATAAGCGATCAGCGCATAACCGTCCCATGGCTGCGCCGAAGCCTTGCGGTCGGCGGCGATCAGGCGGCCGATTTCGACGATCAACTCGTCTTGGGTCATGCGCGGCGAAACTCCGGGGCGATCAGTAGTCCGCCATGTCCGCGCGCGGCACGCGCTCGTAATGCTGCCCGGCTTCGTTGCGGAACGTGACGCGCTGATCGTACACGACCTGGCCGGTGGCCGGATCGGTCACCTCATAAGCCACGCGCACGTGGTTGGGACGGTCCTGGCCCTTCGGCGTCAGCTCGACGACGATGTGAACGTCCTTGCCGCTTTCGATCCAGTCGGCCCATTCGTTTTCCAACGTCTTGTAGGCGCTGACGTTGAAGTTGCCGTTCTGCGGGAACAGGTTCTTCAGGCCCTGGTCCATGACGAAGCGATGGCCGATCAGGTGACCGCCCTGGTCGCCTTCGATGCCGCGGTCGGCGGCCTCGCCCTGTGCGTCGGTTTCCGCGTCGCTGCGATCGATGCCTTCGAACACTTCGCTCAGATCCGCTTCCGCGCGCACCGGCCGGCCCTGGCTGTCGTTGGTCCAGGTGACGGTGTTTTCGCCGATGCGCTCGGTGGTCTGGGTGGTTTCGACCCGCGCCGGGAAGATTTGCGACAGTGCGCCGAACGACAGGATCGGTTCGGGCGGCTGCGATGCCGAAGAAGCGCCCAGAGGATTCGCATCGACCGGATGCGGGCTGCGGTCGAGCGCATCGCCCAGGCGCAGGCGCTGCGCTTGCGTGTCGAGCGGGGCCGGGGCTTGCGCCAGCGCGCCGTCGAGGTCGGCCAGCGCCTGCGTGCCGGATTCGCTGCGCGCGAGTTCGAGCAATTGCCCGTCGCTGAGGGTTTGCGCGATGTCGAGCGCGGACTGCGGGCGCTCGGTCAGCGGCGACTCGCGCAATGCGCGTTGGATGCCTTCCGCGTCGGACGGCGCAGCGGGCGTCTGCGCCGTTTGCGTCAGATCGCGTTGCGGTTCGCTGATGCGTACGGGATCGAGCATGCCGCCACTCCGCCGTCGATTCGCTAATTCTGAAGTCGCGGCGGCGCGGTGTTAACCCGGGCAAACCCTAGGCGTCTGCGTCGCGTAGGGTGGGCCTTGGCCCACCAACGCCATCGAACACATGTGACGAACGCTGGGCGAGGCCATCGGCGTCGATGGATTTTTCGTGGTGGTCGCGGAATGGCAATGGTGGGCCAAGGCCCACCCTACGCGGTCAGGCGCTCTTCGATATCGCGCAACCACTCCTGGTAGTTGCCGCCGTCCTGGGTGGGATCGTATTCGCTGCCCAGGTCGCGCACTTGGCCGGCGAGTTCGTCCTCGTCCAAGCCTTGTTCCAACAGGCGCGCGATTTCGTCGCGGAGTTGCGCCACCTGCAGCGCCGATTCGCCTTCGACGAAATAATCCACCACCGCACCGGGCGTGTCGTGCTCCACGGCCCAATCCTGGTGGAAATACGCGGACAGGAAATTGCGCAACGCGGGGAAGTTGCTCATCGGACCTCGGCTCAGGGAGCGGTCGGATATCCGGTGACGATTCTATAACCGATGCCCAGCGCGTCGGAACGTTCCAGCACGAGTTTCACGGAAAAAACGTCGTCGGCCTGGGTGTCGCCGCGCTTGACCGAAATGCCGGTGCTGGCGTCGAAACGTTCCTCCAGCACCAGGCGCTTGCCGCCCTGGCCGGCCAGCCAGGCGTCCACCTGGCTCTGGTTCTCGGCGATGGTGGCGGCGACGAAATGCTCGGCGGCCGGCAAGTCGCGGAAACTGGACGATGCGCTGATGTTTTCCCTGTTCAGCCGGTCGAGCAGGTCCTGTTCGCTCTTGCCGACATGGCGTTCGATCAGATGGCTGCCCGCTTGTTCGTGGGCTTCCAGGCCGCCGCCGGGCACTTCGCCCGGCTCGGTCGGCGGCTCGACATCGCCGAGGTACGCGTCCAGTTTGCCCTGCGTGGCTTCCACCGCATCGCGCTCGGCGCGCGACAGGTTGCCGGTGGGCAGTTCGGCCAGCGCGCCTTGAATGCGGCCGAGCAGCGGATCGAGCGTTTCGGCGAAAGTCGGATCGCTTTGCGCCATCGCGATCGCATCGTCGGTCTGGCCCAGGAAGTCGATCAGCTTGTCGTCGGCGGCCAGGTCTTCGAGATGCGACACCAGATCGCCGTCGGCCGCGGCCGCGGCCATCGCGCCGGGTTTATGCGCCTGCAGCGGCGCCGAGGACCAATCGTTCGCGGACAAAACCGGACGCACGCCGTCCATAAGTTCGCCTTCCGTTCTTGGGATCGCGGAAGGCTAGGCGGCGTCGTAGTGCGGGGCCAAGCTAGTGCCTGCCCTAGGGCGCTGTTTTTAGCTTGTGTAGAGCGGAGCTTGCTCCGCTGCTTTTCGTAGGTGCGAATTCATTCGCACGCTTCATGACCGATTAAAAGCGTGCGAATGAATTCGCACCTACGAAGATCAAGAGCAGCGGGGCAAGCCCGCTCTACAAAGACGAAGCCTTAGAAATTCGGCTTGTCGGGCAGGTCGTTGTAGCGCTGGATCGCGTCGTTGAGGATGGCTTTGGCCTCGGTCGCGTTGCCCCAGCCGTCCAGCTTCACCCACTTGCCCTTCTCCAGGTCCTTGTAGTGCTCGAAGAAGTGGCCGATGCGTTCGCACCAGTGCGGGCTGACCTGGTCGATGTCGGCGATGTGGCTGTAGCCGGCGAACACTTTGTCGATCGGCACCGCGAGCAGCTTCTCGTCGCTGCCGGCTTCGTCCTTCATGCGCAGCACGCCGACCGGGCGGCAGCGGATCACCGAGCCGGGGATCAGCGGCAGCGGCAGGATCACCAGCACGTCGGCCGGATCGCCGTCGCCGCACAGGGTGTGCGGCACGTAGCCGTAGTTGCACGGATAGCGCATCGGCGTCGACAGGATGCGGTCGACGAAGATCGCGCCGCTGGCCTTGTCCACTTCGTACTTGACCGGCTCGGCGTCCTTGGGGATTTCGATGATGACGTTGATTTCTTCCGGCGGGTTCTTGCCGGTGGGGACGAGGTCCAGGCCCATGGGTGCTCCGAAGCGGGGTGCGCGCCGTTTCCGGCGAGGGGGAAAGAGAGAGCGACATTCTACGCGTAGCCTGCTGCGGCGCAGCATCCGGATTTTTACCCGGGCACTAGGGCACGCCCTAGCTTGGTCCACCCCATACGGGTGCGTATACATGCAACTCCCGACTTATCCGGGAGCCATGAGGGAGCGCCATGACCGTCCAGTTCGACCCCGCCGTCCAGTCTTCCCCGCCGCCCAGCTATTGGGAGAATCCCGCCGAGCAGGAAGCCTTGAACGGCAACGGACCGGCCCAGACCCTCGCCGGTCCGGACCCGACCGAACGCGCGCCGCGCGATCCGGCCACGGGCGATGCCATCACGGTCGACGGCGGCGGCACCGGCACCCGCAAGCCTTCGGGCCAGACGCCCGACGGCAAGGAAATCCGCAACTCGCAGCTGGCCACGGGCGAGCAGTCCACGGTCACCCGCGAACAGACCATCGCCGAAGCCGGCTTCGGCCAGACCTACGTCAGCAGCGACCAGGTCGTGTTCACCACCAAGGGCACCGGCAACGACGACGTGCAGGTCACCCAGCGCGACGACGGCACCCTGGACGTGTCGGTCAACAACGAAAGCTACGAAGTGCGTCTGGGCGAAGGCCAGGAGCTGACTCTGCGCACCGGCGCCGGCAACGACACCATCAACGTCGCGCCGAACGTCAAGGTCAACATCGTCGTCGACGGCGGCGCGGGCGACGACAACATCACCACCGGCGCGGGCGACGACCGCATCGACGCCGGCATCGGCAACGACACCATCAGCACCGGCGCCGGCCGCGACGACATCTTCGGCAACAGCGGCAACGACAAGATCGAAGCCGGCGCGGGCGACGATGTGGTCTACGGCGGCGACGGCGACGACACGCTGGCCGGCGACGACGGCGTCGACTTCATCGAAGGCGGCCGCGGCGCCGACGATCTGGACGGCGGCGCCGGCAAGAACATGCTGTCCGGCGGTCGCGACAACGACATCATCCGCAGCAACACCGACGGCAACCGCATCTATACCGGCGACGGCACCGACACCGTGGAAGGCGTCACCACCGCCGACAAGGTGTACGGCCAGACCGCCGTGGACGCGATCAATTTCGCCCAGGGCCAGCGCGACAATGGCCAGGTGGTGGTCAACGTCGAGTTGAACGACAAGCTCGGCACGCAGGGCGTGAAGGTCGAGGGTTCGGATGCGTTCCGTCAGCGCGTGGAGGCCGAGATCGATTTCCTGCGCGCCTCGCCGAACGGCCAGCGGATGCTCGCCGAATTCGACAAGGCCGCCGCCAACGGCAACACCGTCACGATCAAGGAACTGGCCAACGAGCAGAACGGCTATGCGCAGACCTTGGGCCGCGGCGACGCCGAAATCAGCAACGGCAAGGCGGGCGAGGGTTCGGACGTGCAGATCAGCTACAACCCGTCCTTCCACATGGACGCGTTCCCGGCGCCGGTGGTGGTGCTGTACCACGAGATGTCGCACGCTTATAACGGCGTGAACGGCACCTTCCAACCGGGCACTTATCGCGGCGAAGGTCCGGACAACGGCCAGGTGCCGAATGCCGAGCGTCAGGCCGTAGGCCTGGAGACGAGCGCGGCGCCCTTCGATTTCGACGGCGATCCGTCCACTCCTGCCACCACTGCCAATCCGGACCACCTGACCGAGAACGGCATGCGCGAAGAGTTGGGCCTGCCGGATCGGCCGAGCTATGCGCTGTAAGCGGGATTGAGGATCGACGGGGAGGGATCCCGTGAAGGAATACGGGAAACGGGCGGTGCATTCGTGCACCGCCCGTCTTAATTCCAGGAGAATGCGATGAATTATTTGCCGCGGCCGATGAACGCGCTTATGTTGGCCATGCTCGCCGCGGGCTACGGATTGACCGCGGCGTCGGCGCCCGATCCCGCAGCCACGGAGACCGCCATGCCGGCCGAAGACCGCAGCATCGCCCATGTCGCCGACGCGGATGCCGCGCTCGAAGCCCGCTTCGAATACGCCGAAGGCGCGCCGCTGAAAGTGACGTACCGTTTGCGCAACCAAGGCAAGGCGCCGCTGATGGTGTTCGATCGCGGCAATCGGCATGCGGTGCTGACCAAGAAGCTGACCCAAGGCGACGTGGCCGCGCCGACGTTCACCCAGGAAGACGCCGATCTGACCTTGAGCCATCGCGCCTTGCCGCTGGCCAAGCCGCATCCGATCATTCCGCCGACGCCGCTGGCCTCGCGGGTCGAGCCCGGCGCGACGCTGCAAGGCGAATTCGAATTCTCACTGCTCACCGACGTGCCCGTCGAAAGAGTGCGCTGGTGCCTGGGCGTGGTGCCGTTCGCGGACGACTTCAAAGCGCTCAAACCGGAACCGAACAAACCGGAAGTCTGGCTGGGCTCGCTGTCGCACGCCGACCGGCAGCGAATGCTGTGCACGCCGTGGTTCGATTTGCCGACGGAAGCCTTCGAATCCTGACCGTCGCTCGGGAGCGGGCCTGAGAAAAGAGAGCGGTCGCCCAAGGGCATTCCCTAGGTTGATGCGCCCCCGCCCCCGTGCTTATCTGGCCGCATTCCATCCAGGACGCGATCGTGAACATGCGGATCGATGCAGGGGCTTTCCGCGATTTGCATGCGCACGGAGCGCGCAATGCGGACCGGTCGCGGTCGTCGTGGGATCCGGTCAAGATCGAAGGCGGCAAGGAAACCGGCTCGGCGACCGTCCGCAACGACAATGGCCGCACCCTGCGTAGCGATATCTTGGCCGAGGGTTTCGGTGCGACGATCCGTCGCGAACGCAGCTATGCCGCGCCAGCGAGTGCGAATCCCGCGGCATCGGATTCCGAGCCACCCGTTTCCGATCGGGTAGTCGTGAATGCGGGCGCCGGCCGCGACGTGATCCTCGTGCATAGCGTCGCCATCGACGACGATGGCACGCGCGTCGTCCGCATGGACATCAACGGCCAACCGCATGAGGTGGAACTGCAACCCGGACAAGGCTTGACCCTGATCGGCGGGGCCGGAAACGACGACATCGTGATCGACCCGGACGTCGCCGCCGCCATCGGCGCGGACATCGAGATCCAAGGCGGCGCCGGTTACGACTATCTGTCGGCGGCGGACAACGTCCACACGACCGGCGGCGAGGAAGGCGGCGTGGAGGTGCAAATCCTGGACGCCGATCTGGCCGAACCCGGAACCGTCGAGACGCTGACGCCGCAAGAGCAGGCGTCGATCGGCGCCAGCGACGCGCTGATCGGCGCCGCCGCGCCTACTGCCGATGCCGATACCTTGTTTGGGCCTTACCCGACCGCAGACGCTGCGGCGATCGCGATGCTGAACTACGTCACTCCGCTTTCGGTCGACGCGGGGCGCGAATACGTGGGCCGCATTTACCGCGATCCGGACTCCGGCGAGTACTTCGCGACGATGCCGGCTATCGGCGGACCGGATGGATTCAGCGCGGAAGACGTGCAATCGATCCCGGTTCCCGCCGGCATGGTATCGGCGGGCTATTACCACACCCATCCCGACGCCAGCCACGTCAGCGGACCGTCCTCTGCGGACCTGCCGACGGCCGACGGCGATTACTACGGCACGGCCGCGTACATCGCGACCTCTACCGGATTGATCGTCAGATACGACGCGCCGGCATAGCGGCTCTCCGCTCGTTTCGCGCCGCCTTAACCGCCGCGCCGTAAGGTCGTCGGCGAGCAAGAGATGAGGTGCGGCGATGCCGGCTGCGCATGAACGAATATCGAAAAAGCGCATCGGTGCGTCGGTGCGCCACCGCAGGATGACGCTGGACGGCATCGAGATCTTCTATCGCGAAGCCGGCCCGAATGATGCGCCCGTCGTGCTGCTGCCGCACGGCTATCCGTGTTCCTCTTACGAATTCCGCCGGTACATGTCGCCGCTGGCGGACCGCTGGCGCTTGCTGGCCCCGGATTTTCCCGGCGCCGGCTATAGCGCCACGCCGCGCGATTTCGATTACGGCTTCGACGGATACGCCGATTTCCTGGACCGCTTTCTTGCACGGCTGAAAGTGCGCAGGTTCGCGCTGTACCTGCATGATTTCGGTTCCCAGATCGGACTGCGCCTGGCCATTCGCCGGCCCGAACGCATCGCCGCGCTCATCGTCCAGAACGGCGACATCTACGAAGACCAACTGGGTCCGAAATACAAGGCGATCCAGGCCTACTGGCGCGCACCGACCGCGGCGAACAAGAAAGTCATCGCTCAAGCCATCAGCGAAGAAGGCTACAAGGACGAGTTCCTCAACGCGGTCGGCAAAGACGTCGCCGAGCGCATCCCCGACGACTTGTGGCGGCTGCATTGGGCGCTGACGACGCCGGAGCGACGAAAGATCAATCTGCGCGTCATTCTGGCGTTGAAGGAAAACCTGGCCTGGTTCCCGCGCTACCAGGCGTATCTGCGCGAACACCGCCCGCCCACGCTGATCGTCTGGGGCCCGCGCGACGGTTACATGCCCGCAGACGCGGCGCGCGCCTACCTGCGCGATCTGCCGGACGCGGAACTGCATCTGTTCGAAGACGGCGGGCATTGGCTGCTGGAAACGCACCTGGAGCCGGTGGTTGCGCTGAGCCGTGATTTTTTGGGCAGGACGCACGCGAATCGATAGTCCGAAAAAATCGCTTCGCCGTTGTTTTATAGAGCGGAGCTTGCTCCGCTGCTCTTCTAGGAGAAAACGCAAAAAAAGCAGCGGAGCAAGCTCCGCTCTACAAAGAAAAAGCCCCGCCGAAGCGGGGCTTTTCGTATTTCTCCAATGCGAGGATTACAGCAACGGCACCAACAACAAAGCGACGATATTGATGATCTTGATCAACGGATTCACCGCCGGCCCGGCCGTGTCCTTGTACGGGTCGCCGACCGTATCGCCGGTCACGGCCGCCTTGTGCGCGTCGGAACCCTTGCCGCCGTGGTGGCCGTCTTCGATGTACTTCTTGGCGTTGTCCCAAGCGCCGCCGCCGGTGGTCATCGAGATGGCCACGAACAAACCGGTGACGATGGTGCCGATCAGCACGCCGCCCAGTGCGCGGATGCCGGCGCCGGGGCCCATGAGGAAGTTCATCACGAACGCGATCACCACCGGCACCAGCACCGGCAGCAGCGACGGCACGATCATTTCCTTGATCGCCGATTTGGTCAGCATGTCCACCGCCCGCGAATAGTCGGGCTTGCCGGTGCCTTCCATGATGCCGGGGATTTCGCGGAACTGGCGGCGTACTTCTTCCACCACGCTGCCCGCCGCGCGGCCCACCGCTTCCATCGCCATCGCGCCGAACAAGTAGGGGATCAGACCGCCGATGAACAGGCCGATGATCACCGCCGGATCGCTGAGCGAGAACGAAGCCGCTTTGCCCGCCGCTTCCAGGTTGTGGGTGTAGTCGGCGAACAGCACCAACGCGGCCAGCGCGGCCGAACCGATCGCGTAGCCCTTGGTCACCGCCTTGGTGGTGTTGCCCACCGCATCCAGCGGATCGGTGATGTTGCGCACTTCCGGCGGCAGTTCCGACATTTCGGCGATGCCGCCGGCGTTGTCGGTGATCGGGCCGTAGGCGTCCAAGGCCACGATCATGCCGGTCATCGACAGCATCGCGGTCGCCGCGGTGGCGATGCCGTACAGGCCGCCGAGCGAGTACGAGATCCAGATCGCCAAGCACACCGCGATCACCGGCAGCGCGGTCGACTTCATCGACACGCCCAGGCCGGCGATGATGTTGGTCGCATGGCCGGTGTTGCTGGCCGCGGCCACGTGCTGGACCGGCTTGTATTGGGTGCCGGTGTAGTACTCGGTGATCCAGACGATCACGCCGGTTAGCAGCAAGCCGGTCAGCGCGCACAGGAACAGGTTGCCGGCGCCCAGCGGCGAGTCGCCCATCAACCCGGTGGTGATGGGATAGAAGAACACCGCCGCGATCACGCCGGACACGATCACGCCCTTGTACAGCGCGCCCATGATGCCGGCGCCATCCTTCGCCTTGACGAAGAAAGTGCCGATGATCGACGCGATGATCGAAGCGCCGCCCAGCACCAGCGGATACAGCACCGCATTGCCGCCGACGGTGGAGGCCATTAGGCCGCCCAGCAGCATGGTCGCGATCACCGTGACCGCATAGGTTTCGAACAGGTCCGCGGCCATGCCGGCGCAGTCGCCGACGTTGTCGCCCACGTTGTCGGCGATCACCGCCGGGTTGCGCGGATCGTCTTCCGGAATGCCGGCTTCGACCTTGCCCACCAGGTCCGCGCCGACATCGGCGCCCTTGGTGAAGATGCCGCCGCCCAGTCGCGCGAAGATCGAGATCAGCGAACTGCCGAAAGCCAGGCCCACCAGCGCGTGCAGCGCCTGATCGGTGGAACGGCCGGCGTACAGCAGCAGGCCGTAATAGCCGGCCACGCCCAGCAGGCCCAGACCGACCACCAGCATGCCGGTGATCGCGCCGCCGCGGAAAGCGACATCCATCGCCGGGCCGATGCCGCGACGCGCGGCTTCGGCGGTGCGCACGTTGGCGCGCACCGATACGTTCATGCCGATATAGCCCGCCAAGCCCGACAGCACCGCGCCGAGGAAGAAGCCGAACGCCGTCGGCCAACCGAGAAAGAAGCCGATCACCAGCAGCAACACCGCGCCTGCGATGCCGATGGTGGTGTATTGGCGGTTGAGGTAGGCGCGGGCGCCTTCCTGGATCGCCGCCGCGATCTCCTGCATGCGTTCGTTGCCGGCGGGCTGGGCGTTGATCCAGCGTGCCGAGAAAATCCCGTAAACGATCGCGACGACGGCGCAGAGCAGCGCCAACCACAAACCGTACTCAACCAGCATGAACCCCTCCCGTGGCAATGCCCGATGGCAACCGGCCGACTATGGCATAGGCTCCCTGCGCCCGCCAAACCGGCACTTTGCACGGTTTTTGTTGCGCTGCCGCGAGCGTCACGGCCCGGTTCAGCCGGGCCGTGCCAGCCTGCCGGCCTGGTTTTCGAGGAGTTCCGCCATGCGCCTGGCCCCGCTATTGGTTCTTGCAGCCCTGGCTTTGCCCGCGGCCGCCGCCGATCCCAAGCCCGAAATCGAGCGTCCCGTCGGCAAGCCTCAGGCCGTGGGCGTGATCCACACCCTGCGCCAGATTCCCGAGGCCTGCGCCCGGGTCGAAGGCGCCTTCACCGGCCGGGCCGCCGAGCCGTACAAATTCGCGGTGGTGCGCACCAGCCCGAACTGCCAACCGCGCGCGCGTTTCGTCGATGCGGCCAAGGCCAAGGCCGACGTCAAGAGCGGCTGGATCTTCAACGACGTGATCCGCGTGCCCAGCGCCGCCTGTTCCTCGCAGATGGCGGTGGTGCGGATCTGGCGCAAACCGGCCGCCGGCGCCCCGCCCAAGCTCGATGCGCAGGGCCGTTCCCGCATCTATCTGAAGGAGTCGGTGGATGCGGCGAAGAAGGGCGATTTGGCCGCGTTGCCGATCTATGCCGCTTCGATGGGCGTGGAAGGCAAGGCCTGCCAATAACCGCTTTTCGTAGGTGCGAATTCATTCGCACGCTTTTTCATCAAGAGCGTGCGAATAAATTCGCACCTACACAAAAGCAGACCGCCTGACCGGCCCGTCCGGCCGAGGCCGTTATGATGAGGGCAACCGTCTTCATCCACAGGAAACGCCCGAATGGACCCGGCCGACACCGCGCTTCCCTCCGCCCCCGAAACCGAAGCCTGGTCCGGCACGCCTTCGCAATGGCAGAACCTGGGCTGGTGGATCGCCTGCGTGCTGATCGTGCCGATTCCCTGGGCGATCTGGCGCTGGCTGGTCACCCGCAACACCCGCTACGCGCTCACCGATCAGCGCTTGAAGACCACCCGCGGCGTGTTCAATCGGGTCACCGACGACCTGGAGCTGTACCGGGTCAAGGACACGCACTTCCAGCAGAGCTTCTGGCAGCGCGTGGTCGGCATCGGCGACATCGTGCTCAGCACCTCCGACGCCACCACGCCCACTCTGGTGCTGGGCGACATCGCACAGGCCGAAAGCGTGCGCGAACGCATCCGCGCGCTGGTCGAGCGCCGCCGCGACGCCAAGCGCGTACGCGAGCTGGATCTGGGGCACGAGAGCTTCTGACCAGCGGGGTCCGCTTTTCGTAGGAGCGGCTTTAGCCGCGAGCTTCTCCTTCAAGTCCGACGCCCCAGCGATTGGGGCAAGAGCTCGCGGCTAAAGCCGCTCCTACGAAAAGCGAAAGGCGGTCCTGTCGCTTACAACCTTTGCGATAACCCCTGCATCCCACTAATGCCGGCGCCGCCGCCGGCCGCGGCTGGGGATCGCCGCGATTTCGTCGCCATCGCTGGAGGAATCCCATGCATCCGCGCAAGCCGATGTTGGCGCTTTGTTGCGCCCTGCTTTCCGCCGCCGCGGTGTCTGCGCACGCTGTGGACACCCGCTACGTCTATCTGGTCAACGATACGAAAAACCGGATCCTTTCCTTCTCGCTCGTGCAGCAGGGCGGCGAGCAGTGGACGCAGGTGCCGCTCGGGCGGCACGGCTTGAGGCCCGGCGCCGCCGAGATGATCGCGATTACCCGCAACGCCGGCGACCATTGCCTGTACGACGCGAAAATCGTTTGGCGCGACGGCAGCGCATTCGTACACAAGAACTTGGATTTTTGCACTTACATCACCTACCACCCCGGCCGTTACCTGCATGCGCCCGACGCGGTCCGGGCGGAAAGCGTGGCGCAGCGCTGAGTCAGGCGCCGCCGAGGATGGCGTTGCGCCGCTTCGCGCTGAGCGATTCCATGGCCCTGCGATGCGACCACTCCACCAGTTCGCGCAAATACGCGGACGGCACGGTGCTCACGTCGACCACGGTGACCCAGCGCCAGCGGCCCATCCAGCGCGCAGGCTTGATGCCGGGCACGTCGGTCAATTCGATGAAGCGCTCGGGCGAAGTGCGGAAGCTGAAACGCCACCGTTCCGGCTCGCTGGTCTTGAAGTAGGCGAAGGTTTTTCCGCCGACCTCGTAAACCAGCACGTTCATCGGTTCGTCGAGCAGGCGCGATTCCGCGCCGGGCAGGCTCGCGCAGAATGTCTTCAGCTGGGCGGTGTTCATCGTCTTTTCTTGTGGGAGCGGCTTCAGCCGCGAGCTTCGGCTTTTCGTAGGAGCGGCTTTAGCCGCGAGCTCCTTCCATCAAATCGCGGCACTGCAAAGACTTAGGGA
>DATFFH010000072.1:0-20799 GCA_035250245.1 Luteimonas sp. | reverse complement strand
CGCGAGCTTTTGGTTGCGGGCGCCGAAGCAAAAGCTCGCGGCTGAAGCCGCTCCCACAAGAACAGAGGCAGCAGGCGATGCGAGCGCCCTGGTTCCGGCCGAGTGTTATGCCGCGTCTTGCCGCTTCTGCTTGGCCAGCTTCTTGCGCACCATCTCGCGCTTGAGCGGCGACAGGTAGTCGACGAACAGCTTGCCGTCCAGGTGATCCATCTCGTGCTGGATGCACACGGCCAGCAATCCGTCGATGGTCAATTCGAACGGTTGGCCGTGGCGGTCGAACGCCTTGACCGTGATCTCGTTGGCGCGGGTCACGTCGGCGAAGATGCCGGGCACCGACAGGCAGCCTTCCTGATACACCTGCTCGCCGGCCTTGGCGACGATCTCCGGATTGACGAACACCAGCGGCTGGTTCTTCTCTTCCGAGACGTCGATCACCATGAAGCGCTGGTGCACATCGACCTGGCTCGCGGCCAGGCCGATGCCCGGCGCTTCGTACATGGTTTCGAACATGTCGTCGAACAGGCGCTGGAATTCCGGATCGGCCAGGCGCGCGGGGTCCACGGGCACCGCCTTGGTGCGCAGCCGCGGATCGGGGAATTCGAGGATGTTGAGCAGGGCCATGGCGTCGAAAATGGGGGCATCGGTCACAAGCGCAAGCGCTGGGGCGATTGTAACGCCGTAAAGCTTGCTTTGCGGCGGTGTTTGTGGGCTATATTGCCCCCGCTGTCAGGGGAAATTCTCAAGGGGAGCGGGTAGATGGCCGCCATGCTTAAGCGCCTTTCTCGGGGGCTTCGTACGGTTTTTGTGGTTGCAGCCTTGACGGTCGCGGCTTACGCCACGGCTGCGGAATGGCGCGGCGACCACCCCGACACCTATGTGGTGAAGCGCGGGGATACGCTGTGGGACATCTCGGCCCGCTTCCTGAAGAAGCCGTGGCTGTGGCCCGAAATCTGGCAGGCCAACCCGCAGATCAAGAATCCGCATCTGATCTATCCGGGCGACGTGATCAGCCTGGCCTACCTGGACCGCCTGGCCGTGCAGCCGGGTCCGCGCCAGGCCGCGCCGATCAACGCCATCCCGCTGGATCAGATCGAAGCCTTCCTGAAGGACCTGCGCGTCGTCGACGAATTCGAGCAGCTGCCCTACGTGGTCAGCCTGGAAGAGGATCGTCTGCGCGGCTCTCAGGGCCAAGTGGTCTACGTACGCGGCCTCGCCGGCGCCCAGCCGGGCCAGCGCTACTTGATCGTGCGTGCAACCCAGCGCTACACCCAGACCCGCCGCACTTCCAACGGCCAGTACCTGCCGTTCAAGGAAGACCTGGATTTCCGCGGCAAGCGTCTGCTGACCCAGACCGCCGACCTGGATACCGGCTGGACCAACATGGTCCTGTCCGAAGGCCCGCTGGAGTTGCTGGGCTACGAACTGGCCCGGGTCAACCTGGGCACGGTCACCCGCGGCGAAGTCGCCAACGTGGAAGCCTCCACCGTGCTGCTCGACGAGGCCGGCCGCGAAGTGCGCATCGGCGACCGTTTGATCCCGGTCGACGCCACCGGCTACGACCTGCAGTTCTTCCCGCACGCGCCCAAGACCCAGCTGCCGGTCGGCAAGGCCCAGGTGCTGGCGGTGGCCGACACTGACCGTTACGGCGGACCGCGCGACGTGATCGCGATCTCCGCCGGCGCGCGCGACGGCATCGACAACGGCACCGTGTTCTCGATCTGGCGCAACGGCAGCAACGTGATCGACAAGGTCGAGTACGGCGAAGACCGCAGCTACCAATCGGTGCCGAAGAAGAGCCGCGTGCAGTTGCCCGACGAATTCGCCGGCCACGTGATGGTGTTCCGCACTTTCGACAAGATGAGCTACGGCCTGGTGATGGAAGGCATCAAGCCGACCAAGGTGGGCTACACGCTCAAGCACCCCGACGCTACTTATTGATCCGGGGTTTTCCTACAGATTTCAGCGACGGCGCCTGCGGGCGCCGTCGTCGTTTCGGGGCTAGCTTGGTGAGATGGCCGACCTCGATCCCGATGCCCTGCTGATATTGCACGCCGTGCCCGGCCCGGTCGCACCGCGCCGCGCCTTGCTCGATCGATACGGAACACCGAATGCCGCATGGGCCGCCGGACGCCGCGCCTGGCGCGAAGCGGGTTTGGACGAGTCGCAGATGCGGGCGCTGGAGCAGCCGGACGACGGAATACTGGCGCCGGCTCGCGCGTGGCTGGCTCAGCCCGGCCATCATTTGCTGGGCTGGCACGATCCGGCCTACCCGCCGCAGTTGCGGCGCCTGTCCAGTCCGCCGCTGGCGCTGTTCGTCGACGGCGATCCTGCGTTGTTGTGGCATCCATCGGTGGCCATCGTCGGCAGCCGCGCGCCCAGCGCGGGCGGGCGCGACAACGCGCGCCTGTTCGCGCGCAATCTGGCGGACGCTGGCTTCGCCGTGATCAGTGGCTTGGCCGCGGGCATCGACACGGCGGCTCACGAAGGGGCACTCGCGGCAACCTCGGGACTGACCGTCGCCGTCTTGGGTACCGGCCCCGACCTCGCCTATCCGCGCGAGAACACCGGATTGCGCGACCGCATCGCCGCGCGCGGCGCGGTGGTCAGCGAGCATTTGCCCGGCACCCAGGCCCGGCCATCGCATTTCCCCAGCCGCAACCGGATCCTGGCCGGCCTGTCGCTGGGCACCTTGGTCGTGGAAGCGGCACTGCGTTCGGGCGCGCTGATCACCGCCAGGCAGGCAGCCGACGCCGGTCGCGAGGTGTTCGCGATCCCCGGTTCGATCCACAACCCGCTATCCCGCGGCTGCCACCAGCTGATCCGCGACGGCGTCGCCCTGGTGGAAACGGCCGACGAAGTGATCGCCGCCGTACTGCCGGTGGCGGCCTCCCTGGCCGCGACCTTGCGCAGCCGTTTGGACGGCCCCATCTCGGCTCCGTCCGAGACCTGTACGGCGCCCATGACGCCGGCCCTGCTCGACGACCCCGACTACCACAAATTGTGGACAGCCTTAGGACACGACCCAACCGGTATGGATCTTCTGATCGAACGCAGCCGATTGACGGCCGCGGAACTGTCCTCCATGCTGCTGGTCATGGAGCTTGAGGGCCTTGTTAGCAACCGACACGGCCGCTACACCCGCAAGACCCTGTCCCCCATCGCGCCGGAGACCGGCGCAGGCCGAGGGAAATGAAAGAGAGCATCCTGGACGTACTGCTTTACCTGTTCGAACACTATTTCACCGACGACGCCGACCCCGTCCGCGATCGCGACTCCCTCCAGAACGGATTGATCCAGGCAGGCTTCAGCCCGGCCGAGATCAGCAAGGCTTTCGACTGGCTCGACGCCCTGGCCGAACAGCGGCCGGCGGCCGGCAGCGCGCGCAGCGACGGCCCGACCCGGGTCTATTTCGGCCCGGAACTGGACAAGCTGGACGTGGAATGCCGCGGTTTCCTGCTGTTTCTGGAACAGCACGGCATCTTGGACGCCGACCAGCGCGAGCTGGTGCTGGATCGCGCCATGGCCCTGGACCAGGAAGAACTGGACCTGGACGACCTGAAATGGGTCGTGCTGATGGTGCTGTTCAACCAGCCCGGCTCGGAAGCCGCCTACGCCTGGATGGAAACCCAGATGTTCGCGGACGAGCCCGAGCCGGTGCATTAACGCTGTTCCTCCCCCTTTGAAAAAGGGGGATCGAGGGGGATTTGCTGTTGATTTTGCTTGTCCAGGCCGAAAGGCAAAAGCAAATCCCCCTTAGTCCCCCTTTTTCAAAGGGGGAAACAGCAAAAGCTGCCGGCGGGGAATGTGATTCGGGGCGCGGTTGACGGGGCCGGCGCTTGACAGGGCCCTCCCCGCCGTGATTCCACTATAAATAGAGCGAACCTGAACGCCCGAGGCCCCGGCCTCGGGCGTTGCCTTCTGTACTCATGTTTGGCGCCGGCTTCACGCCCCGCCCGGAAACCTCCCCCGCAATGGCCAAGAACCTCCTCATCGTCGAATCGCCCGCCAAGGCCAAGACGATCAACAAATACCTCGGCAAGGACTTCACCGTCCTGGCCTCCTACGGCCACGTCCGCGATCTGGTGCCGAAGGAGGGCGCGGTCGATCCGGACGACGGCTTCCGGATGCGCTACGACCTGATCGACAAGAACGAGAAGCACGTCGACGCCATCGCCAAGGCCGCCAAGGCCGCCGACGGCATCTTTCTGGCGACCGACCCGGACCGCGAAGGCGAGGCGATCAGCTGGCACATCGCCGAGATCCTGAAGGAACGCGGCCTGCTGAAAGACAAGACCCTGCAGCGCGTGGTGTTCACCGAGATCACGCCGCGCGCCATCAAAGAAGCCATGCAGAAGCCGCGCAGCATCGCCAGCGACCTGGTCGACGCGCAGCAGGCGCGGCGCGCGCTGGACTACCTGGTCGGCTTCAACCTGTCGCCGGTGCTGTGGCGCAAGGTGCAGCGCGGCCTGTCCGCCGGCCGCGTGCAGTCGCCGGCGCTGCGCATGATCGTCGAGCGCGAGGAGGAGATCGAAGCCTTCGTCGCCCGCGAGTACTGGTCCATCGAAGCCGAGTGCGCGCATCCCTCGCAGCCGTTCACCGCCAAGCTGACCAAGCTGGACGGCAAGAAATTCGAGCAGTTCACCATCACCGACGGCGACACCGCCGAGGACGCGCGCCGGCGCATCGTCGCCGCCGCCAACGGCGCGCTGCACGTCACCGACGTCGCCAGCAAGGAACGCAAGCGTCGCCCGTCGCCGCCGTTCACCACTTCGACCTTGCAGCAGGAAGCTTCGCGCAAGCTCGGCTTCACCACCTCGCGCACCATGCGCGTGGCACAGAAGCTGTACGAAGGCGTGGCGATCGGCGACGAAGGCACGGTCGGCCTGATCAGCTACATGCGTACCGACTCGGTCAGCCTGTCGGCCGAAGCGCTGAGCGAGATCCGCGACGTGATCGCGCGCGATTTCGGCATCAAGGCCGTGCCCGACAAACCGAATTTCTATCAGACCAAATCGAAGAACGCGCAGGAAGCGCACGAAGCGATCCGTCCCACGTCCGCGCTGCGCACGCCGGCGCAGGTCGCCAAATATCTGGACGACGACGGCCGCCGCCTGTACGAACTGATCTGGAAGCGCGCCGTCGCCTGCCAGATGGTGCCGGCCACGCTCAACACGGTCAGCGTCGACCTGGCCGCCGGCAGCGAACACAGCTTCCGCGCGAGCGGCACCACCGTGATCGATCCCGGCTTCCTGGCGGTGTACGAAGAAGGCAAGGACCAGAAAGCCGCCGAGGACGAGGACGAAGGCCGCAAGCTGCCCGCCATGAAGCCCGGCGAACGCGTGCCGCTGGATCGCATCCACACCGACCAGCACTTCACCGAACCGCCGCCGCGCTATTCGGAAGCCTCGCTGGTGAAGGCGCTGGAGGAATACGGCATCGGCCGCCCTTCGACCTACGCGTCGATCATCCAGACGCTGCAGTTCCGCAAGTACGCGGAGCTGGAGAACCGCCGCTTCCGTCCGACCGACGTCGGCCGCGCGGTGTCGAAGTTCCTGAGCGGACACTTCACCCAGTACGTCGATTACGACTTCACCGCCAAGCTCGAGGACGAGCTGGACGCGGTGTCGCGCGGCGAAGAGGAATGGGTGCCGCTGATGGAGAAATTCTGGGGCCCGTTCAAGGAATTGGTCGAAGAGAAGACCGAATCGGTCGACCGCTCCGAAGCCACCGGCGCGCGCGAACTGGGCACCGATCCCAAGAGCGGCAAGCCGGTCAGCGTGCGCCTGGGCCGTTACGGGCCCTACGCGCAGATCGGCACCGCCGACGACGAGGACAAGCCGACCTTCGCCAGCCTGCGCCCCGGCCAGAGCATGCACACGATCACTTTGGAAGAAGCGATCGACCTGTTCCGCCTGCCGCGCAAGCTCGGCCAGGACAACGGCGAAGAAGTCAGCGTCGGCATCGGACGCTTCGGCCCGTTCGCCAAGCGCGGCTCGACCTACGCTTCGCTGAAGAAGGAAGACGATCCGTACACGATCGACCTGGCGCGTGCGGTATTCCTGATCGCCGAGAAAGAAGAGATCGCCCGCAACCGGATCATCAAATCCTTCGAAGGCAGCGACATCCAGGTGCTGAACGGCCGCTTCGGCCCGTACATCAGCGATGGCAAGCTCAACGGCCGCATTCCCAAAGACCGCGAACCCGCCTCGCTGACGTTGGAAGAAGTGCAGAAGCTGATGGAAGAAACCGGCAAACCCATGCGCGGCCGCGGCCGTTTCGCGGCGAAGAAGGCGGCGCCGAAGAAGGAAGCCGCGCCGGCAAAGAAGGCCGCGAAAAAAGCGCCAGCCAAGAAGGCGGCTAAAAAGACTGCGAAAAAGGCGGCCAAGAAAACCACCGCCAAGAAAGCCGCGAAGAAGGTCGTCAAGAAAACAACCGGAAAAACTGCATCCACCGGCGACGACGACGCACCATTCTGAGGTCGTCCCGGCGCAAGCCGGGACCAGGACAGCGTGAGTCGCACGCGCCGGCGCAGCTATTGCGGCAGGATGCTGGACTGTAGTCTCCAGGCCTGCCAGCGACCACGCAGCGAAGCGACGCCGGTACAACTATCCGCCATCGAACTACGGGCCGAGACCGGCAGTCGGCGTGCTGTCCAGCTAAGAGCGGTCAGCAGATCAGAAAGCGCGACGTCACGCACCGCCGTTGACGTTGAGGCACTTTCTTTGGTTACTTTCTTGATTCGCGCCATCCTGGCGCTCACCCCTTCGGGGCCGGCTTCGCCGTTCGCGCGCGCTCCTGCGCGCGCAGTGTGCCAGCAAAGAAAGTAACCCGGGCGACAGCCCGGAAGCTGTTGTCCGTGGGATGAGTCGCGTCGCAACTGACACGGAAGTCGGATGTCGTGGCTTGGTTTCGTCGGATAACGACAAGAGCCAAGTCACTGGATTACGCGCCGCTCCTGCGGCGCGCCCTTCGGGCCATTCGCTACGCGAATGTTCGCTCCGGCATCCTGCCTCCGCAGTCCCGCTTTCGCGGGAATGACGGCTTAAAGCGCAATGCAAAGGCAAGGCAACAGCAGGGCATGCGCAATCGAACCGCGGCTTGTGCCGGACGACGAGCGAGTGGATCGCCGCGCCGCGTTTCGCTACGCTCCAATCCCGTCCACACCGGTGGGCCCATGCTCCAGCCCCTTTCCCTCGCCGACGCCGCCACCGCCCTGAAAAAAGGGTGCGTGCTCGCCTATCCGACCGAAGCCGTGTGGGGTTTGGGCTGCGATCCCGACGACGAAGCGGCGGTGATGCGCCTGCTGGCGATGAAACAGCGTCCCGTCGACAAAGGCCTGATCCTGATCGCGGCGAACCTCGACCAACTGCGGCCCTATCTCGACCTGACCGCACTGCCCAGCGAACGCCTGGCCGAGGTGCTGGCCACCTGGCCCGGTCCGCACACGTGGGTGATGCCGGCCAGCCGCCGCGCGCCGCGTTGGGTCACCGGCGCGCACGACGGCATCGCGGTCCGGGTCACCGCGCATCCGGTGGTCGTCACGTTGTGCACGATATTCGGCGGCGCGCTGGTGTCGACCAGCGCCAACCGCGGCGGCGAACCGCCGGCGGCCAGCCTGGCGGCATTGGATCCGGCCCTGCTCGCGCAGACGGACGGACGTCTGGACGGCGAAACCTCGCACCTGGACCGTCCGACTACGATCCGCGACGCGCTCACCGGCGCCGTGCTTCGCGTCTGAGCGCACGCTTTCTTGAACAACATGAACCGGGACAGATGCCTCGCGGAATCCAGGCAGCGCCGCGCTTTCGCGCTGCGATGAACCGGCGCAAGATGCCGGCATGGCTTCCCTCGCCCGCCACTGGCCGCTCGTCGCGATAATCGCGCTGCTAGCGGGCGCGAACGCCCGAGCGGCCGAGATCACGCTCTACCGATGCGTCGACGCGAAAGGCAAACTGACCTTGCGCGACACGCCTTGCGCCAAAGGCGAACAGCAACAGACGCGCACCTTCCAGAAACCGGTCGATCCGCCGCCGCGTCCAGTCGCGCCGACGCCGTTGCCCGCGGCCGAGCCGAAAAAAGAAGTGGAAGTGCGCTACGTGACGGTCGCACCGCCGCGTCCGCTGTACGAATGCGTCACACCCGACGGCGAGCGCTACACCAGCGACACCGACGCCGGTAACCCACGCTGGGTGCCGCTGTGGACCTTGGGTTATCCCTGGCCCGGCACCTCGTTCCGCACCGGCAGTTTGTCGGGCATCGCGGTGCGGCCGACGCCGCGCCCGCCGAACCTCGGCCCGCCCACGCGCCCGCACCCGGTCCATCCCGCACCCGCGCTCTACGCCGGCAGCACCTACGTCGCCGACGAATGCCATGCCCTGCCGCAGGAAGAAGTATGTTCGCGGCTGGACGACCGCCTGTGGGAAATCAAGCGCCGCTACTTGAACGCCATGCCGAGCGAAAAAGCGGTGCTGGACGAAGAAGAGCGCGGCCTGCGCGCGCGCATGAGCAACGATTGCCGCAATTACTGACCGGAGCTTGCGGTATTGCGGTCGATCGGCGGCAGGCTGCGCAGGAACAGCCATAACGATTTCAACTCTTCGTCGTTCGCCGCCCCGATTGCGCGCCATGGCATGGCGCCGCCGTCGATGTCGCTGCCATCGGGACGTTTGCCGGTGCGCATCGCAACGATGAAATCGCGTTCGCTCCAGTCCGCCAATCCGGTCGCGTGCGGCGTCAGGTTGGCAGCCGGTCGCTTGTCCGGCGCGTGCGCCATGGGGCCGCCGGCGTAATCGCCGCGATGGCAACCGGTGCAGAGCTGGGCCAGGTGGCGGCCGTACTCGACCGTGCCGACCGGCGGCGGCGCCGCCAACGTCGGCGCGTCGTGATCGATCTTTTCGGCCGATAGAAAGCCGTCCAACCGGCCGAACGCGAGCAAACCGCGGCCGAGCGGACCTAGGCTGCTTTGCGGCAGTCCACGGTCGACCGGTTTCAGAGTGGCCGCGTAGGCCGAAATCGCTTCGATTTCGCGCGCGCTCAGATGGCTGAATTCCTGCGACGGCATCATCAGCAACGGCCTGGAATCCAGGTCGACGCCGTGGCGCAACGCGCGGTACATGCGCTCGTGGACGGAACCGTTTTCGTGTCCGTGCGGCAGGCGGGTCAAATCGTCGCCGACGATTCGTCCGAACGGCATTTCTTCTATCAGTACTTTGCCGGCCAGATCCTCGCCGTGACAGTCGATGCAACCGCGCGATCGGGCCAAATGGCGGCCCTGTTCGATCAAAGCCGGATCCGGAACCGCCAAGGCGATGTTCAGCGCATAGTCCCGCTGCAAACGCCGCTGGCTGGCGATCGCGACGAATGCGGCGACGATCGCGATCAACGCCGCGAACCCGAGCAAGAGATAAAGCGCGCGGCGGCGCCAGGAACCGGTCATTGCAATCTCGCGGACGTGGAGTGGAGAAACGACGGCGATGATCGCGTGCGCGACGAACGCGGCGCCACGATCGCAACGCACGAACGCTTCCCTACGTTAGACGGCATTCGGCCGCCACTCAGGACAGGGCGCGTGGGCAGCGTGCACGCCGCCTCACTAAAGTCAGGGCGCAGCGCCCGACTTGATCCGCTGCCGCGCGCGCGCAGCCGCTGTCACGCTAAGCCTCCGAATCGACTTCTGCGCAACCTGCGCAGGCACGGCGCCGACGATATCCGCGGCGATCGCCCGGCAAGCCCATCATCCAGAGAATCGCAGATGAATTCCCCAGCCCTCACGCATCCGCCGGCGACTTTGTCGCCGATCGATCCCAACGATCGTGCCGAATGGCTGGACGCGCTGCGCGGTTTCGCCCTGCTCGGCATCTTGCTGGCCAACATCGCCGGCTTCAGCGGTTACGCGTTTTCCGACCCGGCCGGCCACGCGAACCTGCCTTGGAACGCCGCCGACGGCGTGTTCGCCTATCTGGAGCACGCCCTGATCGAGGCGAAGTTCTATTCGCTGTTCTCGTTCCTGTTCGGACTGGGCTTCGCGATCCAATTGCACCGCGCCGAAGCGCGCGGCGGCGATCTGGCGTCGGTGTTTCGGCGGCGGATGGCTTGGTTGCTGGCGTTCGGCCTGGCCCACGCCTTCCTGCTCTGGTTCGGCGACATCCTCAATTTCTACGCGTTGATGGGCTTCGCGCTGCTGCTGTTCCGCAAGTGCTCCGCGCGCACGTTGCTGAAATGGTCGCTGTTCTTCCTGACCGCGCCGATCGCGCTGTACGTCGGCTATCTGGCTTTCGTCGCGCTCACCCATGCGCCTCCGACCGCGCCGCCGGAATCCGCGGCGGGCATGAGCGCGATCTTCGATGGCTATGCCAACGGCGGCTATGCGGAGGTGGTCCGTTCCAACGCGCAAATCTACGCTTATGCGTGGATCCGGCGCATCTACCGGTTCCAGCTGTTGCGCATCTTCGGCATGTTCCTGCTCGGCGCCTGGGCCGGCAAGATCGGGCTGCCGCTGATGCGCGACGCATTGCGTCCGCTGCTCAAGCGTTGGCTCTGGCTGGGCCTGCTGGCGGGGCTGCCGTTGAACTTCGCTTTCGCCGCGCTCGGCGGCAACGACGTGCTGGTGCCGGCCAGCGCGAAAGGCCTGCTGTCGATCACGCTCGGCTCGGTCGGCATTCCGCTGCTGAGCCTGGGCTATGCGGCGGCATTCGCGCTGTACTGGCGCCGCATTCGCGGCAGCGGGCATCCGTTCGTGGCCAGCGGACGCATGGCGCTGACCCATTATCTGAGCCAGAGCGCGGTCTGCGTCGCTTTGTTCTACGGCATCGGTTTCGGCTTGTTCGGCAAGACCAGCCTGGCGATCAGCCTGCTGATGGCGCTGGCGGTCTATCTTTTCCTGGCCCTGCTGTGCCGCGCGTGGCTGCAGCGTTATCCGCAAGGGCCGATGGAAGCGTTGTGGCGGCGCTTGAGCTACGGGACGCGTCGCGCGCCTGCAGGCGGCGTGGCGCGTGCGCCCGACGCCGCGCTGTAGCGAAAAGGCGGCGGCGGACCCGCCGACGCCGCGCGGGAAATCACGCCACGCCCCACAACTTGCGCGCTTCCTCGGCGATCACGTCCGGGAACTCTTCCGGGAAGAACAATTTGGCCTCGGCGATCTTGCGCACGCCGCGCGAGGCGCCGAAGGTGCGGTCCAAATAATCGGGGCTGGAGGTCAAGAAGATGTCGTCGGCCATGCCCCATATCGCGCGCATCGGCACGCGGCTGGCCTTGAGCTTGGGTTCGATCCCGGCCAGGAAGTTCTTTTCCAGCCCCGCAGCGTAAGCGTGGGTGTTGTCGGGATTGCGGACCAGCGGACCGAGATACATCTCGATCGCTTCGTCGGTCGGGCTCACCCGGAACGAGAACGTCTGCCCGCCCAGGCCCGTCGCCGAGCGCGCCAAGGCCTTGTCCTTCAGCCACGGCGCCAGCCATTCCTGCACGAACTTGCCTTCGCGCGAGAGCTGCAGCACGGGCTGCAGCGCCGGCGGCGGGCAGTCGGGTTCGGTATCGCAATTGGTGAGCAGCAGCGTGCGCACGCGCTGGGGATGCTGGACGAGGAACAACTGCGCGACGCCGCCGCCGCTGTCGTTCGCGACCAGGTCCACGGTGTCGACGCCGCGCTCGTCCAGGAACGCGATCAGCATGTCCACCTGCGCTTGCGGATCGCGGCTTTGGCCGGCGGCGACTTTGGTATAGCCCAGGCCCATGAAATCGGGCGCCAGGCAGCGGCGGATGCCGGCGAGGCGATCGAAGGCGCCGCGCCATTGAAAACCGTTCAACGGAAATCCGTGCAGGAACAAGGCGGCCGGACCGGCGCCGCGTTCGACGTAGGCGATTTCGCCGAAGCGGGTTTTGGCGAAACGGCGCGCGGCGTTCCAGGCCGCCGCGTCGGTGACGGTGGCCGGTGCGGCCGATGTGCCCGAGGAGGACGCCGCGCGCCCCGATGCGGGCAAGCCCGCGGCGGCCATCGCGACCGCGCCGCCCGCCCATCCCATGAATTGCCTGCGTTGCATGTTCCTGCTCCGATGCGGGCCGAGCCCGGTTGATGGAAATCTTGGACGGCTCCCTGCATCGGCTCAATTACGCACCGGGTCATGCGGCGATGACCTGGCAGGTAATGGTTCGGCGTTCGCGGCCCGTTATGCTCGCCGCATGCAGACCATCGAACTCCGCGGGATCGCGCCCATCGGCGCCTTGTTGCGCGAATGGCGCGCCGCGCGCCGGCTCAGCCAGCTCGACCTGGCGCTGGACGCCGGCGTGTCGGCGCGGCATTTGAGTTTCGTCGAAACCGGCAAGGCCCAGCCCAGCCGCGAACTGGTGGAGAAGCTCGCCGACACGCTGGCCATGCCTTTGCGCGAGCGCAACGTGCTGCTGGTGGCCGCGGGCTATGCGCCGAAGTATCCGGAGACCGCGCTCGCCACGCCGATGATGGCGCAGGTGCGGCGAGCGATCGATTCGATCCTCGCCCAGCAGGAACCGTATCCGGCGTTCCTGCTCAATCGGCATTGGGACGTGCTGGCGGCCAACGCCGCCGCGGGGCGCATGGCGAATTTCCTGCTCGACGGGCGCGAAAGCCCGCACGCGAACATGCTGCACAACATCTTCGATCCGGCCGATCTGCGTTCCAGGATCGTCAATTGGGAAGAGATCGCGGGCGATCTGATGCGTCATTTGCACAGCGACGTGGCCGCCACGCCGTCGGATACGGTGGCGCGGAGCTTGCTCGAACAGATCCTGACTTATCCCGACGTGCCGCAGCATTGGCGCAACCGCGATCCTGCGGTCGCGCCGACGCCGCTGCTGCTCACCCACTTCCGGCACCAAGGCCAGAACCTGCGCTTCTTCTCCACCATCACCACCTTCGGCACCCCGCGGGACGTGACCTTGGAAGAGCTGCGGATCGAGTGCTGTTTTCCCGAAGACGAGGCGACAGCGGCGTTTTGCCGCCGGCTTGTCAAAGCCGGCGAGTGAATAAGGAGCAATACCGAACTCGTTGCGCCTGGGGTAAGTTGGATTTGCGTATCGCAGGAGCATGAGGCAATCAGCGCTGCCTCACGATCCAATCTTATTGCGCAAATTCCACCAAGAAAGCGTCTTGTATCTGAAGTGCTTGCTTGTGGCTGCCAGGCGTGGCCATAGAGTCGGGTGATTGAGTACCCCCCGTGACATATACGTGGTTGTTGCTGCCAACGCTCAGACCGCCATTGTCAAACATTTCGCCTTCATTGCCGCCATAGTAAGTAGCCCAAATTCGACCGAGGTTTGGATTGAATTTGACTACGATCGCATCTTCCCAATTGATAGTCGTGTCGTATGCATTCGGCGTCGCCAAGTCAGGGTTGGAGAAACCGTCAAACACTTTTCCAAGCATATACACGTTTCCGCTGACGTCTGTCGCCAAATCCAAAAGATAGTCTTGCTCGCTATTTCCGTAGTAGGTGCCTACGATCCTTTGGCCGCCGCCGTTGAACTTGGCTACGAACATATCCCAGTCGCCATTCCATTTTCCGTCGAAGCCATTGGGCGTTGCTATTTCTTGCTGCGAGTACGTAAATCCACCCACATACACGTTCAAATTTGCGTCCGCCGCAATGGACATTCCTTGGTCCTCACCTGTTCCACCGTAGTAAGTGCTCCAGTCCGTATTGCCGCTCAGACCGGAAATGCGGGCAACAAATGCATCCCCCGTTGGCCCCAACGACCCTAATTCGATGTCGTGTGCAGCGGGAGTCGCGATCCCATTGCTTGATTCGGTATAGCCCGTTATGAAGCAGGATGTCCGAGGCAAACCCTTGCATACGAGATCCCAGCCAAAATCATTTCCCTCGCCACCAAAGTAACGAGCCCACGACAATTTCCCCGAGCCTGTAAATTTAGCTACAACGGCATCAGAGCTCCCTCCGAGAGTAGAATCCACGCTCCCAGCGGAGGCGATGCCTTGTGACGACCCGGTGGCTCCAATAATGTAAACGTCGCCATTCGGCATCACGGACAAGCCTGTTGCTGATTCATTGCCGGGCCCGCCGAAATATGTCCCCCAGACTCGCTTCCCCATGAAGTCGAACTTCGCTAAATACATGTCTCGCGTGCCCTGACACTGAGATTTATACGCACCAGGCGTCGCCAAACCTTGCGAGGGGCATACGACATGGCCAAGGACATAAATACTATTGCCGCCGCCGTCCAAGGCCACATCAACAAGATCGGCCGCTGAGGCAATGTGATCCCCGTAGTAAGTCCCCCAAACTCGTTTGCCATTGGTATCGAATTTGGCGAGGAAGCCACTTACCGTGTTGGCATCCAATTTGACCGAATCGAAACTATTGGCCGTAGCGATTCCCGTAGCGGACATGGTGTTGCCCACTACATAGACGTTGCCAAAAGCGTCGTTCGCGACTTTGTTGGTTTGTTCGCCTTTCGTTCCGCCGTAGTAGGTGCCCCACAAACGCGTTTGGGCGTCGGCATCCGGCAGATGACCGACGAGGGCCATCGCCATACCGGCCACAGCGATCAGGTATTTCATTGTTTTCATGATGGATTCCAGTGAGCTCGGGCGTGGTGCGATCCACCTGCTCGCCGCCCGATTTCGAGCCCCAAATAAGACGAAAACGGGAGAAATTTCGTCCGCAAATGCTTGCCGCCATAAAAAAGATTATTTAAATCAATGAATTACGAAAGATCACATAAGCGTCTTGAATTGATCGTTATTGGACATAGTTAACAACCCATAGGCTGTGGGGGATTATTCGGCGTTCCATCAGCGAAACGCTGGGGAACTTCTGGCACCCTTAGCAGTCATATCTGGCGACTGCTAAAATCGGAACCCATGAAGACTCCCATGTCCCAAGCCCTCGTCGCCAACAACCTGCCGATCCCCAGCGCGCTCGGTTCGCTGGATGCATACATCGGCGCGGTGCATCAGATCCCGGTCCTCACCGTCGAGGAAGAGCAGGCCCTGGCCCAGCGCTTCCGCGAAGAGGACGATTTGGAAGCCGCGCGCGAGCTGGTGATGTCGCATCTGCGCTTCGTCGTGCACGTGGCGCGCGGCTACAACGGTTACGGCCTGCCGCTCGGCGACCTGATCCAGGAAGGCAACATCGGCCTGATGAAGGCGGTGAAGCGTTTCGATCCGGACGTCGGCGTGCGCCTGGTCTCGTTCGCGGTGCATTGGATCCGCGCCGAGATGCACGAGTTCATCCTCAAGAACTGGCGCATCGTCAAGGTCGCCACGACCAAGGCGCAGCGCAAGCTGTTCTTCAACCTGCGCAAGAGCAAGACCCGCCTGGGTTGGTTGAACGCGGAAGAAGTGCGTGCGGTCGCGCAAGACCTGAATGTGTCTGAGCGCGAAGTGATGGAGATGGAATCGCGCCTGTCCGGCCGCGATGTCGGCTTCGATATGTCTTCGGACGAGGACGACGACCACGCTCCGCCGGCGCCCGCCGCGTACCTGATGGCCAACGAGGAAGATCCTTCGCAGGCCTACGAACGCACCGACAGCGAAGACCATCAGCTGGAACTGCTGCGCGAAGGCCTGAGCCGCCTGGACCAGCGTTCGCGCGACATCATCCGCCGCCGCTGGCTGGACGCCGACAGCAAGGTCACGCTGCAGGAACTGGCCGACGAATACGGCGTATCCGCCGAACGCATCCGCCAGGTCGAGGCGAACGCGCTGAAGAAGATGAAAGCGCTGTTCGCGGCCTGATCCGCGCAAGCCACTGCAAGACAAACGGCCCGGGAAACCGGGCCGTTTTCGTTTGCGCAGGATGCGGATATCGCAGCCGCGTTCCTCGCCGTAATTTGCGCGCATTCCTTATTTCGGAGCGCGTTATGGATTACGTCGTCAAAGGTTTGCCGCTGGAACCGTTCCAGCCCTTGTTCGGAATGTCCGACGAGGAACTGCTTCGACACGGTGCGAAACGCTACGTCGCCGATGCGAAGCCCGGCTATCCGTGCCGCATCACCTTGCAGGACGCCGAGCCGGGCGAAACACTGCTGCTGTTGAACTGGCGCCATCATGACGCCGACACGCCCTATCGCTCGGACGGACCGATTTTCGTGCGCGAGGCTGCGCCGGCTACGTTCGAGGCTCGCAACGAGATCCCCGAACAGCAGCGTAGCCGCTTGCTGTCGGTGCGGGCTTACGATGCCGATGGCTGGATGCGGGCCGCAGAAGTAGTCGAAGGCGCCGATCTCGAAGCCCTGATCGCGAAATATTTCGCCGACGGCGCCATCGCGTATCTGCACGCGCACAATGCGCGGCGCGGGTGCTACGCCTGCCGCATCGATCGCGCTTGACGCTTTTGTAGAGCGGGGCTTGCCCCGCTACTTCTTTTTTTGTGGGAGCGGCTTCAGCCCCGACTGCCGGTTCCAAAAGCGTCGGGGCTGAAGCCCCCACAACTGCATTCCAACGATGATCCGCCGGAAAGAGCTCGCGGCTGAAGCCGCTCCCACAAAGTCGAAAAGCAAAAGCAGCGGGGCAAGCCCCGCTCTACAAAGACAAGGAAAAGCGCGCTAGTCGTCGCGGCCGACGATGATCCGCGCGTTGCGCTGGTAGGTCCAATACGCCATCGCCCAGTCGAGCAATACGACGACGCGGTTGCGGAAGCCGATCAGGAAGAAGATGTGCGCGACCAGCCAGAACGACCAGGCGAGGAAACCGGAGAAGCGCAGCTTGCCCAGGTCGACGATCGCCGCGCGCCGGCCGATCGTGGCCAGGTTGCCCCAATCGCGATAACGGAACGGGCGCGAAGCGCGGCCGGCGAGGCGATCGAGGATCGCGGCGGCGACGTGGTTGCCCATCTGCTTGGCCGCCGGCGCGACGCCGGGCACGGGACGGCCGTCTTCGCGCGGCAGCGTCGCCAGATCGCCCGCGACGAAAATGCGCGGCTGGCCGGGCACGCTCAGATCAGGCTGCACTTGCACGCGTCCGGCGCGATCCAGCGGCACGCCGAGCGAACGCGCCAAAGGCGAAGCCGCCACGCCCGCCGCCCACAGCACGGTGCGCGTGGAGATGTGTTCCTCGCCCAGGGTCACACCGTCCGCGTCGATGCGCGTGACCGCCGAGCCGGCGCGCACTTCCACGCCCAATCTCTCCAATTGCCGCTGCGCTTTCGCCGACAGCGATTCGGGAAAACTCGACAGCACTCTCGGCCCGGCTTCGAGCAGCAGCACGCGTGTGCGGCGCGGATCGATGCGGCGGAATTCGCGTTTCAGCGTGTGCCGCGCGATCTCGGCCAGCGTGCCGGCCAACTCCACGCCGGTCGGGCCGCCGCCGACGATGGCGAAAGTGAGCTGCGCCCGGCGTTCGGCCTCGTCCTCGCACGCCTCGGCGCGTTCGAACGCGGACAGGATCCGGCGCCGGATCAGCAGCGCATCGTCCAGCGTCTTCAATCCCGGCGCGTGCTCGGCCCAGTCGTCGTGGCCGAAGTAGGCGTGCGTCGCGCCGCTGGCCAGCAGCAGGAAGTCGTAGCGGAGAGCCTCGCCATCGGCCAGGTTCACGCGTTGGTTCGCCGCGTCGACCGCCACCGCTTCGCCCATCAGCACGGTGACATTCTTCTGACCGCGCAGGATATGGCGCAGCGGAGCGGCGATATCCGGCGAAGACAGGCCCGCGGTCGCGACCTGGTACAGCAATGGCTGGAACAGATGGTGGTTGCCGCGATCCAGCAACGTGATGCGCACCGGCGCCCGCGCCAATGCGCGCGCGGCCCACAACCCGGCGAAACCACCGCCGACGATGAGAACGTGCGGTAATTTCGCTTCGGGCATGTCAGTACAGGTCCATGGGATCGACGTCGAGCGACCAGCGTACTTTGCGCGCCTCGGGCAGGGCGTAAATGGCGGGCAAAGCGGCTTCCAGCGCTGCGTGCAATTCTCGCCGATTCGGCGCCGACAACACCAATTGCGCGCGGTGCATGCCGGCGCGTTTGGGCATCGGCGCCGGCAGCGGGCCTTGCAGCGTCACGCCCGCTTTTGCGGCGCGCTGTTCCCCCCCCTTTGAAAAAGGGGGGGCGGGGGGGATTTGCTTTTGCGGTTGCTTGTTCGAAGCAAAATCAACAGCAAGAGCAAATCCCCCCTGCCCCCCTTTTTCAAAGGGGGGGAAAGCGCGCTTTGCGGCGTTCAAAAACGCCATCGGCGCATCGGCATGCTTCGCTTCGGCGCGCAGCAAGGCGAGGTACGCGAACGGTGGGAAGCCGGCGGCCTCACGTTGCGCGAGTTCTTTTTCGGCGAACGCGTGATAGCCACCGTGGATCAAGGTCTGCAGCAACGGATGCTCGGGATGATGCGTCTGCAGCCAGACCTCGCCCGGCTTGTCGGCGCGGCCTGCGCGGCCGGCGACCTGGATCAGCAGTTGCGCGAGCTTCTCGCCGGCGCGGAAATCGGCGGAGAACAAGCCTTCGTCGATGCCGACCACCGCGACATGGGTCAGGTTCGGCAGATCGTGGCCCTTGGCCAGCATCTGCGTGCCGACCAGCATGCCCGGCTTGTCGCCGAAGACTTCGAACAGTTTTTCCAGCGCATCCTTGCGCCGGGTGCTGCCGCGGTCGATGCGCAGCACCGGCACGTCGGCGAAGTTCTCCGCCAGCGCCGCTTCGATCCGCTCGGTGCCGGCGCCCTGCGGCTGCAGCGCCAGGCTGGCGCAATCGGGGCAGGCGTTCGGCGACGACTGGCGCGCGCCGCAGTGATGGCACTGCAAGCGGCGTCCGCCCGCATGCACGGTCATCGGAGCGTCGCAGCGTTTGCAATGCGCGCTCCAGCCGCAGTCGTGGCAGATCAGCACCGGCGCGTAGCCGCGGCGGTTCTTGAACACCAGCGCCTGGCCGCCGGCGTCCACCGCCTGGCGGATCGCGTGGCGCAGTTCGGCCGACAAGCCGGCCTCGAGCGGACGCTTGCGCACGTCCAGCACGCGCACCGACGGCGGTTTCGCATCGCCGGCGCGCTGCGGCAGGCGCAGATGCAGATAACGGCCCTGGCGTGCATTGTGCAGCGATTCCAGCGACGGCGTGGCGCTGCCCAGCAGTACCGGCACGTCCAGCGCTTTGCCGCGGATCAGGGCGAAATCGCGGGCGTGGTAGCGGATGCCGTCCTGCTGCTTGTAACTGGCGTCGTGTTCTTCGTCGATCACGATCAAGCCCGCTTCCGGCAGCGGCGTGAACACCGCCGAGCGCGTGCCGACGATCAACCGCGCTTCGCCGCGCCAGGCCGCGGCCCAGGCGCGAGCGCGTTCGCCGTCGCTCAGGCCCGAGTGCAGCGCGTGCACCGGCACGCCCAGGCGCGCGCGGAAGCGGGCCAGCATCTGCGGGGTCAGGCCGATCTCGGGCACCAGCACCAGCGCCTGTCTGCCGCGCGCCAGGCATTGCGCGATCGCCTGCAGATAGACCTCGGTCTTGCCGCTGCCGGTGACGCCGTCGAGCAGGAAGGGCGCGAAACCGTCGGCGGCGCCGACCGCGGCGATCGCCTCGGCTTGCGCGGGATTCGGCGCAGGTCCGGGCTGCGTGGGCGCGGCGATGCGCGAAGCCGGCACGGCGACGCGTTCGGCGTAACCGCGTTGCGCCAGCGCGCGTGCGGCGCTGCGCCAACCATCCAGTGCGGCGTCGAGTTCGTCCTCGTCGCGGTCGCGATCCTGCAACTGTTCGGCAAGCCGGCGCGGGCGGCTGTTTTTGCGCAGTCCGGCCAGGCCCGTCCGGCCGGCTTCGGTCAACCGCCATGCCCACAGATGGGTATCGGGCATCGGTTCGCCGCGGCGCAGCGCGGCCGGCAGCGCGGTCGCGAAGACTTCGCCGAGCGGGGCGTGGGTGTAGTTCGCCAGCCAGCGCAGCGAGGCGAGCAGTTCTCCGTGGAACAGCGCGGCTTCGTCCAGGTAGGCCGAGGCCGATTTGAGTTCGTGGTCGTCGTCCGCCGTGCCCACCGCCGCCACGACGCCGATCAACTCGCGGCTGCCGAACGGCACCCGCACGCGGCGGCCGACGTCGTCGTCGCCGGACACGAGCGGAGCCGGCGGCCGGTAGTCGAACAGACGCGGCAACGGCAAAGGCAAAGCGATCTTCAGCGCGGATTCGGACGCGGACATCGCGTCAGTCTAGCGATCGGCGGGCGCGCGCCGCGAGATGGCGGAAGTTGCGAGCGATACCTGCCCGGCCGCGCAGATAAACATCGCAACTTGCGGTGATTAAAGGAGATTCGCCTTTATCCACATCAGCTGTGGATAACCCTGTGCACGTTCGCCTGCGCACTCTCAACAAATGCGTGAAAGTAAGCGTTTAACGCTTGCTGGCGAAAAAAACGCCAATCGACATATTTTGTTGAAAATCAACCATATAGCTGTGAAACACAAGCGCAACACAGCGTAAGTGCGGGGTGAAGGCGGGGTCGGTGACAGTTTATTGACCGCTGTGAACAACTGGATTTTCCGCAAAGCCTTGCCACGCCTCGCTGAGCGGCGATCCGGGCGCTTGTCAAGCATGGTCCGGAAGGTCCGCATCGGTATCATGCGGCGACGATGAAACCCGCAAGATGACCGCGCCTTCCCTTTCCGACGCCAGCGGCGTGCCGGCGGCCATCAATGCTTTCCTGCGCGGCGCGGAGCGCCGCGGCGCCGTGTTCGCCGAACTGCAATGCGGCGACGCCGTCGCCGGCGATGCCGCCCTGGCCGCCGCGATGCGCGCCTTCCAGGCCAACGCCGCGAAGGCGCCGATGGGCGAATGGCCGCACCGTTTCTGGAGCCTGCTGCTGGCCACGCCGAGGCTGCGCCAAGCGACCACCTTGCCGGCCCGCGCC
>DATFFH010000071.1:0-21065 GCA_035250245.1 Luteimonas sp. | reverse complement strand
GCACAGAGGAGCAACGCGACCCATGTAACTGACCGAGATAGGCTCTCATTACATCGTCTCCGGGGCCGAAACGCCCAACAAATCCAAACCGTTCGCCAATACCTGGCGCGTCGCCGCGCTCAGCGCCAATCGTGCGTCGCGCACGGCCGCATTGTCCACCAGCACCGGCGTGGCGTGGTACCAGGTGTGGAAGGCGTTCGCCAGGTCGCGCAGGTAAATCGACACCAGGTGCGGTTCCAGCGTGTCCGCTGCGGCTTCGACCACTTCCGCGTAGCGCGACAGCTCCACCAGCAGGGCCTGCGAAGCTTCGTCTTCGAGCAGGTTCAGGTTCGCCAAGCCGTTGGCCTGATCGTAGGCCAGGCCTTTTTCGGTTGCCTGGCGCATCAGGCTGCAGACCCGGGCGTGCGCGTACTGCACGTAGAACACCGGGTTGTCGTTGCTCTGCTGGCGCGCCAGGTCGATGTCGAAGGTGAGTTGCGAGTCGGGCTTGCGCGCGATCAGGAACCAGCGGGTCGCGTCGCGGCCGGCTTCTTCGATCAGATCACGCAGCGTGAAATAGCTGCCGGCGCGCTTGCTGAGCTTCACTTCTTCGCCGCCGCGCATCACCGTGACCATCTGGTGCAGCACGTATTCCGGATAACCGGCGGGAATGCCGGCATCCAGCGCCTGCAGGCCGGCCTTCACCCGCATCAGCGAGCCGTGGTGGTCGGCGCCGAGCTCGGTGATCGCGCGCTTGTAGCCGCGCTGCCACTTCGAACGGTGGTAAGCCACATCCGGCACGAAATAGGTGTAGCTGCCGTCGGACTTGCGCATGACGCGGTCTTTGTCGTCGCCGAAGTCGGTGGTGCGCAGCCACAGCGCGCCGCCTTCCTCGTAAGTGTGGCCATGCGCGACGAGTTCGTGCACGGTTTCCTCGACCTTGTCGTTCGCGTACAGCGACGATTCCAGGAAGTAGACGTCGAAACCCACGCCGAACGCGGCCAGATCCAGGTTCTGCTCGCGGCGCAGGTAGGCCACGGCGAAGCGGCGGATCGCATCGAGGTCGTCGGCGTCTTTGGCGCCGGTTTCCGAATGGTCTTCGAACTCCACCGTCTCGCCGGCCAAATACGCGGCGGCGACGTCCTTGATGTAATCGCCGCGATAGCCGTCCTGCGGCCACGAAGCGTCGTCCGGCCCCAGGCCTTTGGCGCGCGCCTGCACCGACTTGGCCAGGTTGTCGATCTGCGCGCCGGCGTCGTTGTAGTAGAACTCGCGCATCACCTCCCAGCCGTTGGCGGCCAGCACGCGGGCGATGCAGTCGCCGATCGCCGCGGCGCGGCCGTGGCCCACGTGCAGCGGGCCGGTGGGATTGGCGGAAACGTATTCGACGCCGGCGCGCACGCCCTGGCCGGAGGCATTGCGGCCGTAGTGGGCGCCCTCGGCGATGGCTTTGGCGACTTCGCGCTGGTAAGCCGCGGCCGACAGGTAGAAATTGATGAAGCCCGGGCCGGCGATCTCGACCTTGGCGATGTCCGGCGAAACCGGCAGCGCTTCGACCAGTTGCTGGGCCAGCGCGCGGGGGTTGCTGCGCGCGGCCTTGGCCAACAGCATCGCGGCGTTGCTGGCGAAATCGCCGTGGCTGCGGTCCTTGGGCCGTTCGACCACGAAGTCGGGGGCGGCGTCCGCAGGCAAAGTGCCGGCGGCGCGCAGGGCGGCGATGCCCTGGTCGATCAGGGCGCGGAGCGGGGCTTTCACGGAAATCCAGGGCTTTTCGGGCCGGACATTGTACGGCCCCGGCGGGCCGTTCCGCTTGCGACGCCCTGCGTGATCGATCTCCCGTAGCCCGGGTGGAGCGAAGCGATACCCGGGGGCGCTATCTGCACATGCGGGAAAAGCCCCGGGTATCGCTTCGCTCTACCCGGGCTACGAACGCAATTTGCGCAATGCGGATCCTTTATGCGCCGCGACGTGATCGGTCTTGTCGCTCTTGATCTCGTACTGCGGGTCTTCCGGCGTGGCGTGCCGGGCGTGGCCCTTGTAGTCGAAATCGCGGGTGTGGACGCGGATGATGCGGCCGCGCACGCGGCCGGCTTCGGAATTCCAGCTGACGTGGTCGCCGATGCGATAGCGGGCCATGGCCTGTCTCCGCGCTTGATCGCGATGCAGGTTATCCGCTATCGCGTGGCGAAGGCGCCGAGGCGCGCCGCGGCCAGACGATCCGGTTCGGATCCAGTTCCGAGGTCGCCATTTTGCCGGCGCGGATGCCGAAGCCGCAGACCGCGAGCGGACCGTCGACGTAGCCGGTCAGGCCGAACGCGCGCTCGATGTCGACTTCGTTGATCGCCGCGGTCACGAACGCGCCCAGGCCCAGCTCGGTCGCGCTCAGATACAGGGTTTGCGACATATGGCCCGCGTCCAGGATCACCACGCGGTAGGCCTTGGCGTGCTTGCGGTATTTCCAGAAGCTGCGCGCGAACCGCGGCGCCAGCACGACCAGCGCATGGGCGTCGGCGAACCATTGCTGGCCGGCGACGGCCAGGCGCGCGAATGCGGCCAAGTCTTCCGGAGCGGGCAGCGGTTCCAGCGCATGCTCGCCGGCGTGGTAGTGATACAGGCCCGGCGCGATGCCTTCGACCCGGTTGACGATCAGATAGGCCTCGGTCGGATGCAATGCGCCGCCCGACGGACTGGTCTTCTTCAGCACGTCGTAATCGTCGGCGGCATGCACGCCGCCGCGGGCGCCGAACGTGCGCGCCAGCATCGATGCGAATGCGGTTTGCGGCAGCCAGGCGGCGGTGTCGAAATTGCGGCAGGTGGCGCGCGCGTCCAGCAAAGCGTCGAACGCACTCGTGGGCGCCGCGGGCAAACGCAGCCGTTGCTGCGGTTCGGTCCGCGCATGCAGCTCGGGCGGCGGCGGCCCGTAGCGCGCGCGCAAGCCTTCGTTGGTGTCGATGCCCTCCTCGGCCACTTCGCGCGCGGCGTCCAGGCCCTCCCAACGCGAATTCGCGTGGCATTGCGCGGCCAAGGCGAACCAGTGCTGATCGCGGAAAAGTTCGTCGGCGCGGCGTTGTTCGGCCCAGGCTTTGCCGCGGCCGATCAGCAGGCCCGCGCGCAGCAGCGCGCGAACCCGGCCCGCGCCGTGCCGCTCGCGCCAAGGCGCGGCCTCGACCCAATCGCTGGGACCGAGCTCGCCGAGCAAGGCGACGTCCTGCGCATCGATCGGCAACGGCGCCGGCAGATGCGGCGCGTGCGCGAACCAGGCCATGGCACTGACCACGCCGGTGCCTCCGGCCAGCAGCGATTCCAGATCGAAGTGCGCGGTCTCGCGCGGCTCCAGCCATAGCGTCGTGCAGCGCCTGATCCGCATCTTGCGTCCAACGTTTTCCGAAAACGCGACGTTAGGCCGGCACCGCAGGTCCGGCAAGCGGACGTGCGCTCGGCCGCCGGAAGAGGCCCGATCCGACATCGCTGACAGCTTGCGCAAGCCGCGTTTTTCAGCGGCCGGCGCTACTCGCGGACAGACTTCAGGGCTTGTTATGCAGGTCCAACAAGGGTAGCTTCGCGCCCTGTTGTCTCTCATCACGCAGGGGAACGTGCATGGCAACCAAGAAGACGGGCAAGGGGCCCGGTCCGGCTCCGCTGGACCCGAAGGTGATCAAGAAGCTGCTGGACCTGTTGTCCACCGACAACGATTTCCGCCGCCTGTTCAAAAAGGACGCGAACGCCGCCTTGATCAAGGCGGGCCACAAGCCGGCCGCCGGCGCCGGATTGAGAACCGGGTTGGTCGCCGCGCCCGCGGCCGGCTCCTGCCTGCAGATGGCGGCGACCGCCAGCATCGCGCCCAAGGACAAGATCGTGCGCGAACGGGCCAAGTTGGAGCAGACCTTGAACGCCGTTCAGCATTTCGTCTGCCCGGCCGAGTTGATGGCCGACTGATTTCGCACGGCGCCGCGGATCGGTTCGCGGCGCCAGCGCTTAACCCGATTTCGGGCCGGACAAGGCGGCGACCCGCCGGCGCTGGCTCTCGGTCAGGCGATCCCGCGGCCAGATCGACAGGAATTTGGCCAGCGATGCCCGCGATTTTTCCGCGTCGCCGAGCCGGGCTTGCAGTTCCGCCGCATCCAGGTAGGCCAACGTGGTGTCGACGACGTTGATCGGGGCCTGCAGATCGCCCACGCCCTGCTCGACGAAAGCGCGGCCGCGCCGGGCCGCCAGCCATTCGGTTTCGCGCAGCGCCACGGCGTTGTCGCCCGCGGCGGACGCGGCCGCGGCGAGCGCGCGATGCACCGGCATGCTGGCGTCCTCGCGCTTGGCCAGCGGCGCCAGCCGGTCGACCGCGCGCTGCGGCGAACCCGCGAGCCTGTCGCGTTCGGCCCGCAGCACTTCCCGCATCTGCACCAGCATCGGGTAGCTGTCGATGTCGGGCGAATCCTTGAGATCGGCCAAGGCCCGGTCGACGACGGGCAAGGCTTCCAGGCGTGCGCCCAGATAGCCCGCGCTCAAGCTGAGCATTTCGCTGTAGCTGTCGTATACGGCGTCGGTTTGCGCGGCCTGGCTTCGTATCTTCGCGAGTTCCTGCAACAGGTCTTGCTGCAACCGGGTCGTCGCTCGACGTTCCCCGAGCAGCGCGGCGGTCAGTTCGCGATTGCGCCATTCGCCGCCGGAGATCACCGGCTCCTCCTTCGCTGCGGCGGCCGCGCCTTCTTCGGCGGCCTTCATCGCCTTTTCCCAATAGGCGCGATCCAGCGCGAACAGCATTTCGTTGTAGGTCACTTCCAATTCGGCCGTCGCCACGCCGGTGCTCTTGCGCGCGGCGAGCACGCGATCGGCCTCGGCGTAATCGCGGCGAGCGGCATAGGCGTAAGCGAACGAGAAGCCCGCGCCCTTGAAACCGCCGGTGCGTGAGGATTCGAAGGCGGCGATGGCTTCGTCGTAGCGCTCCATGCCCAACAGCATCATGCCCATCAGGTATCGCGCCGTGGCGTGCCCGACGTACTGCGGCACCGCCGCGGCCTTCGCGTTCGGCAGCCCTTCGGCGTAGCGGTTGGCGTAGAACATGCCGTCCTGGGCCAGCACCATCTGCGCGCCGTGGCTGTCGGGATACATGCCGATCAGCTGACGCCAGCGCTGCAGCTGCGGCTCGATCGGGCCCGCGCGCGCCAGTTCGGCGTCCAGCATCAATGCTTCGCGCGCGCTCAGGTGCGAGCGCAGCTTGTCGGCCAGCGCCAGTTCGCGCCGCTTCTCGGGCAGGTTGCGCAGGTTGCCGTGCATCTGCGCGGCGGCCAAATGGGCCAGGGCGAAATGCGGATCCAATTCGAGCGCGCGCAGGAAATATCCCAGCGATTCCTTCGATTCGCCGGCATAGCGCTTTTCCATGCCCAGCGCGTAAGCCTTCAACGCGTCCAGGTTCGCGGTGCTGACTTGCGGCAGCGGTGCGGAATCGCGCTCGATGGCCTTGATCGCTTCGCCCAGCTTGCCGCGCAGTTCCGCCGTCACCTTGTCGATCGATTCCAGCGCCGACGCCGCGCCCAGGCCGTCGGCCGATTGCGCGTACACCGTGGTCTGCGTGTGCGGGTCGATCACCTCCGCGCTGACCCGCACCCGGCCGCCGACCTCGGCCACCGTCGGCAGGATCACCGCGCGCGCGCCGTCGCGCAGCGCGACTTCGGACGCGGTGGCCCGGTCCAGCGTCTCCTCGGGCTTGCGCTTCATCAGCGCCAAGGTGTCGCGCACCTTCAGGTCGCTGAGCACGTTGACGTGGCGCGACTGCTCCAAGCTGATCCGAAACGCCTGTTCCAACGACTCGTCCAGCACCGGCTGGCCGGTGAGGTTGCGCAAGTCGCCGACCACCACCCAATCGCGTTCGTTGAACGCGATCGCCGGCGGCGACCGGGTCAGGAACCAGGCGCTGGTGCCGATGCCGACCACCACCAGCAATTCCGCGGCCAGCGCCATCGGCCGCCGCCACAGCGGGATGTCGCGCCAGGCCTTGGCCGAATGCTTGGGCATGCGCAGCGCGGCCAAGCCGGGTTCGCCGACTTCGAAGATTTCCTGCGCGTTGGGCACGCCCTTGAAACGCCAGCGGCCGTACGACTTCCACACCAGGTGCTGGCCGCGCTCGCCCAGTTCGCCGGCGGCGCGATGGCTCATCGGTTCGGCGGTCGCCGAGAGCAGGATCTGTCCGGGCCGCGCGAGCGACATCAGCCGCGCCGCCAGCGGCTTGGCCAGGCCTTCCACTTCCAGCGACTTGGCGCCGGCGCGCACGGCTTCGTCGCTGTTGTGCCAAGTCAGCACCTCGCCCACGTGCAGACCGGCGCGCGCCTGCAGGCGCAATTTGCGCGCCTTGCCCATCTCATGGAGGCCGCGCATGTAGTCCAGCGCGAAACCGAGGCCGTCGATCGGGCGCTCGAACAACAGCAGCAAACCGTCGGACCGGTCGATCAGCCGGCCGCGCCAGCGCTGCTGCAATTCCAGCACCAGGCGGTCGTGCTCGCGGAACAGCGCCGCGGCGAGCGCATCGCCCAGGCGTTCGACCAAGGTCGTCGACTCGCACAAGTCGGTCAGCAGCAGGGTCCGGACCTGCGGCATGGACGCCGGCTGCTGCGCGGGATCTGCGGGGGTCATGGCGGGCTGCATCCTTGAGTCCGGTGGCGGGCGTCAGCCGTGGGCCGGATCGCCATCCTGCCATTCGACGCGATTGCCGCCCAGTCTCTTCGCGCGGTACAGGGCCGCATCGGCTTGGGCGTACCAGGCATTCCAATCGCTGGACGGATCGATCAGGCAGGCCCCGACGCTCACCGGACAGACGTGCGGCGGCGATTGCGGCACCTGCAGCAGGCCCTGGGTGGTGCTGACGATGAAGTCGGCGTAGCGCATCACTTTTTCGGGGTGGTCGGCAGTGATCAGCAGGCAGAACTCGTCCCCGCCCAGGCGGCAGGGGATGTCGTCCGGCCCGGCGACAGAGCGCAGGATGTTGGCCACGCTCTGCAGCACACGGTCGCCGGCCAGATGGCCGTGCTCGTCGTTGACCTGCTTGAAGCGGTCGCAGTCCACCAGCAGCAGGCCCAGGCTGGCCGGCATGCCGATCGCCCGGCTTTCCTGAAGATGCAGGGTCAGGCCGCGGCGGTTGTACAGACCGGTCAGGTCGTCGGTGCGGATCAGTTCTTCGGTCTGGTTGAGCTGGTGGGTGGTGGCGTGCAGATGGTCCAGCGCGTTCTGCAATTCCTCGTTGCGCAGGCGCAGGCGCCGGATCAGGCTTTGCTCGTTGAGCACCACGCGCATGATCGTGCGACGCAGGAACTGCGCCAGCATGCGCGGGTTGCGCTCGACCAGGCTTTCGAACTCGGCCTGCTGCAGCACCAGCAACACGCCGGCTTCGGCCATCACCGCGCCGGCGCTGCGGGCGTGGTCGCCGATCAGCAGGGCCAGCTCGCCGAAGAATTCGCCGGGGCCCAGCGTCTTGGCGGTCAGGTCGTCGCCGAAATCCAGGTCGACCATGCCCTGCGCGACCACGAACATGGTGGCGCCATGATCGCCGCGATGGAACAAACGCTCGCCCGCAGCCACGCGCCGCGGCGTAGCGAACTCCGCGAACAGGGCGTACTCGTCGGCCGTGAGCGAGGCCGTGCCCATCTCCCCCGGATGGGCTGCATCCAATGCGTTCGTTGCGCGGGCCGAAGGCGGCACCACGGAATGACGATTCATCCCAGCTCCCCCGGATTCGTCGCGTATTTCAGGATACCACTCGACCCGGTACCTGAATGCGACGCGAAAAGGCCGGGGAACCGGCCATGCGGTTTGTGGTCCGGGCGGAGAGAAGCGATATCCGGGGCTCTTCGGGCTCCGCCGAAGCTCGGCTTGATGCGGGCAGATGGCATTCCCGGGTATCGCTTCGCTCCACCCGGGCTGCGTTATGCGACCTTGTTATGCGGCCTTTTCTTCCTGGAACTGGGCTTCCTCGGTCGAGCCCTTCAGCGCCACGGTCGAGGACTGCCCGCCCTGGATGGTCTGGGTGACGGTGTCGAAATAGCCGGTGCCGACCTCGCGCTGGTGCTTGACCGCGGTGAAGCCGCGCTCGGCCGCGGCGAACTCGGCCTGCTGCAGTTCGACGAAGGCGCTCATCTGCCGGCGCGCATAGCCGTGCGCCAGGTTGAACATCGAATAGTTCAGCGCGTGGAAGCCGGCCAGGGTGATGAACTGGAACTTGTAGCCCATCGCCGCCAGCTCCTTCTGGAACTTGGCGATGGTCGCGTCGTCCAGGTTCTTCTTCCAATTGAAGGAAGGCGAGCAGTTGTAGGCCAGCAGCTTGCCCGGATATTTCGCATGCACCGCCTCGGCGAACTTGCGTGCGAACTCCAAGTCCGGCTTGCCGGTCTCGCACCACACCAAGTCGGCGTAAGGCGCGTAGGCCACGCCACGCGAAATTGCCTGCTCCAGGCCGTTGCGAGTCTTGTAGAAGCCTTCGACCGTGCGCTCGCCGGTGGTGAACGGCTTGTCGTTGTCGTCGATGTCCGAAGTCAGCAGGTCCGCCGCTTCGGCGTCGGTACGCGCGACGATCAGCGTCGGCACACCCATCACGTCGCTGGCCAGGCGCGCGGCGGTCAGCTTGTCGATCGCCTCGCGGGTGGGCACCAGCACCTTGCCGCCCATGTGGCCGCACTTCTTGACGCTGGCCAGTTGGTCTTCGAAATGCACGCCGGACGCGCCGGCCTCGATCATCGCCTTCATCAGTTCGAAGGCGTTGAGCACGCCGCCGAAACCGGCTTCGGCGTCGGCCACGATCGGCTGCAGGAAGTCGATGCTGTCGTCGCCCTCGGCGTGATGCAGCTGGTCGGCGCGCAGCAGGGTGTTGTTGATGCGCTTGACCACCATCGGCACCGAATTCGCGGGATACAGCGACTGGTCCGGATACATCTCGCCGGCCACGTTGGCGTCGGCCGCCACCTGCCAGCCGCTCAGATAGATCGCCTTCAATCCGGCCTTGACCTGCTGCATCGCCTGGTTGCCGGTCAGCGCGCCGAGCGCGTTGACGAAATCCTCGGTGTGCAAGTAGCGCCACAGCTTTTCGGCACCGATCTTGGCCAGCGAATGCTCCACCGGCACCGTGCCGCGCAAGCGCACCACGTCTTCGGCGGAATAGGCGCGGGTCACGCCTTTCCAGCGCGGGTTGTTGGTCCAGTCCAGCTTGATCTGTTCGGCGGTGGGCAGGGTTTTCATGGGGTATGTCCTCGTCGTGAATCTGGGGTTGTCGCGGATCCGCTTTTCGTAGGTGCGGATTCATCCGCACGCCTTCCGACAAAAAAAGCGTGCGGATGAATCCGCACCTACGAGAGCGGCTATTGCAGGCGTTCGTAGGCGGGCAAGGTCAGGAAATCCTCGAGCTCGTCGCGATGGGTCAATTCGTCGAGCAAACCGATCGCTTCCTGCACTTTGTCGGCGCCGACCACTTTCTCGTCGGCCAATTTCGAAGGCAGATTCAGCAATGCGCGTTCGAACAACGCGAAATCCACCCGCGTGCCGTCGTCCAGGTGCAAACCGCCGTGATGCAGCCATTGCCATAGTTGGGCACGGGCGATTTCGGCGGTAGCGGCGTCCTCCATCAGCCAATGGATCGGCACGCAGCCGTTGCCGGCCAGCCAGGCGGCCAGATAGCGCACGCAGACTTCGACGTTGCCGTCGAAACCGGCGCGGGTGATCGTGCCCAGCGGCGGCGCGAGCAGATTCGCGGCGGTCGCATTCACGTCGTCGCGCGAAACGCTCTGCTGGTGCTTGCACGGCATGCCCGCGTCGAAGATCGCGCGCGCGATCGGGATCAGCGCCGGATGCGCCACCCAGGTACCGTCGTGGCCGGCGCCGACTTCGCGCTGCTTGTCGGCGTGCACGCGCGACATCGCCGCGGCGTTGGCTTCGACGTCGTTGGCGATCGGGATCTGCGCGGCCATGCCGCCCATCGCATGCGCGCCGCGGCGATGGCAGGTTTGGATCAGCAGTTCCGAATACGCCTTCAGGAACGGCTGGGTCATGGTCACCTGGCCGCGCTCGGGCAGCGCGCGGTCGCGATGCGCGCGCAAGGTCTTGATATAGGAAAAGATGTAATCCCAGCGGCCGCAGTTCAGGCCGACGATGCGTTCGCGCAGCGCGTGCAGGATCTCGTCCATCTCGAACGCGGCAGGCAGCGTCTCGATCAGCACCGTGACCTTCATCGATCCCCGGTCCAAGCCCAGGGCAATCTCCGTCTGGGTCAGCACGTCCTGCCACAACGCCGCCTCTTCCATCGACTGCAGCTTGGGCAGGTAGAAATACGGACCGCGATCCTTGGCCGCGAGCGCCTGCGCGTTGTGGAACGCGAACAGGCCCAGGTCGAACAGGCTGGCGCTGATCCGCTCGCCGTCGACCAGCACGTGCTTCTCGTCCAGGTGCCAGCCGCGCGGGCGCACGATCAGCACCGCCTGCTCCTCGAACGGCTTCAGGGCATAACGCTTTGTCGAAGCCGGCTTATCGCCCACGGCGAACTGCAACGTGCCGGCCACCGCCTCGCGCAGCGCGCGCTGGCCGGCGATCAGGTTGTCCCAGGTCGGCGAGGTCGAATCCTCGAAGTCGGCCATGTAGCAGTTCGCGCCGGAGTTCAGCGCGTTGATCACCATCTTCGGATCGACCGGGCCGGTGATCTCGACGCGGCGGTCGAGCAGCGCGGCCGGGATCGGCGCCACCCGCCAGTCGCCCTGGCGGATCGCGCGGGTGTCGGCACGGAAATCCGGCAGGGCGCCGGCATCGAACTCGGCCTGGCGCTTGCGGCGCGCGGCCAGCCGGGCCCGGCGGCGGGCTTCGAAGCTGCGGTGGAGATCAGCCAGGAAATCCAGCGCGGCCGGGGTCAGCAGCTCGCCTTGGCCGGCGGCCTGCGCCGCGATTTCGACGGCGGGAGGGGTGGCGGGTTTCAGCACTGCCGACATGCGCGGCTCCGGTAGGGGTCCGACCTCACCGTGCGCCGCAGTACTGTATTTGACAATACAGTTTTCTCAATGATAAGTATTAGTTCTGCTAATACTAGTTTTCGAATCAATGGCTTCCGGCGGCTCAGACAGCCCGCGTTTCGCTTACAAGGCCGATCGGCTCAAGCCTCTGCGGGCTTTTTGCCAGACCGCGCGGCTAGGCTCGGTCTCCCGGGCCGCCGAGGCGCTTTATGTCAGCCAGCCGGCGATTTCGCTGCAGTTGCAGGCGCTGGAGCGCGACATGGGGGTGCGGCTACTGGAACGGTCCGGTCGCCGGATGACCCCGACCCGCGAGGGCCAGATCCTGTACGAGCTGGCTCGCCCGCTGGTGGAAGGCCTCGACGGCCTGGACGCCGCCTTCCGCGACCAGATCGGCGGCCTGGACGCCGGCGAACTGCACGTCGCCGCCGGCAGCTCGACCATCCTCTATCTGCTGCCCAAGATCGTCGCCGCCTTCCGCGACCACCACGCCGACGTGCGGCTCAGCCTGCACAACGTCACCGGCGCCAGCGGTTTGGACCTGCTGCGCTCGGACGCGGTGGACCTGGCCGTGGGTTCGATGCTGGATGTCCCCGGCGACCTCAGCTACGCGCCGGTCTACCGCTTCGAGCCGATGCTGATCACCCCGCGCCGGCATCCGCTGGCCGACAAGCGCGATCTGAAGCTCGAAGACCTATCGCCTTACGGCCTGATCCTGCCGCCGAAGCGGCTGACCACCTATCGTTTGGTCGACCTGGTGTTCCAGCAGAACCGCGTGCCCTACACCGTGGCGCTGGAAGTGGGCGGCTGGGAAGTCATCAAGCAATACGTGGCGATGGGCCAGGGCATCAGCATCGTCACCTCGATCTGCCTGACCGACGCCGACCGCGAGCGCCTGGCCGCACGTTCGCTGGCGAAATATTTCCCCTCGCGCAGCTACGGCGTGGTGATGCGCAAGGGCAAATTCCTGTCGCCGCAGGCGCGCGCGTTCGTGGACTTGATCAAGCCGGACCTGTTCGTGCGCGGCGGCTACGATGAGACCGGGCATTCGGAGCGGTGACGTAGGGTGGGCCTTGGCCCACCATTGCCATGCTGCGACGGCGAGCTAAACTCAACGAAAAAGACAGCAGGTCGAGTTCCGATCATTGTTCGTCGCGGATGATGTATGGCGATGGTGGCCAAGGCCGACCTACGGTCTCGGTTGTTCGTCGCGTAACGGCAAACATGCGCCGCTCGGCGTTCCTCCCGGCGCTCCTGACTATTCAGTCAACAGTTGCGCCTGCGGATCGCCTGACCCGCAAATCAGGCGATAGCTCTTACGCGGATCGAACTCCGCATCCAGTGTTATCGGGCCATCGGTCACGACCCAGTCCGGGCAGTCGTATGCGATGCGACGCTTGCCGCGAGCGACATAAATCAAATGGCGCGTTCCTGGCGAAAGTTCGATCCCATCCACGCTGAGAATTCCGTTGCCTGGACCGGCCGATTGCTTGCCTTCGGACACGAATACGAGTCGAGCGTAATCACCGGCCGGCCCGAGTTTTACCGGTTGCAGCATGGCCGCGCATCCGATTCCGAAAGACGTTGCGGCAACCGCGAAGGCGACACGATGACCTTTCACTGCGCTCCCGGCGGCTGCACCACATTCCGATTCTTCCCCCGCCACGGCGCATACCAACGCTGGATGCGATGGATGTCGCCCATCATGTCGTCGCTCAGGTCGAACGTCGGCCCGATGCCGATGGTCTTCGCGGGGTAGTCGAAATACGCCGGCAGCACCGGCACGTTCGCGGCCTTGGCGATCTTCCAGAAGCCGGTCTTCCAGCGTTCGACGTATTTGCGCGTGCCTTCCGGCGCCAGGCCGTACCAGAACTTATCGCGGCTGTGGATCAGGGCCGCGGCCTGCTCGACCACTCCGTGCGCGGCGTTGCGGTCGACTTCGATCACGCCCAGGCGGCGCAGCAGCGGCCCCAGCGGCCACCAGAACAACTGATGCTTGCCCAGGATGCGGATGTCCAGGCCCAACGCCAGCTTGGCGCCGAAACCCCAGATGCCGTCCCAATTGGAGGAATGCGGCGCGCCGATCAGCACCAGCTTGGGAATGTCCGGGAACGCGCCGGCCATGCGCCAGCCGCCCATGCGCAGGATCGTGCGGCCGATCCAGCGGCTGAAGGCATTGGGTTTGACGCGCGGCGCGTTCGGCGGCAGCGGCAGGACCACGTCGTCGGTGTCGATCATCCGTCCCTCGGCCTTCAATCCCAATTGCGTTGCGAACGCCCTTTCTTGATCGTACTGCGTTCGCGCTTGGCGTCCAGCCGCCGGGCCTTGGCCGCGCGGCTGGGCTTGGTTGCGATCCGCGGTTTGGGCGCGGCACGGCCGGACTCGACGAAGGCGGCCAGCCGGTCGCGCGCATCCTGCCGGTTGCGATCCTGGGTGCGGAACCGTTGCGCGTTGATGACGAGCACGCCCTCCGCGGTCATGCGCCGGTCGCGCTTGGCCAACAGGCGGGCGCGCACGGCTTCAGGCAACGAAGGCGAATTGGCCACATCGAAGCGCAGTTCGACCGCCGTAGCCACCTTGTTGACATTCTGCCCGCCCGGGCCCGCCGAACGCACGAAACGTTCGCCGATTTCGTTTTCGGGAATGGAGATGGCGGTCGTCATAGGGCGATTGTAGAGTGCGCCGAACCGGTTTGACGCGGGCCCGGCTCGGCCCGAGGATGATGCCGGTGCAGGAGGGAACCCATGAAGAAAATCGCCATCGCGTTATCGGGACTGTTGTTGTGCCTGCTTGCGCCGGCTGCGCTGGCGCAGGCCAGCGACGCGCAAGTCGACAAGCTGCTGGAAGTGATGCGCGCACGGCAGACGTTGGATGCCGTACTGCCGCAAGTCGAAGTGTCGCAGCGCCAGATGGTGCAACAGATGACTTCCGCCAAGTCGTTGACGCCGGAGCAGAAGGCCCAGCTCGATCGCGTCCTCGAAAAATCCATGACCAGCATCCGCCGTGCGCTGTCCTGGGAAAAGATGGAGCCGCTGTACCGCGACATCTACCGCCAGACCCTCACCGCCGAGGACATCGACGCGATGATCGGCTTCTACGGCAGTCCGGCCGGACAGAAGCTGCTCGACAAGATGCCGCAGCTGATGCAGAACACCATGGCCGGCGTGCAAAAAATGCTGGTGCCGATGTTGAACGAGATGCAACGAGACATCGAAGCGGAGCTGCAAGCGCCGGCTCAGCCGTAAGACGACGCATGAAGGTGCGGTGACGGCGCATTGCCGCCGCCGTCACCGCGCAAAGCGTATGAATGGCACGGGCTTCCTCCTCGCAGGAGGCGGATATGCATGCCGCGCTCGTATTGTTCGCTTTGGCCGCCGTCGGCGGCCTCACCATGGCCTTCATGCGCTGGCGCGGAACGCCGCGGCCACCGGATTGGCTGGCGATGGCGCATGGCCTGTTGGCCGCCGCGGGCCTGACGCTGCTGATCCAGGCCGCCGTCGTTTCCGGCCTGCCGACGCTGGGCAACGCCGCCTTGGGCCTGTTCGTGCTGGCCGCGCTGGGCGGCGCGTTCGTCAATCTGACGTTATCACGCCAAGCAACTGGCGTTGCCGAAGGCGTGGATCGCCGCGCATGCGCTGCTGGCGGTGGTCGCGTTCTTATTGTTGCTGGCGGCGGTGTTCGCACGCTGAGCGGGCAGCGGTTTGCTTTGTAGAGCGGAGCTTGCTCCGCTGCTTTCGCTCTTGTAGGAGCGGCTTTAGCCGCGAGCTTTTCCCTGAAATCGCCACATTGCCGCGATTCGAAGAAAGAGCTCGCGGCTAAAGCCGCTCCTACAAAGTGCGTAAGCAAAAGCAGCGGAGCAAGCTCCGCTCTACAAAGCCGAGTCGGCGAATAGAGCCAGCGCTCGATCGAATTCGGGATCGGTCGGCGCAATCGCTTCGATACGCTTGCCATCGGCCGGATGCACGAAGGCCAGCCGCTGCGCATGCAGCAGCATGCGGTGGATGCCGAGCATGCGGAAGCTGCGGTTGTGGCGGCCGTCGCCGTGGCTGGTGTCGCCGATCAAATGGTGCGAGACGTGCTTCAGATGGCGGCGGATCTGGCGGAAGCGGCCGGTTTCCGGACTTGCGCGCAACAAGGCGTAACGCGAGGTGGGGAAACCCGCCGATGGCAGGTCGATTTCCGCGGTCGCCAGCCGCACGAAACGCGTGAGCGCCGGCTTCTTCGCCGGTTTGCCGGGGCCGCCGTCGAGCGGATGGTCGATGACGAAGGATTCTTCCGGCCAGCCGCGGCACACGGCCAGATAATCCTTTTCGACTTCGCGCGACATCAGCGTCTTGCCCAGCGCCGAGGCGGTATCGCGATCGAAGGCCAGCAGCAGGCAGCCGCTGGTGGCGCGGTCCAGGCGATGCACCAGGAAAATGGGCTTGCCGAATTGCTCGCGCAATCGGTCGGCGGCGAAGTCGGTTTCGCCGCGGGCCAAGGCGCTGTCGTGGACCATCAGGCCGGCGGGTTTGTCGACCACCGCGAGCCGGTCGTCGCGATAAAGCACCGGCAAACCGACGGCTCGCTGTTCTTCCCCCTTTGAAAAAGGGGGATCGAGGGGGATTTGCTCTTGATCCTGCAAATTCATCGGCAAAGCGCAAATCCCCCCTTCCCCCCTTTTTCAAAGGGGGGAACAGCGGTTGCGTCGTTTCTTGTTTCCATCGGGAACCGCTTCAGCGTCTCGGCCAAGCGGCCAGCAATCCCCACAAACCGCCGAGGCCGGCCACCCACACCGCCGCGGGCAACCCCAACAAACGTGGACCGCCCGCCTCCAATGCATACAGCACCGCGGCGACGATCAGCAGACCCGTGCCGAGGATCGCCGACACCATCCGCTTCTGCATGCCCTTCATGGTCTGCGCCAACTCGTGCAGATCCTTGGAACGCAGTGCCAACTGATGCTTGCCTTCCACCTGCTGGGTCAGCCATGCATGCAGCAAGCGCGGCATATCCGGCGCGTGCGTCACCATTTCCGGCAAGCGCTTGCGGAATTCGCCGGCCAGGCGTTGCGGGCTGTAGCGCTCGACCAGGATACGTTCCAGCACCGGTCGCGCCACAGCCCAGATGTCCAGTTGTGGATCGAGCAATCGGCCCACGCCTTCGATGTTGAGCAGTGTCTTCTGCAGCAGGATCAGCTGCGGCTGCAAGGTGAGTTCATAGCGCTGCGCCATGCGGAACAGCTTGATCAGCACCTCGGCCAGCGATATTTCCGACAGCGGCCGGGTGAAATACGGTTCGCAGACCGAACGCGCGGCCGCTTCCAGTTCGTCGATGCGGATGTGCGACGGCATCCAGCCGGCCTGCACGTGCAGTTCGGCGATGCGGCGGTAGTCGCGGTTGAAGATCGCCATGAAGTTCTCGGCGAGGTAATACTGGTCCTCGCTGGAGAGCTGGCCCATGATGCCGAAATCCAGGGCGATGAAACGCGGATTGGACTTGCGCTCCGGATCCTCGTCCACCCAGATGTTGCCGGCGTGGGCGTCGGCGTGGAAGAAATTGTCGCGGAACACCTGGGTGTAGAACACGCGCACACCTTTGGCCGCCAGCGCCTTGCGGTCGATGCCGGCGGCGTCCAGCTTGGCGATGTCGTCGCTGGGGATGCCGCGCACGCGCTCCATCGTCAGCGCGCGTTCGGCGGTGTGCGACCAGATCGGCTCGGGCACGTACATGTCCGGCGAATTCGTCCAGAACCGGCGCAGCACGCTGGCGTTGGCGCCTTCGCGTTGCAGGTCGAGCTCGGCCGCGAGCGTGCTCTCGATTTCGGCGACGATCTCGCGCGGCCGGATCTTGTCGGCGCTGGGGTGGGTGCGGTCGACCAAGCCGGCGATGTTCTTCAACAAAGCGATGTCGGCGGCGATTTGCTTCTCGATGTCCGGCCGCAGCACCTTCACCACCACTTCGCGCCCGGGCTTGCCGTCGGCGGACGGCAATGTCGCCGCGTGCACCTGCGCGATCGAGGCCGAAGCCAGCGGCACGGTGTCGAATTGCGCGAACGCTTCGGCGATCGGCCGGCCCAGCGCTTGTTCGACGATGGCGCGCGCGGTTTGTCCGTCGAACGGCGCCACCCGGTCCTGCAGCAGCGACAGTTCCACCGCCACGTCCGGCGGCACCAGATCGCGGCGAGTGGACAGTATCTGGCCGAACTTGACGAAGATCGGACCCAGCTCCTGCAGCGCCAACCGCAAACGCGCGCCACGCGGCATCGCCGCGATCTCTTGCGATGCGCGCGGGACGAACGGCCGCATCAGCCGCAGCCAGCGTTCGGCCGGCGTGTCGTCGAGCAGATCGTCCAGGCGATAGCGCAGCAGGACCCGGCCGATCTTGCCGGCGCGCAGCAGCGAAGACATCATCCGCCCGCTCCCGCTTGCGCCTGCAGGCGCGCGATCCGCGCCGCGGCGCGATCCACGCCGTCGCGCAGGCGGTCGACCTCATCGTGGAAGTCGTTGAGTTCGTCCTTCGCAACCACGTCGCGCGATTCTTCGGTGACGAATTCGGCGGCGTCCTGGGCCAGACTCGTCGCTGCCATTCGCGCTTGTTTGAACGCAGCGGCGACGGCGTTGGCGATCTGCACGCCGAGCACGTCGCCGAACACGGCGGCGAAGGGGCGCTGCCAGTCGGGATCGAAATTTTCCGCTAGGCGCTGCAGGCGGCGGGCCAAGTCGGCGTCGCCGGAGACGTGCAGCTTGCCGACCGGTGCCGCGTCGTCGCGGCGCAGGAAGGGCAATTGGCCGATCAGTGCGCCTAGCGTGCTGCGCACCGCCAGGTCGGGTTCGCTCTGTTCGTCGACAGGGCCTACTGTCAACCGTTCGTCGTCCACAGCGATTTGCAAAGCCAGCGGCGGCGAAGACAAGCGCAAGGTAACGCGCTTGCGGGAAAGCGGCGCCAGTGATGCGCGGGTTTCCGGATCCAAGGCCAGAGCTTGGTTGAGCGCGATTTCGAGCGCGCGGCCGGCGAGCGGTTTTAGTGTGTCGAACGGAGAAGTGGGGTCGGCCATGCCGGGCATTGTAGCCGGGGCTAAGGCCTTTTCCCCCTTTGAAAAAGGGGGATCAAGGGGGATTTGCTTTTGATGTTGCTGTCAAAGCGACATCAAAAGCAAATCCCCCATCGGCCTGCCGCCGATTCGCCCCCTTTCCAAAGGGGGCAACGACCTTAGACCTTCCTGCCGCGGAAGAACGAGATCGCGGCCAGCACCAGGAACACGACGAACAGGATCTTGGCGATACCGGCCGCGGTGCCGGCGATGCCGCCGAAGCCGAGCACGGCAGCGATGATCGCGATGACCAGGAACACGATGGCGTAATGCAGCATGGAGCGTTTCTCCTACTTGGCCGGAATCGCGGCCGACACGTCCATCTTCGAACGCGCAGGATCAGCGCGAAGTGACGGCCGCGCGCGCGGCCCATGAATCCTTCAGCCGAATGATGCCTTCGTGAAAGGAGACGCGCGGCGCGTAGCCGAAATCGCGTTTGGCCGGCGCCATGTCGTACCAATGCGTCGTGCTCAGCTGTTCGGCCAGGAAACGCGTCATCGGCGGTTCGCCGCGCAAGGGCAATGCCGACCACAGGCCTTCGCAGATCGCGCCGACGGCATAAGCCGCGCGGAACGGGATCGTCTTGTCGACCGTCGGCGCGCCGGCGGCGCCGAGCAGGCTGTTGAGCACTTCGCGCACGGTCTTCGGCTCGCCGTTGCTGATGAAATACGCACGGCCGGCGCAGGCTGCGCCCGGCTCCAGATGGTCGAACGCATCGAAATGCGCCTGCGCGGCATTGTCGACATAGGTGGTATCGATCAGGTTTTCGCCGTCGCCGACGAAACGCAGGCGGCCAGCCTTGGCGCGTTCCACCAGCCGCGGTAGCAGCTGATTGTCGCCGGGACCCCAGATCAGACGCGGCCGCAGCGCGACCGTCGCCAGCGCTTCGTCGTTCGCGGCGAGCACAATCTTCTCCGCGATCAGCTTGGTGCTTGCGTACGGCGCCTTCAGATCCTCGCCGTAAGGCACGGTATCGGCGGTGCCGCCTTCCACCGGATGCGTGGCGCGGTGGGTGACGCTGGGTGTGGACGTGTAGACCAGCTTCGCCACGCCGTGCTCGCGGCAACCGGCAAGCACATTGCCGGTGCCCATCACGTTGGCGCGGTGATAGAGGTCGTAATCGCCCCAGGCGCCGGCCTTGGCGGCATTGTGGAAAACGGCGTCGACGCCTTCGCAGGCGTCGATCACGGCCTTGCGGTCGGCCAGATCGCCCTGGATTTGGCGCACGCCCAGCGTTTCCAGCGGCGGGTAATGGCCGCGGTTGAAGCTGACGACCTGGAAACCGCGCTCGACCAGGCCGCGGCATAGCGCCTGCCCGAGGAAACCGCCGCCGCCAGTCACCAGGACTTTCATCACCGCCTCCGTTAAAGGCGAACACCATAACGGGATGCTTGTTGGGTGGCCATCATCCGAACCATTCCCTCTCCTCCGCTTGCGGGGGAGAGGGCTAGGGTGAGGCGCGAGTGCTCTTGTTGTTGCTTTCGATAAGAGCAAAAGCAACGCCCCTCACCCCAACCCTCTCCCCCGCAAGCGGGGGAGAGGGAGTCGAAAGTTCGCAGCGCACGCGCAAAGCGTTGATCCACCGAACCTTCACAATTCTTCATTCGCCTTTCAGGCGCTTCATCCGCGATTGCGTTGCAGTCGGACCTCCTCACACGGAGTGCCCCGATGCGCCGATCCTTCCTGTTGTCCGCCCTGCTGCTGTTCGCCTGCGCGAACGCGAACGCCGGTTCCTACGCGCCGCCGCCGAAACTCGACGACGGCTGGGACGTGGCCGATGCCGCCAAATCGGGCTGGAACCTGACCACCCTCGCCGCCATGGAAGCCGCCATCGCCTCGGACGCGGCACCGGACACCACCAGCGTGCTGATCGCCCGCGACGGCAAACTGGTCTATGAACATTACTTCAACAGCGGCGGCCGCGAGGTGCTCAACAATCCCCGCTCGCTGACCAAGAGCGTCACCGCCCTGTTGGTCGGCGCGGCGATCGACCGCAGCCTGATCGCCGGCCCGCAGGCGAAGGTGTACGGCTTCTTCCCCGACCGCACTTGGCGCAACGACGACCCGCGCAAGCGCGATTTCGCGATCGAAGACCTGCTGACCATGAGTTCGCAGTGGGAATGCGACGACGAGAGCGAATTCTCCTCGGGCAACGAGGAACGCATGTACCTCAGCGCCGACTGGACCCAGTTCGCGCTCGACCTGCCGATGAAAGGCTACGCGCCGTGGATGAAGCGCCCCGCGGAAAGCCCGCACGGCCGCGCTTTCGCCTACTGCACGGCCAATGCCTTCCTGCTCGGCGCGATCGTCGAGCGCGCGACCCGCAAGCCGCTGGAAACCTTCGCTCGCGAAGCGCTGGAAGGCCCGCTCGGCATCCGAACCAGCGCCTGGACCAAGTCGTCCGAAGGCGTGGGCATGGGCGGCGGCGGCACGTCTTATCGCAGCCGTGATCTAGCCAAGTTCGGGCAGCTCCTGATCGATCAGGGACGCTGGCAGGGCCAGCGGGTGATTTCGCCGGAATGGATCCGCGCGATGACGACCGTGCAGGCGCAGGCGCGCGAGGACGCCGATTACGGCTACCTGATCTGGCGCTTCCGTTTCGATGTCCGCGGCAAGCAACGCGACGCCTGGGCGATGTCGGGCAACGGCGGCAATTACGTGTTCGTGCTGCCGGAAGAGAAGCTGGTCGCGGTGATCACCCGCACCCGCTACAACCAGCGCGACATGCACCCACAATCGCACCGGTTGCTCAGCGACTACATCCTCAAGGCGATGCCGTAATTCCGGCCTTGGCCGCCAGCCCGCGAGCGCGCGCGATGTCGCGTTCGCGGGCGACGGCGTCGTCGATGGACGCCAGGATCGCAGCGAATCCCGGCGCTTCGCGCAACGAAGCGAACAGCGGCGAAGCGCGCAGATATGCGGCATCGCGATAGCCCTGTTCCACCGCCGCGGCCAGCGCGGCGAGTGCGCCATCGCGATCCCCGGCCGCGTCCGACAGCAAGGCGGCGTCGAGCCCGTCGAGCGGCTCGCCGCCGTCGCGCATGCCG
>DATFFH010000070.1:0-18387 GCA_035250245.1 Luteimonas sp. | reverse complement strand
CCGTGCATCTTGGTGAAGCGCAGCGGAACGGCCGGCGCGCGCACGGCAGCGTTCATCGGATCAACCGCCGCCGTCTTGCGCGGGCGGCGGCGTTTCGGCCGACGGCTCCGGTGCCGGTTCGGCCGCGGGCTCGGCCGGCGTTTCCTGCGTGGGCGGAGCGGCTTGCGGCTCGGCCGGCGCTTCTTCCGCAGGCTTGGGCGGCGCCTGCACCAGCGGGCCCTTGTTGCCGCAACCGGCCAAGGCCAGCGCCGACAGCGCGATCGTGAATGCGATGCGTAGGTTCATGCCCGAAGTGTAGCCCGGCGCGTCGCCGGAACCCAGCCGACCGCCTGAAACGCGGCTCAAGCCGGTGCGCCAGGGTTTGCCCTAGCTTTTCAGTGCGCACTCGCAAGCCTAATTTTCGGCCAGAAATCGGGCGCGCCGCGCGCAAGGAGACGGCCATGGGATTCAGCCTGAGCGGAGCCTGGGACAGCGTCACCAGCGCGGCCAGCAGCACGCGCCAATGGGTCGGCGACCGGCTCGACGACGTCGACGATGCGAAGAACTGGGTCGGCGGCAAGATCGAAGGCGCGGTGGACAGCGCCGAGCAAGCGGTCGACGGCTTCCGCCAGGACGTCGTCGAATTCGGCCGCGAACACGGCGGCGTGGTCGGCGAGACGATCGGCCAATACGTTTCCCATCAGATCGGCGTCACCGAAGGCGGCCTGCTTGCGGTGTACGACATGGGCAAGGGCGTCGTGCAGTTGGCCGACGGCGCGAGCAAATTGGTCAGCCCGCTGGAATGGGCGACCCACGCCGACCGCAATTTCCAGCGCGTGGAAACGGTGGCCAACACCGGCGTCGCGCTCGGCAGCCTGGGCAGCCCGATCGGCTGGGCGGTGAATCCGGAAGGCAACATGCGCACCGCCGGCGCGTTGTGGGACGGCGTGACCCAGGGTTATCAGGATGCCGCCGCGAACGGCGACTGGTCCAAGTTCGGCGGCCGCTTGGTGGTCGACGTCGGCAGCCTATTCATCGGCGCCGGCGAAGCCAACGCCGTGATCAAGGGCGGCGGCGCCGCCACCCGCATCGCCGAAGGCCTGAGCACCGCCGACAAGATCGCCGACGGCACCCGCGCCCTGGACGTGCTGGGCGACGCGGGCCGCCTGGTCCGCGCCGGCGATTCGTTGCCGGCCTCGCTGGTCGACGACATCACCAAATTGCCGAAAGGCACGCGCCCGGCGCCTTCCGAATACCTGTCGCCGGCCTACATCAACGAGCACATGGCCTTGTTCGATCAGGGCGCATCGCGCTTCGCGACTCAGAGCGCGGTCGACAAATACGGCATCGCGCGCGCGGACGGCACCACCTTCGTGATGCCCAAGGCCGAAGCCGATGCACTGATCGCCAGCGCCGGCGGCGATACCGCCAAGCTGGAAGAAGCGCTGGGCCTGCCGGCGGGCACGCTGGCCAACGACAAGCTGGTCAGGATCGACTTCCCGAAGCCGAAGGAAGGCAATATCCGCATCCCGTCGGGCAATGAGGACGGCGCCAATACCCAGTGGATTCCGGGCGGCAAGCTGCCCGGCGGCGCCAACGAGGCGGTGATCGACGCTGGCGCGCTGCCGCCGTCGGCGTACCATATGACGACGGTCAACTGAGCGCCGATCCTTTGAAGTTCAACGACGTGGTGGTGAACCGGGAGCATCGCTTCTCGATCGGCGTCGAGGAGGATTCGGGGCGTTTTTACGTTTCGATCCCGGTCAACAACGGCCTGGTCGATTACGAGGAGTACTACGAGATCGACCGCGCGCAGTTCGAGCGCTATCGGGTGCAGCCGGAACTGGCGCTGGACCTGGTGATGCGCGCGCGCCGGCGCGATGCGGACGAGCTGTTGATCGTGAAGCCCGGCACGCGCCGCGGCGAGCCGATCTGACGTAGGGTGGGCCTTGGCCCACCATCGCCATCTCCCAAAACGCTGCGACCGCCTCGAAGAAGAAGGCGGCGTTGGATTTTCGAATCTGCGTTGCCGCCGATGTCGGACCGTGCGCATCGGTGGGCCAAGGCCCACCCTACGTTCGCGGGGGTTCCGGCCTTCGCCACAACCACGCCGCGACGATCGCCATGCAAGCGATCGGCAACGCCGTCATCCACCAGCGATGCGCGGGGAAACCCAGCATCACCAGCAGCAGGACGACGGCGCAGACCGCCATGGTCGCGGTCGCCAGCCATTTCGCGCGGCGCGACACCGCGCCGTGCGCCTGCCAATCGCGGATCGCCGGGCCGAAACGCGGATGCGCATGCAGCCAGCGATGCAGTTTCTCCGAGCCGCGCGCGGCGGCCCAGGCCGAAATCAGCACGAATACCGTGGTCGGCAATCCCGGCACGAAAATGCCGACGATGCCTACGCCCAGACTGACGTAGGCGAGCAGCCACCAGGCCCAGCGGTAGCGGACGGGAGCGGTCATGGCGGCATGATCGCTGTTCCTCCCCCTTTGAAAAAGGGGATCGAGGGGGATTTGCTTTTCGCCTTTGTTATTTGCTCAGAGCAAAGGCAAAAGCAAATCCCCCATCGCCTTCGGCGCTCCGCCCCCTTTTTCAAAGGAGGCAACAGCAAAACTTTTCGAAGAAATCAATCGGTCGAACGCGTACCGCCCACACCCAGCTGATCCAGCATGAACGCGAACATCTCCGACTGTTCGCGATACTTGCGGAAGCGTCCCGACTTGCCGCCGTGGCCCGCGTCCATGTTCGTGCGGAACAGCACCGGCTGCTTGCCGGTGTCCAGATCGCGCAGGCGGGCGACGTACTTGGCCGGTTCCCAATACTGCACCTGCGAATCCCACAGGCCGGTGCCGACGAACATCGCCGGATAGGCCTGCTTCTTCAGATTGTCGTAGGGCGAGTACGTGACCATGTAGTCGTAGTACTCCTTCTTCTCCGGATTGCCCCACTCGTCGTATTCGTTGGTGGTCAGAGGGATGCTGGGGTCGAGCATCGTCGTCACCACGTCGACGAACGGCACCTGCGACAGGATCACGCGGTATTTCTCGGGCGCCATGTTGGTGATCGCGCCCATCAGCAGGCCGCCGGCGCTGCCGCCGTACGCGGCGACGCGATCCTTGGCCGCGTAGCCTTCCTTCACCAGATAGTCGGTGACGTCGATGAAATCGGTGAAGGTGTTCTTCTTGTGGAACAGCTTGCCGTCGTCGTACCACTTGCGGCCCATTTCCTGGCCGCCGCGGATGTGGGCCAGCGCATAGACCATGCCGCGGTCGAGCAGGCTGACGTTGACCACGCTGAAGCCGGGGTCCATCGAATTGCCGTAGCTGCCGTAGGCGTACTGCAGCATCGCGGCCTTGCCGTTCTTCTCGAAGCCTTTCTTGTAAACCAGTGAGACCGGAATCTTGGTGCCGTCGCGCGCCGTGGCCCATACCCGTTCGGTGGCGTACTTGGACGCGTCGTAGCCGATCACCGGCTGCTGCTTGAGCTGGCGACGCTCGCCGGTCTGCGTGTTCAGTTCGTACGTGGTCGCCGGCGTGGTCATCGAGGTGTAGGTGTAGCGCAGCCACGGCGTGTCGTGCTCGGAATTGACCGAGAAGCCCATCGAATATGCGGACTCGTCGGCCTTGACGTATTCCTCTTGGTCGCCCTTCAGCAGGCGGATGCGCTCCAACCCGTCGGAACGTTCGGCGATGGCGGTGAAGCCGTCGAACAGTTCGATGTCTTCGATGAAGACGTCTTCGCGGTGCGGCACCCAGTCCTTCCAATCCTTGCGCGAGGCGCTGCCGTCCGGCGCGGTGACGATCTTGAAGTTCTCTGCGCGGCTTCCATCGGCACCGGGGGCGTTGGTGCGGATCACCCAGCGGCCGCCGAGGTGGTTGGCGTAGTACTCCACGTCGCGTTCTCGCGGCGCCAGAACGGCGAATTCCTTCGGATCGGCGGCCGGCGCGCAGCGTATTTCGGTGGAGACCGTGCTGCCGACGTCGATGCAGATGAACTTGTCGTCGCGGGTGCGCCAGATCCCCATGTAGAAGCTGTTGTCTTTCTCTTCGTAGACCAACGCGTCCTGGCTGGCGGGCGTACCCAGCACGTGCTTCTTGACCCGCACGGTAAGCAGGGTTTCCGGGTCGTTCTCGACGTAGAACAGGGTCTTGTTGTCGTCGGCCCAGGCGGTGTACGAAGCGACGCCCTTGATCGTGTCGGGATAGACCTCGCCGGTTTCCAGGTTCTTGAAGTGGATCGTGTTCTGGCGGCGGCCGACGTCGTCGTCGGTCCAGGCCATGATCTTGTTGTCGGGCGAAATCTCGTATTCGGCGACGTTGAAATAATCCTTGCCGGCGGCCATGGCGTTGACGTCGAGCAGGATTTCTTCCGGCCCTTGCATCGTGCCCTTGCGGCGGGCGTGGATCGGATAGTCCTTGCCGGTTTCGAAACGGGTGTAGTACCAGTAGCCGCGCTCGCGATACGGCACGCTGGCGTCGTCCTGCTTGATCCGGCCGACGATCTCGCCGTACAGCCGATCCTCGACCGGCTTCAGCGGCGCCATGAACGCGGTGGCGTAGTCGTTCTCGGCCTTAAGATAGGCGAGCATCTCCGGATTCTTGCGCTTGTCGTCGCGCAGCCAGTAGTACTCGTCGTCGCGGGTCGCGCCGAACGGGGCCTTGACCTCGTGCGGTTTCTTGGCGACGTCGGGCGGGGGCGGAAGGTCGGCGGCAGGGGCGTTGAGGGTCATCAGCGAGAGGCTTGCCAGCAGTAAGAGGGTCGGCTTCATAGTTGGGTCCATATCGGCAAAGCGCAACGGTCGTTTTCCGTCATTCCGGCGGAAGGCGGGACCCGTTGATTTTGCTTGGCGGCAAGAGCTTGAAGTCGCTGGATTCCCGCTTTCGCGGGAATGACGGCTTTGAAGCAAAGGCAAAACGGGTTCCGCGCCGGTAGGACGTCCGGTTACTTGGTCAGCTCCTTCCACAAGAATGTGTAAGCCAGCGCGTTCATATGCGCCTGCTGCGCATTGTTCGCCGCGCCGCCGTGGCCGCCCTCGATGTTCTCGTAGTAGCGCACGTCCTTACCCGCGGCCTGCATCTTGGCCATCATCTTGCGCGCATGCGCCGGATGGACGCGGTCGTCCTTGGTCGAGGTCATGAACAACACCGGCGGGTAGGTCTTGGCCGGATCGAACAATTGGTAGGGCGAGAAGGTCTTGATGAATTCCCAATCGCTGGTGTCCGGATCGCCGTATTCGCCCATCCACGACGCGCCGGCCAGCAGATGGCTGTAGCGCTTCATGTCCAGCAGCGGCACCTGCACCACGACGGCGCCGAACAGCTCCGGATACTGGACGATCATATTGCCCATCAGCAGGCCGCCGTTGCTGCCGCCCTGCGTGCCCAGGCGCTTCACCGAGGTGATCTTGCGCGCCACCAGGTCTTGCGCCACCGCGGCGAAATCCTCGTAGGCCTTGTGCCGGTGAGCCTTCAACGCGGCCTGGTGCCAACGCGGGCCGTATTCGCCGCCGCCGCGGATGTTGGCCAGCGCGTACACGCCGCCCTTCTCCAGCCAGCCTTTGCCCAGTCCGCCGGAATAAGTCGGCGTCAGCGAAATCTCGAAACCGCCGTAACCGTACAGCAGGGTCGGCGTTTGGCCGTCGAGCTTCAGGTCCTTCGGCCGGACCAGGAAGTACGGCACCTTGGTGCCGTCTTTCGAAGTGGCGAAGTGCTGCTCCATCACATCCTTCGAACCGTCGAAGAACACCGGGTTGGATTTCAGCTTCTCCGGCGCTTGTCCGATAGTCGCCAAAGACAGGGTGGTCGGGGTGAGGAAGTCGGTGGAGGTCAGCCACACGGCTTCGCTTTCGTCCGGATCCACCGCCGACACCGCGAGCGAACCGATCGTGGGCGCGCCGACGAATTCCGAGCGCTTCCAGCCGCCGGCCTCCGGCGTCATCACCACCAGCTTGTTCTTCACGTCCTGCAGCACGTTCAGCACCAGGTGCGAACGGGTCCAGGCGTAGCTGGCCAACGAGCTCTTTTCGTCGGGTTCGAACAGCACCTCCAGCTCGCGCTTGCCGGCCGTGTAATCGTCGAACCGCGTCGCCAGCAGCGAACCCGCTTGATAGGACTTGCCGCCGACCGCCCAGGGATCGCGCAGCTGCAGGATCAGCCATTCGCGATGCACGCCCTTGTCCGCCGAATCGGGCACGTCGACCTTGACCGGCTTGCCGGTTTTGTCGCGCACGTAGAACGCGTTGTCGGTGCTGTCCAGGTAATGGACGATGAAATCGCGGACGAAACCCGGCGTGTGGTCGCGCCAGGCGTAGACGCCGTAGCCCGCGTTGTCGGCGGGACCTTCGAATACGGTGGCGGCCGAGGCCATCGGCGTGCCGCGCTTCCATTCCTTGACGAAGCGCGAGTAGCCGGCCTTGTTCTTCGAGCCGGGACCGAAGTCGGTGATCACATAGACCTTGTCCTGGTCGATCCAGCTCATCATTCCCTTCGCTTCGGGACGATGGAAGCCGTCTTTCACCCATTGCATCGTGGACAGGTCGAATTCGCGGGTGACGTCGGCATCGGAGCCGCCGGGCGAGAGCGCGATCAGGCAGCGCTTGGGCGTTCTGTCTGCAAGCAGGGGCTTCAGGCAATCGGCGCCGTGCCAGACCCACTTCGTGCCTTCGGCGGCGTTCAGCGCGTCCAGGTCGATGACCGTTTCCCACTTCGGCTGCGGTTTGCGGTATTCCTCCAGCGTGGTGCGGCGCCACAAGCCGCGCTCGTGCTTGGCGTCTTTCCAGAAGTTGTAGTAGTAGTCGCCGATCTTCTCGACGCCGGGAATCTTGGCGTCCGAATCCAAGATGGCGCGGATTTCGCCTTCCAGCTTTTTGAACTCGGGCGTGGCGGCCAGCTCGGCTTCGGTCTTGGCGTTCTCGCCGCGCACCCATTCCAGCGCTTTCGCGTCTTCGACGCCTTCCAGCCAGGCATAGGTATCGGAAGGATCGGTCACGGCGCTGGCCTCCTGGGCTTGAACGGGAGCCATGGCCGATACGGCCAGGCCCGCGGTCATCCATAAGGTCAGACTGGCCTGCGTGGCGCTCGGCATGGGTGCCCCCTGCATATGGTGGAAACCCCCAACCTAGCACAGGGTGTCAGGGGCGAGCCGTGCCGAAGGTCAGCGGTGCGCGCGACCGATCAAGCGGCTTGCTGGAACCGTTGCGACCCGGCCCGCAAGGTGCGGCGGCGCGCCTGCGCGTGCGGGCGGCGTCGGGTTCGGCGCGGCTCCGCAACTGCCGCGTGCGGTAGCCGGAAGCGATGCAACGCCCACCAGGCCGTCAGCGGCATGACCAACAAGTAGAGCGGCATCCAACCCAGCGAGGCGCTGTAGCCGCGAGCGGCCGGGATGGCGAGCACGGCGGTCAAGCCGATCAGGGCGATCTGGCGCAGCGCGGCGTCCAGGCGCGGATCGACGGCGGGGGTGGGTCGGGGCGAGGGTTTGGCGGTCGAGATCGGCATCGGAGCGCTCCTTCGGATCGGGAACGCAGGCTGCCGGGTGCTCATCTCACAGGCTGCGACCTACAAGCCGTCGCTTTGTAGAGCGGGGCTTGCTCCGCTGCCTTTGCCCTGCTCTGCTGGTGTAGAGCGGAGCTTGCTCCGCTGCTTTCGTCCCTTGCCGAAGCGAAGAGCAACGGGGCAAGCCCCGCTCTACAAAGCGAATCAAAGCAGCGGAGCAAGCTCCGCTCTACACAAGCAAACGCAAGCGTGAGCATGCGTTCGGCTTTGCTGACCTCGCGAAATGCCGGCCCTCGCAGAAAGAGCGTGCGAATGAATTCGCACCTACGAGAGCGGCGGAACAAGCCCGCGCAACGATCGTGAAATCAATAGCCGGCCGCGTCCAGCGCCTTATCCGCTTCTTTGCGGCCCAATTCGATCATTTCGCCAGCGCGCCAGAATTCGTAGAACAGGCAAGCATCGCGCGGAATGCGGATCACCAGTTCCGGCGGATCCAGCGCCATCTGCACGCGCGCGATCTGGGCCTGCATCGTATCCAGCGAACGCGCCATGATTTCGCTGAAGCCGATGCCTTCTTCGCGCTGCTCTTCCGCGCGCCGGCGCAGGTGCTTTTCGACCCAGGCGCCGAAGCGGTGCGGACGCGCCGGAGGCGCTTCGGGCAGGGCCGGCTCGCCCGGCGGCGCTTCGGGCCAGCCGTGCATGTCCACCGCGATCAGGCGGTGCGCATCGGACAGGCGCGTGGCGGTGATCGGCAACGGCGCCAACAAGCCGCCGTCGACCAGTTCGCGGCCGTGCACTTCGGCCGGCGTGAACAGGCCCGGGATCGCGAACGAAGCGCGGATCGCCTGCCACAGCGGCCCTTGCCGCAGCCAGACTTCGCGTTGGCGCATCAGGTCCACGGCCACGGCGACGAAGGTGATCGGCAACGATTCGATGTTCGGATCGCCCACCACCTCGCGCATGGTTTCGATCAGGCGTTCGCCGCGGAACAGGCCGTTGCCGTCCAGCGAGGGATCGAGCATGCGCACGAAATCGCCGCGGCTCATTTCCTTCAGTTTGTCGCTGAACGGGGCGAGCTTGCCGGCCGCGAAGATGCCGCCGACCAGGGCGCCGCTGGAGGAACCGGCGACGGTCACGATGTCCAGGCCGCGCGCCTGCAGCGCTTCAATTACGCCGATCTGGGCGAAGCCACGCGCGCCGCCGGCGCCCAGCGCCAGCGCGACCGGTTCGCCGCGTTCGATCTTCGGGGGATCCGCCGCGGCCATCAATTTCGATCGTATTGGCTCAGCGCCATCAGCAGCAGCGAGCGCGCCTGTTCGCGCAGCGACTTGGGTTCGACGATCTCCGCGTCGCTGCCGTAATGCAGCACATCCATCAGCAATTCGCGCGAAGTGCCGTACGGCACCTTCAGCTCGTAACGGCCGTCGGGCAGCCAACGGCCCTGCTGCAACGAATGCCAATGCTCGTCGGCGACCCAGCGCGCGGCCTTGGGACTGAACACGATCGTCGCCCAGGCCTTCGGTTCGCCGGAAAAAATGCCGTAGCTGGAGGACAGGTGCTGGTCGAGCTGGGCGTCGACGATGTCCTCGGCCGGCTCGTCGAGCACCCGCGCATTGCCGATCCTGTCCACAGAAAAGCTGCGCAGCGCGGCGCGTTCGTGGTCCCAGGCGTCCAGGTACCAGTTGTCGCGGTAATGGGTGATGCGCTGCGGCGATACCGTGCGCTTGGTCTTTTCGTCGGTGGAACGCGCGCGGTACTCGAAGGCGAGCTTCTTGCGTTCCAGCACCGCCGAAGCTGCGGTGCGGAAGGCGTGCTCGTCGGTGCGGCGGGTGCGGTGCGGGATCACGCGGACCCGTTCCACCGGCCAGCGCTTGCCGCCGGCGTGTTCGGCCAGCAGGCCGTCGATGCGCTGGTTCAACGGCGCCAGCGCGCTGGACAGCACGCCGCCGCCGGTGCGCGCCAGCAATTGCTGCGCGGCGAGCAGCGCATGCAATTCCTCCGAACTCAGCCACAGGCCGGGCAGTTCGAAACGGCCGGCCTCGCCGGATTCGTAGCGGAAGCCCGCCTCGCCGTCGCCGACCACCGGTGCCATCAGCGCATCGCGCAGGAAGGCCAGGTCGCGGTAGACGGTGGCGCGCGAGCAGCCGAGTTCCTCCTGCAGCCGCGGCACCGTCACCGGATAGCGCGCGGACTTCAGGATGCGGTGCAGGGCATTGATGCGTTCGTAACGGTCCATGGCGGAGTGGGGCCTGCGTCCGGATCGAGCAAGGATACCGCTCCGCGAGCGCGTGCGGCATTGCACCGGCGCCGGAGCGGAGGCGGTATGCTTGCGCGCCGCTCCGATGCGGTCCCTCACGACAAGAAAGGATGCTCATGTCCCACACCCTTCGCATGGGCGCGCTCGCCGCCGCCCTGATCCTTGCTGCCGGCTGCAAACCCGCTTCGACCGGAGCGGCGAGCGACGCCGCCCCCGCCGAGACCGCGCCCGCCGCTGCCGAAGCTCCGCCCGCCGCTCCGGCCACGCCGACCGAGGGCGTCAAAGCCGCGCTGGGCAAGTTCCTAGAAGTGAAAAGCTATCGCGCGCAGATGATCGACGTGCCCACCGGCAAGACCACGGCCACGCTGGAATACGTCGCGCCCGATCGCTTCCGGGTGAGCATGGCCGGCGGTCCGCAGCAGGTCTTCATCGGCCGCACCGCTTATTTCACCCTCAACGGCAAGACCACCAAGACCGATCTGGCGGCGAACATGCCCACGCCGCGCGAATCCAGCGAGAAAGCGTTGCAGATGCTCGACACCGCGCAGGTCACCGCCGCCGGCGAGGACACCATCGGCGGCGAGCCGGCCGACGTCTATCTGGCGGTGTTGGCCAATCCGGCGGGCGAGAGCAAGACCTGGGTGTCCAAGCGCACCGGCCTGCCGCTGCAATCCGAAACCAAGGCTTCCGCCGCCGGCATCACCATGCACAACCGGCTGGTGTATGCGGACTACAACGACGCATCGATCAAGATCGATCCGCCGCAGTAAGCCCCGCTTTATTGCTTTATTGCAGGAGCGGCTTTAGCCGCGAGCTCTTCCTTCGGGTCGCCGCGGCGTGTGGGAAGAGCTCGCGGCTAAAGCCGCTCCTACAAAATCCCCGGATCGCGACGGCAGGGTCGCGCCGAACACCAGCGCGCAGGCACAATAGCGCCATGCGCGCGCCCGCTCCGAAAGAGCCAGCCATCAACACCTCGCCCTCGCCCGGCGACGAGGTCAAGACCACGACCTGCTACATGTGCGCCTGCCGCTGCGGCATCAAGGTGTGGTTGGCCGACGGCAAGATCCGCTACATCCAGGGCAATCCGGCGCATCCGGTCAACCAGGGCGTGATCTGCGCCAAGGGCGCATCGGGGATCATGCAGCACTATTCGCCGGCGCGGCTGGACAAGCCGCTGCTGCGGGTGGGCGAACGCGGCAGCGGCGAATTTCGCGAGATTTCCTGGGACGAAGCGCTGGACATCGCCGCCGGCTGGCTGGCGCCGATCCGCGAACGCAATCCCGACGAATTGGCGTTCTTCACCGGCCGCGACCAGTCGCAGGCATTGACCGGCTGGTGGGCGCAGCAGTTCGGCACCATCAACTACGCCGCGCACGGCGGTTTCTGTTCGGTGAACATGGCCGCTGGCGGCCTGTACACGCTGGGCGGCTCCTTCTGGGAATTCGGCGAGCCGGATTGGGAGCACACGCGCTACCTGATGCTGTGGGGCGTGGCCGAAGACCACGACTCCAATCCGATCAAGCTCGGCCTGGGCAAGTTGAAAGCGCACGGCGCCAAGATCGTCGCGGTCAATCCGGTGCGCACCGGCTACGGCGCGATCGCCGACGAATGGATCGGCATCCGGCCCGGCACGGACGGTTTGTTCGCGTTCGCGCTGGTGCACGAATTGCTACGGACGGATCGCATCGACCTGGACTACCTGGTGCGGTATGCGAATGCGCATTGGTTGGTGATCCGCGATCCGGGCGGGGCGGAGGACGGGTTGTTCGCGCGGGATGCGGAGGGGAATCCGCTGTGCGCTGTCAGAAACGAGGATCCTGGAGCCCTCTCCCCCGCGAGCGGGGGAGAGGGTTGGGTGAGGGGGAACGCGGGCGTTACGTCGCAGCTGGACACCCCCTCACCCCAACCCCGCTTCGCGCCCCCGCCGGCGCCAGCAGCGCCGGCGCTCGACGACGCACGCGCCAGCGGCGCGCAAACAGCGTCGTCTCGCCCCCCGCAAGCGGGGGAGAGGGAGCAGTTCAGTTGGCGCTTGGAGCGCGCGGATGCGCCGAATATTTCGCCAATTCCCGTCGGCGAATACGTTTTGGAAGACGGCCGTCGCGCCGTCCCGGTCTTCCAACTCATCGCCGAACGCTACCTCGATCCGCAATATTCGCCCGACGCCGTCGCCGAACGCTGCGGCATCCCCGCCGACACCATCCGCCGGATCGCGCGCGAGTTGGCCGAAAACGCCTTCGACAGCGGTTTCAACCTGCCGATCGCCTGGACCGACGCCTGGGGCCGCGAACACGCCGAGATGCCCGGCCGGCCGGTGGCGATGCACGCGATGCGCGGCATCAGCGCGCACAGCAATGGCTTCCACACCTGCCGCGCGTTGCACCTGCTGCAATTGCTGCTGGGCGCGGTGGATGCGCCCGGTTCGTTCCGCTACCAGCCTCCCTTCCCCAAGCCGATCCCGCCGCCGAACCGGCCCGGCCGCAAGCGCAAGGACAACGGCTCGCTCGACGCGCCGCCGCTGGGCTTCGTGCATGCGCCGGAAGATCTGGTCGTCGACGAAAAAGGCCAACCGCGCCGCATCGACCATGCTTATTCGTGGGGCTATCCGCTGGCCGCGCACGGCATGCTGCACACCGTGATCCGCAATGCGCACGCCGGCGATCCGTATCCCATCGACACGCTGCTGATGTTCATGGCCAACATGAGCTGGAACTCGGCGATGAACACCGCGCAGACCATGCGCTGGCTGACCGACAAGCGCGAAGACGGCGAATACCGGATTCCGCGGATCATCTATTCCGACGCCTACGCCTCGGAAATGGTCGCCTACGCCGACCTGGTGCTGCCGGACACCACGTATTTGGAACGGCACGACTGCATCAGCCTGCTCGACCGCCCGATTTCCGACGCCGACGGCGCGGCGGATGCGATCCGCCATCCCTTGTTCGAACCATCCACGCAGCGCGAAGGCCGCGACGCGCGCGGTTTCCAGTCGGTATTGCTGGAACTCGGCGCGCGGTTGGGTCTGCCCGGCATGGTTCACGCCGACGGCTCGCCGCTGTACCGCGACTACGCCGACTACATGGTCCGCCACGAGCGCGCGCCGGGCGTCGGCCTGCTCGCCGGCTGGCGCGGCGAGGACGGTTCGCTGCACGGCAAGGGCCCGCCGAATCCGGATCAGTTGCAACGCTACATCGACAACGGCGGCTTCTGGCGCGAAGAGATCCCGGAGCATGCGCGCTATTACAAGATGGCCAACCGCGGCTATCTGGAATGGGCGCAGCGTTTCGGTTTCGTCGGCTCGACCCAGCCGATCGTGCTGCAGTTGTATTCGGAAACGCTGCAGAAGTTCAGGTTGGCGGCGCAGGGGCATGGCGCGACGTTGCCGCCGGTCGAGCATCGCGAACGCGTGGCGACGTATTTCGATCCGTTGCCGATCTGGTACGAGCCGTTCGAGGGTTCGGAGATCGACGATGCGAAGCCCCTCTCCCCTCGGGAGAGGGGTTGGGGTGAGGGTTCGGCGAAGCGAAGCCGCTTGAACGGCTCGGAGGAATCGTCAGCCGATGATTTCAGCAGCGAACAGATCCCACCTCGCTTCGCCGAACCCTCATCCGGCGCTCCGCGCCACCTTCTCCCGACGGGAGAAGGAAAAAGCAGATTCCCGCTCTCCGCCATCACCCAGCGTCCGATGTTCATGTACCACGCCTGGGGCTCGCAAAACGCCTGGCTGCGCCAGATCGCGGCGCGCAATTATCTGTACCTGCATCCGGACACCGGCCGCAAATACGGGATCGACGATCTGGACTGGGTCGCGGTCGCCTCGCACAACGGCGAAATCCAGGCGCAGGCGAAATTCGCGACCAACATGCAGCCGGACACGGTGTGGAGCTGGAATGCGATCGGCAAGCGCAAAGGCGCCTGGCGCTTGGCCAAGAACGCGCCGGAAGGCGAGAAAGGCTTCCTGCTGAACCATCTGATTTCGGACAAATTGCCGAAGAGCGATTACGCCAACGCCGACCCGGTCACCGGACAAGCGGCGTGGTTCGATCTGCGGGTGAGCATCCGCAAAGCCGACGCGATCACTACGGTTTCCGAACCGCAATTCGCGCCGCTCCATTTCGCCGAAGCCGACGAGCGGCCGCTCCGCTATGGCGCAGCAGCGCGGGCAGCGGAGCACGGCAAGCCGTGAGGATCTTGTTCGCCGTCGTAGGCTGGTTCTGCATCGTGCTCGGCGCGTGCTCGGCGCTCTTCGCCGTCTATGCTTTCGTCGATCCTGCGAGCGCTCAGATGTCGAACGATGCCGCCCCCTTCGGCGACCCGCCGAGCCGGTCGCAAATCGCGTTCCAGTTCGTATTTTCCTTGCTGGTGACCCTGATCGGCACCCGCATGGTCCTATGGAGGAGGAAGCGGCCTTGACCGATCTGCCGCCGCCGTCGAAAAAGAAACTCGGCCTGGTCATCGACCTGGACACCTGCGTCGGCTGCCACGCCTGCGCGACCAGCTGCAAGGAATGGAATTCCGGCGGCATCGCCGGGCCGCTGACGGACGAAAATCCCTATGGCAAGGATCCGTCGGGGGTGTGGTTCAACCGCGTGCATAGCTACGAAATCGCGGCGACCGCTTCCCTTCTCCCCTCGGGAGAAGGTGCTCGAAGGGCGGATGAGGGTTCGGAGTACGACGCCAGCTTGAACACCGTCGCTTCGCCGAACCCCAACCCCTCTCCCGGCGGGAGAGGGGCTCAACCGGCGATGACGCTGCACTTCCCCCGCTCCTGCCTGCATTGCGAAACCCCGGCCTGCGTCACCGTCTGCCCCACCGGCGCCAGTTACAAGCGCGCCGAGGACGGCATCGTCCTGGTCGACGAGGACAAATGCATCGGCTGCAAACTGTGCAGTTGGGCCTGCCCCTACGGCGCGCGCGAATATTCGGCGGTCGAAGGGGTGATGAAGAAATGCACGCTGTGCGTGGATCGCATCTACAACACGAACCTGGACGAAAGCGAGCGCCAGCCGGCTTGCGTGCAGGCCTGCCCGACCAAGGCGCGGCATTTCGGCGATCTGGGCGATCCGGAATCGAAAGTCTCGAAACTGGTGGCCGAACGCGGTGGCGTGGCGTTGATGCCGGAACTCGGCTATCAGCCGGTCAATCGTTACCTGCCGCCGCGGCCGCGGCGCGGTGCGGACGACGTTGCCGCCGAGTCGCCTTCGAAAGCGAAATCGGCTTCGCATTGGCTCGACAGAATCCTGAGACGCTGAAGCCCCAACTTCATGACGCACTACTTACTCCGACGCCGTCATTCCCGCGAAAGCGGGAATCCAGTGTCTTTGCTGCTGGTCGAGCCGTCGAAACACTCGAAGCCAACAGCGGAAGTCGCTGGATTCCCGCTTTCGCGGGAATGACGGCATAAAGCGAACGCACAGAACCGCATGCATCCCGCCCTATCCGTCATCTTCTTCACCACCTTGTCCGGCGCCGGCTACGGCTTGCTGGCATGGTTGGGCGCCGTGATGTGGCTGCTGCAACCGCGCGGCCGCGAAGGCACGGACCTGTACTGGCTGCCGCTGATCGCCGCCGCGATCGGCCTGGTCCTGGTGACGGTGGGGCTGCTCTGTTCGCTCGGCCATCTGGGCAAGCCGCAGCGCGCCTGGCGCGCGATGTCGCAATGGCGCACGTCCTGGCTCTCGCGTGAAGGCGTGCTTTCGCTGCTGACGTATGCGCCCGCGTTGGCGATGGTTTTCCTGCTGTGGCGAACCGAGCCGAGCGCGACCGCGACCGGCGCGCTGGCTTGGGCGGGCGCGCTGACCCTAGTCCTGGCGCTGGCAACGGTGGCCTGTACGGCCATGATCTACGCCTCGCTTAAGCCGATACCGGCGTGGCGGCATCCGTTGGTGCTGCCCGGCTATCTCTTGTTCGCCCTGCTGGGCGGTGCGGCGTTGTTGTTCCTGCCGATCGCGTGGCGGCTGCCCGATACCGCGGCGGTCTTGTCCTGGGTGTTGGCAGCGCTGGGTCTGCCGACGGCGCTGCTGAAGCTGCTGTATTGGCACGGGATCGACCGCACGACGCTGCCGACCCGCGGCGCGGCGGTCGGCCTGCCGGATCGGGAAGTGACGGTGTTCGAGCGCCCGCATACCGAGGCCAACTACATCACCCGGGAAATGGCGTTCGAAGTCGCGCGCCGACACGCGCGCGTGCTGCGCTGGCTGGCCGTGGCCTTGTTCGCCCTGGTACCGGTGCTGGCGGCGATCGCGATCCAGGCCTGGCCCGGCACTGCGGCGGGGATATTCCCGGTCGCCGTCGCGGCGATCCTGGCGGGTACCTTCGTCGAGCGCTGGTTGTTCTTTGCCCAAGCCAAACATATGGTGAGCCGGTACTACTGAGCCGCCGGCCGGGACTTGGGATCGTCGCATTCCGGCGGCATAATAGGCATGTAATCGTTTACATAGAGGAATCGCCATGTGGGCCGCCTGGTGGTTCGCCGTGATCGGCCAACCCCTGACACCACCGACCCTGCTCGAAGTGCCCGACCAGCCGCTGGCGGTCGCGGTCGAGGCTGCGCGCATGTCGTCGCTGCCCACCTGCTACAGCCTGGTCTGCGGCGATGCCGAATGGTCCAACGGCGAATTCCTGAAAGTCGGCCGCGCCGACAAGGAAGGTCCACAGCCCTTGCCCGGCCAGCCGGCTTACGGCCTGCGCCTGAGCGCGCCTTCTTCTTCCCGCGATTGGATGGACAGCTACGCGAAGGACTGGCGGGTCGGTGCGCGCTACGGCCTGACCGCGATCCGCCGGCCGCAGACCCAGGTGAGCGTGGTCTTCGGCACCGGCTACCGACTGCAGCCCTGGGTCGACGACGGCGTCGGCGTGACCGGGCCGGTGGCCCGCGCCAGCCTGGACTTCACCCAGCGTTTCGGCGAGCGCATGCGCTGGAGCCAGCAGGTGCAATTGGAAACCGGCCGCGACCGCAGCAGCTTCCTGCGCAACGCGATCAGTTTCGACATCGTGCTCAAGCCGCAGGTCACGCTGAAGTCGGGCGTGGAGACGCGACGCGCCGAGAACGGCGGCGTCGCCACCACCGAGACCGAAGGCTCGGTGAAGCTGCAATACGCATTCTGAGCCGCTGTATTTGTAGGTGCGAATTCATTCGCACGCTTTTGATCGAAAGAGCGTGCGAATGAATTCGCACCTACGAAAGCGGTCAGCGGTGGCTGGCGAGCCACTCGCCCGCGCCCTGGTCGAGCAACTGTTGTGCGACCTGCAAGCCGAGCGCTTCATGCGCATCGGCGCGGCCTTCGCTTTGCGCGCGCAGCACGCGTCCGTTCTCGACGTCGCCGACCAAACCCTGCAAACGCAGGTTTTCGCCTAGCCACTCGGCGTAGGCGGCGACCGGCACGTGGCAGCTGCCGTGCAGGGCGCGGTTCATCGCGCGCTCGGCTTCGACGCGGATGCGGGTGGGCGCATGGTCGAGTGCCGCGCACAAGGCGTGAATGCGCGCATCGCCTTCGCGCGCTTCGATCGCGATCGCGCCTTGCGCCGGCGCCGGCAGCCAATCCGGCGCCTGCAGCCGCGCGCGGATGCGGTCGTCGAAACCCAGCCGCTGCAAGCCGGCGCAGGCCAATACGATCGCGTCGTAGTCGCCGGCGTCGAGCTTGGCCAGGCGCGTATTGACGTTGCCGCGCAGATCGAGCAATGCCAGATCCGGACGCCGCGCGCGCAACTGCGACTGCCGGCGCAGGGACGAAGTGCCGACGCGCGCGCCGCGCGGCAACTCATCGATCGAGGCGTGGGCGTTGCTCACGAACGCGTCCGCCGGATCCGCGCGCTCCAGGATCGCCGGCAGGGCGAAGCCTTCTTCGAGCACCATCGGCACGTCCTTCAGCGAATGCACCGCGCAATCGGCTTCGCCTCGCTGCATCGCGACTTCCAATTCCTTCAGGAACAAGCCTTTTCCGCCGATCGCGGCCAGCGAACGGTCCAGCACTTCGTCGCCGCGGGTGCTCATCGGCACCAGTTCCACGTTCAATCCCCGATGCGCCGCGCGCAGCAGCGCGGCGACGTGCTCGGTCTGCCACAGCGCGAGCGGGCTTTTGCGGGTGGCGATGCGCAAGGTTTCCATAGGCGCATTATCCCCTGCGCGCCCGGCTTTTACCCTCTCCCTTTACGGGAGAGGGACAGGCGCGAAGCGCCAGGGAGAGGGTTCGGCTTTTGGAGGAAACTTATCAGCGAGCAGGAAAGCACTCGCTTCGCTCGTTCCCCTCTCCTGCCCTTCGGGCATCCTCCCCCACAAGGGGGGAGGAAAAGGCGGGCATTGTCGCCTTACAAATGCTTGACGGTCTCCTTCAACCCCGTCACGCAACGCCGGCTCACTTCCAGCGGCTGCTTGCCGTGGCGCAGGATCGCATGCACGTGCCCGTCCGGACCGCGCTTGAGTTCGACCAGTTCGTGCCGGGCGACCAGGCAATTGCGGTGGATGCGCACGAAGCGGTCGCCGAATTCTTCTTCCAGCGACTTCAACGATTCTTCGAGCAGGTCTTCGCCGCGAGCGTGATGCACGACCACGTACTTCTCGTCGGCCTGCAGGTAGTGCACGTCCTCGATCGGGATCAGGCGCAGGCTGCCGCGCATGCGCGCGCACAGGTGCGTGCGCAGGCGCCCGGCCGGCTG
>DATFFH010000069.1:0-34041 GCA_035250245.1 Luteimonas sp. | reverse complement strand
GCGCTATCTGGGCCGGCGTTATCGCAACTTGCCGATGCTGGCGCGCAAGGTGGCCGACAAGGCCAGCGCCGGCTGGAACAACAAGGGCGTGCCGGTGGTGAACAGCCTGCGCCTGGTGCTGCGCGCCGGTTTGCCCGCGCTCCTGATGCTGTGCGTGTGCTGGCAATTGCTGGCTTTCGTCGACGCCTGGGCCTGGCGCGTGGCGGTGAACCTGATCGGGCCGAACGATCCGGCCTGGTGGAGCGTGATCGGCCAGCCGATCGGCCTGCTGTTCAACGGACCGTTGTCGCTGCGACCGGCGCTGTTCACCGAAATGATGCGCGTGGTGCTGCTGGCGGCGACGTTCGGCGTGGCTATCTCGCGGCTGCGGCCGCTGCGGCGCTAAAGATCGAAGCGCAGATAACTGCCCGGCTTGTCCGGCGCGGGCATGCGGATCTGCGGATGCAGGCCGCGCAGGCTTTGGCTTTTCGGCACCAGGAACACATGCTCGAAACGGAACGGGCGGCCGTTCGGCGCGGGGATCCTGTCGAAACTGCCGCGCTCGTAATAGCTGCCGCAGGTATTCGGCAGTTCGCTGCGGTAGCGCGACAATGCGCCGGGATTGGCTTCCCATTCGCGGCCTTGCGAATCCGAAAGCCGGCCTTTGCAGGCGTCGAATTTCTGCGCGGACAGGCCTTTGTCGATGATCACCTCGTAACGCACGATCACCACCGCCGCATCCTCGCGCGTCTTGAACGGCGTGCCGGGGCCCGCCTCGCGCCATTGCGCGTCGACCACGCGCCAGCGCGCGCCTTCGTACGGCGCCCAGGCGCCGGCGGCGACGTCGATGGGATAGGAAGGATCGGTGCGCTGGTATTCGCGCAAAGCTTCGCGATAGGGCCAGACGAAGGCGACCGCGCCCAGCGCCGCGGCGCCGAGCAGCCACAGCCGGTTGCTACCCCACCAGCGGAAGTCGGCGTCGGCGTTCATGGGCGCAGATTCAGTTCGGCCGGCGCCTTGGCCAGCAGTTCGCGGCTGCGCGCGGCGTCGATGCCCAAGTCGATGTCCAGCAGCGTGTCCAGGTTCGGCGGCGTCAGTCCGCCCCAGAACAACTGCAGGCGCAGGCCTTCCAGGCGGTCTGGCGGCACTTCGAAGAAATACGCACCCTTTTCCGGCAGGCCGACCGCGAGCGCGCGGTCGGTCAGCTGGATGCCGGGCACTTTCGGACGGCTGTCGCCGGCGGCGGGATAGATCAGGCCGTCGCGCGTGCGCAGTTGCGCGCTGACGTAGCCCGGTTTCTGCAGCGCTTCCACTTCGGCCAGCACCGACAGCCACACGCCGCTGCTACGCACCGTCACCGGTTCGGACGACGAGAACGCGCCCTGGGTGAGATAAGCGCGCGCGACTTTCACATTGCCGATTTTCACCGCGAAGTTGCGTCCCGCCACGCGCTGGTCGCGCACGCCCGGCACCAGCACCGGCGCGACTTTTTCCGCGTAGCCCGGTTCGGCCTTGCGCAGGGCGACGATGGCGACCAGCGCCAAGGCGATCAAAGCCAGGCTCGTCCAGCGCTTCAAAGCGAAGCCCCCGGCGTGCGGCGATCTTCCACCGCCAACTCCCAGCGCGCCTTGCCGTTGGCTTTCAGCCAGCCGGCTTCGCGGGTGAGGAAGGTCTGTTCGGTATGTTCGCGGCCGAACACGCCCCAGACCAGCTTCGCCGGAATCTTGCGGTCGCTCGGCAGTTTCCAGGCCAGATCCACGACCACCGGCAGCCGCGGCAGGATCGCCACGTCGAAGCTGCGGTCGCCGGCCAGCGACAGGCTGCTGGCCTTCATGGTTTGCGGCTGGCCGGGCGGCGGCAGCGCTTCCGGTACCAGGCCGGGCGGCGTGCCGCCGATCGGATCGGTGAACAGCACCAGATCGCTGGAAAGATAGCTGTAGACGCTGTAGCCGGTGTCGGTGAGGTTTTCCACCCGAGCGCGCAGCATCAGGTATTGCTCGGGACGGCCGGTGCGGATGCCGAACGGCGTACGGTCGTCGACCCAGGCCTGCAGCGGCGTGATCGCCAGCGCGCCCGCGTCGACGCGCTGTCCGGCGGCGAGCGGCGGCTTGGCCAGCACGCCTTTTTCGGCCTTGCGGAAACCGCCGAACGCGGCCACGCAGACGATGGCGGCCAATCCTACGGCCGCTGCGATCCGCCATCCGGTGTGTCGCGCCGCGCGCGCCAGTTCGCCGTCCTTGAACGCCATGCATCCCTACCCTGGTTTACGTTCCGATTCTGGCGTGCGAAGGCCGTTCCGTCGAGACCCCGCGCCTTTCGGCGGTCTGCGGTATGTTCGCGCGATGACGCACGACCTTCGCTCCCGTTACCGCATGCTGAAAGAGGAAGGCGTGAATCCGGAAGCGGCTTACCGCACCGCCCGGCGCGATGGCCTGGGCATACCCGAAGCGCTCGACGCGATCGGCGCGGCGTACGCCCTGTCTGCGGCGGAAACCTACCGGCTGGCCGGCGCAGAGGAAGGAATGGAACGGCCCTGGCCGCCGATCGACAACCGCGAAGCGCTGCTCGCGACGTTGCGCCGGGAACTGGGCTATTGCGATTGCGCTCCGGAACAAGCCGTCCCGGCGCTCCGCGACTTCCTGCGCGCGGCGCGCGACCGGAGCGATGCGACGGAAAACGCCGAGGCGTTCGACCGCGCCTCGCGAAGCGTCGAAAGCCTGCTGCCCCTGGACGCCGCGCCAGCCCAGACCGCGTGGTTCGTCTATGCCCTGCTGCGAGCGGATCTGGTGCGGCACGGCTTCCGGCTGACCGATGTGTGGATTACGGATCGAGGACGTCTGCTGCTGGAAGCGCTGGAGCGGTATTGAGCGGCCGCTCAAGCCGGTTCGTCCGGAATCAATGCCGATTCCAGCTTCGCGATCGCGTCCTTCAGCGCCAGCTTGCGCTTCTTCATCCGCTTGATCGACAGCTCGTCGGCCTCGATGTCGGCCTGCAGCTTGGCGATGGCCGCGTCCAGGTCGCGGTGTTCGAGCTTCAGCTCGACCAGGCGCAGGGCCGTCGCGGCGGGATCGGGAGGCGATTGCATCGTGGCTTGAGCTTACACGGCGGCCGGCGCGGGCGTCATCGCGTCATCTGCCGCTAAAATGGCCGGCCGATGAGCACCGTCCTGCCCCTGGCGCCACCATTGCCCCGCGCCCGCGACCGCGGCGCGCACGAACAGCTGCGCCTGGCCAAGCGCCTGCGCCACCAGGTGGGCCGCGCGATCGCCGATTTCGGCATGATCGAAGAAGGCGACAAGGTGATGGTCTGCCTGTCCGGCGGCAAGGACAGTTACACGATGCTGGACATCCTGCTGCAGTTGCAGGCCAAGGCGCCGGTGAAGTTCGAACTGGTGGCGGTGAACCTGGACCAGAAGCAGCCCGACTTCCCGGAGCACGTGCTGCCGCAGTATCTGGCATCGATCGGCGTCGCCTACAAGATTCTCGAGCAGGACACCTATTCGGTCGTCACCCGCGTCGTGCCGGAAGGCAAGACCATGTGCTCGCTGTGCTCGCGCCTGCGCCGCGGCGCGCTGTACACCTACGCCGAGCAGGAAGGCTTCACCAAGATCGCGCTGGGCCATCACCGCGACGACCTGGTGGCCACGTTCTTCCTGAACCTGTTCTTCCATTCCAAGATCAGCGGCATGCCGCCCAAGCTGCTCAGCGACGACGGCAAGCACGTGGTGATCCGGCCGCTGGCCTACGTGCGCGAGGACGACATCGCCGCCTATGCGCAAGCCAAGGATTTTCCGATCATCCCCTGCAACCTGTGCGGCTCGCAGGAAAACCTGCAGCGCAAGCAGGTGAAGCGGATGCTGGAAGCTTGGGAAAAAGAAACGCCGGGACGGATCGAACAGATTTCGCGGGCGCTCGGAGACATCCGGCCGTCGCAGCTGAGCGATCCGAAGCTGTTCGATTTCATGGCCTTGGGTCGGCGCGGCGCCGACGAGCTGCCCGATGCGCACGCCTGGTTGGCCGACGCGCCGCACAGCGACGACGACGCGGCATAATTCGATGCCTCCGCTCTTAAGCCGTCATTCCCGCGAAAGCGGGACTGCGAAGGCATGGATGCCGGAGCGGGCATCGCCCAGCGATGACCCGAAGGGCTTGCCGCAGGATGCGGCATGCAATCCAGCGACTTTCGCTCCCGCTTTTGCGCTTTTTTGTAGGAGCGGCTTTAGCCGCGAGCTCTTTCCTTCAAAATCGTGTTACCGCAGCGATTTGATAAAGAAAGCTCGCGGCTAAAGCCGCTCCTACAAAAGCAAGCCGCACACCTCTTTGGACCCTAGATGTTCTTCAGAAACCTAACCCTGTTCCGCTTCCCGACTTCGCTCGACCTGTCCGAGCTCGACACGCACCTGGCCGACGTGCAGCTCAAACCCGTCGGCCCGATGGACCTTTCCTCGCGCGGCTTCGTCTCGCCCTTCGGCCGCGATGCCGAAGCGCTGTCGCACCGCATCGACGATGCGATCTGGCTGACGGTCGGCGGCGAGGACAAATTGCTGCCCGCAGCCGTGGTCAACGATCTGCTCGGCAAGAAAATGGCCGAAATCGAGGAAAAGGAAGGCCGCAAGCTCGGTGGCCGCGCGCGCAAGCGATTGAAGGAAGACCTGGTCGCCGAACTGCTGCCGCGCGCCTTCGTCCGCCCCACGCGCACCGATGCGATGCTGGACCTGGAGCACGGCTTGTGCATCGTCGACACCTCTTCGCGCAAGAACGCCGAGGCGGTGGTGTCCGAGATCCGCCATGCGCTGGGCAGCTTCCCCGCCTTGCCGCTGAACGCCGAAGTGGCGCCGCGCAGCGTACTGACTGGCTGGATCGCCGGCGAGCGCCTGCCCGAAGGTCTCTCGCTGGGCGACGAATGCGAGTTGAAGGACGCCGCCGAACACGGCGCGGTCGTCAAATGCCAGCACCAGGAATTGCAGGCCGATGAGATCGCCAAACATCTGGAAGCCGGCAAACAGGTGACGCGCCTGGCGTTGACCTTGGACGACCACGTGTCGTTCGTGCTCGGCGAGGATCTGGTGATCCGCAAGCTGAAATTCCTGGATGGCGCGGTCGACCAGTTGGAAAGCACCGAGCGCGAGGACATTCGCGCCGAGTTGGACGCGCGCTTCGCGCTGATGGCGGGCGAATTGAAGCGACTGTTCGCGGTGCTGGAGCCGGCATTGAAGCTGAGCCGCGCCGAAAGCTGAATGCGCTTTGCTGTTTCCCCCTTTGAAAAAGGGGGATCAAGGGGGATTTGCTTTTTGCCTTTGCTTTGCCTTCGAGAAGCAAAAGCAAATCCCCCATCGCCTGCGGCGATTCGCCCCCTTTTCCAAAGGGGGCAACAGCCGCGGGACTGCGCCATCGACTACGCATTGCAACGCTCCGCGGTTACGATATCGCCATGCCCTCCGCATTCCGCCTGATCGCGCCGAAGCCCCGGCCCACGCGCGACCTGCTGTCGTTCGAACTGGCCGACGGCCGCAACGTCGAGATCCTGCGCGTGCGCGATCCGCGCGCGCGGCGCCTGCGCCTGTCGGTGGACGAGCGCGGCGCGCGCCTGAGCCTGCCGCTGCGCGCCAGCCTGGTGTCGGGCGACCGCTTCGTCGCCGAACATCGCGATTGGCTGGCGCGGCAGATCGACCATTTCGCGATGGCATCGCTGCCGCATCTGGTCCGCGGCGAAACTGCGTCGTTGCCGCTGCGCGACGCATCGCTGCCGTTGCATTGGGGCGAGGGCCGTTATGCGCGCCTGCAGGAAGACGGCGACGGCCTGCGTTTCGATCTGCCCGCGCGCGCCGGCGAACCGGCGATGCGGCGCGCGGTGCGCGATTTCTACGAGGCCCAGGCCCGCGCCGATCTCGGCCGCTGGCTGCCGCATTACCTGCCCACGCTGCCGCGTCCGCCGCTGCGGGTGCAATTGAAAGTGATGTCCTCGCAATGGGGCTCGCTGAGCCCGGACGATGTGGTCGCGCTCGATCTGGCCCTGGTCCTGGCCCGGCCTTCGGCGTTCGAATACGTGCTGGTGCACGAGCTTTGCCATCTGATCCGCCCCGACCATTCGCGCGCGTTCTGGCGCGAGGTCGAAGCGCGCTTTCCGCGCTGGCGCGACGAGCGCGATTATTTCCACGCCGAAGGCCGGCGCCTGAAAGCCGAACTGCGCGCGCTGCTGTCCGGCTGAGCGCGCCGGCCGCGTTCTCCGAGTTCGAGGCCGCACTGGAGGGAACCCCATGCGCAAAGCCACGCCGCTCTCCACCGGAACGCGCGCCAAGCTGCTCGGCGGCTGCCTGGGCTTGGCGGTGCTGGCCGTGGTGGCGTTCGGCCTGCTGATCGCGGCGATCTTCTTCTACTCCAGCAGCAAGCTCGCGCACACGGTGCCGCCGCCGGGCGATCCGAGCCGCTTCGATCCGGTGGCCGGCTACGCGCAGGTGGCCGCATTCGCCGGTGCGGATGTGCGGCTCCTGTCGATCGACGCGCGCTTCGTGCGCAGCGACGGCACGATGGATCTGGAAGCCGAATACCGGCCTTCGCCGAACGCGCGCTACCATTTCCTGCGCGAAGTGCCCGCGCCGGCGAAGGCGCCGCCGGTCGGCGCCGGCGGCAACGCGGACGGACGCTGGTACGAGCAGGTGCAAGTGGAAGTGTCGCGGCCCTGGGAATTCCGCTCGGTGCGCAGCATCGGCGCTTCGGGCAGCGCGTCTTATCAATATTTCAATCGCGGCATGCAACGCCGCGCGGATCCGCCCAGCGGACGCGCGCCTGCCGCAACCGCGCCGGCGCCGGTCTGCGCGTTCTCGCGCCTGTGGCGCAATGCGATCGCCCGCGGCGCGCCGGCGACTGCGGTGGCGCGTATCGAGTACGACGCGCGCGGCTACGAGTTCAGCATCGACGGCTTGCGGTTTTCGATGCGTTTCGGCGTGGATTGCAGCGTGGCTGCGGGGGGCTGATCGAGGCTTGGCTTTTGTAGGAGCGGCTTTAGCCGCGAGCTCTTCCACCAAAATCGCGAGATCGCAGCGATTTGAAGGAGAAAGCTCGCGGCTAAAGCCGCTCCTACAAAAAGCCCTTAGGCCAGGAAGAAATCGCCAATCGCCTCGGCCACGTCCTGCGGCTGTTCCATGTGCAGATGATGGCCGCCACGCAAGACGATCAGCTCGCCGTGCGGCATCAGCGCGACGCGTCCGCGGCGCAGCGCATCGGGCAAATAAGGCTGCGCAGGATCGGCGAACACGACTTTCGCCGGACATTCGATGCCGGCGACCAGATTGCGGATCTGCGGCTCGGTCATGCGGGTCATGGTCGGCAAGGTGAGCCGCGGATCGCTGGACCAGACGTAGCCGCCGTCGACCGCGACGGTGCCGCGTTCCACCAGCAAGCGCGCCACCGGCTCGCTCAAATTGTTCGCCCTCATCCGCGCCTGGATCGCGGGCGCCAGCTCCGGAAAGACACGCAATGTCTTGCCCGGCAGCGCGCGCGTGGCCGCGACCGCTTCGCGCATGCGCTCGACCGTGCGTTCGGGCACTTCCGCCAGCGCGCCCAGGGCTTCGATGAATACGCCGCGTTCGATCCGCTGCGGACAACCGGCGGCGACCAGGCTGCCGATGCCGGCGCCCATCGAATGCCCGAGCAGGGCGAAACGCTGCCAGCCGAGCGCATCGGCGGCATCCAGCACCGAATGCAGCGCATAGGCGAACGAATAGTCCACGCCCGGCGCCAGATGCGCGGAGCGGCCGTGGCCTGGCAAATCGATCGCGACCAGATCGACGTCGTCCAGATACGGCGCCAGCGGCACGAAGCTGGCGGCGTTGTCCAGCCAACCGTGCAGCGCCAGCACCCGCGGCGCACCGACGCGATCGTTGCGCAGGCCGCGCATCTCGCCGCTGCGGGTCTGCAGCGCGAACTCACGCACCGATCCAGTCCTCGCGTTCGGCCAGCGCGGCCAGCGCGTCGGCATGGGCCGGCGCATCGTTCAAGCACGGGATGTAGTTCAAGCGACCGCCGCGTTCGGCGAAGCGCGCGGCCAGCATCATCGCCACTTCCTCCAGCGTTTCCAGGCAGTCGACGGCGAAGCCGGGGCAGACCACGTCGACGGCGTCGAGGCCGCGCGCGGCCAGATCGTCCAGCGCCGTCGTCGTCGCCGGCTCCAGCCAGCGTTCGCGGCCGAAACGGGATTGATAGCTCAGGCTCCATTCGCCGGCGGCTAGGCCCAAAGCGGTCGCGACGGCGCGCGCGCTGTCTTCGCAGCGCTGCGGATAAGGATCGCCCTGGTCGGCCAGCCGCTGCGGCAATCCGTGGAACGAGAACAGCAGATGGCGGCCGTTGCGATGGGCGCGGATCGAATCGGCGACGGCCGACACCCAGCCGGCGTCGGTGGCGTAATCCTCGATCATGCGCAGTTCCAAACCCTCGCCCGACGCGGCCAGCGCATCGGCGACCGAGGCGGTGGTGGTGGTCGAATACTGCGGATACAGCGGCAGCACGGTGACACGCCGCACGCCTTCGGCGCGCAGGCCGGCGAGTACGTCGCCGATTGACGGGCCGCCATAGCGCATCGCATGCACCACCCGCCTTTGCGGCAGGCGCGCTTGCACCGCCTGCGCCAGGCGCGTCGTGTACACCGCCAAGGGCGAACCGCCGTCCATCCAGACCTTCGCGTACTTCTCCGCCACCCGCGGACCGCGCAGCGGCAGAATCGCCAGATGCAGCACCGGCCACCATAGCCAGCGCGTCAGCTGCACGACGCGGCGGTCGCTCAGGAATTCGCCCAGATAACGCCGCACCGCGCGCGGCGTCGGCGCTTCGGGCGTGCCGAGATTGACCAGGAGGAGTGCGGGAGGAGAGGCTGGCATGCAGGGCGCTGGCTTCAGGCGCGCGCATCGTAGCCCGGGTGGAGCCGAAGGCGATACCCGGGAACGCCATTTCTCCGCGATAGGCCCACTCGGGCGAAACAACGATTGAGCTGAGCGCAGGGTACGTCGCGAGGGTCCCGGGTATCGCTTCGCTCCACCCGGGCTACCTCTGAAGTGCCCATTGCTGTCGCGATCGTATTGTTCGATGAAGCGCCGACGGATTTCGCCGCGCGCAAAACTCAGATGCGATTCATCCCGACGAGACTAGGCTGAACTCCAGCTGTATTTTGCTGTCCTTACTTCCGTTCGCCGCTCGCCCCGGAGCTCGTTATGACCCGCCTGACCCGCGTCCTGATCCTGATCGCCGCTTGCCTGGCGCCCGCATTCGCCTTCGCCGCGACCGAAGAAGGCAAAGCGCGCGATGCGTTGCGCGTGCTCAACGAGATCCAGGCCATTCCCGAATCCGCGATCCCCGACAAGCTGCTCGACGAAGCGCGCGCGATCGCGGTGATCCCCGATACGATCAAGGCGGGCCTGGTGATCGGCGGCCGCCGCGGCCACGGCGTGCTGTCGGTGAAGAATCCCGACGGCACCTGGTCCAATCCCAGCTTCATCACCCTCACCGGCGGCAGCATCGGCTTCCAGGCCGGCGTGCAGTCGGCCGACGTGGTGCTGGTGTTCCGCAGCGACCGCGGCCTGGAATCGATCGTCAACGGCAAGTTCACCCTGGGCGCCGATGCCGGCGTCGCCGCCGGGCCGCTGGGCCGCAACGCCGCCACCGCCACCGACGGCCAATTGAAGGCCGAAATCTGGTCCTGGTCGCGCGCCCGCGGCCTGTTCGCCGGCGTGGCCCTGGACGGCGCGGTGCTGTCGATCGACAACGCCGCCAACCAGGCCGTGTACGGCAACGGCACCACGCCGCGGATGATCTTCGAAGGCCGCACCGAGCGCCCGATGGCCAACAACGCGATCGTCGATTTCCGCGACGGCCTGGAAGAAGCCACCGCCGGCGCACGCGCGCGCCGCGGCACCGAAGGCGCGCAGACCGCCATGGCCTCCCCGGCCGCGTATTCAGCGCCCGCCGCCGCTTCCGTCGCGCCGGCGCCGAGCGCCGCCGAACCGGCCGGCGCGCAACCGCAGCCGTCCACGTTCGAGCCGGTGGAAGCCGGCGGCGTACGCACCGAGGCCCTGCCCGAATCGCCCCCGCCGCCCAAGCCGTGACCTTCGCCCCGCGGCCGTAACACGGTCTGCGCTATCCTGTTCGCCCGCAACTGAATTGGCGAAACCCCGATGGGTGGTCTCAGTATCTGGCACTGGGTGATCGTGCTCGTGATCGTGGTGCTGGTGTTCGGCACCAAGCGCCTGAAGAACGTCGGCAAGGACGTGGGCGAAGCCGTGAAGGGCTTCAAGCAGGGCATGAACGACGATGACAAAGGCCCGCCGGCCAAATTGGGCGACGAGTCCCGGCGCAATGATCAGACGCGCGACGGCGAGCCGTCCGCTTCCCAGCGCAACGACGACGACGCGGCGCGCTGAGCGCGCCGGCGCCGCACCGCAGTAGTTCCCGGCCATGTTCGACATCGGCTTCAGCGAGCTGCTGATCATCGCCGTGGTCGCGCTGATCGTGCTCGGTCCCGAGCGCCTGCCCAAGGCCGCGCGCTTCGCCGGCCTGTGGGTGCGACGCGCGCGCGCGCAATGGAATTCGGTGAAGGACGAGCTGGAACGCGACCTGGCCGCCGAAGAACTCAAGCGCAACTTGCAGGACACGCGCGAGATGATGCGCCGCGCCGACCAGGATTTCCGCGAACAGGGCGAACAGATCCGCCACGATTTCGAACGCATGCCCGGCGATCCCGACGCGACGCCGCCGATCGAAACGCCCGCGGAAACGCCTGCAGGAACGTCCACCCCCACGCCGAGCCGCGACGACGATGCTGTCCGCTGACGACGAAGTCCAAGGCCGCCTGCTCGATCATCTGATCGAACTGCGCGCGCGGCTGCTGCGCGCGGTGGTGGGCTTGTTGCTGGTCTTCGTTTGCCTGCTGCCCTTCGCCAACAAACTGTACGGCTGGCTGGCGCAGCCGCTGCTGGAAAAATTGCCGAAGGGCGGCCAGCTGATCGCGATCGAAGTCGCCTCGCCGTTCTTCGCGCCGCTGAAACTGGCGTTCTTCGTCGCCCTGGTCGGCGCGATGCCGTGGCTGCTGTACCAGGTGTGGGCCTTTGTCGCGCCCGGCCTGTACCGGCGCGAGAAGAAACTGGCGATGCCGCTGCTGGCGTCGTCGCTGCTGCTGTTCTACATCGGCTGCGCGTTCGCTTACTTCGTGGTGCTGCCGGCGGTGTTCACCTTCCTCAACAAGGTGACGCCGGCGGGCGTGGCGATGATGACCGACATCAACGCGTATCTGGATTTCGTGCTGGTGATCTTCCTGGCCTTCGGCGCCAGCTTCGAGTTGCCGGTGGCGCTGGTGATCCTGGTGCTGCTGGGCTGGGTGACGCCGGCGCAGCTGCGCGAATGGCGCGGCTACGCGATCGTCGGCATTTTCGTCATCGCCGCGATCATCACTCCGCCCGATGTGGTTTCGCAGCTGCTGCTGGCGATTCCGATGATGCTGCTGTACGAAGCCGGCATCTTCGCCGCGCGCTTCGTCTCGCCGCGCGGCGACGGCGAGCCGGCCGACGCCGGCGATGGCTGAGGTTCCCGCCGGTTTCTGGAAACGCTATGCGGCCTGGACGCTGGATGCGGCGATCCTGGCGCTGCCGGTGTGGTTGCTGAGCGCGGGACGGATGCGTGCGCAGCTGCGCTTGCTGCAAGAAGCGACCGCGTCGCTGTTCGATACGGTGGCGCAGCGGATGGTCGACGCGCTGGTGCGCGGCGGCGAGCCACTTGCTTTGGCGTATCGGCTGGCCGGCGACGCGGGCGTGCGCGAGGCCCTGCATGTCGTGGCGCTGTGCGTCTTCGCGCTATTGATCGTCCCGGCGGCTTGGTTCGCGCTGCTCGCGGCGGCGTATTGGATCGGCTTCGAAGCGTCGCCTTGGCAAGCCACGCCCGGCAAGCGCGCGCTGGGCCTGCGCACGACCGGATTCGAAGGCGAAAAATTGCACGGCTCGCTGACCGTCGCGCGCCATTTCGCCGGCACCCTGTCCTGGCTCACGCTCAACATCGGCCATGCCATGGCCGCACGCGCGCCGCAGAAGCGCGCGCTGCACGACCTGATCGCCGGCGCGCAAGTGACGGCGCAAGACGACGATCCGATGCCGCCCGCCGCCAAGCTGTGGCTGGCGCTGCAGGCGATCGCCGGCCTGCTGGGGTTCGGCTGGCTGTATTTCGTCCTGCTCGGGATGATGCAGGCGTCGGTCGACCGCGCATTGTCGATGACGCTGAGCCTCGGCGCTGCGATTCCCGGATAGCGCTTCGCTTACCCGGGCTACGTTTGCCGAATCAGGCCGCGACGACGCCGTTCTTGTCCGCGGGCGCGGTGGGGGCCTCGCCGGCGCCGGTCACGTCGCGCCACAGGTGGTACATCACGCCGAAGATGACCACGTACAGGACCAGCAGGAAGGCCAGATACACCGGCGCCGCCAAAGCCACGCCCAGCATCGGATCGACCAGCGAGCCGACCGCCGCGAGCAGCCCGACCAGCAGCGCGACCACGAGCAGGGCCAGCAGGGCACCGATCGCGAAACACACCAGCAGCACCAGCAAGGGCAGCAGATTCTTCAGCGCGCCAACGCAACCGTCGGTCAGCGCGCCGCCGACGCTGCGGTCGGTCAATGCGATCTGGCCGAACGCGATCGCATGGAAGCCCTGCATGAACAAGCCGAACAGGATCAGCAGCCCGACCACCATGCCGATGCCTTCCGGCAAGGGCGGCAGGCTCGGCGAGGCCGCGCCCGTTTCCAGATTGCGGCTGGCCACCATGGCCTGCACGTACCACTGCGCCACGCTTGGATCGACGACGGAGACGATCAGGCCGATCACCGCTGCCGCCAGCACCGCCAGCGCCACCGAGACCGCGACGATGCGGCCGATGCCGCCGCCGGGCTTGAACACGTCGAAGATCGCCGTGGCATGCGTCGCACGCCCATTCTCGCTGGCGTGGATCACCCGCAGCATGCCGGCGACCAACGGGATCACCACCAACAGCGAGAACAGCAGGCTGAACGCGCCCAGCGCATACATCGCGCCTTCGCCGGTGTTCTTCAGGCCCACCTGCACGATCAGTTGGATCACCGTCGGCACCAAGGCCACCGCGATCAACAGCCCGGTGCCGCCGAACACCGCCCGCGCATTGTGCCGACCCAGGTTGACGCCCTGCACCAGCCAGCGCCATCCGGCTCCGGGTCCCATCGTGCGCATCTGCATGTCTTTTCCTTTTCGATATCGGGCGCGGCGCAGCCGCGCGCCATCCTAGCCGATCGTATCAGCGGCCGCGGAACCCGTTGCGCGCGTGCTTCACGAAACGCCGCAGCACGCGCCGCGCCTGCGGCGCCGCGGTCACGTCCGCCGACACCGTGCGCCAGTCGCGGCCTTCTTTGCCCAACGCCTCGCGCCGCGCGTGCACGTAGCCGCGCATGTGCGCGGCGCTGAATTCGGGATGGAACTGCACGCCCCAGACGCGATCGCCCCAGCGGAAAGCATGGCAGGCGTCGTGCACCGACTTGGCCAGCACAGTCGCACCTTCGGGCGCGCGCAGCACCGTCTGCAAGTGCGTGGCCTGGGCGGGAAAGCGCTCGGGCAGGCCGGCGAACAGCGGATCGTCCGCGGCGTGCGGGTGCAGCTCCAAGCCGACCGTGCCCATCTCGCGTCCGGCCGGGTGGTCGCCGACTTCGCCGCCCAGCGCATGCGCCAGCAACTGATGACCGTAGCAGATGCCGAACAGCGGCATGCCTGCGTGCGCGGCCTCGCGCAGCCATTGCGCACTGCGTTCGCTCCAATCGCGGCGTTCGGTGACCATCGCGCCCGAGCCGGTGACGATGACGCCGGCGAAACCTTCGCGCTGCGGCAATTCGGCGCCCTGTTCGACCCGCGCCACCACCGCTTCGTCCGCGCGCAGGCCGGCGGCGACTCGGATCCAGTGCGGGAAACCGCCGTGGCGGCGCATCGAGGGCACCGGCTGCCCGGTCTCGACGATCAGAAAAGGAGCGGCGGAAGACATGTCTTGGCGAGCGCGAGCGCCGGCCCGGAGCGGACCGACCCGTATACTAACCGGCCCTCGCCGCCGCCGTTCGCACCACGATGCCCGGACCCACCTTCCAGCAATTGATCCAGCGCTTGAACGCCTATTGGGCGGAACAGGGCTGCGTGCTGATCCAGCCGCTGGACTTGGAAGTCGGCGCCGGCACCTTCCATCCGGCCACGTTCCTGCGCGCGCTGGGGCCGGAACCGTGGAATGCGGCCTATGTGCAGCCCTGCCGCCGCCCCACCGACGGCCGCTACGGCGAAAACCCGAACCGGCTGCAGCGTTACTACCAATACCAGGTAGTGATGAAGCCCAATCCCGACAACATCCAGGAGCTGTACCTGGGTTCGCTGGTCGCGTTGGGCATCGATCCGCTGGTCCACGACCTGCGCTTCGTCGAAGACAACTGGGAATCGCCCACGCTCGGCGCCTGGGGCCTGGGCTGGGAAGTGTGGTTGAACGGAATGGAAGTCACCCAGTTCACCTATTTCCAGCAGGCCGGCGGCATCGAATGCCGGCCGGTGACCGGCGAGATCACCTACGGCCTGGAACGGCTGTGCATGTATCTGCAGAACGTCGACAACGTGTTCGACCTGGTCTGGACGCACGGTCCGCAAGGCACGGTGTATTACCGCGACGTCTATCACCAGAACGAAGTCGAGCAATCCGCATACAACTTCGAACACGCCGACGTCGAAGAACTGTTCCACCGTTTCGACGCCTGCGAGCGCGAAGCCTTGAAGTTGGTAGAACTGGGCCTGCCGTTGCCGGCCTACGACCAGGTCTGCAAGGCCTCGCACAGCTTCAATCTGCTCGACGCGCGCCGCGCGATCTCGGTCACCGAACGCCAGCGCTACATCCTGCGCGTGCGCAAGCTGTCGCAGGCGGTGGCTGAGGCGTATTTCGCGCAGCGCGAGAAGCTGGGTTTTCCAGGTTTGAAACAAGCCACCGCGTAATGCTTTGTTTCTCTCCCCTTGCGGGAGAGAGACAGGCCCGAAGGGCCAGAGAGAGGGTTCCGCTTTTGATCTTGCCGGAAAAGCCGACCCCTCTCCCCGGCGCTCCGCGCCACCCCTCTCCCGCAAAGGGGAGAGGGGAACATCTCGAGATTCCGAAATGAGCGACATGCAACCGCTGCTGATCGAACTAGGCACCGAAGAACTGCCGGTCAAGGCCCTGCCCGGCCTGGCCCAGGCGTTTTTCGACAACGTGATCGACGGTCTGGCCAAACGCGGCATCGCTTTCGAGCGCGAAGGCGCCAAACCGCTGTACACGCCACGCCGCTTGGCGGCCTTGCTGCCGGGCGTGGCGCTGGAACAGCCGGAACAGAAATCCGAAGTGCTCGGCCCCTATCTGAACATCGCGCTCGACGCGAACGGCGAGCCGACCAAAGCCTTGCAAGGCTTCGCGCAGAAGGCCGGCGTCGATTGGACGCAGTTGGAGAAGACCAGCGACGCCAAGGGCGAGCGCTTCGTGCATCGCGCGGTCAAGCCCGGCGCGCGCACGCGCGACCTGCTGCCGGAGATCGTCGGCGAGGCGATCGCCGCGATGCCGATCCCCAAGCCGATGCGCTGGGGCGACCACGACTACGCTTTCGCGCGGCCCGTGCATTGGCTGGTGATGCTGCTCGGCAAGGACGTGGTCGAAGGCGGCGTGCTCGGCGTGAAAGCCGATCGCATGAGCCGCGGCCATCGCTTCCTGCACGACAAGCCGGTGTGGATCAATCATCCCGGCGATTACTTGGATTCGCTGCGCGGGGCCAAGGTGCTGGCCGATCCGGACGAGCGCCGCGAGCGCATCGTGCGCGAGGTCGAACGCGCCGCGGGCGAGGCCGGCGGCGCGGCGCGCGTGGATGCCGACAATCTGGAGCAAGTGAACTGCCTGGTCGAATGGCCCAAAGCGGTGCTGTGCTCGTTCGAACACGAATTCCTGGCCGTGCCGCAGGAAGCGCTGATCGCCACGATGGAGGCCAACCAGAAGTTCTTCCCCGTGCTAGACGGCGCCGGCAAGCTGACCGAGCGCTTCGTCGGCATCGCCAATATCGAGTCGAAAGACGAAAGCGAGATCCGCAAAGGCTACGAACGCGTGATCCGCCCGCGCTTCGCCGACGCCAAGTTCTTTTTCGTCGAAGACATGAAGCAGGGCCTGGCGTCGATGAACGAAGGCCTGAAAACCGTCACCTACCAGGCCAAGCTCGGCACCGTCGCCGACAAGGTCGCGCGCGTGGCTATGCTGGCCGAAACCGTGGCGAACGAAGTCGGCATTGATGCGAATTCCGCTCGACACGCGGCGGAATTGTCGAAAGCAGATTTGCAGTCGAGATTGGTGAACGAATTCCCGGAGTTGCAAGGTATCGCCGGACGCTACTACGCAGCAGTCGAAAGCGAGCCCCTTGAGGTCGCACATGCGATCGACGAAGCCTACATGCCTCGTTTTTCTGGCGATGCAATCGCACCATCGCTATTAGGCAAGGTCGTCGCTATCGCTGAGCGCCTTGATAGTCTCGCTGGAGGGTTCAGTGCAGGCCTACAGCCCTCCGGCAACAAGGATCCCTTCGGTCTTCGCAGGGGCGCGCTGGGCTTAGCGCGAACCTTGTTGGAAGGACAGTTGGAAGCCGACACGTACTATCTGGTGCTCGGCGCCGTCGAAGCCCAGCCGATCAAGTTTGAAGATGATGACGCCAAGGCGCTCAAGGCCCACGAGATCTGCGAATTTGTATATGACCGCCTTCGTAGCTATTTCTCTGAACGCGGCGTAGCTCCACAGCAGTTTGAAGCAGTAAAGGCTGTTGATCCCAACACTCTTCCTGATTTCGAACTTCGATTAACTGCAATCAGCGAATTCGCAAAACTCCCCGAAGCCGAAGCCCTCGCCGCCGCCAACAAGCGCATCCGCAACATCCTGAAGAAAGCCGAAGGCGCGATTCCGGACACGGTCGACGCGAAGCTGTTCTCCGAATCGGCCGAACGCGAACTGCACGAGGCCGTGACCCAAGCTGTCGCCGACACCGACGACACCCTGGCCAAGCGCGACTACGTCGCCGTGCTCGGCCGTCTCGCGCGCCTGCGCCCGCAGGTCGATGCGTTCTTCGACGGCGTGATGGTGAACGCGGACGATGCGGCGGTACGCGGCAACCGTCTTGCGCTGCTCAAGCGTCTCGCGGATCGGCTCGGCAGCGTCGCGGCGATCGAGCACCTGTCGGCCTGAATGGCCTGCTTTTCGTAGGAGCGGCTTTAGCCGCGAGCTCTTCCTTCAAATTGCGGCATTGCAAGGATTTGAGAGGAAAGCTCGCGGCTAAAGCCGCTCCTACGAAAACCGACAACGCGCGCCGCCTTCTGCCCGACATCCATTCCCGGTATCCTGCGGCAATGAGATTGTCCCCCGCCCTTCTCGCCGCCCTGCTGTCGCTCGCCGCCATGCAGGCGCAGGCCCGGGGCACGATCGACAAGGTCCAGATCCAGGGCCTGGACAAGAAGGCCGACGCGGCCATCATCGAGAACATCCAGGTCAAGCTGTCGCTGTACGAGACCATCGGCAAGCCGCAGGGCGAATCGCGGTTGGAATACCTGCTGGAGCAGGCCGAGAAGCAGACCAAGCAGGCGCTGGAACCGTTCGGCTATTACTCGCCGAAGGTCGCCGTGGACGCGCCGCGCAACGGCGAGCGGCTCACCGTCAACATCACCGTCGACAAGGGCGAACCGGTGAAGGTGCGGCGTTCCAACATCGCGATCAGCGGCGAAGGCGGCGGCGACCGTTATCTGAAGGAAGACCTGGCCGCGTTCAAGCCGCGTCCGGGCGAGGTGTTCGACCACACCGCCTACGAAGCCAGCAAGATCGCGATCACCCGGCGCCTGTCCGACCGCGGTTATTTCGACGCCGACTTCACCCAGCGCCAAGTGTCGGTGACGCGCGCCGAGCACGCCGCCGACATCGACCTGGCCTGGGACAGCGGGCGCCGCTACGACATGGGCGTCATCACTTTCCACGACGGCTATTTCAAACCGGGCCTGTTCGATCCGCTGGTGTATTGGGAAGAAGGCAGCTACTGGCACCAGGGCAAGCTGGACCGGCTGCGCGAATCGCTGACCAAGCTGGACTACTTCAGCTCGATCGACATGGAACCGCATCCTGAAAAAGCGGTCGACGGCAAAGTGCCGGTGGACATCACCCTCAAGCGCGCCAAGCGCACCGTCTACACCGTCGGCCTGAGCTACGGCAGCGAGAGCGGCGCCGGTTTCCGCACCGGCATCGAACGCCGCTACGTGAATTCGCGCGGACACAAGCTCAACAACCAGCTCGATTACGCGCAGAACCGCAAGAGCCTGACCACCCAATACCGCATCCCGGCCTTCAAATGGCTGGACGGCTGGTACACCGGCACTTTCAGCGCTTACGACGAGCAGACCGACTACATCGACCTGCGCAACATAAAGCTGAGCGCGGCGCGCAGCGGCGAGATCAACGACAAGCTCACCGCGATCGCCTCGATCAATGCGCTGCGCGAACGCTGGAACTACGGCGACACGGACGAGAACGGCGAGCGCATCTACCAGTATTCGACGTTGTTCTATCCCGAGCTGCGCGCCGATTACGTGGACGTGGACGACAAGCTGTTCCCGCGCCGCGGCTTCAGCGCCAGCGCTTCGCTGCGCGGCGGTTTGAAGAGCGTGGGCTCGGACGCGAATTTCGCGCAGCTGTACGGCAGTTTGCGCTGGTTTCTGGGTATCGACCCGAACAGCCGCCTGATCCTGCGCGGTGAATTCGGCACCACGCTCACCGACGACCTGGTGGCGATGCCGCCCAGCCTGCGCTTCTTCGCCGGCGGCGATCGCAGCATCCGCGGCTACGCCTATCGCGAAGTCGGGCCGCGCACGCCGCCGCCGGACAATTTCGCGCTCGGCGCCAAGCACATGTTCACCGCGACCGCCGAGTACGAACGCTACCTCGACGGCAGCAACTGGGGCGGCGCGGTATTCGTCGACACCGGCAGCGCGTTCGACGACACGCCCGATCTGCACACCGGCGTGGGCATCGGCCTGCGCTGGAAATCGCCGGTGGGGCCGGTGCGGGTGGACATCGCGCGTGGCTTGAACGATCCGGATTCCTCGTTCCAGGTGTATCTGAACATCGGAGCGGACCTGTGAACACGCCGGCATCCGTTCCCGTTCCGCGCAAGCGTTTCTATCGGCGCAAGAAATTCTGGGCGTGGTCGGGCGGCGGCGTCGTGCTGTTCGCGATCGGCATACTGTTGTTGCTGTACTGGCTGCTGCAGACCATCGCCGGTCGCGATGTGCTGCTGGCGCAGATCGTCGCGCGTCTGCCGGCGAATTCTTCGCTCACATGGAGCAAGGTCGAAGGCCCGCTGGCCGGGCCGTTGATCCTGCACGATCTGGATTTCCGCTGGGACAAGATCCATTTCACCGCGCAGCGCGCCTATCTGGATCCGGACATCCGCCCCCTGCTCGGCCGGCGTTTGCGCCTGGACGCGATGCAGCTGACCCAGGCAACGCTGGACGTGCCCAAGAGCGACGAGCCGTTCGAGCTGCCGAGCTGGCCCGAATCGCTGCCCAATATCGAGATGCCGCTCGCGATCCAGGCCGACACGCTGGTGATCGATGGCTTTAGCATCAGCCAGGACGGCGAGCACGTGATCGACATCCGCAAGCTGCGCGGCGGCGTGGATGTCGCCACCGGCCTGGTCCATGCCGAGAAGCTGGCCATCGACAGCGACCGCGGCGATTTCACCTTGAGCGGCGACTACATGCCGCATCGCGATTACCGCACCAGCCTGATCGGCACCGCGACTTTTCCGGCGCCGCGTGGGCGCACGCCGGCCAAGCTGTCGCTCAATGCGCAAGGCGATCTGTCGAAGATGGACGTCATCGTTTCCGGCAACGCGCCGGCGCCGTTGCGCGCCATGCTCACCTTCACCGGCAAGCGGGATCCGGTCTGGCATTTTTCGGCAAAAAGCGAAGCCTTGGATCTGGCCTTGCTGATGCCTCCGGAAGATGGCGCAGCAGCGGGGGAAACGCAGCCGCTTTCTTTCGACGTGGTCGCCGACGGCAAAGGCGGCGCGGCGCAGCTGCGCGGCAAACTCGCGCAGGGCGACATGGCGATCTTGCTGCAGCCGTCGAACGTCAAACTCGATAATCAGGTGTTGACCGTCGCACCGCTGGTGGTCGACGCCTACGCAGGTCGCGCCACCTTGCGCGGTACCGCCGACTTCACTAAGCCGGAAGAAGGCAAGTTCCGTTTCACCGTGAACGCGCGCGGCTTCAAGTTTGGCGCCGCGCCCGATCCCGCGCAGCCGAAAGGCGCCGCGGCGCCGGTGCCGATCGCGGTCGATGCGGATCTGGGCATCGCCGGGCAAGTGAAGGACTGGGCCGCGATCGGCAATGCCCGCATCGCGCGTGGTGATCAGAAAGCCACCGTGGATTTGGACGCGCGCGGCGACACCGAACGCGCGACGCTGAAAACGCTGCGCGCCAAGATGCCGACCGGCACACTGGATGCGAGCGGCAAAGTCGGCTGGACCCCGGTATTGGATTGGGACTTGCAGGCCAAGCTCGCCGGCTTCGATCCCGGATACTTCGCACCGGGCTGGGACGGCAATGTGTCCGGCCAATTGGCGAGCAAGGGCAAGCAGCGCCCGCCGACCGCGAACGGCGAAGCCGGCGGCTTCGACGCGACGCTCGACGTGCCGTCGCTGAGCGGCAAGCTGCGCGGCCGCCCGCTGCAAGGCCGCGGCAAGTTCGCGTTGCGCGGCGATCAGGGCGAAGGCGATCTGGCGCTGACGCTGGGCAACAGCAAGATCGACGCCAAGGGCAAGGTCGGCGACAAGATCGACATCGCCGCGAACCTGCAGCCTTTGCAACTCGACGATCTGCTGCCCGATGCCGCCGGCACCCTGCGCGGCAACGTGCTGTTGAAAGGCAATCGCGACACGCCCGACATCACCGCCGACCTGACCGGCAGCGGCGTGAAGTGGAGCGGCTACGCGGCCGAAAGCCTGTCGATCAAGGGCCGCCTGCCCTGGCGCGGCGGCGGCGGCGAACTCGCGGTGCGCGGCACGAATGTCGCTGCCGGCATGGCGCTGGATACCTTGCGGATCGACGCGCGCGGCGCAATAGAGAATCTGGAGCTGGACGGCGATGCGCGCAACGCGATGGGCGCGGTCGCGCTTTCCGGGAACGCGCGGCGCACCGGCGCGCGCTGGCAAGGCACGCTGGCGACGCTGCAGCTCACGCCGTCGAAAGGCGCGGCCTGGCGTTTGCGCGCGCCGGCGCCTTTCATCGTCAACGCGCCTTCCTTCAGCTTGAGCGAAGCCTGCCTGGCGGCGGACGGCGGCGGCGAGTTGTGCGCGAATGCGATCTGGCCGCAGCAAGGCGTGATCGTGAAGGCGGCCGCGCTGCCGCTGACCCTAATCCAACCCTGGCTGCCGCCGAACGAAGGCCGGCCGTTGCTGTTGCGCGGCGAAATCAGCGTCGACGGTTATCTGAAGCCGCGCGGCAATGCGTGGGAGGGCAAAGTCCACGTCGCTTCGCTCGACGGCGGACTGCGCATCGGCGACAAGACCCGGCGCGAAATCGTCCGCTACGACAACTTCACCTTCGACGCCGATTTCGATCCGCTGAAAATCCAGGCGCGCCTGGGCACCGGCTTCAAGGGCGACGGCTACATCGACGCGCGCGTCACCACCGGCTGGGACGATTACGCGCCGCTCACCGGCGACATCTACCTGAACATGTCGCGCCTGTTCTGGCTGGAACTGTTCTCGCCGGACTTGGTGCGGCCGGAAGGCTTGATCGAAGGTCACGTCAGCCTGGGCGGCACGCGTTCCAAACCCGCGCTCGGCGGCCAGGCCGACCTGACCAATTTCAAAGGCGAATTGCCGGCGCTGGGTTTGAACCTGAGCGAAGGCAAGATGCGCCTGGACGCGCAGCCCGACGGTTCGGCGCGCATCGCCGGTTCCGTGAAGACCGGCGAAGGCACGCTCACCGTCGACGGCGGCTTGTCCTGGTACGGACAAGCGACGCCGCTGCAGCTCAACATCCGCGGCGAGAACGTCCTGCTCGCCGATACGCCGCAACTGCGCGCGGTGGCCAATCCGAACCTGCAGTTCGGCATCGTCGACAAGACCATGCAGTTGCGCGGCGAAGTCACCGTGCCTTCGGCCGACATCGATCTGGAACGCTTGGAAATGGGCGTGTCGGCATCCGAGGACGTGGTGGTGCTGGATCCGGAAGATCCGCAAGCCGCGCCCAGTTCGCCGCTGGACATGGAGCTGGCGGTGATTCTCGGCGACGACGTCAACATGAAAGGCTTCGGTCTGACCGGCAAGATCGGCGGGCGCATGCAAGTGCGCGCGCGGCCGGGCCGCGAGATGGTGGCCAACGGCCGGCTGGACGTGGACGGCAAGTACAAGGCTTACGGCCAGCAGCTGGACATCACCCGCGGCGAGTTGAGCTGGAACAACAGCATCGTCTCCGACCCGATCATCAACATCCGCGCGCAGCGGCAAGTCGGCGACGTCGTCGCCGGCATCGACGTCACCGGCCGCGCGCAGGCACCGCGCGCGGCGGTGTGGTCGGATCCGGCGATGCAGCGCTCCGAGGCGATGGCGTATCTCGTCCTCGGCCGCAGCCTGGAAGGCGCGACCGGCGGCGAAGCGCAGCAGGTCGATGCCGCGTCCGCCGCATTGGCCGCGGGCAGCGGCGTGTTGGCGTCGCAACTCGGCGCCAAACTCGGTTTCGACGACGCCGGCGTCAGCCAATCGCGCGCGCTCGGCGGCTCAGTGGTGGGCGTGGGCAAATACCTGTCGCCGCGCCTGTACGTGGGCTACGGCGTGTCGCTGGTCGGCTCCGGCCAGGTGCTGACGCTGAAGTACCTGCTGCGCAAGGGCTTCGACGTGCAGATCGAATCGAGCACGGTGGAGAACCGCGCCTCGATCAACTGGCGCAAGGAAAAATGAGTCCGGCCTCGACGCGAAAAACGGCTTCGCCGAAACTGCCCGCGCACTATCCGCGCTTCGCCGCCGCGCGCCTGGCCAGCCAGGGCATCGCCGAGCCGTTCGTCGGCACGCCGCAGCAGACGGTGGCGCGCTTGCTGGCGATGCAGGCGCAGGACTACCACGGCGCGCTGTGGGCGGTCGGCCTGCGCACGCGAGGCGCGACCGAAGCCGACATCGAACGCGCGATCGTCCAGGGCAAGATCGTCCGCACCTGGCCGATGCGCGGCACTTTGCATGTGCTCGCCGCCGAAGACGTGCGCTGGATGCTGGCCCTGACCGGCGCGCGCATGTCGGCGCTGAACGCCGGCCGCATCGAGCGCATGTACGGCCTGGACGCCGCGGCGATGAAGCGCTGCCGCAAGATCGTCGAAAAAGTCCTGCGCAACGGCGGGCCGGCGCCGCGCACCGAGCTGTATGCGGCGTTCGAAAAGGCCGGCATCGAAACCGGCGAGTCGCGCGGCATCAACATCCTCGGCCACCTGGCGCAGGACGCGGTGATCTGCGGGGGACCGAAGCTCGGCAAGCAGGCGAGTTATGTGTTGGCCGATGCGTGGCTGCCGGCTTCGAAGCCGCTGCCGCGCGAAGAAGCGTTGGCGACGCTGGCACTGCGCTACTTCAGCGGCCATGGGCCGGCTACCGCGCACGATTTGGCCTGGTGGTCGAGCCTTACGCTCAAGGACGTGCACACCGCGATCGAGGCCGCCAAGGGAAATCTCGCGCACGAAATCATCGGCGGCACGACGTACTGGTTCTCCGCCGATGCGGCCGAACACACCGCTCCCGCGAAGCAGATCCATCTACTGCCGCCGTTCGATGAATACCTGGTTGCGTACCGCGACCGCGATATTCCGTTGGAACCGGCCTTCGGTTCGCGTGTGATCGGCATCAATGGGCTGTTCAATGCCAGCCTGGTCAGCGATGGACGGGTCGCCGCCATCTGGAAGCGCCAAGTGAAGAACGGCACCATCGCCATCGATCTGTCGCTCTTGCGTTCGCTGCGCCGCGAAGAACAGGCTGCACTCAAGACGCCGCGACAGCGCTATGCAGCGTTCCTGGGCCTCGCAGCGGCATGACCTACTGCGCTGGCTGCCGTGCGGGCGGCTGCCAGTTCCGTCGAGTTCTAGGACACGGCATTCCGCCTGAACGTCGCACGTGGCCGATCGAGCTCTCCGCTCGCCGGCACGAGACGGAACAACGCGATATCGCCGCGCGTTTCGGGCAATGCGAACAAGGCACGGAAACGACGCTCCATCGCCCTCAAGGCATCGGCTTGCGCAGGGCGGACGCAAGCGCCCCGACGCTGGGCCCGCATCAGATAGCAAAGCGATGTCACCGGGCACAACCCGATGTCGGCCCGGGCGGCTTCCAGCCATAAACGCTGCAAGGCTCTGCCGCCGCGCAGATAGTCTTCGCAGCCGTCCACCGGACTCCAGATCAGACCCATCGTGGAACTGGTCGCGACCAGTTCGCGCGCCAATTTCCCCAGGCCCAGGCCGAGCCGCCATTCGGCGAGTTGAGCGACCACTTGCGCATCCGCGAGCACATTCAACCCCGCCTGCTCGGCCGCCGACAGCGACAACGACGACAGAGGAATGCCTTCTCCGGTGCGGCGATGCTCGGCTTCCGACCAAGCCACTTCGTTCACCAAGTCGGCGTGCGAGTCCGGATCGAGGAGACGCAGCCGCTCGGCTTCGCCCACCAGGTCGGCAAGCGCTTCGATCTGCTTGCGGCCGCTGATGAAGCTCACTTCCATGCCGGCGAAGCGACGCGCCTGCACGGCCAGCGACGCCAATGGGGCTTCCGGGAGGGGAGCCGGTGCCGACGGCCGAATGCGTACGCTGCGCCTGCGCGCGAGTTGGGCATAGAGCGGATCCGGTGCGATACCGGACCGCCCGGTCAGCACGATTTCGGCGATGCGCCCGCCCTGCCACAACCAGCGCACGTCGGCATGATTGCCGTAGTGATTGGCCGCCAGCAGCGCCGACTCCAAAGCTGCGCCCAGACCGACCATCGTTGCGCGGTCTTCGTGATAAAGCAGGCTGCGACCGGACGCGGGCCGCAGCTTGAGCATCAGACCTTCGCGTGTTTTCGCCCATTGCCAGGGTTGCGCATTGCCCGCGGAAGGCGCGGACGATGCGTCGGCGACGATGCGATCGCGCACGTCGGCAAACGAAGCCCGCACCGGGTTGACGGAAGCGGCCGGCGCGGCGATCGATTGCCGCGACGCCGGCGCGACCGGCGGTGCGGCCGTTCCCAGTGCGCCCAGATCCAGGTAGTAGCGTCCCGATGCGACCGGCATGCCGAGCAGCAGGCGCCGCCCGGCATCGCAGACCGCGGCACCGCCCAGCGCGACGTCCGATGCGAGTTGCGGCCAGGTCTTGATGCTCTGCTCGATTTCCATCATCGAGGCCCGCAATCTCACCGACGACGTCTCCAAACCGATGATGTCCAATACCACCGGAACCTTCTCTTCGGTGGTCAGGCCTGCGACCGCCTCCGGTGCCAGGTCGCCTAGCCTGCCGTGGAACAGGGGCCGGTCGCGTTCAAGATCGAACCGCTCGATATCGGTCATGCCCCGGTCGGAGGTGTTCATCAGCACCGGGATGCCGCGCGAACGCGCCGCTTCGCGCAGGCGCAGCTTCACGTCCAGGCTGTCGCATTCGTCGACGACCAGATCCAGGCCGTCCAGGAAGGCGGCGCTGTCGGCTTGCGTGTAGCCATCGTCGAAACAAATCACGTTGAGGAACGGATCCAGTTCGGCGATCTCGCGCGCGGCGACGACCGTCTTGGGAAGGCCAAGCTGATGCACGCCGCAACGCAGCCGATTCAGATTGGACAGGTCCACGGTATCGAAGTCCGCCAGCCGCAATTCTCCGCAGCTGCGCTCCAGCGCGAACGTCAGCGCCACAGCCTGGCCGACCGAAAGCCCCACGATGCCGACCTTCTTCGCGCGCAAGCGATCGAGTTCTGCGTTGGTGATCTTGTGCCGGTTGCGGTCGGTGCGCAGCGCGACGAATTCGGGTTCTTCCAACACCCGCACCAAGCGCCGGGCCCAAGGGAAATGCGCCCAGACGCCGTAGCCCGCCTCGCGCTCGGCGAGGAAGCTTTCTGCCGCTTGCCTCGCCTGAGCCGCGTCCATCTTTCGTCCTGGTTCGCGCGTAGCGACCAAGTCGGCCACTTGCGCTGGCAGGGTGTCGATCGCTTCATGGCCCTGGTCCACCAGCCAGCGCACCTGCGCCAGATCTTCCGCCTTGTCGCAACGCAGGATTTCCGGGCGGTAGGCGTACGCCCGCCTTTCGTATTCGGCGTTCATGGCGCGGCCGCGAAACGCTGCTGCAGGCTTCTCCACAAGATCGGCGTGCCGGCGACGATCGCGTGGGCGAAACCGAGGACAGCCTTTCGCTTGTGTTCAGGCACAGTGAGGAAAGCCAAAGGGTCGGCCCACATCACGGTCGAGACGTAGCTGGGATCGGGATAGTCGAAATGGCCCAGGCTACGGTCGGGCAGCAAACCCACCTTTTCGTAGAAGCCCAACAGGTGCTGATGCCCGAACGCGACGATCTTCTCCGCATCCAGCACGTGGCAGGCGGCCATGGCGATATGCAGCAACTGTTCGCTCAACCCGGTCTTGCGCCAGACTTCCTCCGCCCATAGCCCGCTCATCTCGGCGATGCGTCGGCCTTCCCATCGGACGGTTTCCGACCGCATCGATGGGTAATGGCCGATCGCATGCTCGATCGGCAGTCGCATACCCGGACGCCGCCGGTAAATGCTGACACTGCCGACGATCTCGCCAGTCGCGCAATCGGTGGCGGTCACCAGATGCAAATCTTCGCTTACGGCCTGGGGCGACAGCGGCACCGAAGCCGATCCGGCGCCGAAGCGCGCGTAACAAGCCTGCTTGCGCCGATAGCAGATTTCCGCTGCGGCCGGCCGTTTCGCGGCGCAGATGAGCTCGAACTTCAAGGCGGGGCCGGTGAGAACCAGAGGGTCTCCCACAGGCACGCACTCTGGACTGGCGAAAGGCGATGTCCGGCTAGTGCGGTTCTTGTGCGCTTGGATCAGCATGGTCGTTTTCCCCGATTCGGGCGGCCCGATCACGGGACGCGTCTTGTTTGCGGGGATAACGACGGAGACGCCTCATAAAAGTGGCCACTTGTTCCAAATTTAGCGGCGAATAAAACAGTAACCAGTTCTCAAAAATGGCCTCCAAGGGCGTCCGCATGGACCTGCCCGGGGGAGGCAAGGGGCGTCTGCCTGCCGAAGGTACCGGCCCAACCACGCCGCCGGCGCGCAACACCGCGCTTTGGAAACCCGTTGCAGTCCCCACCCTTTGCAGTCCGCGCAGCGCGGAACCGCGAAGCGGATTCCGCCATTTATCCCAACCCAGTTACTCATCGGCTGAAACGCCTGCGGCGGCCCCGCACGTGGGCTGAGAGATCCCGGCCGTGATGGCTGACGCCTGAGTTAGGCCGTGCCGTAAAGCGTCGGCTTGAATGAAGCGTTGGGCCGCGCCGATGGATCGTGCGACAACGCCGATTGCCCGCAACCGCTCGGAAACTCGCGCCAATGCCTGCTGTACGAAGTTGCGTCGGCGCCATCTCTGATAGTTGCGTGATGAGCTTTCATAGCGCCTAACGCCGGAACTATGTCGAGCCGCGAAGCGGCGTATTGCTAGACGGCCCGACTTGAATGCCCTGAATGAGAAATGGGCGATAGCTCAAGTCCACGCCATCCGTGGGCTTGAACGACATCAAAGAACTTTTGCGACGCAATGGTGCGGTGCCAAGCGCCAAAGCCGCTGCCGAACCATGCCGCCGTTGATGACAAATCCGCCGCGTCGGATAGAACCGGCTCCGGGATTACGATCGATGTGGGTGGGTGATGCTTCACATTTCCACAGAAGGGTCCGGTTGGCGGAGCGGCATAGGTGTCGGCTTCCTCGTTGAAAGGTTTGCAGGTCACTGTAGGCAACTTCGAAGTTTCAACACCCTCGATCACGCCGGTTATTATCAGTTGGCGCAGGTGGTCCAGCGGTTGTCCGGACTTGTGATCCAGTGCGGCGCAAAAATCTATGCCGGTAATTCCATTTTGGCGAAGAACCGACTCCACTTCCGGCGTTACAAACCAAGCATCGAATACCCAATTGAGCTGGCGGAAATGGGAATGGGCCGCCCGATTCGATTTTCGGAACCGAAAGGGAGCCGCCTGAGACTCATATGCCCCGCAGCCGCCGCAGCGTCCTTTGTATGTTTGGTTGGCCCAGGAGCTTTCTGGCTGAGGGTAACCATGATGTCCTTTCGCTCCCATATCGAACCATCGGACACTTGCCATGCGTCTAATGCCTGGATTAAACCGCCCCGAACGGGCTCGGCTTGAGTGAATGGTTAGGCCGCATGGCAATTGCCTGGACGCGCCTCATATTGAGTTCACACTTGCCACATCCTGCCAGCACTGCTCCGACCTACGATTTGTCCGGCACCTGAGGAGACCGGCAATGAAGGCTAGGACACAGAAGATTGTCTCTGCAACCGTTGGCATCATCGGCCTAGCACTTTTGGCCATGATGGTCGTCTTAGAGAGCGAGCCTGGATTGATCCCCCTGCTGCTAGTACTGCTTGGGGCGATTGGCTACATCACCGCTTACGTGCGTGGGAAAGCCCCCCGCCAGTAGGTCAATGCGGGCCAACGCTTGAACTGTTAGGGCGTGTCGCGGTCGACCTCCGGCCAGAACTCATGGAGGAAATCAACGAACTCATGGCCATCCGCATCTCGAATCGTGAGCAATGTGGTTTCCGCCAACGCGGAGCCGCCGCCTAGGGTGACGAGCGTTGAGTGGGTGAGCCCGGAAAGCAATTCAGACACCACCGCGATGAACGCGGCTTTGGCTTCGGGAGTGGTGAGCAGGCTTGATAGCTTTGCCCAAGCCTCCGGCTTATCGCTCCAGGGAACATCGGAGCCGATCAATCCATCAGAGGCTGCGCGAGCCCACCAAGCCCGCGACTCGGCGAGTTTTTTCAGAAACGCTGCTTCAGAGGGACGAAGTTCCATTACGGCTTAACGCCTGACTTATCCGCGCCGTTAAGCGGCGTCGGCTTGAAAGAGTTGTTAGGCGGCATAGTAGATTGAACTCACCCGCGCAGTGTAGACACCCCTGTGATCATCGCGTAGTTCACGTATTCCGCGTAGGGCGGAACCCGCGACGCGGTTGCGTACTGGCGGAATCCTGTAGTGCCCAGCCCTACCTGGACTTCAATCGACCAGGTGTGCTTAGGAACCTGCGCGCCAGACGCTTAGGTTGGAAGCGTAACTTTCTTTCGCATTACCGCATTACCTGCGCACCCTTCAATCTAGGCTGCCCGTCCACGACATCCGTCCATACGGCATAGGCGCCGTCGGCGCGCAGGGCGAGCTTGGGGAAGCCCGTCGCGTTCCCCCGCCCCTGCAGCTTGGCGATTTCGCTGCGCTGCGTCTCGCGCTTCAAATCGGACGAATAGCGCGCCAACCACAGCGACTGTGCGCCGGCGTTTTCGCGCAGCCACAGGATCCAGGCACCGTCCTTGTCGTAGGCCACATCAACGCGACCGAGCACGGCCGGACCGTGGTCCACGCGGATCGGGGCGTCGAACGTGGCGCCACCGTCGCGGCTCAAGGCGATTTGCACGGCGGCTTGGTCGTTCGCGGCGCTGTACCAGGCGGCGACGACGTTGTTGCCGTTCGCGGCAACCGCCGGACCGTTGACCGGGCAGGCGGGCATCTTCCAATTGTCGGCATGCACGCGCACCGGCGCGCTCCAGGCTTTGCCGTCGTAGCGGACGGCGGCGATGTCGCGGATTTCGCCGGCGTCGCGGTCGCGGTAGACGATCACCGGGCCGGCGGCGGCCAGGGCGACGTCGGTCTGGCAGCATTCGCAGGTAACCGCATCGAGCGTGGTCTCGACGGTGCGCTGCAGGCCGCTGTCGTAAGTGGCGGCGAGCAGCGACATGCCGCCGGCATGCGCCGCGTGTTCGGCCGTATCGCCTTTGTTCACCGGCGCGTCCGAACTTGAGTCGGCGTTCGCGGGATTCAGCCAGGCGATGCCCAACGTCGCCTGCGACGCGGGCCACAGCGAAGCGAAGCCGTGTTCGCCGCCCTGGTCGCGGTTGACCGTCGCCGGCGCACTCCAGTTGAAACCGCGGTTGCCGGAACGGCTGACCTGCAGATCGTATTCGCGGAATTCGGCGCTGGTCTTCTGCAGCCAGCTCACCCACAGCGCACCGTCGGGCGTGGCCATGATGTGCGGGGTGTCGGCCCAGTTCGACAACAACGCTTCGCCCACCGCGATGGTTTTGGGCGTGCTCTGCCAGCGGCCGTCGGTGCCGAAGGCGGCGAATTGCAGGGCGTTGTCGCGGCCCGGACGCACGCTCATCCAACTCAGCAGGATGCGGCCGTCGGACGCGACCGCCAGATCTGGCTGCGCCGCGCCTTGTTCCGCGAGCAGCGGCCAGACCCGCACTTCGCCGGGCTTGCCGGTCGCTTCGGGCGAAGTCTGCTGCTGGCAGGCGGCCAGCAGGGCCAGGGGCAACAGGGCGAGCAACGGGCGGGCGGCGGTCTTCATGCGGCGAAGCGTACTCTAGGCGCGTCGCCCCGGCATGAACTTATGCTCGTCACCGTCGCCCACTACCACGATCCGATCGAAGCGCACATCGCCCGCGGCCTGCTGGCCTCGCAAGGCATCGACGCGCACCTGGGCGACGAGCACCTGGCCCTGGCGAACTGGGAATGGCGCCTGGCGGTAGGCGGAGTGAAGTTGCGCGTGCCGCAGGAACAGGCGATGCACGCGCGCAACATCCTGCGCGCCGCGGAATCGGGCGAGTACGTGCTGGACGAGGACGGCGACGAACACGAACGCAGCGCGGACGAGCGCACGCTGCATGCGCCGGATCGCGAATCGTGGTCGAGCCGGCTGGCGTGGGTGGCGCTGATGCTGTTCAGCGTGCCGTTGCCATGGAGGCGCAAACCCGCTGCGGATCGCGAAGCCGTTCGCGAGCTTTGACGCAACGATGCTCTACCCCTCTCCCTTTACGGGAGAGGGACAGGCGCGAAGCGCCAGGGAGAGGCTTCGGCTTTTGGCGTAAATCGGAGGGACTTAAAGGTGCCCGCTTCGTATGGCGCGGCGTAGGAAATCGTCCAGCTCTCCCGATTGCGCGTCTGAACCTTGTAGCCGCGGCGGATTTCTTTCGAAGTCGGTCAACGCCCGCTCCAGGAAGTCGTTGATTTCCACGATGCGCGGACCCTGCGCGACTTCAGCGCTGCTGCGCTTCACGGCCAACAAGGCGTCGATCCGTTCCCTCAGCATCCCCCCGGGCAGGAGGCGTTCCAGCAACGTTTCGAACGCCATCGGCGGCGGGTCGTCCGACTGTTGTATCCACTGGCAGGCCAGCACCGGGCGCAATGCATAAAGGTATTTCTTCGTGCGGACCTTCTCGCCTTGCAGGTATCCGCGATAGTTGCTCTTCGCCATGCTGAAGTAATGGTGCCAGGCGCTGATCGGCGAATAGAAACGGCTAGCCAATTCGCGCAACTCGTCGGCGGTTTCGTCCTGCTGACGATAGATGATCGGCGAGCGCAGCCATTCGGACAGGGTGGGGTTGGATTTCGCCAGCAGTCTGAGCGCCTTTCGCAAATCCCAGCCGCTGACGTCCAATTCGTCGTCGATCGGCAGCTCTATGACGTCTCGCTGGGACTGGCCTGGCCGGGTGCGCTCCAACACCGTTACATACCAATCCGGTTCGTGGACATAGATGAAGCGCGCGTCGTAATCGCTGTCCGGCGAGGAAAACCCCCAGCCCCGACTGCCGGATTCGCACGCGAACAGCACCCGCACCTGGTGTTCGCGTTCGATGCCGCTCAAGGCGTCGAGCACCGCTCTCCGTTTGTCCGCCGCGATCGGATGAATGTCGCCGGAATCGTCTTCCGAACTCATGCGACCCGCGCGCGCTTTTGCCGCGCGATATGCACCAACAGCAGCGAAATCGCCGCCGGGGTCATGCCCGGGATGCGCTGGGCCTGGCCGACGGTTTGCGGGCGCACGCGTTCCAACTTCTGCTGCACTTCGGCGGACAGGCCGCGCACGGCGGCGTAGTCGAAACCGGCCGGAATCGCGGTGTCTTCGTTGCGTTGCTGGCGCTCGATTTCTTCGCGCTGGCGATCGAGATAGCCGGCGTACTTCACCCCGATCTCGACCTGCTCGGCCACTTTCGCATCGGCGACCGCCGGGCCGAGCGACGGCACCGCCATCAATTTCGCGTAATCCAATTCCGGACGCTTGAGCAGATCCAGCGCATTGGTTTCGCGGCTCACTACAACGCCGGTGGCTTCCGCCAATTCGCGGCCGATCGCGTTCGCCGGCGTCGCCCACAGACCACGCAAGCGCTCGGTTTCACGCGCGATCGCTTCGCGCTTGACCGAAAACGCGCTCCAGCGCGTGTCGTCCACCAAACCAAGTTCGCGCCCGGCTTCGGTCAACCGCAGATCGGCGTTGTCTTCGCGCAATTGCAGCCGGTACTCGGCGCGCGAGGTGAACATGCGGTAGGGCTCGCTGGTGCCGTGGGTGATCAGGTCGTCGACCAGCACGCCCAGATAGGCCTGATCGCGGCGCGGGCTCCAGCCGTCCAGGCCGCGCACGTGGCGGGCGGCGTTGACGCCGGCCAGCAGGCCCTGCGCGGCGGCTTCTTCGTAGCCGGTGGTGCCGTTGATCTGGCCGGCGAAGAACAGCCCGGACACCGCCTTGGTTTCCAGAGAAGTCTTCAGGCCGCGTGGATCGAAATAGTCGTACTCGATCGCGTAGCCGGGTCGGGTGACGTGCGCCTGCTCGAAACCGCGGATGCTGCGCACCAGCTCCAGTTGCACGTCGAACGGCAGCGAGGTGCTGATGCCGTTCGGGTAGATTTCGGCGACATCGAGGCCTTCGGGCTCGACGAAGATCTGGTGGCTGGCCTTCTCGGCGAAGCGCACCACCTTGTCCTCGATGCTCGGGCAATAGCGCGGGCCGACGCCTTCGATCTGGCCCGAATACAGCGGACTGCGGTGCAAGGCGGCACGGATGATGTCGTGCGTGCGCTCGGAGGTGTGCGTGATCCAGCAGGACAGCTGGCGCGGATGGTCCTCGTGCGATCCCATGAACGAGAACACCGGGCGCGGATCGTCGCCGGGTTGCTCCTCCATCACCGAGTAGTCGAGCGTACGGCCATCGATCCGCGGCGGCGTGCCGGTCTTGAGCCGGTCGACAACGAAGGGGCGTTCGCGCAGTTTCAGCGCCAGCGTGGTCGCTGGCGGATCGCCGGCACGCCCTGCGGCGTACTGCGTTTCGCCGACATGGATCTTGCCGGCGAGGAAGGTGCCTGCGGTCAACACGACCGCAGGCGCCTCGAAGCGCAGGCCGGTCTGCGTGATCGCGCCACGTACCTGATCGTTTTCGATCAGCAAGTCGTCGACGGCGGCCTGGAACAACGTGAGGTTGGGTTGCGACTCGACCGCGCGGCGGATGAAGGCGCGATAGAGCGAGCGGTCGGCCTGGCAACGCGTGGCGCGCACCGCCGGCCCCTTGGAGGCATTGAGGGTGCGCCACTGGATGCCCGCCGCATCCGCCGCATGCGCCATCACCCCGCCCAGCGCATCGATTTCCCTGACCAGGTGCCCCTTGCCGATGCCACCGATGGCCGGATTGCAGCTCATCGCGCCGACCGTTTCGATGCTATGGGTCAGCAACAACGTGCATGCGCCCGCCCGTGCCGACGCCAGCGCGGCCTCGGTGCCGGCGTGGCCGCCGCCGATCACGATGACGTCGTAGCGATGGAAATTGCCTGGGTGCATCGATCTGATGGCTTGCGCTATGGCGACGCCGGGACCTGCCGGCGATCGTTTGCTTTCGGGTGGGCATTATCGCCTCGACCACAGGGCCGCCGCCCTTCGCGCAGATCGCGACCTGCTCGGTCACCGATGAGGCAGCGATTGGCACGCTT
>DATFFH010000068.1:0-9209 GCA_035250245.1 Luteimonas sp. | reverse complement strand
ATCGCGGCGGTGCTCGCGTTCCTGGCGTGGCGGGGCTGGCGGCGAGGCGATCCGGATCGCGCCGCGGCCGCGGCCGAAGCCGAGCAGGCGCCGACGCTGAGCGAGGCGGTGCGAAACGCGCCGGTCGAGGAACAGAAGAAGATCGAAGTGAAGGAAGCCCCGAAGCGCGCGCCGGTGACGATCGATCGCGGCATCTTCCGCGCCTACGACATCCGCGGCGTGGTCGGCGAGAGCCTGGACGCGGGCGTGGCCGAACTGATCGGCCATGCGATCGGCTCGTCGATGCAGCAGCAGGGATTGAGCGACATCGTGGTCGGCCGCGACGGACGCCTGTCGGGCCCGGACATGATCGGCGGGCTCATCGCCGGCCTGCGCAAGGCCGGGCGCAACGTGATCGACATCGGCGTGGCGCCGACGCCACTGGTTTATTTCGCCGCCTACCACCTGCGCACCGGCAGCGCGGTGGCGGTGACCGGCAGCCACAATCCGCCCGACTACAACGGCTTCAAGATCGTGGTCGGCGGCGAAACGCTGTCGGGCGATGCGATCGTCGACCTGTACGACCGCATCGCCGACGGGCGGCTGCACGACGCGCCGGCGCCGGGCAGCCTGCAGCATCGCGACGTGAGCGGCGATTACGTCAATCGCGTCGCGTCCGACGTGCAGATCGACCGCCGCCTGCGGGTGGTGGTGGACGCCGGCAACGGCGCGGCGGGCGAGTTGGGTCCGCGCGTGCTGGAGGCGATCGGCGCCGAGGTCACGCCGCTGTATTGCGAGATCGACGGCACCTTCCCCAACCATCATCCCGATCCGAGCGAGCCGCACAACTTGGAAGACCTCAAGCGGATGGTCGAGCGGCTCGACGCCGACCTGGGCATCGCCTTCGACGGCGACGGCGACCGCTTGGGCGTGATCACCCGCGCCGGCCGCAACATCTTCCCGGACCGTTTGCTGATGCTGTTCGCCGCCGACGTGCTGGAGCGCAATCCGGGCGCGGTGATCGTTTACGACGTGAAGTGCACCGGCGCGTTGTCGCCGTACATCCTGCGCCACGGCGGCAGTCCGCTGATGTGGAAGACCGGGCATTCGCTGATCAAGGCCAAGATGCGCGAGACCGAGGCCGAACTGGCCGGCGAGATGAGCGGCCACTTCTTCTTCAAGGAACGCTGGTACGGTTTCGACGACGGCATCTATTCGGCGGCGCGCCTGTTGGAGATCCTGGGCCAGCGCAGCGAAACGCCGGACGAAGTGTTCGCTTCCCTGCCCGAAGGGCAATCGACGCCCGAGTTGAAAGTGCCGACGGCCGATCCGCACGCTTTCGTCGCACGCTTCATCGCTTCCGGCGAATTCGAGGGGGCGCGCGCGTCCACCATCGACGGCTTGCGCGCGGACTGGCCGGACGGCTGGGGCCTGGTGCGCGCTTCGAACACCACGCCGATCCTGGTGCTGCGTTTCGAGGCCAACGATGCGCAGGCGCTGGCGCGGATCCAGGCCGCGTTCCGCGAACGCTTGCTGGCGCTGGATCCAGGCCTGAATCTGCCGTTCTAAGCTTCGCTTTTGTAGGAGCGGCTTTAGCCGCGAGCTCCTCCCTCAAAATCGCGGCATCGCAGTGATTTTTGGAGAAAAAGCTCGCGGCTAAAGCCGCTCCTACAAAAGAGCGATGGGCGGCGGTCTAAGCGACCACGGCGCTCAGCCCTGGCTCTCGGCGTCCAGCGCGGCGCCCTCGGATTTCGGCGCCTTCATTTCGCGGTATTTGGCCACCGCTTCCTGCAATTGCTGGTCAATCGCGGTGCGATCGCGCAACTGCTGCTGGTAGCCGGATTGCAGACCCTGGTAGCTCTCGCGCTGCTTGCGGATGTTATCGGCCATCGGCTTGGGCACCGGTTGGCCGGCTAATTCCCGTTCGCCCGCTTGGTCGAGGGTGCGCAGCAGGCTTTGGTGCAGGTTGCCCATGGCCAACTTGGAGGATTTGATCGCCTCGTCCACCAAGTCGTATCGGAGCTGGTAGGCGCGCCGCAATTCCTCTTCCGAAGAATAAGACTCTACTAAGGCCAGATCGCGCCTGCGCGCGGCTTCGGCTGCGGCGGCTTCCTCGGCCAAGCGCTTCTGTTCGGCTTCTTGCTGGGCGCGTTCCTCGCCGCTCAGCGCGCGATCGACGCCGCCGACGCGCAGGCCGCTTTTGCCGCTGATTTCGGTACGGGCGCTGTCCACGGCGCTGGCGGGCAGGGCGTCGCCGCAGACCTTGCGGCCATTCTCGGTCCAGCAGAACAGTTTCTTGGCCGGCGGATTCTGGGCAAGGGCACCCAAGGCCCAAACCAGGCATAAGCCGCCGGTCAATCCCGCAAGCGATCTGTTCATGGTCCTGTCCCTGCCGTCCTTCGCGCTTTCATTCGTAGCGGCATACGCAAGAGTCGGGCCATGTCATCGCCATTGCCCCGGCCTGCGCGCGCCGGCGCGTACTTTCCAACGCGGCGCGGCCGCTCAACCGGGCAGGGCGCTGCCATAGGCTTGGCGGTATGCGAACAGGCGCTCGCGGTGCGCGGCCAGCGAGGCGTCGCCGCCGGCGAAGGCCAGCAAGTCGGCCAGAGTGGCCACCGCAATCACGGGCAGGCCCTGTTCGATCGCGACAGTTTCTGCCGCCGAGCGTCGCGATACGGCCGGGTCCACGGCCTCCTGGCGATCCAGGGCGATGACGATGCCTGCCGCCGTGCCGCCCACCTCGGCGATGATCGCCAGAGCTTCGCGGATCGCGGTGCCGGCGGTGATCACGTCGTCGACGATCAGGACGCGCCGGCCGGCCAACGCCGCGCCGATCAGCAGTCCGCCTTCGCCGTGGGCCTTGGCTTCCTTGCGGTTGAAGGTCAGCGGCACGTCGCGGCCGCGGCGCGCGAATTCGCAAGCCAGCGCGGTCGCCAGCGGGATGCCTTTGTAGGCCGGGCCGAACAACACGTCGAACTCGACGGCGGACTGTTCGATCGCGTCGGCGTAGCAAGCGGCCAGGCCGGCCAGCGCCGCACCCGAATCGAACCGCCCGGCATTGAAGAAATAAGGACTGGTGCGCCCGGACTTGAGGGTGAATTCGCCGAAGCGCAGCGCGTCGGCGCGCAGGGCCAGTTGCAGGAAACGCGAGCGGTGGTCGTCCATGCGCCGATTATCGCCTTAATCCAAACTGCGCAACATCAGGTGCTGGGGACCGGCGCGGCCGCCGAAGTAGATCTCGCCGGTATCGACGAAGCCGGCCTTGCGATAGGCGCGGATCGCGCTCCGGTTGATGCAGTTCACGTTCAGCGCCAGCAGGCGGCGTTCGGGATGGCGCCGGCGCAGATCGGCGCAGCAGGCTTCGATCGCCGCCGCGCCGTAGCCGTGCCCTTGGTGGCGACGGTCGATCAGGAAGCTGCGCAACCCCACGCTTGCCGCGATCGGCGTCAAGGCCACCACGGTCGGCGCGTAATCGAGCCGATAGAAGCCGATCACTTCGTCGCCGGCCAGGATCGCCATCGCATCGCTTTGAGGATCGCGTTCGGCGTCGACCAGATTGAATTCGACATCGCCGACGAAGCTGTATTGCTCCGGCGCCACGCGCAGGGCGCGCACTTGCGGCGCGAGTTCGCCGGTGATCTGGGTGACGCGGATGGCCGGGGGTTCCATCATGACCGGATCATAGCGGCACAATCCCTTGTGGGAGCGGCTTCAGCCGCGAGCTCTTGCCGATTGTGGACATTCCGGAAAGCTCGCGGCTGAAGCCGCTCCCACAAAAGCGGGGTGCGCCGCACAAGCGGCCCGCAACGCCCCTACAATCGACCCGAGACCATTCCATCGGACCGGCATGCGCATCATCAGCTTCAACGCCAACGGCCTGCGCTCGGCCGCCAACAAGGGCTTCTTCGACTGGTTCGCCGCGCAGAAGGCCGACGTGCTCTGCGTGCAGGAAACCAAGGCGCAGGAGCACCAGCTGTCCGGTCCGGACTTCCTGCCGAAGGGCTACAAGGCCTTCTTCAAGGATGCGATCACCAAGAAGGGCTACAGCGGCGTGGCCGTCTACACCAAGCGCGAGCCGGACGAAGTGATCAGCTCGCTCGGCTGGGCGCCGTTCGACGACGAAGGACGCTATCTGGAAGCGCGCTACGGCAATTTGAGCGTCGTCTCGTTCTATATCCCTTCCGGCTCGTCGGGCGAACTGCGCCAAGGCTTCAAGTTCGAAGTGATGGAATGGCTGAAGCCGATTCTGGACAAATGGCTGGCCAGCGGCCGCGATTACGTCCTGTGCGGCGATTGGAACATCGTGCGCAGCCGGCTGGACATCAAGAATTGGACGTCGAACCAGAAGAATTCCGGCTGCCTGCCGCCCGAACGCGACTGGTTGAACGGTTTGTGCGCCGAAGGCGATGCTCCTAACAGCCGCGGCTGGGTCGACGCCTATCGCGAACTCAATGCCGAAGGCCAGGATTACACCTGGTGGAGCGCGCGCGGCGCCGCGCGCGCTAACAATGTCGGTTGGCGCATCGACTACCAGATCGTGACGCCATCGCTGCGCGATAAGCTCAAGGCCTGGGCGATCCATGCCGAGCCGCGGTTCTCGGACCATGCGCCGTTCGTGGTGGATTACAAGCTATGAACGCGACATCCGAGGAGACTGCGTCGGTCTCGTACAAGGGCTGGGCCGGACTCAAGCGTGCGTTCGCCACGCCATCGGCATTGACGATGACCTTTTTCGGATTCGGCTGCGGGTTGCCGTTCCTGTTGATCGCGTCGCAAACCTTGTCCACGCGATTGCGCGACGTGGGCCTGGATTTGGGCAGCATCGGCCTGATCAGCCTGGCCAGCTTCTTCTATCTGCTCAAATTCCTTTGGGCGCCGTTGATCGATCGCTATGCGTTTCCGCTGACCGCCTTTCTCGGTCGTCGCCGCTCCTGGCTGCTGGTCGCCCAGGTCGTGGTGACGATCGCTTTGTTCGCATTGGCCTATCAGCGGCCGGAATTGAGCGTCACCGGCCTGGTGACCTGGGTGCTGATCGCCTCCTTCGCCGGAGCGACGCAGGATTCGGTGGTCGACGCCTACCGCATCGAAATCGCGCCGGTCAACGCACAGGCCGCGCTTGCGGCGACCTATACGCTGGGTTACCGCGTCGGATTGATTCTAGGCGGTGCCGGCGCTCTGTATCTGGCCGAATATCGGAGCTGGACGATCGCTTATGTGCTGATGTCGGCGCTGATGATTCTTCCGATTCTCGCCACGCTGTTCAGTCGCGAGCCGCAGGCGCCGGAAGCCACCGTTCAACGCAGGATCGATCTGCTCGGCGCCTTCTGGCAGCCGTTCTCCAGCTTCTTCCGCGGCAACGGCGTGGTCCTGGCTTTGGTCTTGCTTCTGTTCGTCGGTTTCTACAAGTTCCCGGACCAGGTGATCGGCGTGATGGCCGGGCCCTTTTATCTGGATTCGGGCTATACCAAGGCCGATATCGCCACCGTGTCGAAACTTTACGGCGTATGGATGGGCATCGTCGGCGCGTTCGCGGGTGGCGTCGCCGTGGCGATGTTCGGTTTGCGGCGGATGCTGTTGCTGGCGGCGTTGGGCGTGGCCTTGTCCAACATCGCGTTCTTGTTGATGGCGCAGAACCCATCGCAGCTGTGGGCTTTCTACGCGGCGCTCACCGCGGACAATCTGTTCCAAGGCTTCGCGGGCACGGTGCTGGTCGCGTTCATCTCTTCGCTGACCGACCGCAATTTCACCGCAACCCAATTCGCTTTGATGGTGTCGCTGGCGAACCTGCCCGGCAAATTCGTCGGCGGCGCATCCGGTTACATCGTGGAAGCGACTTCGTACAGCACGTTCTTCCTGCTCAGCGCCGCGACGGTGGTGCCGACTTTGTTGCTGTTGGCGTGGCTGTGGCCTCGGATCAAGGAGCCGGGGTCGCAGGCGCAGGCTTGATCCCCGCTTTGTAGCGTCGAGCTTGCTCGACTGCTTTTTCCATGAGCGAAGATCGAAGAAGCAGTCGAGCAGGCTCGACTCTACAAAAAGCCGGCGTCAGGCGGGATAGACGACGCCCAGCACCCGCGGCCCTTTCGCGCCGCTGACGCTGGGCAGATTGCCCGGCCGTCCGGCCAACGTCTCGCGCGCCAGCCAGGCGAAGCCCATCGCTTCGACGAAATCCGGATCCAGCCCGTGCGCCGCGGTCGATTCGACGACGACCCCAGGCAAGCGCGCCGCGATCCGCGCCATCAGCACCGGGTTGCGCACACCGCCGCCGCAGACCAGCACGCGGCGCGTGTCGGGCTGATGCGCGCGCAAGGCGTCGGCCACGGTCGCCGCACTCAGTTCGAGCAACGTCGCCTGCACGTCCTGCGGCGCCAGCGCAGCGTAGCCGATCCTGCTTTCGGCCCAGTCCAGATGGAATTGTTCGCGGCCCGTGCTTTTCGGCGGCGGCAAAGCGAACCACGCATCGTCCAGCAGCCGCGCCAACAAAGCCTCGTCGACCGAACCGCTTGCCGCAAACCGCCCGTCCGCATCGTAAGCATGGCCCAGGTGCCGTTCGCACCACGCATCCAACAACGCGTTCGCGGGACCGGTGTCGAAGCCGCGCACTTCGCCTTCGCGCGGCAATAGAGTGAAATTGGCGATGCCGCCCAGGTTCAGTACCGCACGGTCTTCTCGTTCCGAATGCAGCATCGCCGCATGGAAAGCCGGCATCAGCGGCGCGCCGTGGCCGCCGGCGGCGACATCGCGGCGGCGGAAATCGGCGACGGTGGCGATGCCGCTGCGCTCGGCGATGACGTTGCCATCGCCGATCTGCCAGGTGAAAGGAAATTCGCGTTCCGGGCGGTGCCGCACCGTCTGCCCATGCGAACCGATCGCGCGCACGTCGGTCGCGTCCACGCCCGCTTCGGCCATCAGCAATTGCGCCGCCGTGCAAAAAGCGAGCGCGACTTGAACGTCCAGCGAACCCAGTTCGTCCAGCGACACGCCGTCGCGCCCCTGGCCGAGCGCGACCAGGCGCGCCCGCACGTCCGCGTCCCACGCGTACGTGCGCCCGAGCACGAGCTCGCTGCGCGCGTCGGCGCGATCGTCGTGGAATCGCACCAGCGCCGCATCGATGCCGTCGGCGCTGGTGCCGGAAATGAGGCCGAGATAAAGCGAAGCGCCGGACACGGGCATATGCGGAGGCCGAACCAAGGACGGCCGATGTTAGCAACACGCCTTTCGTAGGTGCGAATTCATTCGCACGCTTGTGCGGCAAGAGCGTGCGAATGAATTCGCACCTACGAAAACCCGAGGATCAGCCTTTCTTGGCCGGCCGCGCGGGCTTGATCACCTGCGCCACGCGCTTGGGTTCGGCGTAAATGATGTTCTCGACCGTGCGGATCTTGGCCAGCGCGCGGCTGGTTTCCACGCGGAACGCGGCCAGCTGCTTGCCGCTCAGCGGCTCCGGCGGCGGCATCGTGATCGACAGCGGATTGCGATGCACGCCGTTGATCCGGAATTCGTAATGCAGATGCGGCCCGGTCGCCAGGCCGGTGGAACCGACGTAGCCGATCACCGTGCCCTGTCCGATGCGCTGGCCGGAGCGGATCTTGCCGAAGCGCGACATGTGCCCGTACAGCGTGGTGTAGCCGCGGCCGTGGTCCAGGATCACCGCGTTGCCGTAGCCGCCCTTGCGGCCGACGAACTGCACGCGCGCATCGCCGGCGGCCATGATCGGCGTGCCGGTGCCGGCGGCGTAGTCCACGCCCTGGTGCATGCGCATCGTGCCCAGCACCGGGTGGCGGCGCGCGCCGAAGCGCGAGGTCAGCCGCGCGTACGGGATCGGCATGCGGATGAAGGCGCGCTGCAGCGGCCGGCCTTCGGCGGTGAAGTATTCCGGCTTGCTGTTGCGCACGTAGCGGAAACCGCTGTGCAGCTTGTCGTCGACAGTGAAGGCCGCGGCCAGCACCGGCCCGGTGTTGACCAGCTCGCCGTTCTGCCAGGTTTGTTCGACCACCACGCTGAAGCGATCGTCTGCGCCGACGTCCGAATCGAAGTCGATGTCGTACTTGAAGATGTCGTCGGTCAGCTGGTTGATGTTCTTGCCGGTCAGGCCGGCCTTGCGCGCGGAACGGAACAGCGATTTGCCGACCTTGCCGCTCAGCACCACGGTGCGCACGTCGGTTTCTTTGGCGACCACCGACTCGCTGATCTTCTCTTTGCCGAAGCTGAGCTGGACCTGCGTCGCCGGATCCTTGTTGAAACGCATCGCGCGCAGCTGGCCATCCACGGGCAGATCGAACGCCAGTTCGGTGCCCGGCTTCATCTTGGTCAGCGTGCTCTTGACGCCCGGATGCGCCATCACGCGTTGCAATTCGGAATGCGGAATGCCGAGCTCTTCGAACACGTCGCTCAGCGTGTCGCCGCGCTCGATGGCGACCGTCTGCCAGCTGTCGCCGGGATGGCCGCGCAATTGCGACAAGGTCAGTTGCGGCAGCGCCAGCGCCAGCGACGTGCGCGGGCCCTGCGCGGGTGTCTGCATCGCGGTGGAGAAGCCCGGCACGATCGCTGCGACCAAGGCGCCGAGCGTGGCGAACAGGCTGGCGTGCATCCAATGGCGGCGCGTCCAGCGGCCGTCGAATCCGGTGGGCAATTTCGCCAACACCTTCCGGTGCAGCGCGGCTTCGCGTAAAAGCTTCAGACGTTCGCGTCGTGCATCGCCGCCGCTGCCGGTTTTCTTCATGTTCTTATCCCGGGGCCCGTGTGTGACGGCCGCGTAACGCCGGTACCATAATCACGTCAAATGAGCTCGTCAAATGCCTGATATGCCTGGGTTTTTTGACGCGGCGCACAGTTAACGCATATTTAATACAAAATTCACGGCTCTTCCCTATTCAGTTTTTGCGGAAATTACACGTGTCCTTGCAGAACGACCTCGACCTGATCGCCCGCGGCGCCGACGAAATCCTCAAGCGCGAGGAATTGGAAGCGCGGCTCAAGCTCGGCCGCCCGCTGCGGATCAAGGCCGGCTTCGATCCGACCGCGCCCGACCTGCACATCGGCCACACCGTGCTCCTCAACAAGATGCGGCAGTTCCAGGACCTGGGGCATCAGGTGATCTTCCTGATCGGCGACTTCACCGGGATGATCGGCGACCCCACCGGCAAGAACGTCACCCGCAAGCCGCTCACGCGCGAAGACGTCGAAGCCAATGCACGCACCTACGCCGACCAGGTGTTCAAGGTGCTGGACCG
>DATFFH010000067.1:0-4592 GCA_035250245.1 Luteimonas sp. | reverse complement strand
CGATACCCGGGAACGCGCTGCTACCCATTTCCCGGGTATCGCTACGCTCCACCCGGGCTACATCCGGCGGATTCCCGGGTCCTGTGGCAAACTCGGTCCGCCCGCTGGGGAGCGGGTCCATTGTCCAAGGGGTAAGCGATGAAATCGATCGGCGGCTTGATGCTGTTGCTGGGCCTGGGTTCGTTCGTGCTGCATTTCATGAACATGGAGTTCAAGCTGTTGTCGTGGGTCGACAACTGGGGCGCCGACGTCGGCGTCGGGATCCGGATCGCCTTGATCGTGGTCGGCGGGATCCTGTGGTTCTTGGGCAACAAGCGCGAAAAAGCCGCTCCGGCGAGCTGAGCGCGCGGGAAGGCCGGCGCGCTTGCGCCGGCCTTCCGAACGGGCCTTGCGCCGGCCATCGGCGCGCGCTGCAATCGATGCTCCGATCCGAGGAGAACGACCATGCGCGCCGGCCTGTTGATGTCATCCCTGTTGGCTTTGTCGCTGTGCGCCGCGGCGCAAGCGCAAACCGCGCCGGTCGTGCGCGAGCATCTGGCCCCTTCCGGCTGGGAAGATTCCTACCACGGCTTCCACTACTCGCCGGTGGTGAAGCTCGGCGATCGCGTGATCGTCTCCGGCATTCCGGCTGGCGGGCCGGGCAAGACCGACGAGGAAAAGATCCGCTGGATGTTCGCCCAGCTGAAGGCTCACCTGGAAAAAGCCGGCGCCACGATGGAAGACGTGGTCGAAATCACCAGCTTCCACGTGTCCAAGGATCACGACGATTTCCGCCAGCGGATCGAGCCGATGCTGAAGGTGCATCGCGAAGTGTTCCGCGACCACTACCCGGCCTGGACCGCGGTCGGCACCACCGCGCTGTTCTCGAAGGGCGCGCCGGTGGAAATGCGGGCCGAGGCGATCATCGGATCGGGCAAGACGGCCAAGGCGGATATTGCCAAACCGCCGGCCAAGGCCGAATAAGGGGCTTTTGTAGGAGCGGCTTCAGCCGCGAGCTTTTTCCATGAGATCGCTGCGATGTCGCGATTTGAAGGTAAGAGCTCGCGGCTAAAGCCGCTCCTACAAAAAGCGGGGCCTCAACCGCCGGGCTTGATCCAGGTGAACTGCGAAGACTGCAGCAGCCACTTGCCGGCAAGCTTGCGGAAATGGAACAGCACGCGCGCCGGCCGCTGCTGTTCGACGCCTTTCACCTTCAACGTCGCGGTGTTTTTCGAAACGACGATGGCCTGGTCGCCGTAGACGCGCACCCGCGGCTCGGCCATGGCCGTCGATACCAGTTCCATGCCGGCCGCGTGCATCTGCGCCTTGGCCTCGGGCGTGTAGAAGCTCATCACCTCGGCGCGGTCGTCGACGTCGCCGATCGGCGAAACCTCCACGTAATCCGGTGCCAGGATCGCGTCCAGCGCCGCCAGGTCGAACTTCGACTGGGCATCGAACATCGCGCGCGAAGCTTCGATCAGCTGCCGCTCCGCATCCGTGACGGAATCGGCCGCGAACGCGTGCAGGGAACCGATGGACAGCGCTGCGGCCAGGACTGCGGTGGTCAGGGTCTTCATCGTGGGAGCCGATAGGGGAAGTCGGCAAAAGATGCGGCCCCGCGGCCCGCGCCGTATCTGCCGAAAGTCGGGGGCGGCTGGGTAAGATGCGCCGATGAATCCCGCCGCCGACCCGCCGCCGCGCCCGCGCCTGCGCGACCACGTCCGCGAGAAACTGCCCGAGATCCTGATCGAGGCGTTCTCGGTGGCATTGGCCGTGGGCCTGGCATTGGCCATCGACAATTGGAAGGAAGACCGCTCGCTCAACCGCCAGGCCAACGCGCTGCGCGACGCCGTGGCTGCGGAAATGCGCAGCAACCTGGAAGAACTGCAGCGGGTGCTGCCCAAGATCAATTCCAACCTGGCCGAAGCCGAACAGGTGGTCAAATCCGAAGCCGACGCCGAACAAGCCTCGCGGCTGGCGGTGACTTCCGCCGTACTGACCGCCGCCGCCTGGCAGACCACGCAGAATTCGAACAACGCGGTCGAACGCTTGTCGCCGGCCTGGCGGATCAAGGTCGCCAAGGCCTACGAACTGCAGGAGCTGTACCAGCGCCAGCAGGAGGCGGCGATGGATGCGCTGGTGCAGTTCACCACGCGCCGCGAAGGGCGCGTCAGCGACGAAGAACTGATCAAGACTTTGTTCTATCAAGTGCGGATGCAGAAGGCCGGCAATCTCGAATTGACCGGCGCTTATCTGGAATTGCTGGAAGAAGAGGCGCCGCAGCGATAGCGGGGCGGTCCTTCTTTCGGCGAAGCTTCAAGCCTCTCTCCCACCGGGAGAGGGGTTGGAGTGAGGGTTCGGCGAAGCGACGTCGTTGCATATGCAGCGGTAATCGTCAGCCCACGATTCTCGTCACGATTCCAGCATGCTCGCTTCGCCGAACCCTCATCCGCCCTGCGGGCACCTTCTCCCGGTGGGAGAAGGAAATGAACGCCTCACGGCGTCCGCGCGCACACCCACGCATCCACGCGCTGCGCGCCTGCGCGGCGCAAGGCACCGGCGGCGGCGTGCAGAGTGGCGCCGGTGGTGACGACGTCGTCGATCACGGTCACATGCGCGGGTAGAACGACATCGGGATCGACCGCGAACGCGCCGCGCAGATTGCGCCGCCGTGCGGCGGCATCGAGCCGCGATTGCGGCGGCGTGCCGCGCCGGCGGATCAGCGCGTCGTCCAGCAAGGGCAGATCAAAGGCCTGCGCGAGCGGCCGCGCCAGTTCCAGGGCCTGATCGTAGCCGCGCGCTCGCAGCCGGCGGCGATGCAGCGGCAGGGGGATCAGAGCATCGGGCCGCGGCAGTGCGGCGAAAGCCTCGATCATCAATTGCGAGAGCAATCGGCCGCAGGCCAGGTCGGCATGGAATTTCAGGCGCGGCAACAACCGGTCCACCGGAAAGGCGTAGACCAGCGCCGCGTGGGTTTCGTCCACCAGCGGCGGATGGCGCAGGCAGTGGCCGCAGGCGGATTCGGCCGCGGGCAAGGGCAGCGCGCAGCGTAGGCAGGCGCGGCGATTCCACGGCAAGGCGTCGCCACATGGACGGCACAAATCCCGGCCCTGGCGGCCGGGCTCGCCGCACAACAGGCAGCGCGGCGGCCATAACAGAGCCGCCAGGCGCCCCTTCAGTCCGTCAACATCGAAAGGGCGTTTTCGGTTGACAGGGCCGGGCATGCTTTCCAGACTGCCGGGCCAGCCAGCCCTTTGTCCGTCGGGAAAAGCCCATGCCAGCCATCAGCGAACCGCTCTCCGCCGCGCCCGCCCTGCGTCACGACTGGTCGCGCGCCGACATCGAAGCGCTGTTCGCGCTGCCGTTCACCGAACTGCTGCACCGCGCCGGCAGCGTCCACCGCCGCCATTTCGATCCGGCTGAAGTGCAGATCAGTACTTTGTTGTCGGTGAAGACCGGCGGTTGCCCCGAGGACTGCGCCTATTGCCCGCAAGCGCAGCGCTACCACACCGGCGTCGACGCGACCAAGCTGATGAGCACCGAAGCGGTGCTGGAAAAAGCCAAGCAGGCCAAGGCCGCCGGCGCTTCGCGCTTCTGCATGGGCGCGGCCTGGCGTTCGCCCAAGGACCGCGACATCCCGAAGGTCGCGGCGATGATCCGCGAAGTGAAAGCGCTGGGCCTGGAGACGTGCGCCACGCTCGGCATGCTGAGCGACGGCCAGGCGCAGGCGTTGAAGGCGGCCGGCCTGGACTACTACAACCATAACCTGGACACCGCGCCCGAGTTCTACGGCGAAATCATCCACACCCGCGAATACCAGGACCGGTTGGACACGCTCGCCCACGTGCGCGACGCGGGCATGAAGACCTGCTGCGGCGGCATCGTCGGCATGGGCGAGTCGCGTGCGCAGCGCGCCGGCTTGCTGCAGGCGCTGGCCAATCTGCCGGCGCATCCGGATTCGGTGCCGATCAACCGCCTGGTCCAGGTCGAAGGCACGCCGCTGGCCGGTATTGCGCAGCTGGATCCGTTCGAATTCGTGCGCACCATCGCGGTCGCCCGCATCCTCATGCCGCAATCTATGGTCCGGTTGTCGGCCGGGCGCGAGACGATGAGCGACGAACTTCAGGCGCTGTGCTTCGCCGCCGGCGCCAATTCGATCTTCTACGGCGAGAAGCTGCTGACCACCGGCAATCCCGATACCGAACGCGATATGGCCTTGTTCGCACGGCTCGGCCTGCGGCCGATGCAGATCGTCGAAGAAGCCGCCACCGTCCACGCCGACATCGTCGAAGCGGCGGCCTGAACCATGGCGCGCGCCGACCTGCACGAACGGCTGCGCGAGGCGCGCGCGCAACGCGAGGCGCAGCAGCGCGTGCGCACGCGGCGCCACGTGACCCGGCGCGACGGCGCGCGCTACGAGGTCGACGGGCGATGGTTGGTCGGCTTCTGCGGCAACGATTATCTGGGCCTGGCGCAGCACTTCGCCGTGGTCGACGCGCTGCAGGACAGCGCGGCGCGCAACGGTGTCGGCGGCGTCGCCTCGCACCTGGTCTGCGGCCACCACGCGGCCCACGACGCACTCGAGCGCGAAATGGCCGAATGGCTCGGCACGC
>DATFFH010000066.1:0-11627 GCA_035250245.1 Luteimonas sp. | reverse complement strand
CACGGCGCCGCCGCCGAGCGTGGCGCCGCCGGTGCCGAGGATATGGTCTTTCTGGAGCGTACTCATGCCGCGCTCCTGGTTTGGGCGAAGTTCGAAACTAGCCCCGGACGCGTCCAGCGCGGGTGAACGCGCTAGCGGCGGCGGTTTTTGGCCGGCGCGCCGGGCTCGCCCGGGGCATCCTGCTCCAGCCGCCGCCAGATGTCGCGGATCGCGCCGCGCGCTTCTGCCCAGGCCAACCGCGAGGTGGCGCGGCCGGTTTCCCAATCGCTTTCCAGCTGCGTCTCCACGTCTTCGAAATGGCGGCCGGCCAGACGCACATAACGTTCGTAGCCGTAGCGATAAGCCGGCGCGTAATCCATCCAGCCGCGGCCGCTGGAATAGTAGGGCGCATCCCGAAACGTGCGCAGATAATGCTCTTCGTGTTCGGTCCAGTCGCCGTGGACTGCGGCGGCATGCCGCGCTCCGCGCTCCTGCGGGCGTCCCCGGGGGTTCATTCTCATTTCGCCATCGGCGTCCAGGCGCCATCTTTTCGCCAGCATGGGACGAAACTAGAACAGCGAAAGTCGCCGCACGGTGAAGAACCGCGCATTCATTGCGCGAGTGCGACGGCGAGGTTGCGCCGTCGCACTGCGGATATCCGCATTCAGCGCAGGTCGGCCACGTCCTCGCGCACCGGACTGCGCTGCGGCCAACCGCCAGCCAGCGCCTTGTACAGCGCCACGGCGCTGGTGACGCTGCGGGTGCGGCCGTCGGCGAAGGCTTCCTGCGACTGCAGCTGGGTGCGTTCGGCGTCCAGCACTTCGAACAGGCCCGAAGCGCCGGCCTCGTAGCGCACCCGCGCCAGCTGCGCGGCGCGCGCGCTGTCGGCGGCGGCGCGCGCCAGATGCTGGTCTTCGACGCGCGACTTGGCGTAGCGGACCAAGGCGTTTTCGGTGTCCTCCAAGGCCAGCAACACCGTCTGTTGATAGCTCGCCAATTCGCCGGCGGCATCCGCGTCCGCGGCGGCGATGCGCGCCTTCACCCGGCCGATGTCCAGGAACGACCAGTCGATGCCCAGCGCGACCAGCCGCGTTTCGCTGTCGCGTTCGAACAAGGCGCTGCTGTCGATGGCCTGGCTGCCGATCAAACCGCTGAGGGTGAAACGCGGGAACAGGTCGGCCGTGGCCACGCCGATCTTGGCGGTGGCCGCGTGCAGGCGATGCTCGGCCGCGGCGATGTCCGGGCGGCGGCGCAGCAGTTCGCCCGGCGTGCCGGCGTCGATGCGTGCGGGCAGGGCGGGCAGCGGTTTTTGCGGATCCAGTTCGGCGACCAGCGCATCCGGCGTCTGTCCCGTCAGCACCGCCAGGCGGTGCTGCGCGACGGCGACTTGCGCTTCCAGCGAAGGAATCCGCGCGGACGTCGTTTCCAACTGCGCGCGGGCGCGGGCGGTGTCGAATTCGGTGTCGCGGCCCGCGTTCAGGCGCGCTTCGACCAGACGCAGGGTTTCGCGCTGGTTTTCGGTGTTGTCCCGCGCCACACGCAGGCGCTCCTGCAAACCGCGCAACTCGACGTAGGTGCGCGCGACTTCGCCGACGATCGCCACCTGCAGCGCTTCCAGATCCGCCGCGTCGGCGGCCGCGTTGGCGCGTTGCGCTTCGACGTTGCGGCGCACGCGGCCGAACAAGTCCAGTTCCCAGCCGGCGGAGATGCCGGCGCTGTAGCTTTCGCCGTCGCGGTCGGCGCGGGACACGCCGGGCGCCTGGTCGGCGCTGCTGCGCGCATCGCTGCCCTGCGCATTGGCGGTGATGGTGGGGAAGCGGTCGAACTTGGCTTCGCGCAACAGCGCGTTGGCGCTGTCGTAGCGGGCCAGCGCGATGCGCAGATCGTGGTTGGCGGCCAGCGAATCCTCCACCAGCCGGGTTAACTGCGGATCGCCGAAGCCGCGCCAGAATTCGGCGTCGGCTTCGCGCAGGGCCAGGTCGGGATCGCGCGCCGGATCGGCCGGCGCATCCGTGCGCGCGAACTGCGCGGGCACGGCGACGTTCGGACGCACATGGTCGGGGCCGACGGCGCACGCGGCCAGAGCCACGGTCAGCAGCGCCAGCGCCGGGAATTTCAACTTAGACATGAGGACTCTCCAATGGCTCGCCGGCGGCGGCGAGCTCGGGAAACAGCACCGCGGCATCGCCGGTCCACCAGATGTTGTCGATGCGCAGGCGATCGATCACCCAGCGCGCGCCCTGTTTCGACAGGGTCACCGTGTACAGGTTCTTGAGCATCAAGTGGCGGCCATGGTCGCTGCGCGGCAAGTGTTGCGCTTCGACCAATGCCGACAGCGTGGCGTGGGCGCCGTCGTAGGCGGTCACGCGCGGATTGGTCACGGTATGGGTCGTATCGAGCCGGGCGATGCTGGCGAACACCGCGTCGGCGATCGCCAAGCGTCCCTCGAACACCGGCACGCTCGCGCCGAGCCGGCGCGCCGGGCCGGTGAAATCCAGGTCCGCGGTGATCGAGAACGCCGATTCGAACAGGCCGCGATCGCGCAGATCCTGGCCCGCGCCGAAGCGGTACAGTGCGTCGACGATTTCGAAATGCTCGTCGGCGCTCGGCGCGTGGCGCGAGCGTTCTTCCACGCCCATCGCGCGACGGATCTCGTCGCGCGTGGGGATGTGCGGGCCGACGTTAGGCATGGTCGGCCTCCAGCGTGGCGGGGCCGTGGCTGACCAGCTTGCGGTTCGCCAGCTTGCGCAAAGCGACGTAGAACACCGGGGTCAGGAACAGGCCGAACAGGGTCACGCCGATCATGCCGGAGAACACGGTGATGCCCGTGGCCTGGCGCACTTCGGCGCCGGCGCCGTGCGACAGCACCAGCGGCACGGTACCGGCGATGAACGCGATGGAGGTCATCACGATCGGACGCAGACGCAGGCGGCAGGCTTCCAGCGCGGCTTCGACCGTGCTCTTCCCCTGGATTTCCAGCTCGCGGGCGAATTCCACGATCAGGATCGCGTTCTTGCACGCCAGGCCCATCAGCACCACCAGGCCGACCTGCACGAACACGTTGTTGTCGCCGGTCAGGTATACGCCGAGCAATGCGGCGAGCATGCACATCGGCACGATCAGGATCACCGCCAGCGGCAGGGTCCAGCTTTCGTACAGCGCGGCCAGCACCAGGAACGCGAGCAGCACGGCTAGCGGGAACACGATCAGCGCGGCCTTGCCCTGGGTCGCCTGCTGGTAGCTCAGGTCGGTCCATTCGATTTCCATGCCGTTGGGCAACGTCTTGTCCGCCAATTCCTGGATCTTCTGCATCGCCTGCGCCGAGGACAGCATGGTCGGATCGGCTTCGCCCAACAGGTCCGCGGCCGGATAGCCGTTGTAGCGGATCACCGGATCGGGGCCGTAGGTCTGGGTGACCTTCACCATGCTGCCGACCGGCACCATTTCGCCGTTGAGGTTGCGGGTGCGCAGGTTGGCGATGTCTTCGACGTTGTCGCGGTACGGGCCGTCGGCCTGGGCGATCACCTGCCAGGTTCGGCCGAACAGATTAAAGTCGTTGACGTAAGCCGAGCCGAGGTAGGTCTGCAGCGTGTCGAACAATTCCGTCAGCGGCACGCCTTGCGCCTTCGCTTTGACGCGATCCACTTCGGCGTCGAGCTGCGGCACGTTGGCTTGGTAGCTGGAATTGATGAAGCCCAGCCCCGGCGTCTGCGCGCCGGCGCCCTGCATGCCTTGCACCGCGCTTTGCAACGCGCCGTAACCCAGATTGCCGCGATCCTCGACGAAGGCCGCGTAACCGGAGCCGTTGCCCAGGCCTTGGATCGGCGGAGGCAGCAGCGAGAACGCGAAACCTTCCTGGATGCCGGCCAGTTTCGCGCTCAGCTCGGCGTTGATCTCGCCCGCGCTGCGGGTGCGCTCGCCGAAGGGCTTGAGGTTGATGAAGGTGACGCCGTAGTTGGGCGTATTGATGAACTGCAACGGGTTGAAGCCGGGGAAGGCCACGTCGTTCTGGGTGCCTTCGATGCTCATCGCCATCGCGCCGATCTTCTTCAGCACCGCGTCGGTGCGTTCGATCGAAGCGCCTTCGGGCATTTTCACGCCGGCGATGATGTAGGACTTGTCTTGCACCGGAATGAAGCCGCGCGGCACCAGCTGGAACATCAGGCCGGTGGCCAGCAGCAGGCCGGCGTAGACCAGGAACACCGCGCCGCGCTTGCCGAGTGCCTTGGCCACGCCGCGCTCGTAGCGCTGCGCGTTGGTGCCGAAGAAGCGGTTGAACGGACGGAACAGCCAGCCGAAGCCGCGGTCGATGATGCGGGTCAGCGCATCCTTGCTCGCGCCGTGCGGCTTCAGCAGGCGCGCGGCCAGCGCCGGCGACAGGGTCAGCGAGTTGATCGCCGAGATCACCGTGGAAATGGCGATGGTCACCGCGAACTGCTTGTAGAACTGGCCGGTCACGCCGCTCAGGAAAGCCATCGGCACGAACACCGCGCACAGCACCAGCGCGATCGCGATGATCGGCCCGGATACCTCGCGCATCGCCAGATGCGCGGCATGCAGCGGAGTGGCGCCGGCTTCGATGTGGCGCTCGACGTTCTCCACCACCACGATCGCGTCGTCCACCACGATGCCGATCGCCAGCACCAGGCCGAACAGAGTCAGGGTGTTGATCGAGAAGCCGAGCAGGTATAGCGCCGCGAACGTGCCGATCACCGACACCGGCACCGCCAGCAGCGGGATGATCGAAGCGCGCCAGGTCTGCAGGAACAGGATCACCACCAGCACCACCAGCAGCGTCGCTTCGAGCAGCGTGGTGATCACCGACTTGATCGAATCGCGGACGAAGATGGTGGTGTCGTAGATCGACTTGTATTCGATGCCCGGCGGGAAGGTCTTGGCGGCTTCGTCCATGCGCCGGATCACTTCGTCGCGAATCTGCAGCGCGTTCGCGCCCGGCGCCTGGAAGATGCCGATCGCGGCTGCGTTCTCGCCGTCCAGGCGCGCGCGCATGGTGTAGTCGCCGGCGGCGAGTTCCACCCGCGCCACGTCGGACAGGCGCACCAGTTCGCCGCCTTCGCCGCTCTTGAGCACGATGTTGCCGAACTCTTCGGGCGTGGCCAGACGGCCGCGGGCGTTGATCGGGGTCAGGAACTGGCTGCCGTTGGGCATCGGCTCGGCGCCGAGCTGGCCGGCCGAGACCTGGATGTTCTGCTCGCGCACCGCGCGCACGACATCGCCCGCGGTCATGCCGCGCGCGGCGACCTTGTCCGGATCCAGCCACAGGCGCATCGCGTAGTCGCCGCCACCGAAGGCTTGCGCGTCGCCGACGCCGGGAATGCTGGCCAGCCGGTCCTTGATGTGCAGGCGCATGTAGTTGCGCAGGTACAAGGTGTCGTACTTGCCGTTCGGCGAGACTAGATGCACCACCATCAAAAACACCGGCGACTGCTTCTGCGTGGTCACGCCTTGCCGGCGCACGTCCTCGGGCAGGCGCGCCAGCGCTTGGCTGACCCGGTTCTGCACGCGCACGGTCGCTTCGTCGGCGTCGACGTCGGGCTGGAAGGTGACGGTGGTGGCCAGCACGCCGTCGGAACTGGCGACCGACTTCATGTACATCAGGCCTTCCACGCCGCGGATCGATTCCTCCAGCGGCGTGGCGACGGTTTCTGCGATCACCTTGGGATTGGCGCCCGGATACACCGTGCGCACCACCACCGAAGGCGGCACCACTTCCGGGTATTCGCCGATCGGCAGCAGCGGGATCGAGATCAGGCCGGCGGCGAAGATCACGATCGACAGCACCGCGGCGAAGATCGGTCGGTCAATGAAGAATTTGGAGAAGTCCATGGGGAATCCTTGGCAATCGGGTAGCTCGGCCCGCGGTTTACGCAGCCGGCTTGATGTTGGCTTCGACGAACTAACTGCTTTCGCCTTTACTGCACCTTGGCCCCCGGCCAACGCGCATAGCGCGTTGGCGTTCGGCGCCCTGCGAACCAGCGGTTCGCAAGCAGGGCCCCTCACCCCGCAAGCGGGAGAGGGCTTCAATCACGTCACTTCATCGCGACTTGCGGGGCCGGCGCCGGATCGCCCATCGCGATCTGCTTCGGCGCCACCGGCATGCCGGGGAAGAACACTTTCTGCACGCCGTGCACGATCACCTTGTCGTTCGCAGCCAAACCTTTCTCGACCACGCGCAGGCCGCCGATGGTGCGGCCGAGCACGATGTCCTTGCGCACCGCGGTGTTCTTCGGGCCGAGCACGTACACGTACTTGCGGTCCTGGTCGGTGAGCACGGCCTTGTCGTCGATCAGCATGGCCTTGAACTCGGCGCTGCCTTCCAGTTGCACGCGGGCGAACAAGCCCGGGGTGAAAATGCGATCCGGATTGGGCAGCACCGCACGGGCGCGGATCGTGCCGGTGGCCGGATCGACCTGGTTGTCGATGAAGTCGACCGTGCCTGCGTGCGGATAGCCCTGCTCGCTGGCCAGGCCGACGCGCACCGGATTCTTGGTGCTCGCCCGTTCGCCTTTGCGGGCCAGTTCCTGGTAACGCAGGAAGCTTTGCTCGTCGCTTTCGAAATAGACGTACATCGGATCTTGCGACACCAGCGTGGTCAGCAGCGTCGAATCGGCCTGTGCGAGGTTGCCTTCGGTGACCATCGCGCGGCCGGCGCGGCCGTCGATCGGTGAGCGCACCTGGGTGAACTGCAGATCGAGCTGGGCGCTGGCGACCGCCGCTTCGGCGGCGCGCACAGTGGCGTTGCCCTGCGCGGTGGCGGCCTTGCGCGTGTCGAACTCTTCGCGCGAGATCGCCTTGGCTTCCAGCAAAGTTTGCGCACGCGCGTCCTGGCTCTGGGCCAGGCGCGCTTCGCTGCGCGCGCGTTCCAGATCGGCCTGGGCGCGGTTCAGTTCGGCGCGGTAGCGGCGCTGGTCGATCACGAACAGCAGATCGCCCTTCTTCACTTCCTGGCCTTCCTGGTAGGCGACGCGTTCGACGTAACCGCTGACCCGCGGACGCAGTTCGACCGTTTCGATCGCACTGACGCGGCCGGTGAAGTCGTCCCATTGCCGGACCTGCTTGGACAGCACGGTGGCGACGCTGACTTCCGGCGGCGGCGGCATGCCGCCGCCTTCGCCCGGCGCGGCCTGACTGCTGCAGGCGGCGATGACCGCCGCGACCAGCGCGCTCAGCGCCAGCGAGGCGAGGGTGTAGCGCGTACCCGAACGGGTGTGGTTCTTGTGGGGAGCGTTCATCGGGGGGAGGGTTCCTGGTTGGTTTTTTTGGCGGTGATCTGGTGCAGCAGCGTGCGCGCATCCTGCAGACAGCGTGATGGCAGCAGGGCCGCGTCGCTATCCGTGTTTTGCGTTTGCGCGCACGTTTCGGCCGATGCGGGACCGGCCTCGGTTTCGATTTCGTTGTCGGCCGGCAAGACCGGCAGATCGATGTCGTCCGACCACAGCGTCTGGCCGATCGGCCGCGGCGCATAACGCACCACGGCATGCGCCGGCGCTGCGGCCGAACGTTCCAGCAATGCCAATGCGCGCTGACCGACCGCCAAGGCGTTCGGCCATTGCGAACAGGCGTGCTTGCTGTTCGCGGGCGTGCGCAGCGGCGAATCGACGGCAAGCAATTGCACGCGCACTGGATAGGCGCGCGCTTCGTCGTGCAGCACGCGCGCGAGCATGCGCAGCGCGGCGGCGGCGATCGAATCGTGGCCGTAGCCCGCCCACGGATGCTCACCGCCCGGTCCGCCGATCAGCACGTAGCCGCCGCCGCGATCGGACGCGGCCAGCAGCGGCAACAGATGTCGCGCGGCGGCCAGGTGCGGCAGCAGATCCTCATCGAGCGTGCGTCGCAGGAAGTCGGCCGGCTGGTCGAGCAGGCGGCCGCGCTTGCTGCCGCCGCAGATCGTGGCGACCACGCCGCCGAACGGCCGGCCGAGCGCGCGCAAGCGCTCGCCCAGCTTCACCGCGTCCGCTTCGACGTGGATCGGCGCGCTGATCGTCACCAGGTCGGCACCGGCGTGGCGGGCGCGCAGAGCGTCCAAAGCCTCGCTATCGCGGGCCACCGCGACCACCGGCCAGCCGTGATCGAGCGCGGCCTGGACCACGCCGCAGCCGACGACCCCGGTGGCGCCTAGGACAATCAGGGCGGATTTCATTGTCCCGCTCCCGGGATTTTCTCTCCCGTGAATGGGACGGTGTGGTCCCGACTGAGCCAGGCCAGCAGGGCCCCGACCGCGGGCAGCACCAGCATCGAGGAGGGTACTGAGATCACCCCGGCGACCAGCCAAGAGTCCTTGCCGTCCAGCGCAAACCATTGATGCATAAAGACCGCCATCAGGACGACGAACAGCGCCTGGGCGACCAAAGCGACGGGCAGATAGATGATGCGGGCTTGGGCGGGGGTGAGCATGGCGATCACCAGGTATCGGGATGCGATACACAGTAGTCGCGCGAAGGCCACTTGATTAGACACTGAATCGGGGAATAATTGTCCCCGAGGTGGGCTAATCTGAAATCGCCCATCGGACCTCTTCCCCCACCGCCTTCCTGGCGCCGCTGCAGCCCTTCGAAAACGCACGGCCGGCCTTCTTCGCCGGTCGCCGCAAGCAGCCCTCCGCCTAACCAAGGCACTGCTGGACGCACTCCCCACATGGCTCGTGATCTCAACGACACTCTGATCTTCGTGAAAGTGGTCGAGCACGGCAGCTTCATCGCCGCGGCCAAAACCTTGCGCCTGCCCAAGACCACGGTCAGCCGCAAAGTGCAGGACCTGGAAACGCGCCTGGGCGCGCAGCTCCTGCATCGCACCACGCGCAAGCTCGGCCTGACCGAAGCCGGCAACATCTATTACGAGCACTGCCAACGCATCGCGCGCGAGCTGGACGAAGCCGAAAGCGCGGTCGGCCAGCTGCAAGGCGGCCCGCGCGGCTGGCTGCGCATCACCGCGCCGTATTCGCTGGGCATCGAACGCATCGCGCCGCTGCTGGGCGAATTCCACGCGCGCCATCCGGAAGTGCGGGTGGAAATGCTGCTCAGCAACGAACCGCTCGATCTGATCGACAAGGAAATCGACGTCGCCCTGCGCGTGGGCAACTTGCCCGATTCGAATCTGGTCGCGCGCAAGCTGTCGACGTTCCGCACCCAGATCTACGCCAGCCCGGCCTACATCGAGCGGCACGGCGAGCCGCTGCATCCCGACGACCTGCAGCACCACCGCACGCTCGGCATGCAGAAGATGCACCGCAACGGCCACTACTACTGGCCGTTGAACGACGGCGAGAGGACGGCCGAATACCGCATCGATCCGGTGATGGTCGCCAACGACCCGGCCGGCGTGCGCGGCGCGCTGCTGTGCGGCGAAGGCCTGATGCTGGCCAGCGACATTATGGTCAAGGCCTACGCCGAACAAGGCTACGTGCAGCGCGTGCTCGCGGGTTGGACCGGTCCGGAATACGAATTGAACGCGGTGTTCCCGCGCGGCCAGGTGACTTCGCCGAAAGTGCGCGCCTTCGTCGACTTCCTGGTCGAGCGCCTGAACTTCGACGCCGATTACATGCAGATCCTCTGCCCCGACGCGCGCGGCCGCTGCATGGCCGCGGACAAGGCTTCGGCCGCGGTGATTTCGGCAGAACTGGACAAGGTGGTGAAAGGCGCCAAGAAGCAGCCCGCCGCGCAGCCGGCCGAAACGGCGGAAAGCACGCGCGACGACGAGGACGAGGCGCTGGTCGAATAGCGAGAGCGTTTTCAGAGCGTTGGGCGCGCCGCTTGCGGCGCGCTTCTCGTCAACACGCGCGATAACCGTATCGCCGTCCCGACCCAGGCCGTGATCCCAGCCGACGCGGCCAGCCACGACGAAGCCTCTGTTTAGACGCAACAGAACCATCACTCCAGGCCTGCCAGCGACCAAGCAACGAAGCGACGCCGAAACACCTATCCGCCATCGAACTACGGACCGAGACCGGCAGATGGCGTGCTGTCCAGCCAAGAGCGGTCGGCAGAACAATAAGGGCGACGCCACACACCGCCGTTGATGTTGAGGCACTTTCTTTGGTTACTTTCTTTGTGCCAGCAAAGAAAGTGACCCGGGCGATAGCCCGGAAGCGGTTGTCCATGGGGCGGAGTCGCGTCGCAACTGTCGCGGAGGTCGGATGCCGCGGCTTGTTTTTTGTCGGGAAAACGAGCCAGAGCAAAGTCACTGGATTACGCGCCGCTCCTGCGGCGCGCCCTTCGGGCCATTCGCTTCGCGAATGTTCGCTCCGGCATCCTGCCTCCGCAGTCCCGCTTTCGCGGGAATGACGGCTTAAGAGCAAGAGCGACAACGACGTAGCGGTATAGCTGGGCGGAACGGCGATATCCGGGCTACGGGTTGCGCCGCAACCGCTCGGCCAGGCCCGATACGCGCACGGCGTGGCGCGAGAGCGCGGCGCGCAGCACCGGCTCGCTCGCGCAGACGTGCAGCTCGCGGCGCGCGCGGGTCATCGCCGTGTACAGCAGTTCGCGCGAAGCGACGCGCGCATCCTGCGCGGGCATCTGCAGCCACACCGTATCGAACTCCGAGCCCTGCGCCTTGTGCACCGTGACGGCGAAGGCGCCGGCATGCGCCGGCAGCGTGGCCGGATGGAAACCGCGCAATTCCGCACCGCCGAACCAGGCCACCGCCGCGCCGTCGGCATCGCGCAGGCACACGCCGATGTCGCCGTTGAACAGTCCGTGTCGATAGCTGTTCTCGGTGATCAGCAGCAGGCGTCCGTGGAAATAGGTCTCGCGCTGCGCACCTGCCAAGGCTTCCTCGATCCGCGCGTTCAACCGCGACGCGCCCTGCGGACCATCGCGCAGCGCGCACAGCACGCGCTGGTGCGCAGCGCGTTCCAGCGCTTCGGCGGGATCGCGCATCGACGCGAGTTCGCGCCACGGCGCAAGCAAGGATTCGCGGGACGGCATCGCCAGCGGATCGGTCGCGTTTTCGTGGAAGCCGACGCCGCGCAGGCCGCCGCGCAGCGATTCCAACGCCATGTCGGCGTCGCCGCGGCGCGCGGCCTCGGCCAGCGGCGACAGATCGAGCTGCGCCGACTGCCGATAACCCTGCACGAGATGCACGCGGTGTCCACGCAGCGGCGTAGACGCGGCATCGTCCACAACCCGGGGTGCGGGCGGCGATGCTTCGAACAGCGACATCTGCGGCGACGACTCACTGCGCGCGTTCGGTTTCGGTTTCGCCGCTGAGGCGCCACCGAACAGCGGCGCCAGCGCGGCGGCATCCTCGGGCGCGAGCGCGCCGGCCTCGCCGGCCGCATCGACGATCGCCGCCAGCACGTCGCCGGCTTCCACCGACGGCAGCTGGTCGCGATCGCCCAGCAGGATCAGCCGCGCGTCTTCGGGCACCGCCTCCACCAGCTTGCACATCAACGGCAGATCGACCATCGACGCCTCATCGACGACCACGATGTCGAACGGCAACGGATTCGTCCGGTCGTGCCGGAAGCGAGGCCGGTCCCCGAGCGGTCCCAGCAAGCGGTGTAGCGTGCGCGCCTGCGTCGGCAAAACCTCGCACAGCGCGGCGTCCACGCCGGCCGCGCGCAGCATTTCGACCGCCCGCGCCAGGCTCTGCGCCATGCGCTCGGCGGCGCGGCCGGTCGGCGCGGC
>DATFFH010000065.1:0-8325 GCA_035250245.1 Luteimonas sp. | reverse complement strand
CGCCGGGCGGTCGAGCGCGCCGGCGAACGCCAGCGCGTCGCCGGCGGCCTGCATGCGGGCGTCAGTTGTTGTTGGCATCGACCTTCATGCTGCCGGCTTTCAGCTCGGCCGCGACCTGGGCGATGGATTTCTGCGACAACGGACCGTCGAACTGGGTGCGGAAGGTCTGCACGTAGGACACGCCTTCGACCATCACGTCGAACACCTTCCACTGGCCGCCGACTTGGCGCATCAGATAGTCGACCGGCACCGGCTCGGCGCCCGGACGCAGGAATTCGCTGGACACGCGCACGCCGCGGCCGCCCGGCAGCGCGCTTTCCGACTTCACCCGCACCTGCAGCTTGGCGTTGAAGTCCAGCAATGCGGCGCCATAGCGCTGCATCAGGTTCTCGGCCAGCGCGTCGGAGAACAGCTTCACGTCCGCATCGGATGCGCCGCGGCCGTGCCGGCCCAGCACCAGACGGCCGGAGTAATCGCGGTCGAACATCTGGTTGAACTCGGTGACCATGAACTGGCGCAGCGCGGCGCGGTTCTTGGTGAACTCGGCGCGGCGGTTCTCCAGCGTGGTCAGGATGCGGGTGCTGTTGGTCAGCACCATCTGGCTGGGCGAGTTGGCCTTGGCGGCCGCGGTGGCCTGCTGCGCGAACGCGACGCTCGGCGCGACGGCCGTCACCGCCGCGGCGATCAGGATCGAAAGAAGGGTCTGCTTCATGGGGTTTCTTCCGTGGGGGGCTGTTGGGGAGTGGGTGCGGTTTGCGGAGTCGTCTGCGGGGCGCCTTGCTCGCCCGCCGGAGGCTGTCCGCCGCCTCCTCCAAACATGTACTTGCCGACCAGTTGCATCAGATCGACCGCCGATTGGGTGTAGGCGATTTCGTCGCCCGGTTTGAGCACTTCCGGATCGCCGCCCGGGCTCAGACCGACGTAGCTCTCGCCCAGCAGGCCGCTGGTGAAGATGCCGGCGGTGGTGTCGGCGGGCAGATCCTTGTAGCGGTTGTCGATGTCCAGCGTGACGATGGAGTCGAATTTGACCGGATCAAGCTGAACATCGCCCACCTTGCCGACGACCACGCCGCCGATCTTGACCGGCGCGGACAGGCGCAGCTGGCCGATGCTGCCGAAGCGGGCCTTCAGCGCGTAACTGTCGCCGCCGCCGAAGCCGAACTTGCCGTTGGTGGAGGCGATGGCCAGCACCAGCAGCGAGGCCAGAGCCAGCAGCAGGAAGGCGCCGACCGCGAATTCGAGACGTGGACCACGGATGGCCATAGCGTTAGCTCCGGAACAGCAAAGCGGAAAGTACGAAATTGAACATCAGCACCAGCAGCGAGGCGTTGACCACCGCGCGGGTGGTCGCGACCGAGGTGCCTTCGATGGTCGGCTCGGAATGGAAACCCACATACGAGGCGACCAGCGCCGCGGTGCCGCCGAACACGGCAGCCTTCAGGAAGGCCTGGCCGTAATCGTCGGCGAAATCGACGCTGTCCTTCATCACCTGCCAGAACGTGCCCGAGTCCACGCCGATCACGTGCACCGCTTCGAAATAGCCGGCGGCGATCGCCAGGCTGCAGAAGAACGCGGTCAGCAGCGGCACGCACAGTACCGCCGCCCAGAAGCGCGGCGCGACGGCCTTGGCCACCGGATCGATCGCCATCAGCCCCAGCGCGGTGATCTGGTCGGTGGCGCGCATCAAACCGAGTTCGGCGGCGATGGAAGAACCGGCGCGGCCGACGAATAGCAGCGCGGTCAGCACCGGGCCGAGTTCGCGGTACAAACCCAGGCCCAGCAGCACGCTGACCTGGCTGGTAGCGCCGTAGGTTTCCAGCGCGCGGTAGCCCAGCAGCGTCACCGACAGACCGACGAAAGCGCCGCCGGCGGCGACGATGGGCAGGCTGCGCGCGCCGATCTTGTAGATCTCGCGGATCAATTCGCGCCAGAAATCGGCGGTCGGCGTCGAGGCGCGCAGCACCGACAGCGAGAACAGGCCCGCTTGGCCCAGCGAACGGATCGAGGAAAACGCGCTCATGCCGCCTGGCTCCGCGCGACCGCATCGAACGCGATCGGGCCGTCGGGTTCGCCGTTGAGGAATTGCTTCACCAGCGGATCGGCGGTGGCGTCCAACTGCGCCGGCGTGCCGGAGAACACGATGCCGCCGTTGGCGATCACCACCGCGTGATTGGCCACCGGCATGGTTTCGTGCACGTGATGGGTGACGATGATGCTGGTCAGGCCCAGGGTGTCGTTAAGACGCTTGATCAGGCTCATGATCACGCCCGAGGCGATCGGGTCGAGCCCGGTTAGCGGCTCGTCGTAGATCATCAGCGGCGGATCCAGCGCCAGCGCGCGCGCCAGAGCAACGCGTCGGGCCATGCCGCCGGACAGTTCGCGCGGGAATAAATCCGCCGCGGCGCGCAGGCCGACCGCGTGCAATTTCATTTCGACCAGGCGGCGGATCACCGGCTTGGGAAGATCGGTGTGCGCCTGCAGCGGTAGGCCGACGTTCTCGGCCACGGTCAGATCGGTGAGCAGGCCGTTGCCCTGCAGCAGCACGCCGACGCCTTTGCGCATTTCCAGCAAAGCTTTCTTGGTTTGCGGCACGGGCTTGCCGAACACCTCGACACGGCCCGCGGCCGGCGCCAGTTCGCCGGTCAACGCGGCGAGCAGCGTTGACTTGCCGCTGCCGCTGGGGCCCAGCACAGCGGTGATGCTGCCGCGCGGCACATCCAGCGAAATGTCGCGCAGCACGGCGCGGCCGCCGCGGTCGAGGCGGACGTCGGCAAGGCGGACGATGGGCGTATCGGCGGTCATTCGGCGGAGCGATCTTTATCTAAGGATCGGGCGCGCGAGGCGCAAAGGGGCGCAGCTTGGCGCCCGGCGGCTGAACAGGGTCATAGCGGTGGCATTGTCGCGCAGTCGTAGCCCGGGTGGAGCGAAGCGATACCCGGGGCCGCCATCTCTCCTACCCAAGTCTAATTCCAGCGAAACGACGATCAAAAGCACGTCATTGGGTAGGTTGCCCTCCGGCGCGAGATCTCATGCCGTGAACGACTGGTTACGGACTTTGTCGTCGCTTATCGGGATCGGTCATTCGGGATGGCGATCCCGGGTATCGCTTCGCTCCACCCGGGCTACGGTCGCCGGGATTGTTTAAGAAATCTTTGGCCCGGGTCGTCTCGGCGCGCGCGACCGCGCTACGGCAAGATAGCGCATGCCTTTGCGCACCGATTTCCGCCTCTACCATTCCAACGCCCTGGATGTGCTGGCCGGCTTGCTCGCCGAGCAGGTCGCGGCGCTGCCGGCGGACGGCGATTGGCTGCGGCCGGACATTGTGCTGGTGCCGCAGCACTCCATGCGCCGCTGGCTGCAGCAGACGCTGGCCGAATACAGCGGCATCTGCGCCAACCTGATCTTCCTGACCCCGGGCGAGTTCGTCGACCTAGCGCTGGACGCGAACCTCGGCCCCGCCGCGGACGCCGACCGCCTGACCGCCGACACGCTGCGCTGGCACTTGCTGCGCGAACTGCGCACGGCGGCACCCGCCGCGCTGCAAGGCTTCGGCGAGGGCGCCGATGCGCTCAAGCGATGGTCGCTGGCGAACGCTCTGGCCGGTACGTACGAGAGATACCAGGCTTGGCGCAGGCCCTGGCTGCTCGACTGGGAGCGCGCGGCGCCCGCCGGCGACTGGCAAGCCGAACTGTGGCGGCGCATCGCGCGCGGTCGCGGGCATCGCGCGCGCCGCATCGACGATTACTTGCGCCGGGTCGAACATCCGCTGGGCCTGCCGCCGCGCCTGTTCGTGTTCGCCTGCCAGAACATGTCGCCCGACGCGCTGCGCGTCATCGCCAGCCAAGCGCGCGTGGGCGAACAGCATTTCTACCTGCACACGCCGGCGCGCGCGTTCTGGGGCGACCTGGACCGCTGGGCGTCCTACGCGCCGGCGCAGGACGACGATTTCCTCGGCGAAACCGGCATCGCGCCCAATCCGCTGCTCGCGGCCTGGGGCCAGGCCGGACGCGATTTCGTCGCCGGCCTGGTCAGCGGCGAAAGCGTAGCGCCGTCGTTCGAAATCGCCCCGCATGCCGAACCCGATGCGGCGACCTTGCTCGGACGTATGCAGCGCGATCTGCTCGACAACCGCGCGCCGCTCGCGAACAACGAGGATCCGCAATGGCCGCGCCGTGCGGTCGACGCTACCGATGTAAGCCTGCAATTCCACGCCTGCCACACGCGCTTGCGCGAAGTGCAGGTGCTGCACGACCAGCTGCGCGCGCTGTTGGACGCGCCGGCCGCGCCGGGCCGGCCGAAGCTGCGCCCGCGCGACATCGCGGTGCTCGCGCCGGACATCGACGCCTACGCGCCGCACATCGAAGCGGTGTTCGGCGGTGCGCTGGGCAGCGATCGCGAAATCCCGTACACGCTGGCCGACACCAGCCCGCTGGCCAACGCATCGTTCGCGGCCGCGTTCCTGCGTTTGCTCGAGTTGCCGCTGCGGCCGCTCACCGCCAACGATGTGATCGATCTGCTGGCGGTGCCGGCCATCGCCTCGCGCTTCGATCTTGACCAGGGCGACCGCGATGGACTGCAGGCGCAATTGGAGGAATCCGGCGCGCGCTGGGGCCTGGACGCGGCCGACCGCGCGCGACATGGCGCGCCAGCCGATGCGGCGTACAGCCTGGAATTCGCGCTGGACCGGCTGCTGTTGGGCCATGCGTCCGGCGATGAGGCGGACATCGGCGAAGTCGCGCCCTGGCCGGAGCTGGAAGGCCGCTCGACCGCCGCGCTGGACGGCTTGCTGCGCTTCCTCGCAGTGCTGCGCGAGAGCGGCGCGCGCATGGCGCAAGCGCATCCGCCGGCCGTATGGGCGCGCGATCTGGAGCGGCTGCTCGAACAAGTTTTCGAACCCGAACGCGACAGCCCCGACGCGGCTGCGCTGCGCCGCCTGCGCGACCGCATCGCCGGCTTCGCCGAAAGCGCGCGGTTGGCGGATTACGCGGCGCCGGTCGAACACGCGGTGGTGCTGGACCATCTGCGCGGCGAACTCGTCCGCGGCGATGCGCGCGCGCCGTTTTTTTCCGGTGGCGTGTGCTTCGGCCTGATGGTGCCGATGCGGTTGATTCCGTTCCAGGCCGTGTGCCTGCTCGGTATGGACGAAGCTTCGTTCCCGGCGCGCGACGCGCGCGATCCGCTCGACCGGATCGTGCGCGACCTGGACACGCGCGAGCGGCGCATCGGCGATCCGTCGCGGCGCGATGCAGACCGCTATCTTTTCCTGCAGCTTTTCAGCGGCGCCGGCCGCGTGTTCTATCTCAGCTGGTGCGGCATCGATCCGCGCGACGGCAGCGAGCGCGAACCGTCGGCGACCGTGTCCGAACTGCTCGATGCGGCGGCGCGCTACCACGCGCCGGCGGACAGGCAAGCGGTGCGCCGTGCGCTGGTGGTGCGGCACGCCTTGCAGCCGTTTTCGCCTGCGGCATTCGGCGCCGCGCTCGTGGACGAACCCGAAGGCGATCCGCGGCGCTTCAGTTACGACGCGCGCTGGCGTGACGCCGCCCGCGGCGCGCCCGGCAATGCGCCGGCGCGGGTTTTCGCGCCCGCGGCGCTGGCGCGCGTCGCCGAATCGGCCGAATCGCTCTCCATCGACCGCCTGCGCCGCGCCATCGCCAGGCCGCACGACATCTATCTTCAGGAAACCCTGGGCCTGCGACTTCCCGAAGAAGAATCGCCGCTCGCCGAATACGAACCTTTCGGCGCGCCCGCGCCCTTGCCGCGTTACGCGCTGCGGCAGCAGGCGTTCGGCGCGTGGCTCGCATCGGGCGAGCGACCGGATGTTGCCGCGCTGCACGCGCATCTGCTCGCACGCGCGCTCGTCGCGCCGGGCGCGGACGGGCGCGCCAGCGTGGAGGCGACGCTGGACGAGGTTCAGCCGTTCGCGCTTTGCGCGCTGGAGGCGGGTTTCGGGTCCGCATCCGAATCCAAGGCGATCGAAATCGCGGCCGGATCGCGCTTGCTGCAAGGCACGCTGCGCGAGGTGCAGAACGGCGGCGCGCTGCGCGTCGCGCTGCGGCCCGAGGGACGCCACGGCGGGCATGCATTGCGGCACGGTATCGACCGCTGGCTGGCCTCGCTGCACGGACTGCCGCTTTACGAAATCGCGGCGGCGAACGAGAAAACGGCGCCGACGCTGCGCACGTATCCGCCGCTGCTGAAGGAACAAGCCATCGCCAACCTCGAAGCGCTGGTCGCGTTGCGGGAGTCGGCGCTCGCCGCGCCGCTGCCGTTCCTGCCCAAGCCGGGTTACGTCTATTTCGCGACGTTGGCGGAAAAAGGCGCGGAGGCCGCGCGGCGGGAAGCGGAGAAGGGATGGATGGGCGGCGACCGCAACTTCGCCGAAGCGGGCGCGGCGACGCGTTTGGCCTTGCGCGGGCGCGATCCGTTTTTCGACGACGATGCCGCGCAGCGCGATCGCTTCGCCCGGCTTTCGGTCGCGTTGTTTTCCGCGCTCGACGGCGATGAACCGCTGACGGCGGAGGCGTTGCGATGAGCGGCGCGGTGCGCGACGTCGATCTGGAGCGCCGGGTCCTGCTCGAAGCGAGCGCGGGCACCGGCAAGACCTACGCCTTGGCCGGCCTGTTCGCGCGCGCGGTGATCGTCGAACGCCTGCGCGTGCCGCAAATCCTGGCCGTGACCTACACCATCGCCGCGACGCAGGAACTGCACGCCCGCGTCCGCTTGCGCCTGCAGCAGGCCGCGGAACTGGCGGCGGCGTGGCGCGAAGGCGATCCGCCGCAGCGCGTGGACGACGCGGCGGACGTCGCGCTGCTGCGCGAACTGATCCACGCCGCGCTCCATCCCGCCGGTAGAGATGGCGAACCGCTGCCCGCCCTGCGCCTGCGCCTGGGCCGCGCGGTCCGCGACATGGATCTGGCGGCGATCACCACCATCCACGGTTTCTGCCAGCGCCTGCTCGCCGAACATGCGCTCGATGCCGGCGAACGACTGGTGGCCAACGAATTGCAGCCGGACAATCGTGCTTCTCGCTTGGCGCTCGCGGTCGAATTGTGGCGCGCTTTCAGCGTGGATGCGGCGGACAGCGAGTTCCTGCGCCGCGCGTTCGGCGACATCGGCAAGCTGACCGAAGCGATCGTGCCGCTGCTCTCGTTCGAACCCTTGCTGCCGGAGGCGCCGACAGTTCTGCCGGAGGATCCGCGGCCGCAATCCGACGCGGCCTGGCAATCGCTCCGTGTCGCCTTCGCCGCGCACGGGGAAACGGCGCGCAACGCGGTGTCGGCGGCGATCGACGCGAAAATGCTGCACAGCAGCCAATACAAAACCGAGCATGTCGAAGGACTCTGGACGTGGCTGGCCGATCGCGTGCGCCACGCCGCCGCCCCGGACGACGCGCACGAAAAGTGCGGCAAATATACGCCGGCTGCGCTCGCTGCCGGCACGCTGAAGGCCAGCAAGGGCCGCACGCCGCAGTCGGCGATGTTCGAAGCGATGGCCGCCTGGATAGAGGCGCAGCAGCGCGTGCCGGTCTGGCGCGAGGCGGCCGACCTGCAACGGCTGCATGCGCTTCGCGCCGCAGCGAAGGCGCGCGACGCGGCGCGCAAGGCCGCGTTCAACGTGCGCGGCTTCGACGATCTGGTCGACGCGGTCCACTGCGCGCTGGCGGCGCCCGAGACCCGGGCCCGCTTGGTCGCGGCGTTGCACGCACAGTTTCCGCTGGTGCTGGTCGACGAATTCCAGGATACCGACGCGCGCCAGTGGGCGATCTTCGATGCGATCTCGCAGAGCGGCGGGCTGGTGCTGGTCGGCGATCCCAAGCAGGCGATCTACCGCTTCCGCGGCGGCGACGTGCATGCGTATCTGCGCGCGAGCGAAGACGTCGACGAAAGCGCCAGGCTCGAACGCAACTTCCGGTCGCGGCGCGGCGTGGTCGACGCGGTCAATGCGCTGTTCTCGGCCTTGCCCGCAGGCGAAATGGGCGCGGGCATCGACTACGCGCCGGTCGAAGCGGCCAAGGGCGAGGACGGCCTGACCATCGACGGCGAAACGGCGCCGGCTTTCGTCTTCCGCGCCTTGCCTCCGATCGCCGGAGAAGACGGCGCGCTGCGCGACCGCGACGCCGCCGAAACGATGGCCGATGCGGCCGCCGCCTGCGCGCAGGCGATCCGCGATTGGCTGCAGCTGGCTGCGGACGGCCGCGCGCTGCGCAGCGACGGAGAGCGATCGCGCCCGTTGGAGCCGCGCGATTGCGCCGTGCTGGTGCGGCGCCACAGCGAGGCGCAGGCCGTGCGCGAGGCGCTGTCCAGGCTCGGCGTGCCTGCGGTC
>DATFFH010000064.1:0-42844 GCA_035250245.1 Luteimonas sp. | reverse complement strand
ATTACGATCTGGACGCGAGCGTGCCGCGGCTGAGCATCGGCTATACCTGGTACGCGCCGAAAGCGCAGCGTACCGGCGTCAACACCGAAGCCAAGTTGCTCTTGCTCGGCCACGCTTTCGAAACGCTTGGCTGCGTAGCGGTGGCGTTCGAAACGAGTTGGTTCAACCAGGCCTCGCGCACGGCGATCGCTCGGCTCGGAGCCAAGCAGGACGGCGTGCTGCGCGGCCATCGGCGTCATGCCGACGGCACCGTTCGCGATACCGTCGTATTCTCCATCATCGATTCGGAATGGCCGGCGGTGAAAAGCAATCTGCGATACAAACTGGCGCAAGGCGGCCGCAAGGAAGAATCCGGCCATGGCTGAAAACAAAACCATCGGCATCGTCGGCGCGCGCGGTCATACCGGCGCCGAATTGATCAAGCTGATCGCCGGTCATCCGCATTTCGAGCTGGCCTTCGTGTCATCGCGCGAACTGGAAGGGCAGCCGGTGTCCGCTCACGTGGCCGAATATCGCGGCGATCTGCGCTACGCCAATCTCGCGCCGGAATATCTGGCGGGGCAGGGCGCGGACGCGTGCGTGCTGGCCATGCCGAACGGCAAGGCCGGCGGTTTCGTTGCCGCGCTCGATGCCGCGGGCGTGGATCCGGTGATCGTCGACTTATCCGCCGACTACCGCTTCGACGACGGCTGGTATTACGGCTTGCCTGAACTGACCCGCATCGGATACCGCGGCCAGAAGCGGATCAGCAATCCGGGCTGCTACGCCAGCGCGATGCAGCTGGCGATCGCACCGATGCGCGATCTGTTGTCCGGGGCGGTGCAATGCTTCGGCGTGTCCGGCTATTCCGGCGCCGGCACCGCGCCGTCGGACAAGAACGATGTGGAGAAGCTGCGCGAAAATCTGATGCCATACAGCCTGACCGGGCATATCCACGAACGTGAAGCGAGCAGGCACTCGGGCATGGCGGTGGAATTCATGCCGCACGTCGCGCCGCATTTCCGAGGTCTGACGATCACCGCGAACATGCACCTGGCCGAGCCGATTTCGTCGGATGAGGTCGAAAAACGCTACCGCGACCGTTATCGCGATGAACCCTTGGTGGCGGTGGTCGAAGGCGCACCCTGGGTCAGTCGCATCGCCGGCAAGCATGGGGTCGAGATCGGCGGCTTCTCGTTGTCCGAAGACGGCCGGCGCCTGGTGGCGGTGGCTACGCTCGACAACCTGCTCAAAGGTGCGGCGACGCAGGCCATGCAAAACCTCAATCTGGCCTTCGGTTTCGACGAATGGGCAGGAATTCCCCTATAGAGCGGCTTTTGCTCTTCGTAGGAGCGGCTTTAGCCGCGAGCTCTTGATCCGCTACCTGTGAAGTAAGAAGCTCGCGGCTAAAGCCGCTCCTACGAAGAGCAAAGGCGGTAAGGAAACGATATGTCCGACCTCTTGTGGCAAAAACCCGGTGTCGCGGTCGACACGGAAATCCAGGCCTTCCTGGCTGGCGACGACGTGATCCTGGACCGCGAATTCTTCCTGCACGACATCGCCGCCAGCAAGGCGCACGCCGAAGGCTTGCAACGCATCGGCATCCTGTCGCAGGACGAATTGGTGCGCTTGCTGCACGAACTCGACGCGCTGGCAGCCGATTTCCGCAACGGCGTTTTCGTCCTGGACGAAAAATTCGAAGACGGTCATTCGGCGATCGAAGCGCGGCTCACCGAACGTCTGGGCGATGCGGGCCGCCGCATCCACACCGGCCGCAGCCGCAACGATCAGATCCTAGTGGCCACGCGTTTGTGGCTGAAGGAAAAGCTCGCGCGAACGCAACAACTGTGCAAAGAAACCGCCGGCATCGCCTTGGCCCGCGCGCAGGCCGAAGCCGATGTGCCGTTGCCGGGTTACACCCATTTGCAGCGCGCCGTGGTGTCTTCGCTGGGCATGTGGTGGGCCGGATGGGCGGAGGCTTTCATCGACGATGCGGTACGCGCCGCGGAAACGCAGGCATGGCTGGACGCGAATCCGCTCGGCACCGCAGCCGGTTATGGCGTCAACCTGCCTTTGGATCGCGGACATGCCTGTTCCGCGTTGGATTTCGGCCGTCTGCAGGTTTCGCCGACCTACGCCCAGCTTTCGCGCGGCAAGTTCGAGATGGCCGCGCTCGAAGCGCTGGGCAGCGCAATGCTGGACCTGCGCCGCCTGGCCTGGGACTTGAGCCTGTTCACCAGCGCCGAGTTCGGCTTCGTCGCGTTGCCGGCGCAGTACACCACCGGCAGTTCGATCATGCCCAACAAGCGCAACCCCGACGTGGTCGAGCTGATGCGCGGCAGTTACGCCAGCGTGGCCGCGGCGCGTTGCGAGATCGAGCAATTGCTGTCGCTGCCGTCGGGTTACCACCGCGATCTGCAGTTGAGCAAGGGCGCGCTGTTCCACGGTTTCAGTAAGGGCCTGGGCGCGCTGGCGCTGCTTCCGGATCTGTTGCGCAATCTCGAATGGCGTGCGGATCGGATGCGCGCGGCGCTTGAGCCGTCGATGTACGCCACCGATCTGGCGGTGGACCTGGCCAAGCAGGGCGTGCCGTTCCGCGATGCTTACAAGCAGGCCGCCGATCCTCAGCGCTGGAGCGAGGGCGATCCTGCGCAAAGTTTGAAGCAGCGCGTATCTCCCGGTGCCGCCGGCGACCTTCGCCTGGACGTATTGCGGGAGCGGTTGGCTGCGCTGGGGTGAGGTCCGGCCTGCAGAAGGCCTGCGTTTCGCTCTCGCTGATAGACACCCTGCCAGAAGTCACGTTGGCTCGACTCGGACGCGGCGCTAAAGTCGAAGATTGGCATCGGGGAGAGCTTTCATGCGCGCAGCCGTACGTCGTTCCCATTGGCTCCTGCTGGCGAGCGCGGCTTGCGCAGGATCGGCTCTGGCGCAGACATCGCCGATGGCGCCTGACATCACCGGCAAGAAGTTCGTTGCGCCCACTGCCGCTTACGACTTCGAAAAGCGCGACGTGATGGTCCCGATGCGCGACGGCATCAAGCTGCACACGGTCATCGTGGTGCCTAAAGGCGCGAAGAACGCCCCGATCCTGCTGACCCGCACGCCCTACGACGCCAGCGGCCGCGTCAGCCGCATGGATTCGCCGAAGATGATCGACATCTTGCCGGAAGGCGACGAAGTTTTCGTCCGCGACGGCTACATCCGCGTATTCCAAGACGTTCGCGGCAAATACGGTTCGCAAGGCGATTACGTGATGACGCGGCCGCTGCGAGGACCGCTCAACAACACCAAGGTCGATCACTCCACCGACGCTTGGGACACCATCGATTGGCTGGTCAAGAATGTGAAGGAATCGAACGGCCGGGTCGGCATGATCGGCTCGTCGTACGAAGGCTTCACGGTGGTGATGGCCTTGGTCGATCCGCATCCCGCGCTGAAGGTCGCCGCGCCCGAAAGTCCGATGGTCGATGGATGGATGGGCGACGACTGGTTCAATTTCGGCGCTTTCCGCCAGACCAATTTCAATTACTTCACCGGGCAGACCTCGGATAGGAGCAAGGGCAAGCCGGTCGTCAACGAAGGCTACGACGACTACACGGTGTTCCTCCGCTACGGTTCGGCCGGCGATTACGGCAAGGCGCACGGCATCGAACAGCTTCCGTTCTGGCGCAAGATCGTAGAACACCCGGCCTACGACGCGTTCTGGCGGGAGCAAGCGCTGGACAAGGTAATGGCGCGCACGCCGCTGAAAGTGCCGACGATGTGGCTGCAAGGCCTTTGGGACCAGGAAGACATGTGGGGTGCGATCCACAGCTATCCGGCTATGGAGCCCAGGGATTCGAACAACGACATGAATTATCTGGTGATGGGCCCGTGGCGGCATAGCCAGGTGAATGTCGGTGCGGCTTCGCTGGGCGCGTTGAAGTGGGACGGCGACACCGCGCTGCAGTTCCGGCGCGACGTGCTCAAGCCGTTCTTCGATCAATACCTCGTGGAAGGCGCGCCGAAAGCCGATACGCCGCCGGTCTTCATCTACAACACCGGCGAGAACCATTGGGACCGCTTCCCGTCCTGGCCGCTGAGCTGCGCCTCGGGCTGCGCGGCGCAGCCGAAACCGTTGTATCTGCACGCCGGCGGCAAGCTTTCGTTCGAAGCGCCGGCCGCGGGGCAGGGCGAATACGACGAATACGTTTCCGATCCGGCCAAGCCGGTGCCGTTCGTGCCGCGTCCGTCGCGGATGAGCGATCGCGAAACCTGGACGACCTGGCTGGTGAAGGACCAGCGCTTCGTCGATGGCCGCACCGACGTGCTGACCTTCGTCAGCGAACCGCTGACCGCGCCGCTGCGCATTTCCGGCGCGCCGGAAATGAACCTTCAAGCCTCGACCAGCGGTAGCGACAGCGATTGGGTGGTGAAACTGATCGACGTCTATCCCGAAACGATGGCTTCGTCGCCGGAAATGGGCGGTTACGAACTGGCCGTGTCGCTGGCGATCTTCCGCGGCCGCTACCGCGAGAGCTTCGAGCATCCGAAGGCGATCGCGCCGAATCAGCCGCTGCCGTACAAGTTCGTGATGCCGACGACCAATCACGTGTTCCTGCCGGGCCATCGGGTGATGGTGCAGGTGCAATCGAGCTTGTTCCCGCTGTACGACCGAAACCCGCAGACTTTCGTCGACAACATTTTCTTCGCCAAGCCGGGCGATTACCGCAAAGCTACGCAGCGGGTGTGGACCTCGCCGCAGAATGCGAGTTTCGTCAGTTTGCCGGTGAAGTGATCCGGGGCTGTGGCTTTTCCCCTTCCCCTTCAAGGGGATGGGGATGGGTTTCGAGTCGCGACTCAAACCATCCCCACCCAACCCTCCCCTTGAAGGGGAGGGCTTAAAAAAGCGGGATTACCAACTGTCTTCGAGCATCCGCGGCCGACAGGCCAGCCAGCCGCCGTACAACAGCACCGCCACGCTGACGCCGAGCATCGCGAACGGCACCATCCAGCCTCCGCTCAGATCGTGCAGCACGCCGAACAGCAGCGGTCCCAAACAGCTCAGCGCATAGCCGACGCCTTGCATGAAGCCCGACAACGCGGCCGAGCCCGCCGGTCCGCGCGTGCGCAAGTTGATCAAAGTCAGCGCCAGCGGAAACGTGCTCGGTCCGAGGCCCAGCAGGGCCACCCATAGCACGGGCAACGCCATCGGCGCGAACAGCAAACCGGCGAAGGCCGAAAGATGGCAGGCGGCGCAAGCCAGCACGATCGGAAAAGGATTGGCGACGCGCACGGCCAGCGCCGGCATCGCGATGGAACTGATCAGGCCCAAGGTGGAGAACAGCGCCACCATCGCGCCGCCGAATCCCGGCGTCGCGCCGGCTTCGACCAGCAGCTTGGGCAGCCAGGTGAACATCGAATAGGTGATCAGCGAAGTCATGCCGAACATCAGCGCCATGCCCCAGGCGACGGGCGATCGCCAAGCGCGGCCGCGCGCCGGCGGCGCAGCGAGTTCCGGCGCTTCGTCGTCGGCGGTTACGGCGCGGTCGTGACGGCGCGCCAGCGCCGAATCCTTGCGGCGTTCGATCTGCAGCACGCCGATCCAGGGCAGCGCCGCCGCGATCGCGACCAAGGCCCAAGCGCCGAGCGAAACGCGCCAGCCGGCTTCCGCTGCGAGCGGCACGGCGACCAGCGCGGGCAGGATGGTGCCGAATTGCAGCACCGTGATGTACAGCGTGCTGACCGCGCCGACGCGATCGGCGAAATAGCGCTTGACCAGCGGTGGCAGGACCACGTTGCCCATGCCCATGCCGGCCAAGGCGATGATCGAGCCGATCAGCAATCCGGTGGTGCTGTCGGCCAGCGAGCGCAGCACCAGGCCGAGCGCCGCCAGCAGCATCGACAACAAAGCCGAACGTTCCAGCCCCAGCCGATGCGCGATCGCCGGCGTCGCCACGCCGAAGACGGCGAACGCGGCGCTGGGCAGCATGCCCAGCACGCCGGTCATGGTCGAACCGAAACCGAACAGCTTGCCCAGATCGCCGAGCAACGGCGTGAGCGACGTGACCGCCGTGCGCAGGTTGAAGGCCGACAAGGCGATGCCGAACAGGACCAGCGCGCGGCCGTTCCACGAAGCGGCGGCGGAAGAAGAGGCGGGGGAGGCCATCGCCCATTCTATCCGGAGCGGCGACGGACTGCCGCGTCCGCGACGCAACAAAGCGTTGCGCCGCGCTTTTTTTGTAGGAGCGGCTTTAGCCGCGAGCTCTTTTTCCAGTTCGTTGCAAAATCGAAAGAGCTCGCGGCTGAAGCCGCTCCCACAAAAGCAAGAACTCAGGCTACGGTGGACACGCCGACCGGCGCGGCCGAATCGTCCATGCGCAGCACGGCCACCTTGCTGTTGGACAAGGACAGCGCGACTTCCTGACTGCTGCCGAACGCGCGCGCGATCTCCTGCCGGCCGACATCCGGATGGGCGGCGCGGCGATCCTTGTCGCGGAACCGCCAACGGTTGTATTCGGCCCAGGCGATCAGGATCACCGCGCTGGCCAGGGCCAGCGTCGGCAACGAGATCAGCAGGAAGGGCTCGACCTGGTGTTCGCGCAGGTACAGCTCGAACACCGCCGTGCGGATACCGATCAGCCACAGGAATAGTGTCAACAGCGGCAGCCACAAATAGGCGTAGGCCAGCCAGAACGCGAACGTGACCACGCTGAAGAACCCGCGCTGCAAGGCGGGCTGGGAACGCGGCTTATAGATGACGTGCGAATCGAATTTCATCGGATCCCCCTATCCGGACTAATCCAGGTGGCGCGCTCTCGGCGCCGTTTGAGCAAGGTCTTGGGTACGGCGGTGACGGTGGTGAACAGACTGAGCATCCAGTACGCGATCGGGTACCAGATCATCCAGTAGTAGTTGCGGCCTACGCCGGTTTCGTAGCGCCGGTCGATGATCAGGCTGGCCGCGAACTGGGTCAGGCACACCATCGCCAGGATCACGCCGTGCCACGACGGCAGGATGGTGCGCACGTACAGCTGCTCCGGCATCGGCACGAACAGGCCGACCAGCCACAGCAGCATGATGAACAGCATGATGTAGGCCCAGGCCACGCTGAGCATGTATTCGAACAGCACCGCCCACATCCGGCGCTTGCGCCAGCTCAGCAGATCGCGGGTATGGCGCAGCATCACTTCCACGCCGCCCTGCGCCCAGCGCAGGCGCTGCTTCCACAGGCCTTTCAGCGTTTCCGGCATCAGGATGAAGCACAGCGCGTTCGGCTCGTAGCGGATGTCCCAGTGGTCCATCTGTAGGCGCCAGCTGATGTCGATGTCCTCGGTCACCATGTCGTCGGCCCAGTAGCCGATGCGGTGCAGCGCGGTGCGGCGGAACGCGCTGATCACGCCCGACACGGTGAACAGGCGGCCGTAAACGCGCTGGGCGCGCTTGATCATGCCGATGATCGACGAGAACTCGCCGACCTGGAGCCGGCCGAGCAGGGTGGAGCGGTTGCGGATGCGCGGATTGCCGGTGACCGCGCCGACACGCGGCCCGGACATCAGGTGCCAAACCATCCAGTGCGTGGCGTACTCGTCCAGCAGCGCGTCGCCGTCGATGCAGACCAGGTACTCCGAGCGCGCCGCCAGCGTGCCCATGCGCATGGCGTTGGCCTTGCCCAGATTGCGGTCCAGGTGGATCACGCGCAGGCGTTCGTAGCGGGCCGCCAGCGAGTTGAGCTTCTCGGCGGTGTCGTCGCTGCTGCCGTCGTTGATCGCGATCACTTCGAAGTCGGGATAGCGCTGCGCCATCGCGGCCGCCATCGTTTCTTCGACCTGCGCGCTTTCGTTGAAGCAGGGGATCAGGATCGACACGAACGGCGGATTTTCGATCGCCGGCGGCTGCGTGCGCGGCGGCGACCGGCGTTCGCGCCGGAAGTAGTAGTACAGGCCGCCCGCCATCCAGAAGAACGACATCACGATCGGATAGAAGAACGCGAACTGGAACAGCACGGAGAGGATGGGATTCATGGCCTCATTTCTCCGGATAAGGGAAGTTGCGCGCGGAGATCACCTCGCGCGCGGTTTCCAGGCTGGGACGGTTGGCGATGAAGTCGTCCGGATACCAGGCCAGATGGCGGACGCCGGCGGACTTCAGCGCTCTGGACTGGAGCAGCAGTTCGCGTTCGGGGATCGGCGAACGCGTGTTCCAGTCCACGGTCTGCAATTCGAAGACCGTTTTCTCGAAATTCGGATCGTGCGCGCGCACCGCGTCCACCAACCGCTGCATCCAGCGTTGCGGACGCTTGCCTTCGCTTTCCAGCCAGGGCATGGCCATCAGCGCGGTGTAGTCGTAAGCGCGGTTGAAAGCGTCCAGGCGCTGCGCGAACCAGGCTTCGCTGGCCGGGTCGAGCACCGTACCGGCGTATAGATTGCGCGCGGTCTTCAGCTTGGGCCGCCATTTCTCCGCGACGCGTTCCAGGTCGTGGGTGAAATCGATCAAGGCCTGGGTGCGCTTGGCCGGGTCGCTGCCGAGCGCGGTCAACTCGTTGTCGCGAAGGAAGGCGTCGTCGTGGAACAGCAGCCCGGCGAAGGACGCGTTGGCGGCGAGGTCGTCGTAGATCCCTTCGATCAGCGCACGCGCTTCCGGCTTGGTGAAGTCGAGGCGGAAGATGTCCTTGGGATCGGCGCCGGCGATAGCCAGGGTGCGGCGCTGTCCGGCATCGGCCGGCTCGAAACCCAGCACCGGCAGCCAAGCGTAGACCTGGGTCTCGGCACGGGTTTCCAATTGCCAGGCGACGAAGCTGAAAAGATCCGCGCGCACCGGCAGATAGCGGTTCGGGAAATACAAGGCATCGGCCGAGCCGTTGCCGTCCGGATCGGCGAAGGCCTGCAGGAACACGCGATTCGGGCCGACCCGCTTCACGCGTTCGATCAGCGCGTCGATGTTGCGCGTCAGTTGCTGCGGATCGGGATCGTAGACCGCATCCAGGTCCACTTGCATCGCGCGCAGGCCTTCCAGCGCCAAGTCGCGACGCAGGTCCACGGCGAGTTCAGCGGCCGTCGGATTGTCGGTGATCAGCAGACGGGCCAGTCCTTCGAGGCCGCGGTCGATCTGGGTACGGCGCCCTTCCAGATCGAAGGTGATGCCCATGCCCAGGTCGCGCGCGATCGCGTCGGCGACGCTGTTTTCCGCGCCGTACGGCCACACCACCGAGCGCGGAGCGCGGCCCAAGCGTTGCGCGATCGTGTCCTTGCTGCGAGCCAGATCTCCGCGGATGCGGGTGCGGTAGGCGGCTTCGTTCTCGTATTTGCCGCTATCCGCATCGTAGACGCGGGTGACGACGGCGGGCTTCATGTTGCCTTGCGGGTTGGCGAGGATGCCGTGGTGCAGATCGTGGGTATGCGAGGCGATCTCGACCAGCCCCGAATCCTGCATTTCGCGCAGCTGCGCCCAGGTGACGAAATCGTCGTGGCCGAGCGGGCGGCCGAAATCGACGGTCTTGCCCGGCGTCAGGTCCACCCAATCGGTGATCACCGCCATCAGAGCGGGATAACGATAAGCGCGCAGCAACGGGAAGACATGCGTATACGCGCTGCGCATGCCGTCGTCGAAGGTCAGCAGCACGGCTTTGTCGGGCAGCTTGGCGCGCCCTTCGGCGCTGTCGATGACTTGCTGCAGGCTGACGGGGCGGTAGCCCTGCGCGGCCAGCCAATCGAAGTGCGCGGCGAGGTTTTGCGTGCTGATCGCATACGCGTCGTAATCGCCTTTGGGGGCGACGTCGTCGCGCACGTCGTGGTAGTTCAGCACGAGCAACGGCGAAGCAGGTTCGGCTGCGGACGCGGCGAACGCGCACAGCAGACTAGACGACAGCAGGAGCCGGATCAGGAAATTAGCGAGACGGTGACGGTGCATTCTCATTTCCCCCAGCGGAATTCGGCATCGAAGCCAATGTGGCGCTCGCGCTGCCCGTCGTAGACCGGGCGCGACCAGTTGACGCCGTACGTCAGCACGCGCCCCAGCGCGAACTGCCACTCGTGTTCGTAACGCAGCGACGGCACCCAGGCCGTGCCGAAGTTCTCCTGCCAGTAAGGGCCCACCATCGCGGTCAGCCGGTGGCGGAAATGGCGGTCGTAGCGGCGCCAGGCGATGTGGTCGGCACGGACGCCGATATCCAGCGAAGCGTCGCGCGAAGGATTGAAGTACGGTGCGTCTTCGCGCGTGCCGCGGCTGGCATACAGCGTGGCCAGCCCGTTCAACAGGAAATGCGGCCGCGTCAGCAGACGCTGGTCGAGATCGACGCCGAGCGCCTGGCGGCGATTGCCGTCGTCGAACCGATAGGCCTGCACGTTGCCGATGACGCGGGTCAGTTCGCTCGGATGCCAATCCAGCGTCGCCGCGGCCGAATCGGCGCCGATGCCTGCGGCGCGAGCCTGCAGGGAAGCTTCGGGATCGTCCTTGCGGAAGCCCAGGCCGCCGTCGAGCGTATCGCTGAAGCGCCAGGTCAGATCCAAGGCGGCACCGGTGACGTCGAGCTCGTCGTGAGAGCGGTTGACCTGCAAATGCGCGCCAAAACGGTCGTAGGCGTAGCGCACGCCCGCGCCGAGGCGGCGATCGTGGATGCGGCTGCCGCCGAAATCGGAGAAACGGTCGGCATAGCCCGCCGTCAGCCGCCAGCGGTCGTCGAACAACGGGGTTTCGACTTCCGCGCCGTAGATGCCGTCGCGTTCGCCCACCGGCGATGCGCTGACGCCTCCGTTGCGGCTGCGGCTGCGCCCGCCGCCGGCGAAGATACGGGCCTGCCAGCCGGTGTGCTGCTGCCATATGCGGCGCTGGGTCAAGGAGTGCTGGGTTTCCGGGTAGAGCGTCTGCAGCTGTTCGTAGATCGGCCTGGCTTCATCGCTGCGTTGCAGTTCCAGAAGCGCTTCGACCTGGCCGCCGCGCGCATCCACGTTCAACGGATCGACGGTGGTGGCCATGCGGTGCCGTTGCAGCGCGAGGGTCGGCCAGCCGCGGCGGTCGTAGACCGAGCCGAGCGAGGCCAGCAGGCCGGAATCGTCGGGAGCGATGGCGGCCATTGCTTCCAGTTCGCGCTGCGCGCCGGCCAGGTCGTGGCCGTAGGAGCGCGCCATGGCGTAGTTCAAATCGGCGTGGTAGCGGTTCCAGTTCTCGTACGGGCGCTTGGCATCGCGCGTGTAGCGCCAGGCCGGATTGGCATCGGCCAGCGCTTTGAATTCGGGCAAGGCCAGGTCGAACCGCTCGGATTCCATCAGCGCATAGGCATGCAGGATTTGCAGCTGGATCTTGTTCGGATCGTTGTCCGCGGTATTGGCGATGGCCTTTTCGAGCAGCGGAGCGGCCTCCTCGGGCCGCTTCAGTTCCATCAGCGAGCCGCCGACCGGCGCGGCTACGTACGCCGGCAGTTCGTGGCCTTCGGCGCGCAGGCGCTCGTACTCGGTCACCACCTCCCGGTGGCGCTCAAGTCGGTTCAGCAGTTCCAGGCGGTCGAAGCGCATGCGCAGCGGCATGCGGGAGGTATCCAGCCCGACCCGCGCCAGATAGTCGGCGTCGGCGGCGTCGGTCGCACGGGCGTCGTCCAGGCGGCGGGCTTCGTCGGCGGTGAAATAGGCGCTGGCCATGGTACTGCGCGCCAGGCGGTCGAGCTCGATCCGCTGCGCTTCTTCCGCGCCGAACAATTCCGGGCGGGCGCGGTACAGCGCCCAGGCGCGTTCGCGCGCGCCGAGTTCGGACAAGGTGTGCACGCGCAACACATATAAGGTCGCGTCGTCCGGATGCGCGGCGGCTTCCTTCTCGATCAAGGCCAAGGCCGGCAGCCATTGCCGCTCATCGCGCAAGCGGCGGATTTCGGCCAACGACGCCTGGGGGCCGGATTGCCGGGAAGCGTCAGTTCCTGCCGTCGAGGGGCAGGAATACGACGCAGAAGCCAGCAGCAAGGCCAGCGCCAGGGGCGCGGGTCGGGCAATGGGCATGTGGAAACCCTCTCTTCCGTGGGGGAATGGGTGAATCGTCGTTTGTGACGTAGTTCACATTTTAATGTGTATCCAAGCAAAAACCATGCCAGTTTCTGCCGGGCAAAAAAGCAAAAAGCCCGAACTCGGGGTCCCGAGCGGGCTTAGTCAGAGAAGGGGGATTTCACCGGATGGTCGGGGAGACAGGATTCGAACCTGCGACCTCTACGTCCCGAACGTAGCGCTCTACCAGACTGAGCTACACCCCGACAGGTGAGCCGCGCATTGTAGTGATGGGGGCGGGGTTGGGGCAAGCCTTGAAGGCGAATCGAGGGGCGCTCGTTGCTTTGCCCTCTCCCTTTTACGGGAGAGGGATAGGCGCGTAGCGCCAGGAGAGGGTTCGGCTTTTGCGGTGATCTCAAGAACAATCGCAGGTCAACGTCAGCGGAAGCATTCCACCAAAAGCCGAACCCTCTCCCTGGCCCTTCGGGCCTGTCCCCTCTCCCGTAAAGGGAGAGGGAAGCAGCAGGCGGGCCGTTACACTGTGCGGTCTTCGCATCCCGTTGTTGGAGTACCCGCTTGATCAAGCCCCGCACGCCGCCTGGAGTCATGGAGCTGCTGCCGCGCGACCAGATCGCGTTCCAGCGCATGCTGGACACCATCCGGCTCACCTTCGAACGCTTCGGCTTCCTGCCGGTGGAAACGCCGGTGATGGAACTGTCCGAGGTGCTGCTGACCAAATCCGGTGGCGAGACCGAACGCCAGGTGTATTTCGTGCAATCCACCGGCGCGCTCGAGAAGTCGGCGGATGGACTGCCGGAATTGGCGCTGCGCTTCGACCTGACCGTGCCGCTGGCCCGCTACGTGGCCGAGCACGAGCACGATCTGGCCTTTCCGTTCCGCCGCTACCAGATGCAGCGCGTCTACCGCGGCGAACGCGCCCAGCGCGGCCGCTTCCGCGAGTTCTACCAGTGCGACATCGACGTGATCGGCAAGGACGCGCTGTCGATCCGCCACGACGCCGAAATTCCGGCCGTGATCAGCGCGGTGTTCGAAGCGCTTGCGATCGGCGACTTCACCATCCAGCTCAACCACCGCAAGCTGCTGCGCGGCTATTTCGAAGGGCTGGGCATCGAGGGCGAACGCCAAGTGGCGGTGCTGCGCGAAATCGACAAGCTGGACAAGCGCGGCCAGGAAGCCGTGGCGGCGACGCTGGAAGGCGAGGGCTTCGGTCTGTCGGCGGAAACCGTCGCCAAACTGATGGCGTTCTCGCAAGTGCGCTCGCGCGGGCACGACGACGCATTGGCCCAACTCGCGGCCCTGGGGCCGGGTTCGGCTTTGTTCGAGGAAGGCCGCGACGAGCTGCGCGAAGTGCTGCAGCGGCTGAAGGCGATGGGCGTGACCGAATCGCGCTATGCGGTGAACCTGTCGATCGCGCGCGGCCTGGATTACTACACCGGCATGGTTTACGAGACCACGCTGGATGCGCATCCGCAGATCGGCTCGATTTGTTCGGGCGGGCGTTACGACAACCTGGCCAGCCACTACACCAAATCGAAACTGCCGGGCGTGGGCATCTCGATCGGCCTCACTCGCCTGTTCTGGCAATTGCGCGAAACGGGCATCGTCGCGACCGCGGAAAGCTCGGTCGATGCGCTGGTGACCTTGCTCGACGAAGAAGGTCTGGACCATGCATTGGCTTTGTCGCAGCAATTGCGCGCCGCCGGTTTGAACGTCGAAACCCAGCTGGAGCCGCGCAAGCTCGCCAAGCAATTGCAGTACGCCGACCGCGCCGGTATCCGCTTCGTGGTGATCCGCGGCAGCGACGAAGCGGCGCGCGGCATGGTCGCGGTGAAGGACTTGCGCCGCGGCGAACAGTTCGAGGCCGCCGAAGCGGATCTCGCGCGCACCTTGCTGGTGGAGCGCGAGCAATGGCGCGCCGTCGGTTCGTCCTCCCCCTAATTTTTCCGGAATACGACGCATGAAACCGATCCGTCTGGACGGACGATCCCTGACTCGCCGCCAATTGGTGGAAGTGGCGCACGGCGCCCCGGTCGAACTGGATCCGGCGGCTTTGAAAGCGGTCGAACGCGCCGCCGCTTTCCTCGCCGAACAAGTCCGCCGCGAGGAACCGATCTACGGAGTTTCCACCGGTTTCGGCAGCAATGCTGACAAGCTGCTGGGCAGTCATCCTTTGCGCGACGAGCTGCCAGGCGCCGCGCCCTCCGGCCGTTCGCTGCACGAAGAACTGCAGCGCAACCTGATCGTCACCCACGCGGTCTGCGTCGGCGAGCCGTTCGCTGCGGATGTAGTGCGGGCCATGCTGTGCATCCGCATCAACACCTTGCTGCGCGGGCATTCCGGCATCCGCGTGGAAACCTTGCAGGCGCTGGCCGCCATGCTCAACGCCGGCGTGGTGCCGGTGGTGCCGCAACTGGGTTCGGTCGGCGCGAGCGGCGACCTGGCGCCGCTGTCGCATCTGGCCATCGTCCTGCTCGGCGGCGGCGAAGCTTTTTACGATGGCGAGCGCATGCCCGGCGCGCAGGCGCTGCAGCGTGCCGGCTTGTCGCCAGTGTCGTTGTCGTACAAGGAAGGCCTGGCGCTGAACAACGGCACCGCGCAGATGCTGGCCACCGGCGTGCTCGCGCTGCAGAAACTGGACGATCTGCTGGATACCGCCGATTTGGCCGCGGCGATGACCATCGACGCCTTCGCCGGGCGCCTGGGCGCCTTCGCCGAAGAAGTGCATGCGCTGCGTCCGCATCCGGGACAAGTGAAGACCGCGGCGAACCTGCGTTCGCTGTTGTCGGGGTCGACCTTGGCCGACATCCCGTATCACCTGGTGCCGCGTTTCCGGCAGTGGCTGCCGCAAAGCTGGGACAGCGCGGATGCGCAGGCGCTGGGTTTCGATATCGGCTGGGATTGGGTGCCGGCGTCGCAGCGTCACGGCCGTGAGAAGTTCTACCAGCGTTTCAAGCCTTTCCGCGGCGGCAAGAAGCATCAGCCGCAGGACAGCTATTCGCTGCGCTGCATCCCGCAGGTGCACGGCGCGGTGCGCGACGCGGTCGAGCAAGCCAAGCGCGTGCTCGACATCGAACTCAACGCAGTGACCGATAACCCGCTGGTGTTCCCGGACGCGCAGGCCGAGCATGTGGAACAGCAGGTGATCTCCGCCGGCCATTTCCACGGCATGCCGCTGGCGCTGGCAATGAGTTACGTGAAAGCGGCGATCCCGGTGCTGGCGTCGATTTCCGAGCGCCGTCTCAACAAACTGGTCGACCCGGCCACGAACGACGGCCTGCCGCCGTTCCTGATCGGCAACGAGGACGGCACCGAATCCGGTTTCATGATCGTGCAGTACACCGCCGCGGCCATCGTCAACGATTTGGCCAGTCGGGCGATGCCGGCTTCGGTCTATTCCATTCCGACTTCGGCCAATGCCGAGGACCACGTGTCGATGGGCGCCAACGAGGCGCGCCACGTGCTGGCGATGGCCGACGATTTGGGCAAGGTATTGGCGCTGGAACTGTACACCGCGGCTCAAGCCTTGGATTTGCGCCGCGACATGATCAATGCGGCGCGGGCCTTGGCCGATCGCAGCGACGCCAACGGGTTCGCGGCTAAAGTGCAGGGCGGGCCGCAGAACGGCGCCGATCCCGCGCAGTTCGTCGCCGAAGTGGATGCGCTGCGTGCGGAGTTGTCCGCGGCCGAATCGTTCCACCCTGGTGCCGCCGTCGCACGCGCGCATGCGGCGTTGCGCGAGACTATCCCGTTCCTGGATCGCGATCGCGCGATGGACGGCGAAGTGGCCGCGGCGGTGCGGCTGGTGGCCGATGGTGGTTTGCTGGCGGCTTCCCGCAGCGGTTGAACAGCCCGGGTCGAGCGCAGCGATACCCGGGGCACGTCGCGGCGGATTTCCCGGGTATCGCTGCGGTCAACCCGGGCTACGGTTACGACGATACAGCGCGAAGATAGAAAGCGTCACCAGCAGCATCCGGAGCGCATCCAGCGAATCCGAAAACGGATCGCCGTTGCGCACATGCGTGCCGATCGCGCCGACCATGATGGCGGCCAGCCACAGCGCCGCATAAGGCCGTGAGCGTTCGAACATCAAGCCGACGGCGCCGGCGATCTCGGCCGCCATCACCGCGTACATGAACCAGACCGGCAGGCCAGAACTCAGGAAGAACTGGCGCATTTCGGCGTCGTGCGCTGCTTTGCCGATTTCGAAAGCGAAGAAGCCCAGGGCGACGTAGACGGACAATCCTGCGACCGTCTCGGGCCGGAATGCGAAGGCGCTTGCCGGCGAGGGCGCATCCGTCCCGTGCCTGCCCACGGCTGCGATGCCGGCCAGCACGATCGCGATTCCGGTCAGGGGCCAATCCGCCAACCGTAGCAGGCGCAGGGCCGGGCGCACCGCGCTCGCGGTCGCATCGCCGCCCAGCGACACAGCCGCGACGCCCAACAGGTTCCCCAGCGCCAGCAGCACGCAGGCCAGCAGGAAGCCCCGGGCCAGTCCGCGCGCATCGGTGCGCCCGCGCAGGACCGCAAGCAGGATCCAGGCAAAGGTGGCGCCCAGGGCGGCCTGGACCGCTGCGATGGCGACGTGGTTCATGGCGGCGACCTTTGGCGAGGGCAATCGCCAATCTACGCTGGCGTCGCAGGCGGTTTGAATAGGCAGGAAGTAGGGGGAGGAGCCATTCTCCGCCTTTGTAGAGTCGAGCCTGCTCGACTGCTTTGGTTTTACCGTACGGCAGAGCAGTCGAGCAGGCTCGACTCTACGTTCGAGGCGGAGCTCCTCCGCTTGACTTGGATAAGATTCACGGCTAATGTATTAACACGCTAATACATTAACGCAATGAAACAACGCCCAGAGCCCCTGCCGGAACGCGACGCCGATGCCTCCCTGAAGGCCTTGGCGAAAGCGCTCGCGTCGCTGGACCGGCCCGAGGACGTGCGCGCCTTCCTCGAAGACCTGTGCACGCCGGCCGAGCTCGAGGCCATGGCCGACCGCTGGCGGGTAGTGCCCTTGCTGCTGCAGGGCGTGCCTTATCGCCAGATCCACGACCGCACCCTGGTCAGCGTCACCACCATCGGCCGCGTCGCCCGCACCCTGGAACGCGGTGCCGGCGGTTACGCGGCCGCCGCCAAGCGCCAGCATCCGCGCCTGATCTCCTCGCATTGAGCGTGCCCGCCATGAGCCCTTCCGCCTTGCCGGCGGCGCGCGACCGTCTGCGCGTCGCCATCCAAAAATCCGGCCGGCTCAGCGAGCCGGCGCGCGCCTTGCTCGCGTCCTGCGGCCTGAGCTGGCGCGAAAGCCGCGACCGGCTGTTCTGTTACGGCGAAACCCTGCCGGTCGACCTGCTGCTGGTGCGCGACGACGACATCCCCGGCCTCATTGCCGACGGCGTCTGCGACCTGGGCATCGTCGGCCGCAACGTGCTGGCCGAACAGGCGCTGCAGCGCGCGAACGGTTCCGGCCAAGACAAATACCGCGAGTGGCGCGCGCTCGGTTTCGGCGGCTGTCGTCTGGACATCGCCGTGCCCGATGGCTGGAACTGGGACGGGCCGGCGCAACTGCAGGGCAAGCGCATCGCCACCAGTTATCCGTCGTTGTTGCAGACATGGTTGCGCGAACAAAGCATCGCCGCGGAGGTAGTGTCGCTATCAGGATCGGTCGAGATCGCGCCGCGGCTCGGCCAAGCTGATGCGATCTGCGATCTGGTGTCCAGCGGCGCGACCCTGGCCGCGAACCAGCTCAAGCCGGTTTTGACTCTGTTGCAGAGCGAAGCGGTATTGGCCGGACCGGCCGCGCCCTTCGCCGACGCGCGCGCCGAACTGTCCGCGCTGCTGCTGCGCCGGCTGGACGGCGTGCTGCGGCTCAGACATAGCAAGCTGCTGATGTTTCAAACGCAGCGGCAAACCCTGCCGGCTTTGATGAAGCTGTTGCCCGACGCGGAGCCGCCGACCGTACTGCAAGTGGATGGCGCCGACACGGTCGCGCTGCAGGCCTTATGCCACGGCGCGATGACCTGGCAAAGGCTCGAAGATCTGAAGCTCGCCGGCGCCAGCGGATTGATGGTGCTGCCCGTGGAAAGGATGCTCGCATGAACGCGTCTTCTCCTGTCGTTCTTTGGAGCGCGATCGATGAACCGCAACGCGAGCGGCTTTTGAGGCGCCCGGCGCAGGCGATATCGGCGGAAGTGCGGGCCGGCGTTGCGGCCATCCTCGGCGATGTGCGCGAGCGCGGCGATGCCGCTCTGCGCGCGTGGACCGAGCGATTGGATGGTGTGGCGCCGGATGGATTCGAAGTGACGACAGAAGAATTCGCCGCGGCCGAAGCGGCGGTACCGCTCGAATTGCGCGTGGCGATAATCGCCGCCGCGCAGCGCATCGAAGCCTTCCATGAAGACGGCATGCAGCGCCCGTACGCAGTGGAAACCGCGCCCGGCGTGGTCTGCGAGCGGATCGTGCGCGGCATCGGCCGAGTCGGCTTGTACGTGCCGGCCGGCAGCGCGCCGCTGCCTTCGACGGCAATGATGCTGGGCGTGCCGGCGCGTCTGGCCGGTTGCAACGAAGTCGTGCTGTGTACGCCGCCGCGCAAGGACGGCAGCGCCGATCCTGCGGTGCTGGTCGCCGCGCGCTTGTGCGGCATCGAACGCGTCTACAAACTCGGCGGCGCGCAGGCGATCGCGGCGATGGCGTTCGGCACCGAAAGTATCGCCCGTTGCGACAAACTGTTCGGGCCCGGGAACGCCTACGTCACCGAAGCCAAGCGGCAAGTGTCGATGCGCGCCGACGGTGCGGCGATCGACATGCCGGCCGGGCCTTCCGAAGTGCTGGTGATCGCCGATGCCGGCGCGAATCCGGATTTCGTCGCGGCGGACCTGCTGTCGCAGGCCGAGCACGGTCCGGATTCGCAGGTGTTGCTCATTTCCGACGATGCGGCGCTGCTCGCCGCAGTGGAACGATGCTTGTCGTTGCAACTGGCGCAATTGTCTCGCCGGGACATCGCAGCACAGGCTTTGGCGTCGTCGCGGCTGATCCAGGTCGACGCCTTGGACGATGCCTTCGCGATCAGCAATCGCTACGCCCCCGAACACTTGATCCTGGCCCTGCGCGAACCGCGGGACTGGCTCGATCGCGTGCAGGCCGCCGGCTCGGTGTTCCTGGGCGATTGGACGCCCGAAGCGCTCGGCGACTATTGCAGCGGCACCAATCACGTCCTGCCCACCGGCGGCGCGGCGCGGGCGCTCGGCGGCTTGAGCGTGGCCAGCTTCCAGACTGCGATCAGCGTGCAATCGGCGCAACCGCGCGGCATCCTGGCGATCGGCCCTTGCGCGATCGTGCTGGCCGAAGCCGAAGGATTGGGCGCGCACCGCAACGCCGTCGCGTTGCGGCTGTCGGAGGCGCAGGCATGAACGACAGCGTATTGCGCCTGCTGCGCGAGGATCTGCGCGATTTCTCCGGCTACCGTTCCGCGCGCAGCGAAACGGCGCGGGGCGAGATCTGGCTCAACGCCAACGAAGCCGTCCGTGCCGCTTCGACGGATGCCGATGGCCGCTTGCGCCGTTATCCGCAGCCGCAGCCGCAGCGGCTGCGCGAGGCTTTGGCGACGCTGTACGGTTGCGCGCCGGAGCGCTTGCTGATCGGCCGCGGCAGCGACGAGGCGATCGACCTGTTGGTGCGCGCGTTCTGCCGGCCGGGAATCGACGGCGTGCTGGTCGCGCCGCCGGTGTTCGGTATGTACGCGGTCTGCGCTCGTTTGCAGGGCGCGCGCCTGGTCGAAGTGCCGTTACGAGAAGACACTGTCGACTTCAGAACGGATTTCGGCGAAGTCGCAGAGGCGGCGATCGCGCAGGCGGTCAAACTGGTTTTCGTATGCTCGCCCGGCAACCCTGCCGGCGGCGTGTCGTCCACAGAGTCGGTCATCGGTTTGGCGCGCCGTCTGCAGGGCAGGGCGATCGTGGTTGTCGACGAAGCCTACATCGAGTTCGCCGATACGGACTCCTTGGTCGAGGCCGCCGCGGACGAGCCGAACATCGTCGTCTTGCGCACGCTGTCCAAGGCCCATGCCATGGCCGCGGTGCGGATAGGCTGCGCGATCGGCGAGCCGAAACTGATCGAGGCTTTGCGCCGATGCCAAGCGCCATATCCGGTACCCGAGCCTTGCTCGGCGCAGGCGTTGGCGGCGCTTACGCCGCCGGCCTTGGCCGCGACGAAGGCGCGGGTCGGCGAAACGCGGCGCGAACGTTCGCGGCTCGCGACTTTGCTTGCGGAATTGCCCGAAGTGAGCCGCGTCTATCCGTCCCAGGCCAATTTCCTGTTGGTCCGCTTCATCGACGTGGAAACCGCATTCGCTCGTCTGCTGGCGGCCGGCGTTGTCGTTCGCGATATGCGAGCGATGACGCAACTCGGCGACGCGTTGCGGATCACGGTCGGCACGCCGGAACAGAACGATGCCGCGCTGGCCGCGTTGCGCGCGGTCGAGGCGGCCGCATGAAACCGATCCTGTTCGTCGACCGGGACGGTACCTTGATCGAGGAGCCGGCCGATTTCCAGATCGACGCTTACGATAAACTTCGCTTCGTCGCTAACGCGATCCCCGCGTTGCTGAAATTGCGCGATGCCGGCTACGAGTTCGTGATCGTCAGCAACCAGGACGGGCTGGGCAGCGAGCGTTTTCCGCGCGCGTCGTTCGACGGCCCGCAGCGGCTGATGATGCAAGTGTTCGAAAGCCAGGGCATTCGCTTTCGCGACGTGCTGATCGACGACAGCCTGCCAGAAGAGAACAAGCCCACGCGCAAGCCTGGTCTGGGCCTGGTGCTGCCGTATCTGAAAGACCGCGGCATCGACTGGGCGCGTTCGGCCATGGTCGGCGACCGCGAAACCGATCTAGCCTTCGCCGCCAATCTCGGCATCCGCGGGTTTCAATTGCGTACGCCCCAATTCGGCGGCGAGTGGGATTGGCCGGGCATCGCGCACGCCTTGGCGGACGCGCCGCGCCGCGCCTGCGTGCGGCGCGACACGCGCGAGACGCGGATCCGGGTGGAACTGGACCTGGACCGCGAAGCCGAGCCGAGCATCGAAACCGGCCTGCCGTTCTTCGATCACATGCTTGAGCAACTCGGCAAACATGGCGGCTTCGCCCTCGAAATCCGCGTCGATGGCGATCTGCGCGTGGACGAGCACCACACCGTCGAGGACACCGCGCTAGCTTTGGGCCAAGCCTTGCGCGAAGCCTTGGGCGACAAGCGCGGCATCGGCCGTTACGGCTTCACCTTGCCGATGGACGAGAGCCTGGCCAGCGTCGCATTGGATTTTGGCGGCCGGCCTTATCTGGTGTTCGACGGCGAATTCCGGCGGGAACGCGTCGGCGATCTGCCGACCGAACTGGTGCCGCACTTCTTCCGCTCGCTGTGCGATGCCGCGGGGCTCAATCTGAATTTGAAAGTGCAGGGCGACAACGATCACCATAAGGTCGAAGCCTGCTTCAAGGCGACCGCACGCGCGTTGCGACAGGCGATCAAGCGCGAAGGTTCGGCATTGCCCAGCACCAAGGGCGTGCTATGACCCGAGTCGCTTTGATCGACGCCGGCGGCGCCAACCTGGGCTCGGTGCGCTATGCGCTGGAGCGTCTCGGTACGGTGCCGCGGATCGTGCGCGATGCCGAGGAACTGGCGGATGCCGATCGCATCGTCCTGCCGGGTGTGGGCGCGGCGGCGCCGGCCATGGCGGCGCTGCGCGAACGCGGCTTCGACACGGCGCTGCGCGATGCCGCCGTGCCGGTGCTCGGTATCTGCCTGGGCATGCAATTGCTGTACGAGTCCTCGGACGAGGGCGATACAGCGTGCCTGGGCGCGATTCCGGGGCGGGTGAGGAAGATGTCGCCGAGCTCCGCGGTGCGTATTCCGCACATGGGATGGAACGCTTTGGTGGAAGTCGCTGAGGATCCGTTGCTGGAAGGCATAGGCGAAGGCGATAGCACCTATTTCGTGCATGGCTATGCGGCACCGGTCGGCGCGGATACTTTGGCTGCGGCGGTACATGGAGATCGCTTCACGGCGATCGTAAGACGCGGCCTGTACTGCGGCGCGCAATTCCATCCGGAACGTTCGGCCGATTGCGGCGCCAAGCTGTTGCGAAATTTTCTCGCGTGGCGGCCATGATTGCGCGCAACGCCGTTTTTCAGGTCTATCCGGCCATCGACGTACGCGGCGGCCGGGTCGTGCGCCTGGCCCAGGGCGATTACGCGCGCGAGACGCCGTACGCGCAGGAGCCCTTGCCCTTGGCGCAAGCATATGCAGCGGTAGGCGCGGCCTGGCTGCATCTGGTCGATCTGGATGCGGCGCGCGCGGGCGGCTACACGTTGTCGGCATTGTTGCGGGCGATCAAGACGCAGACGGGTTTGTCGGTGCAGACCGGCGGCGGCGTGCGCGACGAGGGCGACGTCGATCGCTTGTTCGCCGCCGGTGCGGACAGGATCGTGGTCGGTTCCTTGTCGGCGAACGAACCCGAGCGGGTAGCCGGCTGGTTGCGCAGTTATGGCCAGAACAGGATCACCGTCGCGCTCGACGCACGCCGTGCCGATGATGGACGCTGGTTTCCCGCCACCCACGGTTGGACGCGGCAAGGCGAACGCAGCCTAGCCGACCTGGTGCGCTTCTACGCACGCAATGGCTTGCGGCACCTGCTGTGCACGGACATCGCCCGCGACGGCATGCTGTCCGGACCGAATTTCGATCTTTACGCATTGCTGCGCCAGTGGGCTCCGCAAATCGCCGTACAAGCGTCCGGCGGCGCGCGCGACATCGGCGATGTGCGCGAAGCGCGTCGCGTGGGTTGCGCCGGCATCGTGCTGGGCAAATCCTTGCTCGAAGGGTCGATCGAACTGGGGGAGGCGCTGGCATGTTGAGTCGGCGCATCATCCCCTGTCTGGACGTGCGCGACGGCCGCGTGGTGAAAGGCGTGCGCTTCCGCGACCACGTCGACATGGGCGATATCGTCGATCTCGCCGCCCGTTATCGCGACGCGGGCGCGGACGAGTTGGTTTTCTACGATATCGGTGCCAGTCCGCAAGGCCGCAGCGTCGACCCGGCCTGGGTGGAGCGCGTGGCGCGAGTGCTGGACATCCCGTTCTGCGTGGCCGGCGGCATAATCGATGTGGATTCGGCGCGGCGCGCGCTCAACGCCGGCGCCGACAAGATTTCGATCAACACGCCAGCTTTGCAGCGTCCGGCGCTGATTTCCGAATTGGCCGACGCGTTCGGCGTGCAATGCGTGGTGGTCGGGATCGATTCCCTGCGCGAAGCCGACGGCGAATGGCGCGTGCGCAGCCACACCGGCGATCCGCAGCGGATGCGCGCGCCGGGCCGGCGTACGCTGGATTGGGCGATTGAGGCGCAGCGCCTGGGCGCCGGCGAAATCGTGCTCAATTGCATGGGCAGCGACGGCGTGCGTGACGGTTACGACATCGTCCAGCTGCGCGCTGTGCGCGAAGTGTGCGCGGTGCCGCTGATCGCCTCGGGCGGGGCCGGAGATGCGGCCCATTTCGAAGGCGTTTTCCGCGAAGCCGACGTCGACGGCGCACTGGCCGCGAGCGTGTTCCATTCGGGTGCCGTCCGTATTCCGGAGCTGAAAGCATTCCTGCGCGGGCAGGGGGTCGAGGTGCGCCATGCGGCTTGAACGGATCGAAGACTTGGCTTGGTCGCGCTCGCCCGATGCGCGCGAAGGCGGATTGTTGCCCGCGATCGTGCAGGACGCGGACGATCAGCGCGTGCTGATGCTGGGTTACATGTCGCGAGAGGCGCTCGCCCGCACGATCGAGAGCGGTCTGGTGACGTTCTACAGCCGCAGCAAGGCGCGGCTATGGACCAAGGGCGAAAGCTCGGGCCATCGCCTGGCCCTCGTTTCTGTCGAAGCCGATTGCGACGGCGATACCTTGCTGGTCCAGGCGCGCCCGCAAGGGCCGACCTGCCATTTGGGCCGCACGAGCTGCTTTGCGGATGCGCCGGCCGCGGCTTTGGCCGAGTTGGATGCGCTGATCGCTCGACGCCAGCGCGAACGTCCCGAGGGCAGCTATACCGCGAAGCTGCTCGACAGTGGGGTGGCGCGCATGGCTCAAAAGGTGGGCGAAGAAGGCGTGGAAACCGCCTTGGCTGCCGTCGTCGGCGACGATGCGGCGTTGCTGGACGAAGCTGCCGATCTGGCCTATCACTTGTTGGTGCTGCTGCGTTCGCGCGGTCTGGGGCTCGGCGACTTGACCGCGACACTGCGTAATCGCGTATGAGCGCCTTTCGTAGGAGCGGCTTTAGCCGCGAGCTCTTTCCTTAAAATCACGGCATCACAGCGATTTCGAGAGAGAAAGCTCGCGGCTAAAGCCGCTCCTACAAAAAACACAAGCCTCACATTGGCAGGAACGCCGGACTCGACGTGCAAACCCGGTCGCGTCCCTTGGCTTTGGCCGAATACAGCGCCAAGTCCGCGGCCATCAGAGCCGCGTCGATGCTGTTGGCCGGGTCCTGCGTCGACTGCACCGCGTGCACGCCGATGCTGGCTGAAATACGTATCTGGTGGCCGCGTACCATGCAGGGTTCCTGTTGCAGCTGCCGGCGCAGGGTTTCGCCGACTTCGGCCGCTGCCGCCAGGTCGTGGCCAGGCAGGCCGACGATGAATTCCTCGCCGCCGAAGCGCGCCAGCAGGGCCTTGTGCGGCCGCAGCGTGTCGCCGATCCGGTGCGCGGCCCAGCGCAGGCAGTCGTCGCCGACCAAATGCCCGTAACGATCGTTGATGTTCTTGAAGTGATCCAAGTCGATCATCAACAAAGACAACGGCCGGCCGCTGTCCAGGCTTTCCGCGAACAGGTCTTCGAAGGCTTCGCGGAAATGGGTGCGGTTGTACAGCCCGGTCAAGCCGTCGCGGCGGCTGGAATCGCGCAGTCGGCCGTGCGCGTCTTCCAACTGCGCCAAGGTGCCGCGCAATTCCTGGGTGCGTTGGGCAACCTTGCGCTCCAGGCGCAGGTTGGCTTCGCTGACGATGCGTTCGTTCTCGTGCCGCAGCGAGGCGTAGCGGCGGCCCAGCGCGATCGACAGCAGCAGCATTTCCAGCGCCGAGCCCATCTGCACGCCGTATTCGGTGTAGAACGTCTTGGGCAGGATGCCGAACGCGACCAGGCTGAAGGTGGTCGTGCCGAGCAGGAACAGGGCCCAGGCGATCAGGAACAGCCAGGCCGAAGCGTAGCCGCGGCGTAAGACCACCACCGTGGCGATCGCGATCCAGGCCACCCCGAACAGTACCGCCTTGGTCGCGATCACGATCGAAACGCGATAGGGCAGTTCCAACGACGCTGCGCCCAGCAGCACGAAGAAGCCGATCAAAGCCAAGGCCACCGCATTGCCGAAGCGCCAGCGGTCCGGAAGTTCCAGGAATATCCGCGCGAACTGCAGCATGCCGATCAGCGCCAAACAGATCGACAAAGGCACCGACTTGTCGGCCAGCCACGGCGAATTCGGCCACAGATATTCGAAGCCGAGTCCGTTCAGTGTGAACAGCACCATGCCGAACGCGGAAATATGGAACAGGTACCAGAAGTAGCCCGAATCGCGCAGCGTCAGCCACAGCACCAGGTTGTAGAAGAACAGCGCGGTGAGGATGCCGTAATAAAGTCCGATCGCCAGCTGCGCGTCACGGGTCAAGTCGACGAAAGCATCGGGCGTGTACAAATCCAGCGGCACTTGCATCGAGCTCTGGCTCTGGATGCGCACCAGCAGATCCACGCGTTGCCCTTCCGGCAGATCGATCCAGAAATTCGGATGCCGGTAACCGATACTGCGCGATTCGAAGGGCAGGGCATCGCCGCCGGCGTGGTGCGTCACGCGTCCGTCGGGATAGCGCGTATAAACGTCGATGTAGTCGCTGAGCGCATAGCGTTGGACCAGCAGCCAGCGCAATTGCTTCGGGTTGTGGTTGACGATGCCGATATGAAACCAGTACGCGCCCTGCTGGAAGCCGAACTCGTGCTTGCCGCCGGGCAATGGCGAGAACTGGCCCGCTTGCAAACGTCGTAGCGCGCTGGCGGTATCGTCGCTGGCGTTGAGGTCGTGGCGATAGCGCGTGTATTCGGCCAGCGCCTTGTGGCTCGTTCCGGGCGAGAGGTCGAGCACGGGCACGGCTTGCGCCCAGGCTCCGCCGCAAAGCAGGAGCCATAGCAACGCGAGCCATACCGGCTTTCGGTTTCCTCTACAACCCATACCACCCCCTCGCATCCGAATCCTTGGCCGCACACCCACGCCTTCCGCATGCTTCATATACGAGCAACGCGGCCACTAGGGCCGATCCGGCCAAATCGTGCACGCATCGACTGTCCGGCAAACGGCATAATTCCTTGCCGCCCCCATTCCGACGACCATGAAAGCATTGCCATTTTGCCTGCTGATGCTGTCCGCCGTCGCGTTCCCGGCGATCGCCAAGCTACCTGCCTGCGATGGCGGCATCGTGTTCGAGGACCGCAATGGCAATGACCTGCGCGATCCCGGAGAATACGGCTTGGCGGGCGTCCGCTTGTCCGATGGCAAGGCCATCGTTGAAACCGATTCCACGGGCCGTTACTCGGGCCTGGCCGGGGCATCGGAGCGGACCGTGTTCGTGATCAAACCGGCGGGTTTCTCCGCACCGCTGCGTACGGACGGACTGCCGGATCTGTGGCGCAATCCGCCGCAGGGGCTCGGGGCAGGACTGAAATACGGCGGTATCGCGCCTGCACAGGGCCCGTGCCGCGATTTCGCCCTGCGCCGCGAAGGCTCCCGTCCTGCGGGCCTGGACGTGCTGGTCTTCGCCGACCCGCAACCCAAATCGGCTGTCGATGTCGAATATTACAGGCGCGATATTGTCGCGCCGTTGGCCGGCAAGCAGCGCGCGCGGCTGGGCTTGTCGTTGGGCGATATCGTCAACGACGATCTGTCGCTGTATCCAGCCATGAATCGCGCCACCGCAACGCTCGCTTTGCCTTGGCTGCACGTCGCCGGCAATCACGACTTGGATTTCGATGCGGCGCGCGACGAAGACTCGTTGCTCAGTTTCCGCAACGTGTATGGACCCGATACGTTCGCCTGGGAGGAACCGGAAGCGATCTTCGTCGGCTTGGACGATGTGATCTACCTGCCGGGGCAGAAGCCCGCCTACGTCGGCGGCTTGCGCGAAGACCAGTTCGCTTTTCTGGAAGCCTATCTGCGCGGTGCGCCGAAGGATCAGCTGCTGGTGATCGCCGTGCATATTCCATTCTTCGACGTATCGTCGGATCCGGCGCGTCCTACCTTCCGCCGGGCCGATCGCGAGCGTCTGTTCGCATTGCTCGCGCCGTTCCCGCACGTGCTCCTGCTCAGCGGGCACAGCCATACCCAGCGCCATGTTTTCCACGGCGCGGACAGCGGTTGGCACGGGACCGTCCCGCTGCACGAATACAACGTCGGCGCCGCCTGCGGCGCGTTCTGGAGCGGGTTCAAGGATGCGGCCGGCATCCCGGACGCGACCATGGCCGACGGCACGCCCAACGGCTATGCCACTTTGCGCGTCGAGAACGGCGGCCGTTACTTCCTGGCCTGGCATGCGGCGCGCGCCGCGCAAGACACTGGTATCGGCTTGCATGCGCCGAAGGCCTTGCGCAAAGGCGCATATCCAGCCTGGGGCGTTTATGCCAACGTCTATATGGGCCGGGACGACAGCCGGGTCGAATACCGGGTCGACAATGGCGATTGGAAGCCAATGAGCAAGGTGCTGCGTCCGGATCCGAATTTGCAGGCGGAAAACGTCGAAGACGATGCCGCCGACAAGTTGCGCGGTTACGACCGTTCGCCCGAAGCCGAGGCCTCGCCGCATCTGTGGCGCGGCGCGTTGCCGACCGATCTGGCGTTGGGCCGGCATAGCATCGAAGTGCGGGTGCAGGATCCGTGGCGCGGAGAACTGCGTGCGCAGACCGGATACGAGCTTCAGGACGCAACGCCCTAGCCGCAATCCCGAAGGAACCGTTCGATGAAACGATCGCCGGCGTCGAAACTACCGATCGATTTGCCGATCAAGGAATTCAAGACCGAGGCTGCGTTCGAAAAATGGCTTGCGGCGCATCGCGACGCGCCCGGCGTCTGGCTGAAGATCGCGAAGAAGGATGCCGGCATCGCCACCGTGAGCGTGCAGCAGGCGCTGGATGTGGTGCTTTGCCACGGCTGGATCGATGGCCTGAAGCTCGCCTGCGACGAATCCTATTTCCTGCAGCGCTACACGCCGCGCCGCCGCGGCAGCTTGTGGTCCAAGATCAACGTCGCCAAGGTCGAGAAGCTGATCGCCGCCGGCCGCATGCGCGAGGGCGGCTTGGCCGAAATCGAAGCCGCCAAGGCCGATGGCCGCTGGAACGCCGCCTACGATTTGGCGCGCAACATGCCGGTGCCGGACGAACTCGCCGCCGCGTTGGCGAAGAACAAGAAGGCGAAGGCGTTTTTCGATCAGTTGGACAAGACCAACCGCTACGCTTTCTGCTGGCGCGTGCAGACGGCCAAGAAACCGGAAACGCGCGTGGCAAGGGTGGAGAAATTCGTCGCGATGCTGGCCAAGGGCGAGAAGATCCACGGATAGCCGAGATCATCCCTCTCCCTTTTACGGGAGAGGGACAGGCGCGAAGCGCCAGGGAGAGGGTTCGGCTTTTGAACGAATCGATTCCCGCCGCAAAAAAAGCAGCGGAGCAAGCTCCGCTCTACAAAGCGGCCTTGGCGTCGCGTTTGCCCGGTTTGGCCGCATACGGATACGGCACCGGCTGACCCGTGTGCAACTGCGATTCCCAGGCCTGCAAACGCTTGCCGATTCGCGCGCCGACGTCGATCTGCGGCAGCGACGGTTCGAAGTCCTGCTCTTTTTCGCGCCGCGAGATCTCGCGCGTGGCGATGTCGTAGGCCGCGACGAAATTGGTCGTGCGGTTCAAGCCGTCCACCAACCAGGCGCGGCCGAAATAGGTCGCTTCCGATTCGCTGCCGCAGCCGAACGAGGCGCGGTCGCCGCGCGCGGCGGTGACGATGAGGCTGTCGGAATCGCGCAGCGCCGGCACGAAACCGCCGGAATAGCAGGCGGAGATGGCGATCACCCGGTGGCGGATGCCCGCGTCGTCCAGCGCCGTGCGCAGATCCTCGGGCGTCAGCCAATCCTCGAGAAGCGGCTGCAGTTGCACGGCCAGCTCGTGTTCTTCTGTGCCGTGCATGGTCAGATACAGCAATAGCACGTCCTGCTCGCGGTCCATTACTTTACCAATGCCCGTCAGCGCATCGTATAGATTGTCGTAGGTCGCCAGCGGCGACGGCGTTTTGCCCAGGCTGTCGGGATGGTTGATCAAGGCGACCACCCTGCCGCGCGCATCGAAGCGTCTTTCGAACAGCGATTTCAGATAGACCACTTCGTTGCGGAACACGCTTTCTTCGCCATCGCCTGCGAAGCCGAGCACGTACAGGTCGGTCTTGCCCGGGCGCTGCGGCGCGAGCGCGGCCAATTCGCGTTGGAGCAAGGCTTGATCGCGCTCGGCCAGCGGCGCCGGTTCACGTTCCGTTTCCGGGGCTTTCGGACGATCCGCCGCCAGCGAACCGGAAAGCAGCAGGAGCAGGAGCAAAGGAGCCAAGCGCATGGCGAGCCTGGACCCCGCCCGCTTCATGCGGAGCGAACGTCCGCGAAGCTTTCCACCCGCGTGTGGCCGCGGGTTGCCTCGCCGGTGCGCGGTTGCGGGTAATCCTCACGCCGGTCGATCAGCACCGTGCGCATGCCCGCCTCGCGGGCGGCGTCCAGCTCCTCGATCACGTCGGACAGGAACATGATTTCGCCCGGCGGCCGTTGCAGGCGCGAAGCGATATTGCGGTAGCTGTCCGCATCGCGCTTGTGGCCGACCTCGGTGTCGAAGAAAGCGGCAAACAAGGGCAGCAAGTCGCCGGCGTCGGTATGGCCGAAGAACAATTTCTGCGCGGGAACCGAACCGGACGAGTAGACCGCCAGCGTATGCCCTTGTTCGCGCCACTGTTTCAGCGCCTTGGCCGCGTCCGGGTAGATGTGCGCGGTGAACTCGGCGCTCAGATAGCCGTCCTGCCAGATCAGGCCCTGCAGCGCCTTCAGCGCGGTGTGCTTGCGGTCCTCGTCGATCCAGCCCTGCAGGGTTTCGACGATCATCTCATCGGTGCAGATGCCGCCGTTCTCGGCCGCCACCGTGTCCAGCCAGCGGCGCACGTCCGGGTTGTCGCTGTTTTCGCGGACGAACTCCGGCAAAGCGTTGCGGGCGTACGGAAACAGTACGTCCTTGACGAAGGAGATGCTGCTGGTGGTGCCTTCGACGTCGGTGAGGATCAGAGGTTTGGTCATGGTGTTTTCGCCGTCATCCCAGTGCGAGCCGGGACCGATTTTGGGGTTGCGTCGGATGCCGCAAGAGCGAAGTCGCTGGATTCCCGCCTTCGCGGGAATGACAGCTTAGAAGCGAAATCAGCCTGCTTGCCCCTTCTCGTACCGCGGAAACTTCTGCGCGATGTCGGTGCCGGTGAAATGGCCTACCCAACCGTCCGGCTCGGTGAAGAAGCGGATCGCGACGAAGCTGGGCTCGGGACCCATGTCGAACCAGTGGGTAGTGCCGTCGGGCACGGCGATCAGGTCGTTCTTGACGCACTCGATCTCGTAGACCTTGTCGTCCACGTGCAGAGTGAACAAGCCCGCGCCGGCGACGAAGAAACGCACCTCGTCTTCCTTGTGGAAATGCTCGTCCAGGAATTTCTTGCGCATCTCGGCGCGGTTCGGATTGTCCGGCGCGATGCTCACCACGTCGACGGTCTTGAAGCCGTTCTCGTCCACCAGCCGGTCGATGTCGCTCTTGTACGCGGCCATCACCTGTTCGGGCGTGGCGCCGGGTTCGATCGGCTGCGAAGCCTGCCAGCGTTCGAAGGTGACGCCGATCTTCTTCAGCTCGCGGGCAATGTCCTCGCCGTCGGAACTGGCGAAGAGCGGAGTGTCGGGGGCGTCGTCGGCGAAGATGCGGAGTCGGCTCATGGCTGTGGCCTTAAGGTGGGGCGGTTCCAGGGTAGCAGCGGCGGTGTGGCGGGCCGGTATCCGCTGCGGAACGCAGTGGTTCAGTGTCTGGGGGCGAGTTTGCGCAATTCCAGCTCGCAATTGAGCAGGAATTCGAAGGCTTCCAAATGGCGGCGCGCTTCGGCCATGTCGCGGCCCCAGGCGTAGAGGCCGTGGCCATCGATCAGATAGCCCCAGAGCGGCTGCCGGTCGAGCAGGGCATCGACCTGGGCGGCCAGGGTCGGCATGTCCTGGGTGTTCGGGAAGACCGGCACGTCGATCGCCATCTCGTGGGTGGTATTGCCGGCAAACGCCTTCAGCAGTTCGTAGCCTTCCAAATGGACGTGACCCATGCCGGCGTACAGGCGCGAGGCGATGGTCTGGACGGTCGAGTGCGTGTGCAGCACGCAGCCGATCTCCGGAAAACGGCGGTACAGCTGGGTGTGGAGCAAGGTCTCGGCGGAAGGCCGGTGCTGGCTGCCGACGGCCTGGCCGTCGAAGTCGACGACCATGATGTCGGCCTCGGTCAGCCGGCCCTTGTCGCGGCCGGAGACGGTGACCGCGGCGTGGCGGTCGTCCAGGCGGCGTGAGAAATTGCTGCTGGTGGCCGGGGTCCAACCCCGCGCGGACAGCTCGCGGACGTTGACGATGATCTCGCCGGCGAGTTCGCGCAGGCGGTGGGTGTCGTAGGGCAGGGCAGCGCTCATGGCGCCAGTTTAGCGAAACCCGGGGTTACAAGCCGGAGAAAGGACGATGACGGTCAGGAGCGCCCGGCGAGCTGCTCGGCGATGCTGCGGGTTTTGTCGGTCACCACGTCGCCGGTGTGCAGTGTGGTCTTGCGTTCGATCAGCAGCAGCCGGCATTCCTCGTCCGCCACCGGATTGTGGCGCACGCCCTTGGGCACGACGTACATCTCGCCCGGGCCGAGTTCGACCGGTTCGCTGTCTTCGAGTTCGATCTTCAACCTGCCCGAGAGCACGTAGAACAGCTCGTCCTCGTCGGCGTGCGCATGCCAGGCCAGCGTGCCTTTGACCTTGGCGACCTTGATGTAGGCGTCGTCGACTTCGGCCAGTACCCGCGGCGACCAATAAGCGTTCAGCCGCTCGGCTTCGGCGGCAGGGGAAATGGGTTGCGGCATGGCGGCGTCCTCGGCGTGCTCGCGGAGAGTGTGCCGGAAAAAAAACGGCGCGGTTGCCCGCGCCGTTTTTTCGATCGTCGTTCCCGTTACGGGCCCGGATCGGGGCCTTCGTGGAACTTCGGATGCGGCTCCAGCGTCGGTCCGCCGTGCACCGGCTGGTTACCCGGCGCCAGATGGCTGCGGCGGTAGCCGTACAGCCAGTAGAACACCAGGCCGATCACGGCCCAGACCACGAACACGGTCTGCGCCTTGGCGCTGAGGTTGATGAACAGCAACAGGCAGCCGGCGATCGCCAGCGGACAGACGACCCACACCAACGGGGTGCGGAACGGACGCGGACGGTCGGGTTGTGTACGGCGCAGGATCAGCACGCCGACGGCCACCATCAGGAACGCGAACAACGTGCCCGAGTTGGAGATGTCGGCCAGCAGGCCTACCGGGAACATCGACGAGAACAGCGCCACCGCCACGCCGGTGATGATGGTGATCACGTGCGGCGTGTGGAAGCGCGGATGCACGCGCGAGAAGATTTCCGGCAGCAGGCCGTCGCGCGACATGGTGAAGAAGATGCGGGTCTGGCCGTAGATCATCATCAGCACGACCGATGGCAGGGCGATGGCGGCGGCGGTGCCGATCCACCAGGCCAGATTCGGCATGCCCAGAGCGCGGATCACGTGCGCGAGCGGCTCGTTGCTGCAGACGAGCGAGTTGGAACCCTGGCAGGCCGCCATGAACGCCGCGCTGCCGGTTTCCAGCACCTTGCCGTCCGCGCCGAACAGCGGCTGCGCGCCGCCGGCGCCGACTGCGGCGTAGCCGACCAGCAGGTAGAAGATGGTGCAGATCGCGAGCGAACCGATCAGGCCGATCGGGATGTTGCGGTTCGGATTCTTGGTTTCTTCCGAAGCGGTGGACACCGCATCGAATCCGACGTACGCGAAGAAGATCGAAGCGGCCGCGCCAAGCACACCGATGCCGCCCATCGGGCTGCCCCAGCCGATCGGCGAGAACGGTTGGAAATTCTGGTCCTGCGCCGCCGGGAAGGCGAAGATGATGAAGGCGGACAGCGCGATGATCTTGATCATCACCAGGACCGCATTGACCTTGGCGCTCTTCGAGGTGCCGATCACCAGCAGGAAGGTGATCACCAGCGCCAGCAGGAAGGCGAGGATGTTGAAGGTGCCGCCGCTGTAGGGTCCGGCGCGCAGCGCTTGTGGAAGCCCCATCCCGAAGTAGTCGAGCCACCCGTTCATATAGCCTGACCAGCCGACGCAAACCGCACCGGCCGCGACCGCGTATTCCAGCACCAGCGCCCAGCCGACGATCCACGCCAGGCCTTCGCCGAGCACGCCGTAGGTGTACGTGTAGGCGGAGCCGGCGACCGGCACCATCGCTGCGAGTTCGGCGTAGGCCAAGGCGGCCAATGCGCAGACGATCGCGGCGATGATGAAGGCGATCATCATGGCGGGGCCGGCTTTCTGCGCGGCTTCGGCGGTCAACACGAAGATGCCGGTGCCGATCACGGCGCCGATGCCCAGCATGGTCAGCTGGAAGGCGCCGAGCTGGCGCACCAGGCTCTTTTTCTCGGCAGTTTCAAGGATCAAGTCGAGCGGTTTGACTCGCCAAAAAAGCATTGCGTACTCCCCAAGTTGGCGGTGGCGGCGGTGGGATGACGGACAAGCCGCCAGCGGAACCCGGCGACCTTAACCGGCCCGCCACCCGCGGCACAAGCGCCATGCGTCCGTCCGGACCGCCATAATGTCCGGCGATCCGGGACAATCGGCGATGACGCAGCGCAACATGAGCGATGGCGGGAAGAATGAACAGGGCGGCCTGGCTGCAGAGCTCGCCGACTATCGGCGGAGCTGGCCGGAAGAAGCCGATTCGGTGGCCGATTTCGTCGAACTGCTGGGCGACGACCAGGATCCGTTCGTGCGCGAACGTCTCGCCGGTCATTTCACCGGCGCCGCTTGGCTGGTCAGCGCGGACGGCGATCGGATCCTGCTGACCCACCATCGCAAATTGGATCGCTGGCTGCAGCTGGGCGGGCATGCCGACGGCGACCGGGATCTGCGCGCGGTCGCATTGAAGGAAGCGGAAGAGGAATCGGGTTTGTCGGGTTTGTCCGCGGATGCCGGCATCTTCGACTTGGACCGGCATTGGATTCCCGAACACAAAGGCGTGCCCGGGCATTGGCACTACGACGTGCGTTACGTCGTGCGCGCAGGCGAGGACGAAAACTTCGCGGTCAGCGACGAATCGCATGCGCTGGCGTGGCGCGAGATCGCGTCGATCGTCGACGATGCGGAACTGGACGAATCGCTGCGGCGGATGGCGCGCAAGTGGTTGGCCCGCGAGGCTTGATTCCGCGTATGGCTTGCGCTTTGTAGAGCGGAGCTTGCTCCGCTGCTCTGTTTGTCTCCTTCCCCTTCAAGGGGGTGAAGAGGAGCGCTTGCGAGCCGTCAGGCTCGCGCGACGATGAACGCCATGCGCGCCGCGCATGGCCGGACAGGCCGGGATGGGGAGGGGTTGGAGTCGCGACGTAAACCCATCCCCACCCAACCCTCGCCTGGAAGGGAGGGCTCAAAGCAGCGGGGCAAGCCCCGCTCTACAAAGCCAAGCTGCTGCCCAGGTCAGGGCTCGATATCGGCTTCGTAACCATCCAAGGCCTGCATGACCGATGCATCGCCGCGATACTTGCGCTTCAACGCGCGCAGTTGCGCATCGGTTCCGCTGCACATCTCGGCTACCGCTTCTTCGATCTGCTTACGGCGATCGGCCGCCAGCGCTGGCGAAACGTCCTCGGGCACCGGTTCGCTGCGCCAGTGGTCGCATTCGTCGCGCCGCTCCGTATACAGGCGGACTTCCTTGGGCCAGGTGCACCAGTCGGGACGCGGCACCGGGCCTTCCGGCGGTTCGCACAGCGACAATTCGGGCAAAGTCAGGCGCGAGACGGCATCATCCTGGGCCGTCGCGTCGATCGCGACCAAAGCCAGGATGAAAACCAACGCGCTATAACCAGCCCGCATCGCGATCAGTCCGCGCGGCCTGCGAATTCGCCGGTCGCGGTGTTGACCAGTACGCGTTCGCCGACCTTGATGTACTCCGGCACTTGGATCTCGATGCCGGTAGACAGCGTGGCCGGTTTCGGCCGCTTTGTCGCGGTGCCGCCCTTCAGCTCCGGCGGCGTGTCGGTGACTTCCAGGGCGACGCTGGTGGGAAGCTGCAAGGCCACGGGAAGGTCGTCGATGATCTGCACGTAACAGCCGCTCAGCCCGTCGCTGATATAGCCGCTGCCGTCGCCGACGACCTCGGCATCCAGCGTGTACGGCGTGTAGTCTTCGTCGTCCAGGAACACGAACGCATCGCCGTCCTTGTACGAGAACGTAGCCTGGCGGCGCTGCAGTTCGACTTCCTTCAAGTCGTCTTCGGCACCCAGGCTCAGGTCGTATTTGCTGCCGCCGGGCACGCTGTACATCGTGAATCGGTATTTGACGTTGCCGCCGCGGCCTTGCGGCGAGCTGCGTTCGATGTCGCGCACCTGGTAGACGGTGCCGCCGTGTTCGATCACGTTTCCTTTTTTGACGTCGTAGGCTTTCATGTTCTGTGTTCGCGATAGTGAATGTTTTTCGCCGGATGACGGCGAAGGGATGGCGAATTACTTCGGGGCCAAACGCACCGCGCCATCCAACCGGATCGTCTCGCCGTTGAGATAGCGGTTCTGCAGGATGTATGCCACCAGGTCGGCGAATTCTTCCGGTTTGCCCAGGCGGGCAGGGAAGGGGATCGAGGCGCCGAGCGATTGCTGCACTTCCGGCGGCATGCCGTCGACCATCGGCGTCCAGAAGATGCCGGGCGCGATGGTCATCACGCGGATGCCGAAGCGCGACAGTTCGCGCGCCATCGGCAAGGTCATCGCGACCACACCGCCCTTCGATGCCGAATACGCCGCCTGGCCGATCTGGCCGTCGTAGGCGGCCACCGAGGCGGTGTTGACGATCACGCCGCGCTCGCCGTCTTCGCCGGCGTCGTTGTGCTGCATCTGCGCGGCCGCGGCTTTGGCGACGTTGAAGCTGCCGACCAGGTTGACCATCACCGTACCGGCGAAATTCTTCAATGGCATCGGAGCTTCGCGGCCCAGCACGCGGCCGGCGCCGAGGATGCCGGCGCAGTTGATGGCTGCGTTCAATCCGCCCAGGAATTCCTTCGCCGCGGCGACGTTGGTGACGATGCCATCCTCGTCGGTCACGTCGGTCTTGAAATAGCGCGCCTTGTCCGCGCCCAGTTCGGCGACCGCGGCCGCGCCTTTCTCGTCGTTGACGTCGAACAACGCGACCTTGCCGCCCTGGGCGGTCAGGTGCTTGGCCACGGACAAGCCAAGGCCGGAAACGCCGCCGGTGACGATGGCGCGGGTGGTGTCGAGTTGCATGGGCGGTCCTGCGGGCGGAAAACCCGCATTTTACCGTAGGGTGGGCCTCGGCCCACCATCGCCATGGTGCACGCGCTCGACCGGGAACGGGTAACTCATGGGTAGACGCTTGTTCGACGCGATCGGACAGCGCGCGATGGTGGGCCGAGGCCCACCCTACAGGTCGAGCAGGTAGAAGGTATTGCAGCCGCCGTGGCCGGTGTCGCCCATCGGCCCGTCGATGCGGCGGAACCCGGTGCGCTCGTACAGCCGCATCGCCGCATCCATGCCGGATAGCGTTTCCAGATAGCAACGCTCGAAGCCGAATTCCCGTGCGGCGGCCAGGCAACGCGCCATCATCGCCGCGCCGGCGCCCAGGCCGCGCAGCGAAGGCAGGAAATACATCTTGCGCAGTTCGCACACGCCGGGATCGCCGCCTTCCAGCGCCGCCACGCCACCGCCGCCTTGCACGGTTCCTTCGCGTTCGACCACGAAGTAGGCGCAGCGCGGCTGCGCATAGGCGCGGCTCATCCAGTCCACTTCCGGATCGTTGATCGCGAAACCTGTGCCGCAGGCGCCGAACTCCGGCATCACCGTGCGGATGATCGACGCCATGGCGGCATCGTCGCGGGTTTCGATGGGGCGGATCGAAAAAACGCCGGAGTTCTCAGGCATGGGCCAGGTCGGGATTGCGGTCGAGGCGGTGCACGAATTCATCCGGCGCCAGGCCGGGCGCGAACAGGAAACCTTGTCCGACCGGCACGCCGAGCTGGACCAGGAACTGTCGCTGCGCTTCGGATTCTACGCCTTCGGCGACCAGGCCCAAACCCAGGCTGCGCGCGATCGCCGCGACCGCGCGGCATACCGCCACGTCGGATTGGTTGTCCGGCACGCCTTGCACGAACAACTGGCTCAGCTTCAAACCGTGTATCGGCAGCCGCCGCACGTAATTCAAGGCGCTGTAGCCTTCGCCGAAATCGTCGATGGTCAGCACCACGCCCAATTCGCGCAGCGCCATGAAGGTTTTCACCGTGTCGGGCGCGTCCTCGATCAGCACGCGTTCGGTGAATTCCAGTTCCAGCGCGCTGCCCGGCAGGCCGAATTCGGCCAGCGCGTCGCGCACGCTGGCGGCCAAATCTTCGGCCAGGAACTGCCGGTAGGACACGTTGATCGCGACGCGGACGATGCCGTAACCCTGTTCGCGCCATTCGTGCACCTGCCGGCACGCTTCGCGCAGCACCCAGCCGCCGATGCGGACGATGTCGCCGGTGGTCTCGGCATGGCCGATGAACACGTCCGGGCGCATTTCGCCGAGCTGGTGGTTTTCCCAGCGGATCAGGGCCTCGGCGGCGATCACGCGGCCGTGGCGCAGATCGACCTGCGGCTGATAGACCAGATGGAATTCGTCGTTGTCCGCGGCGCGGCGCAGATGCGTTTCGATCTGTAGCCGGTCCTGCTGGCGCTGAGCCAATTCGGGAGTGAAGACCTGCCAGCCGTTGCGCACGCGGCGCTTGCTGTCGTACATCGCCGCGTCGGCATTCTGGATCAATTGCTGCGGGCGGTTGCCGTCTTCCGGCGCATAGGCGATGCCGATGCTGGCGGTGATGGTGAATTCGTCCTCGCCGAAGCGGAAGCCGTCGCGGAAGGCTTCCAACAAGGTGTTGGCCAGGCGCTCGGGCCGCAGCGGATCGTCGCCGGTGGCGCAGACGATCAGGAATTCGTCGCCGCCGAAGCGAGCGATGAGGCCTTCGTGGCCGGCCGCGCCGACGATGCGTTGCGCGGCGGTGACCAGCAATTCGTCGCCAGCGGCATGGCCCAGCACGTCGTTGACGGTCTTGAACCGGTCCAGGTCCACGTACAGCACGGCGATGCTGTCCTGGCCGGGCGTGCCGAGCATCGCCGACAGTTCGCCCAGGATCGCATCGCGGTTCATCAGCCCGGTGAGCGGATCGGTGCGCGCCTGGATGCGCAGCACGTCTTCGGCCTGCTTGCGCTGGGTGATGTCCTGGATGGTGCCGCTGAGCCGGGTCGCGCTGGGATTGCCGGCTTCGGCCTCGCCGATCATGCGGATCCAGAAGGCGTGGCCGTTCTCGCGCAGGCCCTGCAATTCCAGGTCGAAGCCGGCATTGATGTCGACCAGGCGGTTGAGCGCGGTCTGCAGCGGCTGGCGATGGTGCGGACGCAGGCAGTCGAACAATTCCACCATCGTCTGCGGCGCGCTCGAGCGGCCGAGGATGCGCCGCACTTCGCCGGTGAGGTAGAGCTGCTGGTTGACGCGGTCCCATTCCCAGCCGCCGACGTGGGCCAAGGCCTGGGTACGGTCGAACAGGGCATTGTCGCGCTTGAGCGCGGTGACATCGCTGAACAGCGCGAACACCTGGGCCGGTTCCGAGCCGCCGGCCGGGAACATCGGCACGTGGGTCACCGAAATCCAGGTCATCTGCCGGCTGGGCACATGGAACATGCCGAGCACCGTGCTTTCGATGATATGGCCGGTGCGCATGGCGCGCATCATCGGCTGCTGCTCGAGGGTAAGGCCCGCGCCGTTCTCGTCGACGATTTTCCAATCGCTCGGCTTGAAACTGCGTTGCAGGTTTTCGCCCGGCGCCAGGCCCAAGATGCGATGCGCGGCGGGATTGGCCGATACCGCGTGCATGCCCGTTTCGTCGGCGCGGAACAGGATCACGCCCTTGTCGATCGACTCCAGCAGCAAGCGGTATTTGGATTCGGATTCCCAGCGGGTGCTCAGGTCGCGCGCCACGGCGACGATCGCGCGGCGGCCGTCGTATTCGATGTTGGCCGAATGCACTTCCACCGGAAAACGCGTGCCGTCGGCGCGCATGTTGCTCACTTCGATCACGTAGCTGTCGCCGCGGTCCAGCGCTTCCAGCACCGGATCCATGTGGTCGCGCGGCAGATCGGGATTGAGTACGTGGATCGGGCGCCCGACGATGTCTTCGCGCGGCCGCCGGTACGCGGCCATGCCGGCGGCGTTCAGATCCAGCACGGTGCCGTCCAGGCCGATGACGCTGGTCGGGTCGGGCACGGCGTCGAACATCGTGCGGTAGCGCTTGTGCGCGGCCTCCGCTTCGGCCATTGAGGCGTGCAGCGCGTCGCGGGCCTGCGCGAGCAGGGCGCGGGTTGGCGCCGGTGTCGCCGGATCTTCGATCGCCTGTTCGAGCGCTCGTAGCGTCGCTTCGGCCGAGGCCTGGGAATCCAGATCCGTCGGCATGCGCGCGTTCACGCGGCGGCCAGCGCTTTGCCGACTTTGCTGCCGGTTTCCCGGCCGAGCAGCGCCGCCAGCCAGCGGCCGGTTTCGGCCAGGCGGTCCAGATCGATGCCGGTTTCGATGCCCAATCCGCGCAGCATGTAGGCCACGTCTTCGCTCGACACGTTGCCGCTGGCGCCCTTCGCGTACGGGCAGCCGCCGGTGCCGCCGACCGCGGCATCGACCACCGCCACGCCTTCTTCCAGACAGGCGAGGATGTTCGCCAATGCCTGGCCGTAGGTGTCGTGGAAATGGATCGCCAGCGCGGCCATCGGCACTTCCGCGGCCACCGCCTTGAGCATGGCGCGCGCTTTCTGCGGCGTGCCGACGCCGATGGTGTCGCCGAGCGAAATTTCGTAGCAGCCCAGGTCGTGCAGCCGCTTGGCCACGCGGACCACGTCGCTCACCGGCACTTCGCCCTGGTAGGGACAGCCGAGCACGGTCGATACATAGCCGCGCACGCGCACGCCGTCGTTCGCGGCGCGTTCCAGCACCGGACGGAAGCGTTCGATCGATTCGTCGATGCTCGCGTTGATGTTCTTGCGGTTGAAGGCTTCGGACGCGGCGGTGAACACCGCCACTTCTTCGGCGCCGACAGCGCGGGCGCGATCGTAGCCTTGTTCGTTCGGCACCAGCACGGGGTAGGCGATGCCGGGTTTGCGGTCGATGCCGGCGAAGACCTCGGCCGCGTCGGCCAGCTGCGGGATCCATTTCGGGCTGACGAAGCTGGTCGCTTCGATCGTACGCAAGCCAGTCGCCGACAGGCGATCGATCAGTTCGATCTTGTCGGCGGTGGCGATCATCGCCTTTTCGTTCTGCAGGCCGTCGCGCGGGCCCACTTCGACGATGCGGACGGAGGCGGGCATGTTCATTTCGACAAGGTCGCCAGCACCGCATCGGCTTCGACGAAATCGCCGGCCTTCGCGCGCAGTTCTGCGACGACGCCGTCGCGAGGCGATTTCAACGCCAATTCCATCTTCATCGCCTCCATCACCAACAGCTCCTGGCCCTCGACCACCTCATCGCCGGCGGCGACCTTCACCAGCACCACTCGCCCGGGCATCGGCGCCGCGATGCGGTCGTCGCCCCGGCCCGCGCCGGCCGGCTCGTATCGATATAGGGCTACAGGCTCCAGGCGCAAGCGGCGCGCACCATCGTGCACGTCGAGCGTGCCCAATCCTTCGGTCACTTGGAAACGCCACCCCTGTTCACCAAAACGCGCATTGAGGGCGTTTTCGGTCAGTCGGGCGCCCGAGACGACGACCGAACGGCCGTCGTGCTCCAACCGGTACTCGCCGCCGCTGCCGTGGCCGACGATTTCCAGGCGCCGCCCGCGATGCAGGAAGGCGAGGGTTCGGCCGCCGGCGTGCCCGAGCCGCCAGCCGTCGGCGATCGCCCAGGGCGAGCCCGGGTCGGCCGATCGGCCGGCTTGCGCGCGCCTTTCGGCTTCCTGCAACAGCAGCTTGGCGGTGGCGGCGGCCCAAAGCAGTTCGGGCTCGGCTTCCTGCGCCGGCATGAACTCGTCCAAATGCCGGTCGAGGTAGCCGGTGTCGATATTGCCGTCGACGATCGCCGGATGCCGGACCAGGCGTTCCAGGAATTCGATGTTCGACTTCGGACCTTCGATGCGGCATTGGGCCAAGGCGTCGCGCATCCTGGCCAGCGCGCTCGGCCGATCCTCATCCCACACGATCAGCTTGGCGATCATCGGGTCGTAGAAGATCGTCACCGTGTCGCCTTCGACCACGCCCGAATCGATGCGCACGTTGGCCGACGGTGCGGGCAGGCGCAATTGCTTGAGCTTGCCGGAGCCGGGCAGAAAGCCGGCTTCGGGATCCTCGGCGTACAGGCGCACTTCGATCGCGTGGCCGCGCTGGACGATGTCTTCCTGCCGCAACGGCAAAGCCTCGCCGGCGGCGATGCGCAGCTGCCATTCGACCAGATCCAGGCCGGTCACCCACTCGGTGACCGGATGCTCCACCTGCAGGCGGGTGTTGATCTCCATGAAATAGAAGCCACCGTCTGGAGCGACGATGAATTCGACCGTGCCGGCGTTGACGTAATCGATGGCGCGCGCAGCCAGCACCGCAGCCGCGCCCATCGCCGAACGCATTTCGGGCGTGAGGAAAGGCGAGGGCGATTCCTCCAGCACTTTCTGGTAGCGGCGCTGGGCCGAGCATTCGCGTTCGTTGAGATGGATCGCATTGCCTTGCGCGTCGCCGAACACTTGGATCTCGATATGGCGCGGTTGTTCGACATAGCGTTCCAGCAAGACCCGGTCGCGGCCGAACGCGTTCTTGGCTTCGCGTTGGCAGCTCTCCAGGTTCGGCAGGAATTCGCCGGCACCGCGAACGATGCGCATGCCCTTGCCGCCGCCGCCGTGCGCGGCCTTGATCATCAGCGGATAGCCGATCTTGTCGGCTTCGCGCTGTAGCAGGTCGGGCGACTGGTCCTCGCCGGTGTAGCCCGGCACCACGGGTACGCCTGCCGCCGCCATCAGTTCCTTCGCGCCGGCCTTGCTGCCCATCTTGCGCATCGATGCCCCGGAAGGACCGATGAACACCAGGCCTGCTGTGGCGACGGCATCGGCGAAGTCCGCGTTCTCGGACAGGAAGCCGTAGCCGGGATGGATGGCTTGCGCACCCGCTTCCTTGGCCGCGGCAATGACCGCGTCACCGCGCAGATAGCTGTCTGCCGGTCGCGGGCCGCCGATCAGATAGGCCTCGTCCGCCTGGCGCACGTGCTGCGCATCGGCGTCGGCCTCGGAGTACACGGCCACGGTGGCGATGCCCAGCCGGCGACAGGTACGGATGACGCGGCAGGCGATCTCGCCGCGGTTGGCGATCAGGATCTTGGAGAACATCAGGCGTCGGTATCCGCGGGCAGGTGGCAGACGGCTTCGATGTTGTGGCCGTCCGGATCGATGGCGAAAGCGCCGTAGTAGTTTGGGTGGTAGTGCGCGCGCAGGCCGGGCGCGCCGTTGTCGCGTGCGCCAGCGGCCAATGCTTCGGCGTGGAAGGCGTCCACCTGCGCGCGGTTGC
>DATFFH010000063.1:0-2284 GCA_035250245.1 Luteimonas sp. | reverse complement strand
TGTTTTCCAGCGACGCCGCGCAGTCGCTGCTGACCTTGCTGCTCGCGCTGGCTGCGCCGGGCGACGAGCGCCGCCTGCGCGCCGCGCTGGCGTTGTTCCTGTTCGGTCTGGATGCGGCCGAACTGCGCGCGCTCGACGATGACGGCGATGCGCTGCGCCGCTGGCAAACCCGCTTCGAACATTGGCGGCTGCGTTGGCAGCAGCACGGCCCGCAGGCGATGCTGACCGATGTGGCCGCGCAACAGGCCGCAACCGTGCTCGCCTTCGCCGAAGGCGAGCGCCGCCTCACTCACCTCCTGCAGCTGGGCGAGATGATGCAGGAAGCCAACGCCGCGCAACTCGGGCCGCACAGCCAGATCGATTGGCTGCGCGCGGCCATCGACCGCGCCGACGACAAGGACGAAGCGCAGTGGCCGCGCCTGGAGTCGGATGCGAGCCGCGTGCAGATCCTCACCCTGCACAAGAGCAAAGGACTCGAGTTCCCGCTCGTGTTTTTGCCGTTCGCGGGCGTCGGCCGCAACGCTTCGCCGAAATCAGGATTCGTCGCCTATCACGACGACAACGGCGAACGCGTCCGCCAATGGAAGACCGACGACCCGCACGGCGCGCTGCCGTGGAAGCAGGCCAACGGCCGCGCCCAGCAGGAGGAATCCGAAGAGGACATGCGCTTGCTGTATGTGGGCCTGACCCGCGCGATCGATTTTCTGTGGACCTGCGGCGGCGCGGTGTTCGCCAACGGCAAGTCCGCGCTATCCCGTTTGCTGGGCGGGGCGCATCCCGATGCGTTCCTGCAGCACGAGCTGGGCGATCGCCTGTCCATCGACGATCGTCCGCTCGATCCCGAAGACGATATTCGCCTGCGCACGGCTGCGGCCACGCCGACTCCGCCGCCGCGCATGCCGCAAGGTCCGCTCCGGCGCGACTGGTGGATCCACAGCTTCAGCCAGCTGCATCGCCAGCGCCCGCACGGCGTCGCCGCATTGGTCGAGGAAACTCCAGCAGGCGACGAAAGACCCAGCGCGGACTGGCCGCTTGCGGCGCGCGCGTTCTCGGGCGAGCGTTTCGGCAACACCCTGCACTATGCGTTGGAACACGCGGATTTCGCCGCTTGGCGCGGTGCCGAGGGCGTGCCGGACGGCGAAACCGGCCTGCTGCGCCGCGCACTGCGCAGCCAGGGTTATCGCGAAGACCAGGATGCCGATGGCATCGCCGAACTCGCGCCGCTGGTTCGCGCGACGCTGCAGGCGACGCTGTCGGACGACGATCTTCGGTTTCGCTTGTGCGACGTGCCGCCGGCGCAGCGCATCGCCGAACTCGAATTCCATTTCACCCTGGACGACGCGGACGGCGCCGCGCTGCTCGCGCTGTTGCACGCGCATGGTCTGGCGGCCGATCGCCGCGATTTCGGCGTCTGGCCTCGTCTTAATGGGCTGATGAACGGCAAGATCGACCTGATCGCCCGTGTCGACGGCCGCGCCTTCGTCATCGATTACAAGTCCAACTATCTGCCCGATTACGACGAGGCGTCGCTGCAGCGGGCCATGGCCGCGCACGAATACGATCTGCAGGCGCTGCTGTACGCGGTCGCCGTGCATCGCTGGCTGCGCCTGCGGTTGGGCGGCGAATACCGCTTCGAGCGCCATTTCGGCGGCGTGCGCTATCTGTTTTGCCGCGGGCTCGATCCGCAGCATGCGCAACGCGGCGTCGTGACGCCGGCCCTGCCGCGCGGACTGATCGAAGCCGCGGATGGTTTGCTGTCGAACGGGGGGCGCGAATGAGCGGCGTGCGCCAGGCGACCGATGCCTTACGGGCGATGGATCGCGCGTTTGCGGATGTATTGCGGCGGCAGGATCGCGCGCAAAGCACCGATACCGACGAGCGCGTGCTGACGGCGGCGATGCTCGCGTCGCTGGCCGTGAGCGAAGGGCACGCCGCGTTCGATCCCGCGCGGCCGCGGTTGCTCGTCGACGACGATCGTATCTGGCCCGGCGCCGATGCTTGGCGCGAGGCGTTGGCCGCATCGCATTGGGTCGAGACGCCGGCTCCGGAGGCGGCTGCGGATCCAGCCGCGCCGCTGGTGCTGGAGCACGGCCTGTTGTACCTGCGACGTTACCGCGAATACGAGCGGCGTCTCGCAGACGGGCTGCGCCGCCTCGCGCGATCCGATCCGCGATCCGTCTGCACCACCGCGCTCGCACCGCTGTTTGCCCGTCTTTTTCCCGGAGTTCGCGAAGACGATCGGCAGGCGCGCGCCGCCGCGTTGGCCTTGCTGCGCAGGTTGCTG
>DATFFH010000062.1:0-49860 GCA_035250245.1 Luteimonas sp. | reverse complement strand
CGCAGGCGCGCAAGGCGGCGCGCGCGCGGCGGCGATCGGCTACGGCAGGCGCATCGGCGACCGCGCCACGTTCTCGCTGGGCGGCGCGTTCAGCGGCGGCGAAAAGTCGGTCAACGCGGGTTTCGGCTTCGATCTTTGACGGCCGCGCTGTTCCCCTCTTTCCGCATCCAACTTTCTCGAGGATTCATCCATGAAGCTGTCCCATCCGCACGGCGCTCACCGCCGCCGTGCCGCTAAGCTTTTCCTTGCGCTCGGCTTGACGTTGTCGGCCCAGGCTTATGCCGGCGACGTTTGCGACCTGGAGCCCGCCGGCGATTCGGGCGGCGGCGCAACTGCCGCCGGCGTCGAAGCCGTAGCCTGCGGCACTGGCGCTGTGGCCAGCGCGAATTTTTCGACGGCTTACGGCGCAGGCAGCCAGGCTACGTCATTCCATGCGGTCGCGATCGGCCAAGGCGCCGATGTTCCCGGCGAACGCGGCACGGCGATAGGCGGCATCGCAAAAGCCGGCAATTCCAGCGTTTCGGTCGGATTCGGCGCAGGCGACATCGCCGCTTCCGGCGCGGTCGCGATGGGCTATTTCACTCGTGCCGACGACGGCGGTACGGCGCTTGGACACAACGCCGATGCCGGAATCGATAGCACGGCGGTGGGCCGTGCCGCTTTCGCCACGGGCGAATCCAGCGTCGCCATGGGCCGCTTGGCGCAAGCAAGCGGCGAGTCCTCGATCGCGTTGGGCGAAGGCAGCATCGCCAGCGCGCACCGCAGCACCGCGGTCGGCCCCGAGGCGTCCGCCACCGGATTCCTCGGCGTCGCTGTCGGCGGCTACAGCAAAGCCAGCGGCTACAGCAGCGCGGCGGTCGGCTATCTCGCCGAAGCGTCGGGCGAAGGCGCTGCGGCCTACGGCAACGGTGCGCGCGCCACGGCGAACAACGCTACGGCGAGCGGCAACCATGCGTGGGCAACCGGCGAAAGCAGCGTCGCCTTCGGATTTTCCTCGGCCGCCGAAGGCACGGAGGACATGGCGATGGGCCTCGCCGCGCGCACCACCGGCGGCGAAAGCGTCGCCATCGGCGCTTTCAGCCAGACCGACGCGAATCGCGGCACCGCCTTGGGCAACCGCAGCCGCGTGCTGGAGAGCGCGACCGACAGCGTCGCCATCGGCGCCGGCGCGGTGGCCGACCAGGCCGGCACGGTGTCTTTCGGCAGCGCGGGTGGCGAACGGCGTTTGACGAACGTCGCCGCCGGCACGGCCGCGACCGACGGCGCCAACGTCGGGCAGGTCGCCGCCGGCGATGCGGCTACTTTGTCTTCGGCCAACGCCTACACCGACGGACGCATCGCCGAAGTCGCCGCGTTCGCGGACGATTTCGATGCGTTCCGCGGCGATGTCGAGCGCCGCATCGGCAAGCTGGACGACCGTCTCGACCGCGCAGGCGCGTTGAGCGCCGCAATGATCGGCATGGCGGCTAGCGCGGCCGCGGTCGAAACCGGACGCACGCGGGTCGGCGTCGCCGCCGGCAGCTACAACGGTAAGCAGGCGCTGTCCGTCGGCGTGCAGCGGCGCCTCAGCCCGCGCGCCGCGATGACGCTGGGCGGCGCATTCAGCGGTTCCGAACGTTCGGCCACGGTCGGCGTCGGATTCGGCTTCTAAACAACGGCTCCAAGTCCGGTCGATGCCCCAGCGGCGGACCGGCGGCGGGCGCGGCGATTCCTTCGTCGTGCCCGTTTTTTTGCAGTTCCAGCAAAACGAAGCGCGACGCCGTTATCCGATGATGGGTTTCGAACGCTTACTCCGGTTGGTCCTACAGCGCACTCGTTCGCCGCATGCGGCAACGCCACGCTTTCCTCACCGACTTGGAGATCCGCCATGCACTTTCACGTTTCCTCCGCATCGCAACGGCGATGCGTGCTGACCGCCGCCATTTTCCTGTGCCTGTGCGCTTCCGGCACAGCACTCGCCGGCGATGTCTGCGACTTCACATCGCCCGGCGAAAACGGCGAATTCGGCAACGCGCCCGGCAACATGGCGCTCTCCTGCGGCTACAACTCCGAAGCGGGCGGCGAACGCAGCGTGGCTTACGGCGCGCTGGCCAATGCCTTGGACGAAGGCGCGACCGCCATCGGCGGTTCCGCTTACGCCAGTGCCATCCACACCACCGCGATCGGCGGCTGGATGGATCTGGACAACGATGGCGCGGTGGACGACAACGAGCGCGTCCGCGCCACCGCGGCACGCGCGTCCGCTTTCGGCGCGGCAGCGAATGCGAGCGGCAACGACAGTCTGGCCATCGGCGCGCGCAGCAACGCCACCGGTGCTTTCGCGGTCGCCAGCGGCGCGCAATCGACGGCTTCGGGCGCCGGCGCCACGGCGCATGGCGCTTTGAGCTCGGCCAGCGGCGCGTCGAGCACCGCGGTCGGCTTCTTCAGCAGCGCCGACGGCGCCAACAGCGCGGCGTTCGGCGCGCAGAGCGTAGCCAGCGTCGATTACGGCACGGCCGTCGGTTTCCAGAGCCAGGCCAGCGGCCAGGTCGCGACCGCGATCGGCGCCGGCAGCATCGCCAGCGGCAGCTTGAGCACGGCATTGGGCACCAACAGCGAAGCCAGCGGCGTCGTCAGCACCGCGATCGGCGTAGGCACGCGCGCGACCGGCCTGGGCAGCTCGGCCTTCGGCCAGTCCAGCGACGCCACCGCCGAACACGCGACGGCCATCGGCGCGGCCAGCCAGGCCACGGCGCAGGGCAGCACCGCCGTCGGCGCGAACAGCGCCGCCAACGAGTCGGAAGCCTCCGGCTTCGGCGCGAACAGCGTCGCCGGGAATTTCCGCGCCACCGCGCTGGGACACGGCAGCGAGGCGATGGGATTCTCTTCGACGGCCGTCGGCGCCCTGAGTTCGTCGGGCGGGCAGATGAGCGTCGCGCTTGGCGCAAGCGCGAACGCGGCGGCCGAATCCAGCACCGCGATCGGCGCGCAAGCCTCCGCCACGGGCTACAGCAGCAGCGCCGTCGGCATCCTCAGCCAGGCCAACGCCGGCCTGTCGTCGGCGTTCGGCGGATACGCCATCGCCAATGCCGAAAACAGCGTCGCGTTGGGCGCGGATTCGTTGGCCGATCAAGCCGATACCGTGTCGATCGGCAGCGCCGGCAACGAACGCCGCATCGTCAACGTCGCCGCCGGCAGCGGCGACACCGACGCCGTCAATTTCTCGCAATTGCAGGCCACGCTGGCCACCGCCAACGCCTACACCGACACCGCGGTGGCCACCGGCGGCACCGCCGCGAACGCTTACACCGACGATCGCGAAGCCGCGATCCGCGGCGACATGGAAGCGGGCGATGCGGCGACGTTGTCCGCCGCGAACGCCTACACCGACAGCCAGATCGCCGGGCTCACCGGTTTCGCCGGCGAAATGCAGAGTTTCCGCGATCAAACCGACCGGCGTTTCCGCAGCCAAGACCGACGCATCAGCCGCACCGGCGCGCTGAGCACGGCGATGGTGCAAATGACCGCCAACGCCGCCAACGGCACGGGCACGCGCGGACGTTTGGCGATCGGCGCCGGCTTCCAGGACGGCGAGCGCGCGCTGTCGGTCGGCTACGGCAAACGCATCGGCGCCCGCGGCTCGTTCACGCTCGGCGGCGCGTTCAGCGGTTCGGAACGCTCGGCCGGCATCGGCTTCGGCGTCGATCTTTGATCCCCCACCGCAACAAAAGGAGAGTGCCATGACCCCGCATAGATTCGCCCTCATCGTCGCCATCGTCGCCGGCCTGCTCGTCTCGGGCGGCATGGTGTTCGGCTACCCGCAGCAACGCGTCGCCGCCGCGCCCGAACAGCGCGCGTTGCAAGCGATCAACGCCAAGCGCGCATCGATGGGCTTGCCGCTTGCCAACGCCGGACTCAAGCCGCGCGATTGTTCGATCACCCAGCAATGCCCGGGCGGCGGCCAGGTGTCCTGTTCGGCCAGCGGCGATTTCACCGATTGCGGCACGCTCAAGGACAAGCACGGCAACGTCAGCGGCGTGGCCTGCAGCCGTTTCACCAACACCGCCGCCAACGGCGGCGAGCAGGCGACGGTGAACCAGAGCAAATGCTGAGATCGGATTAGCGTTGCGGAAGGCCACCACCCCGGCCTTCCCGGCACGCCGCGCGGGTTTCCCGCGCGGCGTTTTTTCGTTGTTGCGCTCGCTGGCCGATTTCTTCAGGCCAGCTGCCGATTGAGCCAAGCGCGGGCGAAGCGCAGGTCGCGCTCCACCGTGGGCACCGACACGCCGAGGACGCAGGCGATCTCATCGCGCTCCATTCCGCCGAAATAGGCCATTTCCACGCCGCGGGCGGCGCGCTCGTCGCGCTCGGCCAGTTTTTCCAGCGCCTGGTGCAGCGCGAGCACGTCGTACTCCACGCCGCCGCCGGCTTCGCGGTCGGCATGCGAGAGCGTCAGCGCCACGGCGTCGCCGCCGCGCTTTTCCGCGGCGCGCGCCCGCGCATGATCCACCAACACGGCGCGCATCTTCAGCGCGGCCAAGGCGAAGAAATGGGCGCGGTCTTCCCACGCGGTATCGGCGCCGAGCAGGCGCAGCAAGGCTTCGTGCACGACCACGGTCGGCTGCAGTGTGCGCCCGCCTTCGCCGCGGCGCAGGCGCGCCGCGGCCATGTCGCGCAGGGTGTCGTACACCTGTGCGACCAGGCGGTCGCGCGATGCGCTGTCGCCCTCGCGCCAGGCATGCAGCAGCCGGGTCAACTCTTCCGCCATTCCCACCCCCGAGGCCAGCGAACTCTCGCCGGCGACGCATCGTAGCCCGGGTAGAGCCGAAGGCGAAACCCGGGAAACTCGCAGCGGTTTTATCGGCTGCTCAAGGCTTGCGCGACACGCGCAGCGTCGCCAGCGCGATCAGGCGCGACACCACGACTGCGATGTACATCACGCCTGCGAACATCTCCAGCATCGACAGCGCCCGCGCCGGCGCGGTCACCGGCACGATGTCGCTCAAGCCGGTCGCCGACAACAGGCTGAAGCTGAGGAACAGCAACTCCATCCAGGTACGCGGCGATTCGGTGTTGAGCGCGGCGGTGAAGCTGCCCGGGTACCAACTCTGGCAGACCGAGAACGCGAACGCGAAAGCCCAGGCGAGCAAGGTGAAAGTCGCGCCGGCGGCCAGCAGTTCGTCCAGCGTCACCCGCGCATCGCCCAGCATGTACGCGGTCAATGCGCCGGCGGTATAGAAGTACAGCGCCGATTCCAGCATGTGCGCGACCGGCACCAGCTGGGTCTGGCCGCCGACGTTGGCCGCCAGCGACAAGGCCACCGAAGGAATGGCCAACAACCACGCCACCCAATTCACCGCCTGGCTGCGGTTGATCACCCACAGCGCCAACGCCAGCACCGCGATGCCGAATACGCCGAACACCGCGCGTCCGGCCTCGGTGTTCTCCATCAACGGATTCACCACCACGGTGAGCAACTGCACCGCGAGGAGCCAGCCCGAGGGATGGCGCCTCAGGCTGTCTTTCAGCGCACCGAAGCCGTACGGCTTCGGTGACGGCGCGTCCTGCGCGTTCGCCATTTATTTCGCCGGCGGCACCGGCACATTCGAGCCGGCCTGGAACGGGAAGCGCTGGAAGATCTCGAAGATTGCGCGGTCCACGTCCTGCAATTGCTGCTGCGGCGCCTTGCGCCCCACCCGGCCGATCGCATCGCCCGTCCACACCAGCCGGTTGCGCGCGGCGTCGACCAGGTCGACCGTCAGCGTGCCTTCGGTGTAGTTGCTGACGTGGGTCTGGTCGTACCAGTACGGCACGGCCACGTAGCGGCGCGAGCGGTAACTGTAGAAGTATTGGTAATCCACCATCGGCGTACTGTAGACGTCGGTGCGCTGCTGCAGGATGCCTTGGAAGTTCACCTTCAGATCCGGCTTCTTCGCATCGAACGTATAGCCGCGCTTGCCCATTTCCTGGCGGATGTCGTTCTTGATCCGGTCGGTGATCCAGGTGGAATAGCCGTTGTTCTCCTCCATCGCGATCGGCTCGTAGAAAGCCCAGGTGCGGTAGCGGGAGAAATCGGCTTCGGGATCGGTCTCGCTGCGGATGCGCGGCCCGGTGGCGCAGGCCGAGAGCAGCGCGGCGAATGCGAGCAGTGCGCCGCCGCGCCAGAATCGAGTGTTTCGCCAGTTCATCGCCATGGTCGGGCCCCTGATGTCCGGTTTCGCTGCCGAGAAGTCTACGCCGGACCGGTGGAACCGGCGTGATCGGTTCCCGAACGGTTCATGCCCGTTCAGCGCTCAGCCGGCGCGGTACACCTCGGCGCCCTGCTCGCGGAACTGCGCCGATTTCTCGGCCATGCCCGCTTCCAATGCGGCCTTCTCGTCCACGCCGTGTTCGGCGGCGTAGTCGCGCACGTCCTGGGTGATCTTCATCGAGCAGAAATGCGGGCCGCACATCGAGCAGAAATGGGCCAGCTTGTGCGCGTCCTTGGGCAGGGTTTCGTCGTGGAATTCCTTGGCTTTTTCCGGATCCAGGCCCAGATGGAACTGGTCCTCCCAGCGGAACTCGAAACGCGCCTTGCTCAGCGCGTTGTCGCGCACCTGCGCGCCGGGATGGCCCTTGGCCAGATCGGCCGCGTGCGCGGCGATCTTGTAGGCCATGATGCCGTCGCGCACGTCCTGGCGGTTGGGCAGGCCCAGGTGCTCTTTCGGCGTGACGTAACAGAGCATCGCGGTGCCGTACCAACCGATCATCGCCGCGCCGATCGCGGACGTGATGTGGTCGTAGCCCGGCGCGATGTCGGTGGTCAGCGGGCCGAGCGTGTAGAACGGCGCTTCGCCGCATTCGCGCAGCTGCTTGTCCATGTTCTCCTTGATCAGTTGCATCGGCACGTGGCCGGGCCCTTCGATCATGGTCTGGATATCATGTTTCCAGGCGATTTTGGTCAATTCGCCCAGCGTTTCCAGTTCGCCGAACTGGGCCGCGTCGTTGGCGTCGGCGATGCAGCCCGGGCGCAGCCCATCGCCGAGCGAGAAGGCCACGTCGTAGGCCTTCATGATCTCGCAGATCTCTTCGAAATGCGTGTACAGGAAATTCTCGCGGTGATGCGCCAGGCACCACTTGGCCAGGATCGAACCGCCCCGCGAGACGATGCCCGTGACGCGTTTGGCCGTGAGCGGCACGTAGCGCAGCAGCACGCCGGCATGGATGGTGAAGTAGTCTACGCCCTGCTCGGCCTGTTCGATCAGGGTGTCGCGGAAGATCTCCCAGGTGAGTTCCTCGGCGCGGCCGTCGACTTTCTCCAGCGCCTGGTAGATCGGCACGGTGCCGATCGGCACCGGCGAGTTGCGCACGATCCACTCACGCGTTTCGTGGATGTGCTTGCCGGTACTGAGGTCCATCACCGTGTCGCCGCCCCAGCGGATCGCCCAGACCAGCTTTTCCACTTCCTCGGCGATACCGGAACTGACCGCGCTGTTGCCGATGTTGGCGTTGATCTTGGTCAGGAAGTTGCGGCCGATGATCATCGGCTCGCTTTCCGGATGGTTGATGTTGTTGGGCAGGATGGCGCGGCCGCGGGCGATTTCGTCGCGGACGAATTCCGGCGTGATGATTTTCTGGATGCTCGCGCCGAAAGATTCGCCCGCATGTTGTTGCAGCAGCAATGCATCGCGCACCCCTGCTTCAAGCAGCATGTCCAGGCGCTGGTTCTCGCGGATGGCAACGTATTCCATTTCCGGCGTAACGATGCCGCGGCGCGCGTAATGCATCTGGCTGACGTTGGCGCCGGCCTTGGCGCGGCGCGGCAGGATGCGGCCCGGGAAGCGCACGTTGGCCAGCTTCGGGTCGTTTTCGCGGCGGCGTCCGAATTCGGAACTCAACGCCGGCAGGCGTTCGGTATCGCCGCGTTCCTCGATCCAGCGCGCGCGCAACGGCGCCAAGCCGGCGGCCAGGTCGATGCTCACGTCGGGGTCCGTGTAGGGACCGGACGGGTCATACACGGTGACCGCTGGATTCTCTTCGCCGCCGAACAGCGTCGGCGTCCGGGTCAAAGCGATCTCGCGCATCGCCACGCGCAAGTCGGGGCGCGAGCCTTCGACATGGATCTTGCGCGAACCGGGAATCGGACGCGTCACGGATTCGGAAAGCTGCTCGGTCTGCTGCAGCAGAGAGGAAGGAACTGCGCTCATGTTTGACGCCTTCTTTTTTATGGAAAGTCCGCACAAGGATGTGCGGGCCTTTGCGAAGGGATTCGCATGATGTCCGCACAAGGATGTGCGGGCTCTTGCGAAGGGATTCGCATAAACCCGAAGCGGCGGCGCAGGCGCGCGGTGCGGCGGAACTGCGAAGCTTCCCTACGCCGGTCTCAACCGGATCAGGTTCGAAGGGTCTGTCTCAACCGCCGGAAAGCTGGCGGTACCCCCGCTTCGGTTGCCATTGAAACACGGTAGCGCCGCGCTTTGTAGAGCGGAGCTTGCTCCGCTGCTTTAAAGCCCTCCCCTTCAAGGGGAGGGTTGGGTGGGGGTGGGTTTGCTCGCGACTCGAAACCCATCCCCATCCCGGCCTTCCCCCTTGAAGGGGAAGGAGACAAGCAAGAGCAGCGGAGCAAGCTCCGCTCTACAAAGCGAAACCTCTTGACGCAGCGCACCATCGTCCGGTATTGCTGTCGACATGCACGCGCCGTCCACCATCGCCCGCTTCGCCGACCGGCTCTCAAGCCGAAGCGTGGTTGCGGCCATGGCGACGATTACCACCACCACGACCACCACCCGAACCCGGGTGCGGACGGGCGTGTCCAGCTGATCGACCACGCCGCTCCGCACCCGATCCGGGTGCGGGCGCGCAGCCCCTCCCGAATCGCGGCGGAGCCCTCAACCGGAGCTCCTCATGTCGTCCTCGCCGCCTTCCGAAGATCCCTGCCAACCCTGTCACGTCCACAAATTCGGCGGCAGCAGCCTGGCCGACGCCGCCAAGATGCGCGCGATCGGCGCACTGCTCGGCGAGGCTGGCGGCGCTCGCCTGGTCGTCGTCTCGGCCATGCAAGGCACTACCAACGCCTTGATCGCCCTGGCCGACGCCGCACGCGAAGGCAGGGATTGGGCGCTGGACTGGGAAACCTTGCGCGACCGCCATCTGGATGCCGCCGCGGCTTTGGGCAGCGATGATCTGCGGCAGACGATCGCTGCGGGATTTGATGGCCTGCGCGCCGACCTGCTCGCGCTCGCTGCCGATCCCGCGGACGAATCGTTGGCCGCGCGCATCCACGGCCTGGGCGAAATCTGGTCCTCGCATCTGGTGCAGGCCGCGTTGGGCGATGGGTGGCAACGGCTGGATGCGCGCGACGTGCTGGTGGTGCATCCCGGCGAAATGGGCGTGGGCGTGGATTGGAACGAAAGCCGAGGCCGTTTCGCGAGATGGCGCGCCGAACATCCGGGTCGCGACACGGTCGTCACCGGCTTCGTCGCGCGCGATGCGCAAGGCCGCGCGGCCACGCTAGGCCGCAACGGCAGCGATTTCTCCGCCGCGATCTTCGCCAATCTGTGCGACGCCGATGCGCTGACCATCTGGACGGACGTCGACGGCGTGCTGTCCGCCGACCCGCGCCTGGTGCCCGATGCCGTGCTGCTGCCGTCGCTGTCCTATGCGGAGGCCTGCGAACTGGCCTATTTCGGCGCGAAAGTGCTGCATCCGCAGACGCTGGCGCCGGTGCAATCGCGCGGCATCCCGCTGCGGATCCGCAACACGCTGCGGCCCGATGCGCCAGGCACCGAGATCGTCGCGGAAACGTCCGCCGACGGCACGCCTGTGAAAGGCTTGAGCCTGGTGCGCGACTTGGCCGTACTGGAACTGGTGGGCAACGGCATGGTCGGCGTGCCCGGCGCTGCGGAACGTTTGTTCGCCGCGCTGCACGGGGCCGGCGTGTCGGTGACGATGATTTCGCAGGGCTCTTCCGAGCATTCGATCTGCTGCATCGTCCGTTGCGAGCAGGCCGAGCGCGGCCGCGACGCGATCGCGCAGGCCTTCGCCGGCGACATGGCCGACCAGCGCACCCAAGCCGTGCGCGTCACCCAAGACATCAGCGTGCTCGCCGCGGTCGGCGACGGCATGGTCGGCACGCCGGGCGTGGCCGCGCGCCTGCTCGGCGGGCTGGCGCAGGCACGCGTGAATGTGCGCGCGATCGCGCAGGGCGCAAGCGAGCGCAACTTGTCCGTCGCCGTGGCCAACGCCGATGCGACGCGCGCGCTGCGCGCGGCGCATTCGGCGTTTTGGCTATCGCCGCAACACGTATCGGTGGGCGTGATCGGCCCGGGACAGGTAGGCCGCGCCCTGCTTTCGCAACTTGCGGCGACCCTGCCGAAACTGCGCGCGCAGTCGCAGTTGGACCTGCGCATCCGCGGCATCTGCAGCAGCCAACGGATGGCGCTGTCGGGAACCGGCTTCGATCCCGGTTCTGCGCTGGACCAGCTGCAGAACGACGGCACGCCCGCCGATCTTGATGCGTTCGCCGCCCACATTCGTGCCGAGCACCTGCCGCATGCGCTGATCGTCGACTGCAGCGCCAGCGACGCGGTCGCCGCGCGCTATCCGCAATGGCTGGCCGCCGGCATCCATGTGGTCACGCCCAACAAGCACGCCGGCAGCGGCGATTGGACGCGCTACGCCGCGATCCGCGAAGCGCAGCGCCGCGGTGGTGCGCGCTTCCTGTACGAGGCCACCGTCGGCGCGGGCCTGCCGGTGATCCAGACCTTGCGCGGCTTGCTCGACACCGGCGACGAGCTGCATGGCATCGACGGCATGCTCTCCGGCACGCTCGCCTGGCTGTTCAACCGTTTCGACGGCAGCCAGCCATTTTCCGCGCTGCTGCGCGAGGCGATGGCGCTGGGCTATACCGAGCCGGATCCGCGCGACGATCTTTCGGGACTCGACGTGGCCCGCAAGCTGGTGATACTGGCGCGGGAAGCCGGGCGCGAGCTGTCGGTGGAGGATGTGGACGTGGAAAGCCTGGTGCCGGCACCGTTGCGGAACATCGGACGCGAGGAGTTCCTCGCCCGGCTGGAAGAAATCGATGCGCCGATGCAGGCGCGGCTCGACGATGCGGCCGCGCAGGGATTGGGTTTGCGCCATCTCGCGCGGCTCGGCGCCGACGGCTCGGCGCAAGTCGGCGTCATCGGCCTGCCCGCGGATCACGCCTGCCGCCACACCCGCCTGACCGACAACCTGGTCCAGTTCCGCACCGCGCGCTATTCGCAGAACGCGCTGGTCGTGCAAGGGCCTGGGGCCGGGCCGCAAGTGACCGCAGCCGGCGTGTTCGGCGACGTGCTTGCGGTGGCGCGCTCGCTGGGTGCGCAAACGCTTCGCGCGGAGGCGCAGGCATGAGCGCGCATCGCGTCGCACGCGCGTACGCGCCGGCCAGCGTCGGCAACATCGGCGTCGGCTTCGACCTGCTCGGCCACACCGTCGTCGGACCACGCGACACGGCGACGGTGCGCCGCATCGCCGAGCCGGTCGTGCGCATCCGTTCGATCGGCGGCCAGGTCGCCGGCGCGGACCGGTTGCCGCTGACTGCCGCGGAGAACACAGCGGGACAAGCGCTGATGTCGATGCGCGAACATTTGCGCCTGGACTACGGTTTCGAACTTGAGCTGGAAAAAGGCATCGCGCTCGGCTCGGGGCTCGGCGGGTCCGCCGCCTCGTGCGTGGCCGCGGTGGTGGCCGCGAACGCCTTGCTCGATGCGCCGCTGTCGCGCGCAGCGCTGTATCCGTTCGCATTGGACGGCGAATCGGTCTCCAGTGGCAGCCGCCACGGCGACAACGTCGCGCCGATGCTGTTCGGCGGCGTGGTGATGGCCACGACGACGCGGGTGATCGAACTGCAGGCGCCGGAATGGCTGCATTGCGTGGTGGTGCATCCCGACCAGGTGCTGGAAACGCGGCACGCGCGCGCGGTGCTGACCGATCCCTATCCGCTGAATCTAGTCGTCGAACAAAGCGCGCACCTGGCCTTGTTCCTGACCGGCCTGCAACGCGGCGACGCCGATCTGATCCAGGAAGGCTTGCAGGACTTGCTGGTGGAACCGCGCCGTGCGCCGCTGATCCCCGGCTTCGCCGCGGTGAAATCCGCCGCGCTGGACCGCGGCGCGCTGGGCGCCAGCATTTCCGGTGGCGGACCCAGCGTCTTCGCCTGGTTCCGCTCGGCCCGCGAAGCCGACGCGGCCGCCGCGCCGATGCGCGCGGCGTTCGCCGAAGCCGGTTTCGATTCGCGGGCTTACGTCTCGCCCGTGGCAGGGCCGCGGGCGGAGGTGGTCGATGCTGTTTGAAACTCCACCTTCGATTCCGAGGCCGTCGTTTCCAGCACAGCGGAAACGCAGTTTGCTTTTGCCGTTGTTTTTAAGCTGTCATTCCCGCGAAAGCGGGAATGACGGCTAAAAAGCGTAAAACCATGGAATTCATCAGCACCCGCGGCGCCTCGCCTCCAACTTCGATCGACACCGCCCTCGCCGCCGGCCTCGCCCCCGACGGCGGGCTGTACGTGCCGGAATTCTTCAAAACCCCTGTTTTCATAGGCCCGGACGCCTCTCTGGATCGCGCCGCGCAGGCGCTGCTGGCGCCCTATTTCGAAAACTCCGTCCTGCGCGACAACCTCGGCGAGATCTGCGAACGCGCTTTCGATTTCCCCGCACTGCTGCGTCCGTTGAACGGCGACAGCGACTGGCTGCTGGAGCTATTCCACGGTCCCACCGCCGCGTTCAAGGATTACGCCGCGAGATTCCTCGCCGAAGCCTTGTCGGGTTTGCGCGACCCCAGCGCGCCGCCTACCACGATCATCGTCGCCACTTCCGGCGACACCGGCGCCGCAGTCGCGGCGGCTTTCCATCGCAAACCCGGCTTCGAAGTCGTCATCCTGTATCCGGACGGCCGCGTTTCGCCGCGCCAGGCGCATGGATTGGGTTGCTGGGGCGGCAACGTGCGCGCTTTCCGCGTCGACGGCAGTTTCGACGATTGCCAACGCCTGGCGAAACAGGCCTTGTCCGACGAAGCGCTGCGCCGCGAGCGGCCGCTGAGTTCGGCCAACAGCATCAGCCTGGGCCGCTTGCTGCCGCAGGCGGCGTACTACGCGCAGGCGGCGGCGCGATTCGCAGCCGAGCGCGGCATGCCGCTGAATTTCATCGTGCCCACGGGCAATCTCGGCAACGCTTGCGCCGCTTACGTGGCCAAGCGGATGGGGCTGCCGATCGGCGAGATCCGCCTGGCCACCAATGCCAACGACACGCTGCGGCGCTTCTTCACCGGCGCCGACTACGCGCCGCAACCGACCCGCGCGACGCTGGCCAATGCGATGGACGTAAGCGCGCCGAGCAATTTCGAACGCTTGCGTCATTGGTACGGGGACGATGTCGCCTTGCGTTCGAGCTTCGTCGCCGTTGCGGTGAACGACGAAGTCATCCGCGACACGATCCGGCAGTCGCCGATGCGGCACGGCATCGTCCCCTGCCCGCACACCGCGACCGGCTTGCATGCGCTCGAACGTTTGCGCGAATCGGGCGACGTCCGGCCATGGGTCGTGGCAGCCACCGCGCATCCGGCCAAGTTCGAAAGCATCGTCGAGCCTTTGGTCGGCCATGCCGTCGATCCGCCGCCGGGCCTGGCCGAGAGCCTGGCCCGCCCGGCTCATGCCGAACCGCTGTCCGCCGATTACGCCAGCCTGCGCGAGCGTCTACTCGATCGCTGAGACTAGCTTTAGCTCTTCGTAGGAGCGGCTTTAGCCGCGAGCTTTCTCTTCAAAATCCTTACGATGTCGCGATTTGAAGGAAGGAGCTCGCGGCTAAAGCCGCTCCTACGAAGAGCGGACACACACTGAGCTTTACGCATCCTTCGGCAAGAGACGGAAGAAATTTTTAGAAGCGCCTATTGACAACCCCCAAACCGCCGTGTTCTTCTCGACCCCATGACGCAGCGCAACATCCATCCGCAGACCGCGAAGGCCATGTCGACCGACATGCGCCCGCTGCTGCTTAGCGTCGCAACCGCCGCCCTCATTCTCGTACTCGTCCTTATTACCGTCCAAACAGGCGCGGGAATCGGGTTTGCGTAACTAAAAGCAAAACCCAGGTCGAGAGAACCAAGACCCCGCGCCCTAAAACGGCGCGGGGTTTTTGTTTTTGCGATCTGAGGTTTTCCTAAGGAACCTCAGCGTGAAAAGCGATGCGATAAAACTCGGCCCCGCAAGAGCCCCGGCGCGCGCCATGCTGCGCGCCACCGGATTGGACGACGCGGCCATCGCCAAACCGCTGGTCGCGGTGGTGCACACCTGGTCCGACGTGTCGCCGTGCAACCTCACGTTGCGCGATCTGGCGCAGCACGTGCGCGCCGGCGTGATCGCCGGCGGCGGCACGCCCGTGGAGTTCAACACCATCGCCGTCACCGACGGCATCGCCATGGGCAGCGACGGCATGCGCGCCTCGCTCGCTTCGCGCGAAACCATCGCCGATTCGATCGAACTGGCCGTGTCGGGCCATTGCCTGGACGCGGTGGTGATGCTGGTCGGCTGCGACAAAACGATTCCGGCCGCGGCGATGGCGGCGGCACGGCTCGATATCCCGAGCGTGATCCTGTACGGCGGCACGATCATGCCCGGCCAGTGCAGGATGAAGGACGGCGCGAACAAAGCGTTGACCGTGCAGGACGTGTTCGAAGCGGTCGGCGCGCATTCGGCCGGCAAGATCGACGACGCCGAACTGCAGCGCATCGAAGCGCACGCCTGCCCCGGCGCCGGCGCCTGCGGCGGCCAGTTCACCGCCAACACGATGGCGATGGTGCTGACCTTCCTGGGCCTGTCACCACTGGGCGCGAACGACATCCCCGCGATCCATGCCGGCAAGCCCGGCGCCGCGAAAGCCTGCGGCGAGTTGGTCATGCAACGCCTGCGCGAAGGCGGCCCGACACCGCGCGCCCTGCTCTCCCCCGCGGCCTTGCGCAACGCCGCGCGCGCGGTGTCGGCGACCGCCGGCTCCACCAATGCGGCGCTGCATCTGCTGGCGATCGCGCACGAAGCGGGCGTGCCGTTCGACCTGGAGGAATTCGAAGCCGCATCGGCGAGCACGCCGGTGATCGCCGATTTGAAACCCGGCGGTCGCTACACCGCCGCGGAAATGTTCGAACACGGCGGTACGGCATTGGTGGCTCGCGAACTGAGAGCGGCCGGTTTGATCGAGGATATTCCGACGGTCACCGGCCGTTCCTTTTTCCAGGAGCTGGATGAGGTTCCCGCGCCAGGTTCGCAGGACGTCGTGCGCCCCGTGAGCGATCCGATCAAGCCGCGCGGCGGCTATTCGATCCTGTACGGCGATCTGGCGCCGGAGGGCTGCATCGTCAAGCTCGCCGGTCACGGTCGCGACCGTTTCGAAGGCCCGGCGCGCGTGTTCGATTCGGAGGAAGCCGCGTTCGCCGCAGTGCAAGCGCGCGCGATCAAGGCCGGCGACGTGGTCGCAATCCGCTTCGAAGGGCCCGCTGGTGGACCCGGCATGCGCGAAATGTTGGCCGTCACCGCCGCATTGGTCGGACAAGGCTTGGGCAACGATGTCGCCTTGATCACCGACGGCCGATTCAGCGGCGCGACGCACGGCTTCATGGTCGGCCATGTGTCGCCCGAAGCGATGCACGGCGGGCCGATCGCGAAGCTGCGCGATGGCGACACGGTGCGGATCGATGTGGTTGCGCGGCAGATCGATGTCGATGCGGACCTGAGCGCACGCGAACCCGCACGCATTGCACCACGCGTAACGAGCGGCGTGTTGGCGAAGTACGCGCGTGATGTCCGTTCGGCTTCCGTAGGCGCGGTGACCGCGCCCGGGCCGACGGACAACTCCCTCTCCCCCGCTCGCGGGGGAGAGGGCTGGGGTGAGGGGGAGAGCTCCACGGGCGCGAACGCTTTTGCCTTTTCGCGTACGCAGGTCAAAGCAACAACAAAAGCCCCCCTCACCCCAACCCTCTCCCCCGCAAGCGGGGGAAAGGGAGTTGTCGCCGCTTCCTCCCCAACCTCACCCACCCCGGAGCACGCATGAGCACGCACAAACCCAAGATCGCCATCCTCGGCTACGGTAGCCAAGGCCGCGCGCACGCCCTCAACCTGCGCGATTCCGGCTTCGACGTCACCATCGGCCTGCGCCCGGGCGGCCCCACCGAAATCAAGGCGAAAGCCGACGGCTTTACGCCTAAAACGCCGGCCGAAGCCGTGCGCGGCGCCGAACTCGTCGCGGTGCTGACGCCGGACATGGTCCAGCCGCAGCTGTACGGCGAAACCATCGAACCGAACATCGCGCCGGGCGCCTGCCTGCTGTTCGCGCACGGCTTCAACGTGCATTACGGCCAGATATCGCCGCGCGAAGACCTGGACGTGGTGCTGGTCGCGCCGAAAGGCCCGGGCGCGCTGGTGCGGCGCGAGTACGAGATCGGCCGCGGCGTGCCCAGCGTCTATGCCGTGCACCAGGACAACAGCGGACGCGCCGAGGAATTCGCGCTGACCTATTGCGCCGGCATCGGCGGCGCGCGCCAGAACGCGATCAAGACCACGTTCAAGGAAGAAACCGAGACCGACCTGTTCGGCGAACAGGCCGTGCTCTGCGGCGGCGCCACCAAACTGGTGCAGGCCGGCTGGGAAACGCTGGTCGAAGCCGGCTATCAGCCCGAAGTCGCGTACTACGAATGCCTGCACGAACTGAAGCTGATCGTCGACCTGTTCTACGAAGGCGGCATCACCCGCATGCACGAATTCATCAGCGAGACCGCGCAGTACGGCGCGCTGACCCGCGGCACCTATGTGATCGACGACAACGCGCGCGCGAACATGAAGAAGATCCTGGCCGAAATCCAGGACGGCACCTTCGCGCGCCAATGGATCGCCGAGTACGCGGCCGGCAATGCGAATTACAAAGCATTGAAGCAGGCTGATCTGGAGCATCCGGTCGAAGCGGTCGGCAAGAAACTGCGCGCCAACATGAAGTGGCTGTCTACCGCGCCGCAAGCGCCGAAGGCCGAAACGGCGCGAACGCCGCAAACCGAGGCCGCCTGACATGAACGGCGCCCGCTGGTTGGTGCAAGCACTATCCGCGGAAGGCGTGGACACGCTGTTCGGTTATCCGGGCGGCGCGATCATGCCCTTCTACGACGCGTTGCACGGATCGGACCTGAAGCACGTATTGGTCCGGCATGAACAAGGCGCGGCGTTCGCGGCGAACGGCTATGCGCGCGCCAGCGGCCGCGTCGGCGTATGTGTGGCCACCTCCGGCCCGGGCGCTTCCAACCTAGTCACCGGCATCGCCGATGCGATGCTGGATTCGGTGCCGATGGTGATCGTCACCGGCCAGGTGCCGACCACGCTGATGGGTACCGATGCGTTCCAGGAAATCGACGTATTCGGCATGACGATGCCCATCGTCAAGCACAGCTTCCTGCCACGCAGCGTCGACGATCTGCCGCGGATGTTCGCCGAAGCGTTCCGCGTCGCGCGTTCTGGCCGACCCGGCCCGGTGCTGATCGATCTGCCAAAAGACGTTCAGAACGGCGACGCTTCGCATCTGCCGCCGCACGCGCCGCTACCGACGGATCTGGTGCCCGCGCCGATGGACGCTTCGCTGCACGCCGCGCTGGCGCTGATCTCGCAGGCGCAGAAACCGGTGCTGTACGGCGGCGGCGGCTTGGTCTTGGGCGATGCGGTGGAAGCGTTCCGTCTGTTCGCCGACGCGACCCAGATTCCCGCGGTGCTGACCTTGAAAGGCTTGGGCGCCCTTCCGGCTTCTCACCCCTTGAATCTGGGCATGATCGGCATGCACGGCAGCCGCGCCGCGAACATGGCGGTGCAGGAATGCGACCTGCTGATCGCGGTGGGCGCGCGCTTCGACGACCGCGCCACCGGCAAGCTGGCCGAGTTCGCGCCGCATGCGCGGGTCGTGCACATGGACCTGGACGCCTGCGAGATCGGCAAGCTTCGCCACGCCGAAGTCGGCGTTCGCGGCGACATCCGCACCACGCTGACCGCCCTGACCTTGCCCTGCGCCGCGCATTTGCACGGCCGCCACGGCGTCGCGCGCAAGCAATGGCGCGCCGCCTGCCAACAACGCGCCCGCGACCACGCGGCGCGCTACGACGCGCCGGGCGAGAGCGTGTACGCGCCGGCCTTGCTGAAGCGCTTGTCGGAATTGGCGCCCGAGGCGGTGGTGTCTTGCGACGTCGGCCAGCACCAGATGTGGGTCGCGCAGCACTGGCGTTTCGCCGATCCGCGCAAGCACCTCACTAGCGGCGCGCTCGGCGCGATGGGTTTCGGCCTGCCTGCCGCGATCGGCGCGCAGATGGAAGATCTCGATGCGCAAGTGATCTGCGTCAGCGGCGACGGCTCGTTCCTGATGAACGTGCAGGAGTTGGCGACCGTGGCCCGCTACCGGCTGCCGATCAAGATCGTGCTGCTCGACAACCAGGCGCTGGGCATGGTCCGGCAATGGCAGGAATTGTTCTTCGAGCGCCGCTATTCCGAAGTCGACCTGTCCGACAACCCCGATTTCGCCGCGGTCGCGGCCGCATTCGGCATTCCGGCTTCGTTCGTCGATCGCGCCGACGGCGTCGAACAAGCCCTGGGAGCCCTGCTCGCCGCGCCGGGACCGGCGTTGTTGCACGTGGCCATCGACCAGACCGCGAACGTATGGCCGCTGGTGCCGCCGAATCGCAACAACGCGCAGATGCTCGACGCCGACGAAGTCGCCTCGCTGCCCATCGCTTCCCCCATCGCCGAACCCGAGGAATCCCCCAATGCGCTATCAGCTTGATCTCACTCTGCGCCAAGCCGAAGGCGCGCTTTCGCGCGTGCTGGGCACCGCCGAGCGCCGCGGTTTCCGCCCATTGTCCGTCGACGGCGAGGCCCAAGCCGACGGCGACCGCTGGTACGTGCGCATGACCGTCGAGGGCGAACGCTCGGACGAATCGCTGCAGCATCAGCTCGCCAAGCTCTACGACTGCCTGGAAGCGCGGGTGACGCCATGTTGACCACGAACGCCCCGGAACGGCGCGCCGATGCGCCGGCATTCGCCGAAAAACGCGAAGCCCGCGACAAGCCGAAGCTGTGGTTCGACGGCGAGATCGCCGATGCCGATGCGTTGCAGGCGGACCTGACGACTCACGCCATGCATTACGGCAGCGGCGTGTTCGAAGGCATCCGCAGCTACGCCACGAAAAACGGCGCCGCGGTGTTCCGCTTGCCCGAGCATCTGGAGCGCATGCGCAAAGGCGCCGGTTTGCTGGGCATCGCTTTCGATGCCTCGCAAGCGACCGAAGCCGTGCTGCAAGCCTTGCGCGCCAACGGTCATCGCGATGCTTATATCCGTCCGCTGGCTTGGATCGGCGCCGGGAGCTTCGGCCTGGATGTGGCCGGGCACGCGCAGCATCTGATGGTCGCCACCACGCCGACGCTGGTGCATTTGAACGGCGCCAAGGCGCGAATGACGGTGTCGCCCTGGCGGCGCAATCCGGCCAGCTCGCTGCCGCCCCTGAAACTGTGCGGCGCCTACGTCAATTCGATCCTGGCCAAGCGCGAAGCCAAATCGCGCGGCTTCGACGAAGCCTTGTTCGTCGACGAAGCCGGTCTCGTCGTCGAATGCACCGGCGCCAACGTCTTCATCGTCAAGGACGGCCGGGTGACCGCCGTCGAACATCGCGACGCCCTGCCCGGCATCACTCGCGACACTTTGATCGCATTGAGCGGCGCGCAGGCGCGGCCGGTGACGCTGGAAGAACTGCGCGACGCTGACGAAGTCTTCGCCTGCGGCACTGCCGCGGAAGTGGCGCCGATCGCCGCGGCGGACGATCGCGTCTTCGGCGACAACCCGGTCGGCCGCGAGCTGGCCGCGCTGTACGCGCGAACCGTGCGCGGCGAGGAACCTGCGTCGCGAACCTGGTTGACGCCGGTCTGAGCCATGGATTCCGCCGTAGCCAGCGAAGTAACCGTTACCGCCGCCGATGTTCTGGCTGCGCAGGCGCGCCTGCGGCGCTATCTGGACGTCACGCCGACGCATTATGCGGAACGTTTCGGCTGTTGGCTGAAGCTGGAAAATCTGCAGCGCACCGGTTCCTACAAGGTGCGCGGCGCTTTGAACGCCTTGCTGGCCATGCGCGAACGCGGCGACGAACGCACGGTCGTGGCCGCGTCTGCCGGCAACCACGCGCAAGGCCTGGCTTGGTCCGCGTATCGGCTCGGCGTGCAGGCGATCGCCGTGATGCCGCGCTGCGCGCCGCAAACCAAGATCGCCGGCGTCGCGCACTGGGGCGCCACGGTGCGCCTGCACGGCGACAGTTACGACGAAGCCAAGGCCTTCGCCCGCGAACTGGCCGAACAACACGATTACCGTTTGCTCTCTGCTTTCGACGACCGCGACGTGATCGCCGGGCAAGGCACGGTCGGACTGGAACTGGCGGCGCTGGCGCCGGATGTGGTGCTGGTGCCGATCGGCGGCGGCGGATTGGCTTCCGGCGTCGCTTTGGCATTGAAATCGCAAGGCGTACGCATCGTCGGCGCTCAAGTCGAAGGCGTCGATGCGATGGCCCGCGCCTTGCGCGGCGATCGCGCTGCCCGCGAACCTGCCGCCACGTTGGCCGACGGCGTGCGAGTCAAAGAACCCGGCCAATTGACCCAAACCTTGCTCGCTTCGTTGCTCGACGACGTCGTCATCGTCCGCGAGGCCGAACTGCGCGAGACCCTGGTGCGGCTGGCGCTGGAAGAACACGTGATCGCCGAAGGCGCCGGCGCGCTGGCGCTCGCCGCCGGACGCCGAGTCGTCGGAAAACGCAAATGCGCGGTGGTTTCGGGCGGTAACGTCGATGCCGGCGTGTTGACGGAATTGCTGTCCGAAGTTAGGCCGCGCCCGCCCCGGAAACCGCGACGCCGCGCCCAAGATCGCTTCGGCTCAAAACCCTCTCCCACTTGCGGGGTGAGCGGGCGCGCTTGCGAGCCACCGGCTCGCGCGCCTGCGAACGCCGAAGCGCTATGCGCTTCGGCCGGGGCTGGGTTGGGTGAGGGCGCGCGGACCGAACATATCGCCGCGCTACCGGCTGGAGAAGCAAAGTCACTGGATTGCACGCCGCATCCTGCGGCGAGCCCTTCGGGCCATCGCTGCGCGATGTCCGCTCCGGCATCCATGCCTGCGCAGTCCCGCCTCCGCGGGCATGACGTCCAAAACAAAAACCCCGCCATTGAGGAGATCTGCGCGTGACCACCCCAGCGCACGTACGCATTTTCGACACCACCCTGCGCGACGGCGAGCAATCGCCCGGCTGCAGCATGTCCCCGCAGCAGAAAGCGGTGATGGCGCGCGCCCTGGCCGAGCTCGGCGTGGACATCATTGAAACAGGATTCCCGGCCAGCTCGCAGTCCGACCGCGAAGCCGCCGCGCTGATCGCCCGCGACCTGCGGGAAACCACGCTGTGCGTCCTGTCTCGCTGCCTGGCCAGCGACATCGAAGCCTCGGCTAAAGCGCTGGAAAAAGCCGCCAAGCCGCGCCTGCACGTGTTCATCTCCACCAGCCCGCTGCATCGCGAACACAAGCTGCGGATGAGCAAGGAAGAAGTGCTGGCAGCGACCGCGCGCCACGTCGCCCATGCCCGGCGCTTGATCGGCGACGTCGAATTCTCGACCGAGGACGGCACCCGCACCGAAGAGGATTTCCTGGCCGAAGTGATCGGCGTGGCGATCGCCGCCGGCGCGACCACGATCAACGTGCCCGATACGCTGGGCTACACCACGCCCGCGGAGATCCGCGCGCTGTTCCAGCGGCTGATCGCGACCGTCCCCGGCGCGAAGAACGTGATCTTCAGCGCCCACTGCCACAACGACCTGGGCATGGCGGTCGCCAATTCCCTGGCCGCGATCGAAGGCGGCGCGCGCCAGGTGGAATGCACCATCAACGGCATCGGCGAGCGCGCCGGCAATTGCGCGATGGAAGAGCTGGTGATGGCGATGAAAGTGCGCGGAGCCTATTTCGAGGCCGATACCCGCATCGACACGCGCCGCCTGGTACCGACATCGCAACTGCTGTCGCGTCTGGTCGGCATGCCGGTGCAGCGCAACAAGGCGATCGTCGGCGCCAACGCCTTCGCCCACGAATCAGGCATCCACCAGCACGGCATGCTGCGCCATCGCGGTACCTACGAAATCATGAATCCGGAAGACGTCGGCTGGCCCGCCTCGCAAATGGTGCTGGGCAGGCACAGCGGCCGCGCCGCGGTCGCGCACCGTCTGCAGGCGCTGGGCCATGCGCTGGACGACGAATCTCTGGATCGCGTATTCGCCGATTTCAAGACGCTATGCGAGACGCAACGCGTGGTCGGCGACGACGACCTGCAACGGCTGATGCAAGACGGACGCCGCGACGACGGCTATCGCTTGGCGGCGATGACGGTCAGCGATCGCGGCAAACGTGCCAGCGCTCTCGTCGAGCTGTCCGATCCGGAAGGCGGACACGTCTCGGAAAGCGCGCTGGGAGACGGGCCGGTGGATGCGTTGTTCAGCGCATTGGCGGCGGCCACTGGCGTCGATCTGACGCTTGAGAGCTATCAGGTCCACAGCGTCGGTATCGGCCATGACGCGCGCGGCGAAGCGAATTTGAGCGTGCGCTGCGAGGACGCCGAATACCAAGGCACCGGCACGAGCAAAGACATCATCGAAGCCAGCGCGTTGGCCTGGCTGGATATCGCCAACCGCGTATTGCGCACGCGCCATCCGCACCGCCTCTCCGCGCTGGCTTGAGACAGGAATCGCCATGCAACCCAAAACCCTCTTCGATAAATTGTGGGACGCGCACCTGGTGTCGCCGGAAAGCGAGGCCACGCCCGCGATCCTATACATCGACCTGCACCTGATCCACGAAGTCACCTCGCCCCAGGCCTTCGCCGAACTCGACGCGCGCGGCCTGCGCTTGCGCCGTCCCGACCTGACCAAGGCGACGCTGGATCATTCGACGCCCACCCTGCCCGCGGACGCCGATGGCCGCCTGCCCTACGCCAGCGCCGAGGCCGAAACGCAAGTGGAAACGCTGCGCCGCAATTGCGCCAAGCACGAAGTCGAACTGTTCGACTTCGGCAGCGCCCAGCGCGGCATCGTCCACGTGATCGGCCCGGAACTGGGGCTGACCCAGCCCGGCATGACCATCGTCTGCGGCGACAGCCATACCGCCACCCATGGCGCGTTCGGCGCGTTGGCCTTCGGCATAGGCACCAGCGAAGTCGGCCACGTGCTGGCCACGCAATGCCTGCTGCAGCGCAAGCCGAAAACGCTGGCGATCACCGTCGAAGGCGAACTCGGGCCGGGCGTCGGCGCGAAGGATCTGATCTTGCACGTGATCGGCGCGATCGGCGTCAACGGCGGCACCGGACACGTGATCGAATATCGCGGCTCGGCGATCCGCGCGCTGTCGATGGACGAGCGCATGACGGTCTGCAACATGTCGATCGAGGCCGGCGCACGCGCCGGACTGATCGCACCGGACCAGATCACGTTCGATTATCTGGCCAAGACGCCACGCGCGCCGCAAGGCGTCGAATTCGCCCGAGCCGTCGAGCGTTGGAAGGAATTGCACACCGATGATGGCGCGCGCTTCGATCACGAGGTGCGGATCGACGCCAGCCGGATCCGGCCGACGCTAACCTGGGGCACGCATCCGGGCCAGGTGTCCGCGGTGGACGCGCGCTTGCCCGAAACGCGCGATGCCGACGAGAGCAAAGCGCTGGCCTATATGGGGTTCGAAGCCGGCGACGCACTCGCCGGACGTCCGGTGGACGTGGTGTTCGTCGGCAGTTGCACCAACTCGCGTTTGTCGGATCTGCGCCAAGTGGCGGGCGTGTTGCGCGGCCGGCACGTGCACCCGCGCGTGCGCATGCTGGTCGTGCCTGGTTCGGAACAGGTGAAGCGCGCGGCCGAATCCGAGGGCATCGATCGCATCATCAGGGACGCCGGCGCCGAATGGCGGGAACCGGGATGCTCGATGTGCATCGCAATGAACGGCGATCTGGTCGCGCCTGGGCAATTAGCCGTATCGACCAGCAATCGAAATTTCGAAGGCCGCCAGGGCAAGGGCGCGCGCACCTTACTGGCCTCGCCGTTGACCGCCGCAGCATGCGCGGTGATGGGCGTGGTGACCGATCCGCGCGACCTGTTGCCGACGCCGGCGCCACGGAACGCTTCGCTGCAGGAGGTGGCGTGATGCGTATTTGCGCTTTTGATTTCAGATGTCATACCAGCGAAAGCGGGAACCCAGCGACTTTGCTCCTGAATTCACCAATGACTGCCCGAAAGTCGCTGGATTCCCGCTTTCGCGGGAATGACGGCTTAAAAGCCAAAACCCACGGGGGCGCGCCATGACCGCATTCAAAGAACTCGTCTCGCGCACCGTCGTCTTGCGCGAGCGCAACATCGACACCGACCAGATCATCCCGGCGCGGTTCCTGACCACGACCGAACGCAAAGGCCTGGGCCGCTTCGCCTTCAACGACTGGCGCACTCTGGCCGACGGTTCGCCGAATCCGGAATTTGCCTTCAACCGCCCCGAAAACGCCGGCGCGGCGATCCTGGTCGCCGGCCGCAATTTCGGCTGCGGCTCGTCGCGCGAACATGCGCCGTGGGCCTTGGCCGATCTGGGCCTGCGCGCGGTGGTCAGCAGCGAGATCGCCGACATCTTCCGCAGCAATGCGCTGAAGAACGGCTTGCTGCCGATCGTTTTGGAAGCATCGGCCGTCGACGAACTGCTGGATCGCCCCGGCATCGAACTGCGGATCGACGTCGCCGCACGCAGCGTGGCCTTGCCCGACGAACGGCGCTTCGAATTCCCGCTCGACGCCTTCGCGCAGACCTGCCTGCTGCAGGGCGTGGACCAGCTCGGCTACCTGCTCAATCAGCAATACGCCATCACCCGCTTCGAAAACAGCCGCCTGACGGCGCATCCGCGACAGGAGTTCCACCATGCACGCTGAGATCGTAGTCCTGCCCGGCGACGGCATCGGCCCCGAGGTCACCGCGGCCGCGACCGCCGTGCTGCGCGCTGTCGGCCGACGCTATCGCCATCGCTTCAATCTGCACGAACATGCGATCGGCGGCGCCGCGATCGACGCGCACGGCGATCCGTTGCCCGAAAAGACGCTGGCCGCTTGCCGTTACGCCGACGCGGTCTTGCTGGGCGCGGTCGGCGGGCCGAAGTGGTCCGATCCGGGTGCGAAAGTCCGCCCCGAACAAGGGCTTCTGGGTCTGCGCAAAGCCCTGGGCTTGTACGCCAATTTGCGCCCGGTGCGACCGCATCCGGCGACGCTCGGCGCGGCGCCGATCAAGCCGCATTTGCTGGCGGGCGTCGACTTGCTGGTGGTGCGCGAACTGACCGGCGGCATCTATTTCGGCGACAAGAGCCGCGACGCCGAAAGCGCGAGCGACGTTTGCCGTTACAGCGTCGCGGAAGTCGAACGCGTGGTGCGCCGGGCTTGCGCTCTGGCGCGGCAGAGGCGCGGCCATGTCACCTCGGTCGACAAGGCCAATGTGCTGGAGACTTCGCGGTTGTGGCGGGAAACCGCTTCACGCGTCGCCCGCGACGAGTTCCCGGATGTGACGCTGGAGCATCAGTTGGTCGATTCGATGGCCATGCATCTGCTGGCCAAGCCGCGCGCGTTCGACGTGATCGTCACCGAGAACATGTTCGGCGACATCCTGACCGACGAGGCTTCGATGCTGGCCGGATCGATGGGCCTGCTGCCGTCGGCTTCGCTCGGCGACGGCCGCGTCGGCCTGTACGAACCGATCCACGGCTCAGCGCCGGACATCGCCGGCCGCGGCATCGCCAATCCCTGCGGCGCGATCCTCAGCGCAGCGATGCTGCTGCGGCATTCGCTAGGCTTGGAATTGGAAGCGGGCTGCGTGGAGCGCGCGGTGTCGGCGGCGTTGGAAGACGGCATCTTTACCCGCGACTTGTCCCCGGAACGCGGCGTGGGCACGGCGCGCTTCGCCGCCGAGGTGATCGAGCGGATCGGCGAGGATTGCCACGTGGCCGAACTGCGCGACTGACGGCGAAAAATCTGCCAATACCGAGCAACCGCTCTTCGTAGGAGCGGCTTTAGCCGCGAGCTTCTTCTCCCAAATCCTTGCGATGTCGCGATTGGAGGAAAAAGCTCGCGGCTAAAGCCGCTCCTACGAAGAGCCGGTCAACGCAGGCCGGCGTTGATCTTCGCCAGCGCTGCCGTGCCGGGATTCAATTCGGCGGCGTTCAAGGTGTTCAAAGGCGAAGGCACCGTGCCCAGGTGCCCGTGCAGATCCCGCGCCTCGCGATCCACGAACAACAACCCGGTCACCACTTCGCCCTGCGCCTGCCGCTGCTGGATCAGATTCATCGCCGCCAACCGGTCGCGTGGATCGTAGGCTTCGTCGAGTTTGCGCAGACGCAGCACGGTGCCGTCATGTTGTTCGACTTCGATGCTGTCCCCGGCGGCATAATCCACGGCGATTTCGGCGCGCGGCAGCATCACATCCAGCTGATTGACCGCGTCGTTGTGTTCGCGCACGTAGTCGTAGCTCTTGGTGCTGCCCGGATGGTTGTTGAAGGCCACGCAGGGGCTGATCACGTCCAGGAAGGCGGCGCCGCGATGGGTCAACGCGCCTTTGATCAGTGGAACCAGCTGCTTCTTGTCGCCGGAGAAGCCGCGCGCGACGTAGCTGGCGCCCAGCTGCAGGGCCATGCTCACCATGTCGAGCGGGCTGTCGGTGTTGGCCACGCCCTTCTTCGATACGGAACCCTGGTCGGCGGTGGCCGAGAACTGGCCTTTCGTGAGCCCGTACACCCCGTTGTTCTCGACGATGTAGACCATGTTCACGCCGCGCCGAATCGCGTGCACGAACTGGCCGATGCCGATCGAAGCCGAATCGCCATCGCCGGACACGCCCAGGTAGATCAAATCGCGGTTGGCAAGATTCGCGCCGGTCAGCACCGACGGCATGCGCCCATGCACGGTGTTGAAGCCGTGCGATTGGCCTAGGAAGTAGTCCGGGGTCTTGCTGCTGCAGCCGATGCCCGAGAGCTTCGCTACACGATGCGGTTCGATATCCAGTTCCCAGCAGGCCTGGATGATCGCCGCCGAAATCGAATCGTGGCCGCAGCCCGCGCACAGCGTGCTGATCTTGCCCTCGTAGTCGCGACGGGTGAAACCGATCGCGTTGCAGGCCAGCGTGGGATGATGGAGCTTGGGTTTCGCGAGATAGGTCACGGCGCGAGTTCCTCCGGGTATTTCCGGAACCACAGATACAAGGTGACGATGCGCGAGGCGACCATCGCGACGCCGCACCAGAACAAAGGCCAGGCGCCTTTATAGCTGGGCCGCAGGTAGCTGTCGGCATAGCCGGCCAACGCTCCGCCCAAGACCAGCAGCGTGCCGAAGCCCGCCACCGCGACCGACAGCAGCAGACTGAGCCAGAACGGCCGCTGCAAAAAAGCGGTGGCCCAGGATGCGATGAGCAGCACGCCGATCAGCGCCCAATCGGTGGGTTCGTGGGCCACCGGTCCCATCGTCGGCGGTTGCGCGCCTTCCTGCGGCGACGGCCCCGACGGGAGGGCGAGCATGCCCAGAACCAGCACGACCGCAAAACCCAGCAATAGAAACAGCATGCCGCGCATCGTCAGGCCACCTTGTTCTGTTGTGCGGCGGGCCGCAGCCGCGCGCAGATCGCATCGGCGATGAAGCGCGCCGTGATCGGCGTTCCGTCGTAGTGCAGCACCGCGACCAGCCGAGCAGGATCGATGCCGAATTCGTTGACCAGCAGACTACGCAACTGGCCGTCCCGGTTCTGTTCGACCACGAACACGGAATCGTGTGCGTCGATGAAATCCTTCACCGAATCCGGGAACGGGAAAGCCCGGATCCGCATCGTGTCCAAGGCGATCCCATCGGCCTGCAAGCGTTCGATGGCCTCCTGCATCGCCGGGCTGGTCGAGCCGAAGTAGATCGCGCCGTGCCGCGCCGGCAAATCGGCTTGAGCGACGATCGGCTGCGGCACCAGCGACTTGGCCGTATCGAACTTCTGCAGCAGCCGCTGCATGTTGTAGACGTAGTCCGGGCCACGTTCGGAGTATTGCGCCTGCGGATTGCGCGACGTGCCGCGGGTGAAGTAGGCGCCCTTGTCCGGATGCGTACCCGGATAGGTACGGTACGGGATGCCATCGCCGTCCACGTCCTTGTAGCGGGCGAATTCGCGACCCGATTCCAGATCTTCTGCGGTCATCACCTTGCCGCGGTCGTAGGCGCGCGCATCGTCCCAGGCGAACGGCGCGCACAGGCGCTGGTTCATGCCGATGTCCAGATCGGTCAGCACGAAGATCGGCGTCTGCAACCGGTCGGCCAGATCGAGCGCCGCCGCGGCGAATTCGAAGCATTCGTGCGGATCTTCCGGGAACAGCAGCACGTGCTTGGTGTCGCCGTGCGAAGCGTAGGCGCAGGCCAGCACGTCGGATTGCTGGGTGCGGGTCGGCATGCCGGTCGACGGGCCGCCGCGCTGCACGTCGATGATGGTGACCGGAATCTCGGCGAAATAGGCCAGGCCGATGAATTCGTTCATCAGCGAAATGCCTGGCCCGGCAGTGGTGGTGAACGCGCGCGCGCCGTTCCAGCCGGCGCCGACCACCATGCCGATCGAGGCGATTTCGTCCTCGGCTTGGATCACCGCGTAACGCGCCCTGCCCTCGGCGTCGACGCGGTATTTCTGGCAATACTTCTGGAATGCCTCGGCTAGCGACGACGATGGCGTGATCGGATACCAGGCGCAGACCGTGGCGCCGCCGTAGACGCAGCCGAGCGCGGCGGCGGCGTTGCCTTCGGCGAAGATGCGGTCGCCGACCGCATCGGCTTTGCGCACTTGCAGCCCGATCGGATGCGTCAGGTTCGATTTCACCCAATCCCGCCCCAGGTGCAGGGCCTCGATATTGGGCTTGAGCAGCTTCTCTTTGCTTTTGTACTGCTCGCCGATCAGGGCCTCGATCGTCGGCACGTCCATGTCCAGCAGCGCGCTCAGCGCGCCGACGTACATGATGTTCTTGAACAGCTGGCGCTGGCGCGGATCGCTGTAGGTCGCGTTGCAGATCTCGGTCAGCGGCACGCCGATGATGGTGACGTCGTCGCGGAACTTGGATTTCGGCAGCGGCTTGCTGTTGTCGTAGAACAGATAGCCGCCGGGCTCGATTTCGGCCAGATCGCCGTCCCAGGTCTGCGGATTCATCGCCACCATCAGATCGACGCCGCCCCGCCGGCCCAGCCAGCCGCGCTCGCTGACCCGCACTTCGTACCAAGTCGGCAGGCCTTGGATGTTGGACGGGAAGATGTTGCGCGGACTGACCGGCACCCCCATGCGCAGGATGGCTTTGGCGAACAGTTCGTTGGCCGAAGCGGAACCGGAGCCGTTGACGTTGGCGAATTTGACGACGAAGTCGTTGATCGATTGCAGAGGAGTCAGTGCAGGCGTCATGCGCGGCTCCATACCCCCTCTCCCCCGCTCGCGGGGGAGAGGGTTGGGGTGAGGGGGCGAGCGCCGCATGCGCGAGTGCTTTCGCTTTGACTAAGCAAGGCAACCGCAAAAGCCCCCCTCACCCCAGCCCTCTCCCCCGCAAGCGGAGGAGAGGGAACTTTTCGATGCGATCTGCTGCTCACGCCGCCTCCTTGCGCTTGGCGCCGCGGCATTCCGAGCCGGCGTAAGTTTCCAGCAACAGGAATTTCTGCATGTCCCAGGCCCCGGTCGGGCAACGCTCCGCGCACAGGCCGCAATGCAGGCACACATCCTCGTCCTTCACCATCACCCGCATCGTCTTCAGCGGTTCGGACACGTACAGGTCCTGCGTCGTATTGAGCGCCGGCGCGGTCAGATGCGTCCGCAATTCGGCTTCTTCGGCGTTGGGCGTGAAAGTGATGCAGTCGGTCGGGCAGATGTCGACGCAGGCGTCGCATTCGATGCACTTGTCGCGGGTGAACACGGTCTGCACATCGCAGTTCAGGCAGCGCTGGGTTTCCTTCCACGCGGTGGCCTGGTCGAAACCCAGTTCGACCTCCACCTGCATGCTGTCCAGCTTCTTGGCCGCTTCCGACCATGGCACGACGTAGCGCTCGTCGGGCGAGACGGCGTTGTCGTAGCTCCATTCGTGGATGCCCATTTTCTGCGAATCGAGCTGCACGATCGGATCGGGGCGGTCCTGCGTCGACTCGCCGTGCAGCAGCTTGTCGATCGAAATCGCCGCGGCATGGCCGTGGGCTACTGCCCAGATGATGTTCTTCGGTCCGAATGCGGCATCGCCGCCGAACAGCACGTTCGGCAGCGTCGATTGATGCGTGACCTTGTCGACGACGGGCATGCCCCATTCGTCGAATTCGATGCCCAGATCGCGTTCGATCCACGGGAAGGCGTTTTCCTGTCCGACCGCGATCAGCACCTCGTCGCAAGCATGGAATTCGTCGGGTTCACCCGTGGGAATCAGCTTGCGCCGGCCCTTGTCATCGTATTCGGCGCGGACGATTTCGAAGGTCATGCCGGTCAGACGGCCGCTGGCGTGGACGAAGCTCTTGGGCACGCGGTAGTCGAGGATCGGAATGCCTTCATGCATCGCGTCCTCTTTCTCCCAAGGACTGGCCTTCATCTCGTCGAAGCCTGAGCGCACCAGCACCTTGACGTCGGTGCCGCCCAAACGCCGCGCGGAGCGGCAGCAGTCCATCGCCGTATTGCCGCCGCCGAGCACCAGCACGCGCTTGCCGACCGACGTGACGTGGCCGAAATAAACATTCGCCAGCCAGTCCAGGCCGACATGGATCTGCGCGGCGGCTTCCTGGCGACCGGGAAGATCCAGATCGCGGCCGCGCGGCGCGCCGCTGCCGACGAAAACGGCATCGTAGTTTTCGGCGAGCAAGGCACGCATGGACTCGATGCGATGGCCGCCGACGAAGTCCACGCCCATATCCAGGATGTAGCCGGTTTCCTCGTCGATCACCGATTCGGGCAGACGGAAGCGCGGCACCTGGGTGCGCATGAAGCCGCCGGCTTTGGGATCGGCTTCGAACACGGTGACCGCATAGCCCAGCGGCGCCAGATCGCGTGCCACGGTGAGCGAAGACGGACCCGCGCCGACGCAGGCGATGCGCTTGCCGTTGCGCTGCGCAACCGGCTTGGGCATGCGTGCTTGCACATCGCCCTTGTTGTCGGCGGCGACACGCTTCAGTCGACAGATCGCGACGGGTTCTGGTTTCTCGCCGTTGTTCTCCTCGACCCTTCCGCGCCGGCAGGCCGGTTCGCAGGGGCGGTCGCAGGTGCGGCCGAGGATTCCCGGGAAAACGTTGGATTGCCAGTTGACCATGTATGCGTCGGCGTAGCGGCCGGCGGCGATCAGGCGGATGTATTCAGGCACCGGCGTGTGCGCCGGGCAGGCCCATTGGCAGTCGACGACCTTGTGGAAGGTGTCGGGGTTGCGAATATCGGTCGGCTGCACCGCGATCCTCGCTCGCTGGCTGGCCGGACGCGCCGGCCTCGCTTGCTGGGGCGAGTCTAGACCCGAAGGCCGGCAGCCGGCAAAGGCGCCGCACCCAACCGTAGCCCGGGTGGAGCGAAGCGATACCCGGGAATGGGGTCGCGGCGTGTCCCCGGGTATCGCTTCGCTCCACCCGGGCTACGTCATCGGGTTGCTCAGGCAGCGCGAGCTTCTTCCGGCTTCACCTTGAACCAGGCGGCGTACAGCGCCGGCAGGAACAGCAGCGTCAGCGCTGTCGCCACGATCAATCCGCCCATGATCGCCACCGCCATCGGCCCGTAGAACACGGAGCGCGACAGCGGAATCATCGCCAGCACCGCCGCCAGCGCGGTCAGCACGATCGGGCGGAAGCGGCGCACGGTGGCGTCGATGATCGCGTGCCAGCGATCGTGGCCGGCGGCGATGTCCTGCTCGATCTGGTCCACCAGGATCACCGAGTTGCGCATGATCATGCCGGCCAGCGCGATCGTGCCGAGCATCGCCACGAAGCCGAACGGCACCCGGAACAGGAGCAGGAACAAGGTCACGCCGATCAGGCCCAGCGGCGCGGTCAGGAACACCAGGATCACCCGCGAGAAGCTGCGCAGCTGCAGCATCAGCAAGGTGAACACCACCAGCAGGAACAGCGGCATGCCGGCATTCACCGAATTCTGGCCGCGGGCCGAATCCTCCACCGTGCCGCCGGTTTGCAGCAGATAGCCTTCGGGCAACTGGCCGCGGACCTTTTCCAAGGTCGGTTCGATCTGCGCGACCACGGTCGGCGGCGTCAACGCATCCTTGATGTCGGCGCGCACCGTCACCGTCGGCAGGCGGTCGCGGTGCCAGACGATGCCTTCCTCGAAGGCGTATTCCAGCTTAGCCACTTGCGACAACGGCACCGATTGGCCGCTGGCGGTGGGGATGGCCAGGCTCGACAGCAGGTCCAGGCGCGCGCGTTCGTCGTCGGGGCCGCGCAGCAGCATCTCGATCAACTCGTTGCCTTCGCGATACGTGCTGACCCGCAAGCCGGACAAGGAACCGGACAGGAAGTTGGCGACGTCGGCCGATGTGATGCCGAGCACGCGCGCGCGATCCTGGTCGATGCGCAGGCGCACGACCTTGCTCGGCTCGTCCCAGTCCAGATTGACGTTGGTGACGTGCGGATTGGCGCGCACCTGTTCGGCGACCTGGCGGGCGAGCGCGCGGACCCGGTCGATGTGCTCGCCGGACACGCGGAACTGCACCGGATAACCGACCGGCGGACCGTTTTCCAGGCGTGTCACCCGTACCTGCAATTCAGGGAAGCGCGGAATCACTTCGTCGACGATCCAGCGTCGCACCTTTTCGCGCGATTCGAGGTCGTCGGCGCGCACCACGAACTGGGCGAAATTCGCTGCCGGCAGCTGCTGATCCAGCGGCAGGTAGTAACGCGGTGAGCCGGTGCCGACGTAGGCGACGTAGTTGTCGATGCCTTCATGGCCCTGCAGCAGTTTCTCCATCTTCTTGGCCTGCGCTTCGGTCGCGCGCAGCGAGGCGCCTTCGGCAAGCTCCATGTCCACCATCAGCTCTGGGCGGGTGGAATCGGGGAAGAACTGCTGCGGAACGAAGCGGAACATCGCGATCGCGACGACGAAGGCGGCGACGGTGATGCCGATCACCCACCAGCGGTGCGACAGGCACCAGTCCAGCAAGCCGCGGAAACGGCGGTAAAACGCGGTTTGATACGGATCGTGCTCATGTCCCACGATCGGCGGCGGCGCGAGCATGAAAGCCAACCGCGGGAAGCGGTCGGCAGCGCGCTGCCGCAACGCACGCCAGCGTCCCGCCAGCGAACCCGGCCGGGGTTCGTGCTGATGCGCCAGATCCGGCAGCATCTTGTCGCCCAGATAAGGGATGAACAGCACTGCCGCGATCCAGGACACGATTAACGCGATCGTCACCACCTGGAACAGCGAACGCGTGTACTCGCCTGTGCTGGAGGCGGCGGTCGCGATCGGCAGGAAGCCGGCAGCGGTCACCAGAGTACCGGTGAGCATCGGGAACGCGGTGGTTTCGTAGGCGAAGCTGGCCGCCTTCAATCGGCTGAAGCCCTGCTCCATTTTGATCGCCATCATCTCCACCGCGATGATCGCGTCGTCCACCAGCAGGCCCAGCGCCAGCACCAGCGCGCCGAGCGAGATCTTGTGCAGGCCGATGCCGAAGTAGTGCATCGCGGCGAAGGTCATCGCCAGCACCAGCGGGATCGACACCGCCACCACCAGGCCGGTGCGGAAACCGAGCGAGAAGAAGCTGACCAGCAGTACGATCGCCACCGCCTCGGCCAGCACGCGCACGAATTCGCCCACCGAATCCTGCACCGCATGCGGCTGGTCGGCCACTTTGCGCAATTGCATGCCGGCCGGCAGGGTTTCCTGCAGGCGGCGGAATTCGCTCTCCAAGGATTTGCCCAGGCGCAGGATGTCGCCGCCGTCCTTCATCGCCACCGCCAGGCCGATCGCGTCTTCGCCCATGAAGCGCATCTTCGGCGCGGCCGGATCGGCGAAGCCGCGCTGGATCGTGGCCACGTCCTCCAGGCGGATGGTGCGGTCGCCGGCGCGGATCGGGAATTTGCGGATGGCTTCGATCGAATCGAAAGCGCCGTCCACGCGCAATTGCACGCGGGAACTGGACGTTTCGAAAAAGCCGCCGGGCGCGATGGCGTTCTGCTGCTCCAAGGCCTGCTGCACCGCCGACAAGGGAATGCCGAGCGTCGCCAGCTTGGTGTTGCTGACTTCGATCCAGACCTTCTGGTCCTGCAGGCCGACCAGTTCCACTTTGCCCACGTCGGGCACGCGCTGCAGTTCCAACTGCAGGCGGTCGGCGTAGTCCTTCAGCACGGCGTAGTCGAAGCCCTTGCCGGTGAGCGCGTAGATGTTGCCGAAGGTGTCGCCGAATTCGTCGTTGAAGAAGGGGCCGACCACGCCGTCGGGCAAGGTCGGGCGGATGTCGCCGATCTTCTTGCGCACCTGGTACCAGAGCGGCTCGATCTGCGAGGACTTCATCGAGTCCCGCGCCATGAAGATGACTTGCGATTCGCCCGGGCGCGAGTACGAGCGGATGAACTCGTAACTGCCGGTTTCCATCAATTTCTTTTCGATCCGCTCGGTGACCTGGGTGGACACCTCTTGCGCGGTCGCGCCCGGCCAAAGCGTGCGCACCACCATCGCCTTGAAGGTGAAGGGCGGATCCTCGGACTGGCCGAGATGGCGATACGACCAAGCGCCGATCAGGCCCAGCAAGAGCATCGCGTACAGCACCAGGCTGCGGTTGTTCAGCGCCCACTCGGAGAGGTTGAATCTGCGCATTTGCTTTGGCTCTGGCTTTTGGCCCCCTCTCCCGCTTGCGGGAGAGGGTCGGGGTGAGGGTGAGTGTCGACTGCGCTTACGACTTAAAAGCTTGGTTTCATCGCGACCTTGGCCCTCTCCCCATCCCTCTCCCGCAAAGCGGGAGAGGGGGAGTCGGTGCCGAGCGGGAATCGCTTCGTTAGGCCTACTTCGAGCTTGCGGTGAGTCGCTTCTGCTGGTCCGGTCCTAGGGGTCGGTTCTCCCGGTCCACCGGCGCCACCCACTGGTTCTCGCGCAGCAGATGCCCGCCGGCGGCGACCACCAGCGCATCGGGGCGCAAGCCGTCGAGCACCGGCACGCTGTCTTCGCCGAAGGCGCCGGTGCGCACCGCCACCGCATGCACGCGCTGGGTCTTGGGATCGACCACCCACACCGCGCTGCGCCCGTTTGCGTCGCGCTGCAAGGCCGACAGCGGCAGAGCGAGCGCGGCGCGTCCGGCGCCGGCGACGTAGACGCGCGCGCTCTGGCCCAGTTCCACCGCGTCCGCGGCTTCACCCTGCAAAGCGATGCGGGCGGCGTAGGTGCGCGCTTGCGGATCGGCGGCCGGGGCGATTTCGCGGATCTTGCCGGGCAATCGCTTGCCCGGTGCGTTCCACAATTCGACCAATACGGGCTGGCCGACGCTGAAATCGCGGATGCTGGCTTCGGGCAGGGCGATCGCCACTTCGCGGCCGGCGTCGCCGGCCAGGGTGAACACGGTTTGGCCCGCGGCGACCACCTGCCCCGCCTCGGCTTGGCGGCTGGCGACGACGCCGTCGCGCGGCGCGCGCAGCTGCGAGTACTCGGCCTGGTTGCGCGCCACATCCATATTGGCGCGCGCGGCGCGGGCTTGGCCTTCGGCGGCGCGGAAAGCGGCGTTCTGCGCGTCGAGCGCCGAACGGCTGACCAATTGCTGTTTCTCTAACTGCGCGTAGCGGACTTGGTCCGCGCGGGCGCGGCCGAGTTCGGCTTCGGCCGCGGCCAATTGCGCCTGCGCGGCTTGGGCCTGCAGACGCAGGTCGCCCGGATCCAGTACCGCCAGCAGATCGCCGCGCTTGACCCGTGCGCCGACATCGACATCGCGGCGGATCAGATTGCCGCCGACCCGGAACGAGAGCGCGCTTTCCTCGCGGGCGCGGATTTCGCCGGCAAAGGCGGTCGCGGCGGGCGTGGAATCGCCAGCGCGCGTCACCAGCACCGGGCGTGGGGTTTCATTCGGCGTGGCCGCATTGCTGCACGCAGCCAGCAGGACGATCATGCCCGGCACCGCGCCAGCGAGCAGGGCTTGCCTGAGGTTCGGGGACATCTTCCACTCCGGCCTATTAATGGACTTGCCGGTATAGTATAAATATAAAACCGATTAGTCTAGTATTACCTCAATGAGCAAGCCAGCCACCGCCAGCCAACTCGCCTCCAAGGCTCCGAAGGCCTCCAGCCCCGGCCGTCCCAAGGACCTGAATAAGCGCGCCGCCATCCTCGATACGGCCAAACGCCTGTTCACATTGCAGGGCTACGACGGGGTCAGCATGGACCAGATCGCCGGTGAGGCCGGCGTGTCCAAGCTGACCGTGTACAGCCACTTCGGCGACAAGGACGCGCTGTTCATGGAGGCCGTACGCGCCAAATGCGAAGAACAGATGCCGGCGGAACTGTTCCCCTCGGATCTGCAAGGCCCGCTGCGCAGCCAGCTCACCCGGATCGCGCAGGCTTTCTTCGCCCTGATCACCAGCGACGAAGCGCTGTCGATGCACCGGATGATGATGACCCAGGCCAGCGACATCCGCGTCCGCCAGATGTTCTGGCAGGCCGGTCCGCAGAAGGTGCAGGACGCGTTCAAGGCCTTTTTGGAAGCGCGCGCGACGGCAGGCGAACTCGACGTGCCCGACATCGCCCGCGCCGTTCCGCAATTCTTCTGCTTGCTGAAGGGTGAGCTGCACATGCGCATGGCCAGCGGCTTGTGCGGCACGCCGGGCAAGCGCGAGGTGGATGCGCATATCGAGGCGACAGTGGATCTGTTCCTTCGCGCTTACGGGCCGCGCTGAGCGGCGTCCGCCGGCGCGCAGCGGACGTCCGCGGTCGCCTGACAGCTGTCACGGACGCAAGGAGACGGTTGCAGGATGCTTAAGTGCGGACGCTGCGAGAAGCTATCGGCTGTAACGGTTCGCGGTTACGAGAGTCTCGGTTACTTCCGGCACTCAGACGGCCATGAACGGTGCTTGATCCTATTCCCCGGCCCCGCGCCCGCGCGCAGGCCCCGGACCCGGTAAAATCGCGGGCCGGCCGCTTCCCCACTGCCCCTATGACGATCGATTACGCCAAAGCCCGCGAAACCATGGTCGAACAGCAAGTGCGTCCCTGGGACGTGCTGGACGTGCGCGTGCTGGAAGCGCTCAACGCCGTGCCGCGCGACGCGTTCGTGCCCGAGGCCTACCGCGCGCTGGCCTACGCCGACCTGGAGCTGCCGATCGGCCACGGCCAGTCGATGATGAAGCCGGTGGTGGAAGGCCGCATGCTGCAGGCGCTGGAGATCGGCGCCGGCGACGAAGTGCTGGAAATCGGCACCGGCAGCGGCTTCGTCAGCGCCTGCCTCGGCTATCTGGCACGCGACGTGCATAGTCTCGAAGTAGCGCCTGCCTTGGCCGACGCGGCGCGCACGCGTTTGGCGCAGCACGGTTTCGACAACAACGTGCGCGTCGAAACCGCCGATGCGCTGGCCTGGGACACGCAGCGCCGCTTCGATGCGATCTGCGTGACCGCGGCCGTCGACGCGGTGCCGACGCGCTTCGTCGAATGGCTGCGCCCCGGCGGGCGCCTGTTCGTGGTGCGCGGCCGGGCGCCGGTGATGGAAGCGGTGCGCGTGCGCAACGAAGTCAACGGAGCGCGCATCGAATCGTTGTTCGAAACCGAGCTGCAGTACCTCGCCGGCGCAGCGCCGGCGCCCGAATTCAGTTTGTAATGCGACCGAAGAACCCGCCCGCGCATCGATGCGCGGACTGCCAATAAAAACCAAGGACCTCCCCGCATGAGTCGCCGCCCGTTGTTTTTCGCCCTCGCCCTGGCCCTGTTGCCGGCCAGCGCCTTCGCCGAAGACCTGTTGCAGACCTACGAGCTGGCACGCACCGGCGATCCGCAACTGTCGGCCGCCGAATCCGACCGCCGTGCGGTCAAGGAAGGCGCGGTGCAGGCGCGCGGCTCGATGCTGCCGCAGATCAACGGCACCGCGTCGTTCAACCGCGACTGGAACCACGTCGACGGCAATACGCCGACCGCGATCGACCCGATCACCGGCGAGATCACCGGCGGCAACCGCACCACCAAGACCAATACCCGCCGCACCGGCGTGAACCTGGACCAGATGGTCTACGACCGCTCGCTGTTCACCGGCCTGAAAAGCCAGAAAGCGCTGAGCAAGGGCGCCGACTTCTCGCTGGAAAGCGCGAACGACGACCTGATCATCCGCACCTCGCAGGCCTACTTCAACGTGCTGGTCGCAGTGGAGACGCTGGCCGCGGCCGAAGCGCAGGAAACCGCGCTGAAGAAGCAGTTCGACTTCGCCGACAAGCGTTTGGAAGTGGGCCTGGCGCCGATCACCGACGTGCACGAAGCGCGCGCCCAGTACGACAGCGCCCGCGCCAACACCATCGTCCGCCGCAACGAACTGGAAGACGCCTACCAGGCGCTGACCGAGATCACCGGCCAACCGGTGCGCAACCTGAAGGGCCTGCCGGAAGACTTCAAGCCGGAACTGCCGCCGGAACAGACGGTGGAAAGCTGGGTCGACAGCGCGGTGAAGAGCAATCCGGCGCTGATGGCCAAGCAATACCAAGTGGAATCCGCCGCCGCCGACGTGGAAACCGCGCGCGCCGGCCATTGGCCGAAGCTCTACCTGAGCGGCAGCTACAGCGACACCAACAGCTGGGGCGACGTGAGCCGCGGCGGCACTACTCTCGGGCCGTTCAACAGCGACCACGGTTATGGCCCGGGCATCGGACTGACCTTGTCGGTGCCGATCTTCTCCGGCGGCATCACCCAATCGCGCGTGCGCGCCGCGCTGGCCCGCCGCGATACGGCTCAGGACCAGTTGGAGCAGCAGAAGCGCGCGCTGGAACGCAGCACCCGCAGCGCCTACCAGGCGCTGGTCGCGGGCGTCAGCGAAGTCGAAGCGCGCCGCTTGGCCGTGGTTTCGGCCAAGGCCGCGTACGAAGCCTCGCAAGTCGGCTTGGAAGTCGGCACCCGCACCGTGATCGACGTGCTGATCAACCAGCAGAACCTGTTCAACGCGCAGCAGTTGTATGCGCAAGCCAAGTACGGCTTCCTGCAGAACCGCCTGCGCCTGGACCAGGCCGCCGGTCAGTTGGACATCGCCGACGTGCAGGAAGTCAACCGCCTGCTCACCGTCAACGCCGACGCGCAGCTGCAGCCGCAGTGATGCAAGCGGCGCAGTAGCGCCGGCATCGCGAAAAGACGAAGCCCGGAGCGATCCGGGCTTTTTTTTGAACGCATGTTTCGCGAGCCGTCGGCACAGACGACGCCGTTCGAGATTTTTTTGGTTTTCAGCGCGGCAGAATTCTCACTCCAGGCCTGCCAGCGACCATGCAACGAAGCGACGTCGAAACACCCATCCGCCATCGAACTACGGACCGAGACCTAAAGTAGGCGTGCTGTCTAGCGAAGAGTAGCTGACAGATCAGGAAACGCGACATCACGCACCGCCTTTGATGTTGAGGCACTTTCTTTGGTTACTTTCTTTGTGCCAGCAAAGAAAGTGACCCGGGCGTCAGCCCGGAAGCTTTTGTCCATGGGATGAGTCGCGTCACAACTGGCACGAAAGCCGGATGCCGTGAACCGGGCATTCCTAGAGACAACAAGCAAAAAGCAAAGTCACTGGGTTCCCGCTTTCGCGGGAATGACGGCTTAAGGGCAAGAGCAACGACAATCGCGACAGCGAGTGGGTTCAGTTGCTCTGGGAGACGAACTATTGAGGCGTAAGGGATGACGGCTACCCGCCGACCCGATCCGCCGCCGGCAATTGCGGCTCGATCAAAGCCATCGTCCGCGCCAGCGCGCCGCGCCCTTGCGCGACCAGGGCCAAGCCCGCATCGCCCATCGCCGTGCGCGCAGCCGAATCGGCCAGCAGGCTTTCGATCGCCGGCGCCAGCGCCTCCGCGCCGGGCACGATCCGCAATGCCCCGGCCTGCTCCAGCTTCGCCGCGATCTCGGCGAAGTTGTGCAGATGCGGGCCGGTGACGATCGCCTTGCCCAGCGCCGCCGGCTCGAGCAGATTGTGCCCGCCGATCGGCTGCAAGCTCCCGCCGACGAAGGCGACATCGGCGCAAGCGTAGAACTTCGCCAATTCGCCCAAGGTATCGACCACGAACACCGCATCGCTCGCCTGCGGCCAGCGCTGCTGGCTGCGCAGGCCCCCCGATAGCCCTTCGCTGCGGACCAGGTCCGCCACCGGCCGGAAACGCTCCGGATGCCGCGGCGCCCACAACAACAGCAAATCGGGCCAGCGTTTGCGCAGACTGCGGTGCGCCGCGAGCACCGCGGCTTCTTCGCCGTCGTGGGTGCTGGCGGCGATCCAGACCGGACGCGCCGCGCCCAAACTGGTCTGGAATTCGGCTTGGAAACCGGCCACGTCGGCCGGCAACGCGATGTCGTATTTCAGATTGCCGGTGACCACGACCCGCTCGCGCTGTGCACCCAGCGCAACGAAACGCTCGCCGTCCGCGGCCGATTGCGCCGCCACCCGGGTCACGCTGCGCAGCGCGCGCCCGATCAGCGGCGCCAGCACGCGATAGCCACGTAACGAGCGTTCGGACAGCCGCGCGTTGAGCACGTACGAAGGGATGTCGCGGTCGCGGCAGCCGAACAGCAGGTTCGGCCACAACTCGGTTTCCAGGATCAGCGCGATCCGCGGCCTGAAATGGTCGAGGAAACGGCCGACCGCACCGGGCAGATCGTAGGGCAGATAGACATGCTCGATCTGGTCCAGCCACAGCGACCGCGCCCGCGCCGAACCGGTCGGGGTGATCGTGGTCACGACCAGCTTCAAATCCGGACGCGCGCGGCGGAGCGCGTCGACCAGCGGCGCGGCGGCGTTGACCTCGCCCACCGACACGGCATGCAGCCAGATAGTGGCGCCCTCGGGCCGCTCGGAATACGCGGCGTAGCGCTCGTTCCAGCGCTGGAAGTATTCGCGATGGCGAAAACCGCGCCAGATCAGATGATAGAGCGTGACCGGCGCCAATAAGTACAAGGTCGCCGAGTACAGGGCGCGCAGAATTCGTTCGATGGGATCGCCCCGCATACCGGCACAGCATAGCGAAGCGGCGAGGTTTGTTGGCCTAAAATCGGCGGATGCCTGCCGATTCCCCCGCCGGTCCGCCGCCGTTGTCGCCACGCCACTGGCCGATGTGGCTGGTCCTGGGTGTCATGTGCCTGGGTGCGCGACTGGCTTGGCCGCTGCAGCGCGTGCTCGGCCGCGGCATCGGCCGGGCCCTGCAAACGCTGGTGCCCGACCGGCGCGAAGCCGCGCGCACCAACCTCGCCTTGTGCCTGCCGGAACTGAACGAAAACGAGCGCGAGGCACTGCTGCGCCGCAGCTTCGAAGACTTGGGCATCGGCATGTTCGAATTCGCCCGGGCCTGGTGGGGATCGATCGCGCCGATGCGGCGCGACACGACCATCGAAGGCGTGGACAAGCTGCTCGCCCTGCAGGCCCAGGGCCGCGGCGTGCTGCTGATCTCCGGCCATTTCATGACCCTGGAAACCTGCGGCCGGCTGCTGTGCGATCACGTGGCGCTGTCCGGCATGTACCGACGCCACCGCAATCCGGTGTTCGAATGGGCGGTCAAGCGCGGCCGCCTGCGTTACGCGAGCGCGATGTACACCAACGACGAATTGCGCCCTGTGGTACGGCTGCTGAAGCGCGGCGGCTTCCTGTGGTACGCGCCGGACCAGGACATGCGCGGCAAGGACACCGTGTTCGCGCCTTTCTTCGGCATTCCCGCCTCCACCATCACCGCGACCCATCAGCTGGCCCGGCTGACCGGCTGTGCGGTAGTGCCGTTCTTCCATCGGCGCGAAGGCGGCCGCTACATCCTGCGCGTCGGCGATCCACTGCCCGACTTCCCTACCGCAGATGCCGTCGCGGATAGCGCGCGGGTGAACTCGGCGATCGAACAGATGGTGCGCGAAGCGCCGTCGCAGTATCTGTGGATCCACCGGCGCTTCAAGCGCCAGCCGGATGGCCAGCCTTCGGTGTATTCGTGACGCCGAACGTAGCCCGGGTGGAGCGAAGCGATACCCGGGGGTGCACTGCTTCGCCCAGCCTGGTTCACATCTAAAAGATGGCGCTCCCGGGTATCGCTTCGCTCCACCCGGGCTACGAATCAATCGTCGCCTTGGAAGGCGCCGCGGCGATAGGTGAGCACCAGGGTGTCGCGATGCCCCTGCCCGTCCACCGGTTGAATCGGCGTGGATTCGTGGATCACCCGCGCATCGTCCAGCAGCAGCATCGACCAGGGTTCGAACAGGGTGAAGCGCTGGCCGTCCGGGCCCGCGGCTTCGAACACGCGCGTTTCGCCGCCCTTGATGCCGTGCCGGCCGACCAGGATCACCGCGACGTAATCCACGCCGTCGCGGTGCGCGCCCTCAGGCGTGGGCCGGCCGATGCCGTCGCTGGTGTCGATCCGGAACTGGTGCGCTTCGACGAACCAACGCTCGACGCCGCTCAGCGCGGTGAATTCCGCGGCCAACGCACGCAGCAGCCGCGGCCAGGCGGGTTGGGCGATCACCTCGTCGCGGATCGGCTCGAACCAGCGGCGCATGCCGCCGTGCAGCGCGTTGTATTCCTCGGATTGCCAATGCGCGCGATGCGGCGCCTGTTCGACGCCCGCTGCATCGACCACGAAGCAGGAGTGGCGTCGGCGCCGGTATTTGCCGCCGTCGCGCAGATATTCATCGGGAGCCAGATCGCCCCAACTCTGCGTCAGCGCATCGAACGCCGATAGCGGCTCGCCGCACAGTTCGGCGACGCTCGCCGGCGTCAACACCGCATAGCCGCGCTCGCGCAAAGCCGGCAAGACGGTCTCGACCGGCGTGAACGGAGCGGAAAAGACGGCGACCATGGCGGCGAGGTTCGACTCCGGAAGGCGCCGCCGCCTGGGGATGCGCGGCAGCGGATGCGCGGCATCCTACGGAGATGGCGCGACGCGAGCAAACCAGCCGCGTGCAGTCTGTGGGAGCGGCTTCAGCCGCGAGCTCTCACCATTGCAGCATAGCGAGGAAGAACTCGCGGCTGAAGCCGCTCCCACAAGACCTGCCTATCGCCTCAGGCGATGTATTCCGAATACACCAGCGCGCCTTCGACGCCGTTCTTGACGTCGCCGGCCGGGCATTGCTTGTTGCCGACGTAACGCCTTTCCCAAATTTGGGTGCCGCCGACTTCCTGATAGCCGCAGAACGTGGTGCCGGCGCCCGCGCGGGCCTGACCGGCGACGCCGAACGTCATCACCAGTGCGGAAACGACTACGCCGGCGCTCAAGCAAAGATTCACTTTCATCCGATTCCCTCCGAATCAATGGTAGGGGGACGATCTTATCGAAGGTCCCATCGATGGCACTGCCGGCGGATGTTCGTCGAACGGCACCGAGGCCGGCCCATTCGTCATTGCGGATTTCGAACCGTCCGAACCGGACAGAGGCCGCACTGCATGCGCGGCGAAACGAAGCTAGCACAGCGCATCGGCGAGCGCCGTGATGCAGCGAAGCGATCCGTGATGCGGCGCTCAAAAAAAGAAAGCCCGCCGAAGCGGGCTTTCGATGGAGCCAATTTGATCGGCTGCGAATGGCAGCCCCGGATGGATTCGAACCACCGAATGCCTGAGTCAGAGTCAGGTGCCTTACCGCTTGGCGACGGGGCTATGTTTCGATTGTAACGCCGGGACAAGCATTCCGGCGGTTTTCGAAAAAGTCCGCACAAGGATGTGCGGGCTCTCGCGTATGAATTAACGCTTGGAGAACTGCGTAGCGCGGCGGGCTTTGTGCAGGCCGACCTTCTTGCGCTCCACTTCGCGCGCGTCGCGGGTCATGAAACCTGCCTTGCGCAGCGCGGCTTTCAGCGATTCGTCGTACTCGACCAGCGCGCGGGCGATGCCCAGGCGGATGGCGCCGGCCTGGCCGGTGGTGCCGCCGCCCGCCGCAGTCACGACGATGTCGAACTTGTCGGTGGTCTGGGTGAGTTCCAGCGGCTGGCGCACGATCATGCGTGCGGTCTCGCGGCCGAAGAACTCGTCCAGCGGACGCTCGTTGACGGTGATGTTGCCGCTGCCCTTGCGCAGGAACACGCGGGCGGTGGAGGACTTGCGACGGCCGGTGCCGTAATTTTGAGAGATAGCCATGATTTTGCTCTTTTGAAAAGTCCGCATATGGATGTGCGGGCTCTTGCGAAGGGACTCGCGTTAGATATCCAGGACTTGCGGCTGCTGGGCGGCGTGCGGGTGTTCGGAGCCCTTGTAGACCTTGAGCTTGCGGTACATGGCGCGGCCGAGCGGATTCTTCGGCAGCATGCCCTTCACGCCGATCTCGATCACGCGCTCCGGGTGGCGTTCCAAAGCCTGCGCCAGGGTCTCGGTCTTGAGGTTGCCGATGTAGCCGGTGAAGCGGTGGTATTCCTTGTCGGCCAGCTTGTTGCCGGTGACGTGGATCTTCTCGGCGTTGATCACGACGAGGTAATCGCCGGTGTCGACGTGCGGGGTGTAGACGGGCTTGTGCTTGCCGCGCAGGCGGCGGGCCAGTTCGGAGCAAAGGCGGCCGAGGGTCTTGCCGGTGGCGTCGACGACGTACCAGTCGCGCTGCACGGTCTCGTTTTTAGCGGTGAAAGTCTTCATGACAGGGCTCTGGTAGCGGTACCTGGTCGGGCTGATTCCGGGCCGGGGCCGGCGGAATTTCGCCTCGCGTTTGTTTGTCGGAGCGACAAAGAAGCGGAATGATAGCCGGCCGGGCCGCGTCTCGCAAGCTCAACCCTCGAGCGCGGCGAGGCTATCCCCTCTCCCCTTGCGGGAGAGGGACAGGCCCCGAAGGGGCCAGGGAGAGGGTTCGGCGTTTGGCGCAGAACGCAAACCAGGTCAAAAGCACGCCCACTCCGCTTCGCGCACCCCTCTCCTGCCCTTCGGGCATCCTCCCCGCCAGGGGGAGGAAAAAGCGGGCCGCCCTGGCGTCCGAAAGCCATCGGCGGGAACATAGGCGCCATGACCACCACCCGCCTGCAAACCCCGCTGGACCGCCTCCTCGGCGAATCCCAACGCGCCCTGGAAACCGTCTTCGGCGCCCCGGCCGCCGCCCGCCCCAACCCGGCCGGGGACACCGCCGAGGTCGAGCTGGACGAGACCGAACGCCGCCACGCCGCCGGCCTGATGCGGATCAACCACGTCGGCGAGATCTGTGCCCAGGCTCTGTACAGCGGCCAGGCAGCCGTGGCCCGTGACGAGGCCACCCGCGAACACCTGCTCGAAGCGGCCCAGGAAGAAACCGACCATCTCGCCTGGTGCGCCGATCGCCTGCGCGAGCTCGACAGCCGCCCCAGTCTGTTCAACCCGCTCTGGTACGCCGGCAGCTACGCGATCGGCGTGGTCGCGGGATTGCGCGGCGACGGCTGGAACCTGGGCTTCGTGGTCGAAACCGAACGCCAGGTCGAAGCGCACCTGGACGAACACCTGCAGACCTTGCCGGAAGCCGACCTACGCAGCCGCGAGATCTTGCGCACCATGAAGGCCGACGAGGCCCGCCACGCCGACAACGCCGAACAGGCCGGCGCGCGGATCCTGCCGCAGCCGGTGCCAACGATCATGGCCGCCGCGTCTAAGTTTATGAAGGCAGTCGCGTACCGCCTGTAACCCGCGATGTAGGCTGGGTTAGCTTCACCAACCCAGCACCGCGCCGCGCCGGGCCGGGCCGCACCACACCGGCAACTTAAAATCAGGTTTAAGCGTCCCGCGAGGCGCTTCTTCGCCCATCGGCCGCCGCGGCCTTGGAAATGGCGATGCTGGGTTGGTGGAGCCAACCCAGCCTACGTCATTCGACCAGATTGCGGCCGTGGAACAGCTCTTCGATCTCGCGCTTGAGCAGCGTTTCGATCTTCATCCGGTCCTTGAACGACAGGTTCTTGGCCTTTTCCTCGAACAGGTACTGGTCCAGGTCGAAGTCCTTCAGATGCATCTTCGTATGGAAGATGTTTTCCTGATAGACGTTGACGTCCAGCATCTCGTAGCGCGACTTGATGTTCTTGGCCAGGTAGTCCTGGATCGAATTGATCTTGTGGTCGATGTAGTGCTTCTTGCCCTTGATGTCGCGGGTGAAGCCGCGCACCCGGTAATCCATCACCACGATGTCCGATTCCAGGCTCTCGATCAGGTAGTTCAGGGCCTTCAGCGGCGAAATCACGCCGCAGGTCGCCACGTCGATGTCGGCGCGGAAGGTCGCGATACCGTGCTGCGGGTGCGTTTCCGGATAGGTGTGGACGGTGATGTGGCTCTTGTCCAGGTGCGCGACCACGGCGTCGGAGATCACGCCTTTGGCGGCCGACTTCTCGATCACCGGCTGTTCGCTGATCAGGATCGTCACCGACGCGCCCTGCGGATCGTAGTCCTGGCGGGCGATGTTGAGGATGTTCGCGCCGATGATGTCGGCCACGTCGGTCAGGATCTGGGTGAGCCTGTCGGCGTTGTATTCCTCGTCGATGTACTCGATGTAGCGCTGCCGCTCCTCTTCGGACACGGCGTAGCACACGTCGTAGATGTTGAACGACAGGGCTTTGGTGAGGTTGTTGAAGCCTTGCAGCTTCAAGCGCGGCAGCGGCTTGACCACGGCGGTCGTCCCCCGGCGGAACTGGCGAAAGAAAGGCGCGATTATGAGGCAAAGCGCTCATTCGCGATATCGCGGCGGGCATAGGGTTTGCCGCGCGCGGATTCAGGCCCTAAGCTGCGGCCTTCGCCGACCTGTCCCCGCCATGAACCAGCCCCCCGCACTCTCGTATCCGACGATGCGGCAGCCGGCCAGCCCGCTCCAGCTGGACGCAGCCGCCCTCGAACGCTTCCTGGCGCATTGCCATTTGCGCCGCTATCCCTCCCGAACCGAGGTGTTCCGGCCCGGCGATCCGGCCGGCACCATGTATTACGTGGTCAACGGCTCGGTCAGCATCATCACCGAAGACGACGACCGCGAACTGGTGCTGGGCTATTTCGGCACCGGCGAGTTCGTCGGCGAGATGGGCCTGTTCATCGAATCGGACCAGCGCGAAGTCATGTTGCGCACCCGCACCCAGTGCGAGCTGGCCGAGATCAGCTACGAGCGCCTGTTCCAGCTGATCGGCGGCCCGCTGCAGCAGGATGCGGCCAAGCTGATGTTCGCGATCGGCAAGCAGCTCTCGCGCCGCCTGCTGGACACCAGCCGCAAGGCCGGGCGCCTGGCCTTCCTGGACGTGAGCGACCGCATCATCCGCACGCTGCACGATCTGGCCCGCGAACCGGAAGCGATGAGCCACCCGCAAGGCACCCAGCTGCGCGTCTCGCGCCAGGAGCTGGCGCGTCTGGTCGGTTGCTCGCGCGAAATGGCCGGCCGTGTGCTGAAGAAGCTGCAACAGGACGGCAAGCTGCATGCGCGCGGCAAGACCGTCGTGCTGTACGGAACCCGCTGAGCCCGATGGCGATCTTCGGCCCCCGGGGAAAACTGCCGGATGCCGACCTGCGCAGCGCTTCGACCATCGACGCGGACGATGTGGCCGCGCTGCTGTCGGAGCTGGGCTATCCCTGCGACGCGCATGACGCGGCCCAGCGCATCGCCACCATCGTCGACAACGACCGCCAGGCTTTGGTGGTGGCGCGCTGCGACGGCGAGGTCTGCGGGCTGATCGCGCTGGATTTCATGTACTACCTGCCGCTGGACACCATCACCTGCCGGATCACGGCCTTGGTGGTGGGCACTTCGGCGCAGGGCCGCGGCCTGGGCCGCCAATTGCTGCGCGAAGCCGAGCGCCGCGCGCGCGCGGCCGGCGCGGCGCGGATCGAGTTGACCAGCGGCTCGCAGCGCACCGATGCGCATGCGTTCTACAAGGCCTGCGGCTATAGCGACGGCACGGTGCGCTTCATCAAGCGGCTTGGCGACGCTTAGAACCGTCGTTCGGTAGGCGAGCCGGGGAGACCGCGCGACTGCGGGTGTTCCGAAGAAAAAGCAGTCGAGCAGGCTCGACTCTACAAAAAGCGGTCAGGCGGGGAGGTCGAACAGCAGCACGTCGGAAACGCCGGCGTCCGCGCCGGTGATCCGCAGCTCGCCCGCCTCCTCGGCGAAACCCAACGCATCGCCCGCAGACAGGCGCTGGCCGTCGACCTGGACCTCACCGCGGGCCACGTGCAGCCAATAGCGACGATCGGGCTGCAGCGTCCATCGCACGCTTTCCGCTTCGCCGAGCAGAACCGCGCGCAGCCAGGCCTGCTGCCTGATCGTCAAACTCTCCTCGGCGCCGTCCGGAGAGGCCAGCAAACCCCAACGTCCCCGCCGCGCTTGCGGATCGAATGCGCGCTGGGCATAGGCCGGCGGCGTGTTCGAACGGTCCGGCTGGATCCAGATCTGCAGGAAATGCACCGGCTCGCTGTCCGAAGCGTTGAACTCGCTGTGCTCGATGCCGCGGCCGGCGCTCATCCATTGCAGTTCGCCGGGACGCAGCACGCCGCCGGCGTCGGACACACTGTCGCGATGCGCCAACGCGCCGGACAGCACGTAGCTGAGGATTTCCATATTGGCGTGCCGGTGCGGCGGAAAACCGCCGCGCGGCGCAACCCGGTCTTCATTGATCACGCGCAACGGGCCGAAACCCATCCAGGCCGGATCGTGGTAATGGCCGAAAGAAAACGTGTGGCGGCTGTCGAGCCACCCGGCTTCGACCCGGCCGCGCTCGTCGGCGGAACGCAGGATGCGCATGGCGATTCGCGAAATGATGCCGCCGCGCCGATGCGGCGCGGCGGCGGAGGGACTTACTTCTTGGCCGGCGCCGCGGCTTCGGCCTTGGGCACCATCGCTTCGGTGGTGATCCGCAGTTCGACTTCGTCGCTCACGTTCGGCGCGAACTTGCCCACGCCGAATTCGCTGCGCTTGACCTTCGCGGTGGCGTCGAAACCGATCGCGGCGCGCTTGCCCATCGGATGCTCGGCGGCCTTGTTCAAGGTCACGTCCAGCACCACCGGCTTGGTCTGGTCCTTGATGGTCAGATCGCCCGTGACCTTCAGCTTGCCGGTGCCCGCGGCTTCGACCTTGGTGCTCTTGAAGCTGGCGGTGGGATATTTCTCCGCGTCGAAGAAATCGGCGCTGCGCAGGTGCTCGTCGAAATCGGGCACGAAGCTGTTCAAGCCGGCCAGCGGCAGGGTCACCTGCACGCTCGAGGCGCCGACGTTCTTGTCGTCGTAAACCAGGCTGCCGTCGACCTGGCCGAAATTGGCGGCCGGATGCGAGAAGCCGAAGTGGCTCCAGCTGGCCAGCACCACGGTGTGGTTGGGATCGAGCTTGTAAGTCACTTTCGCGGCGAAGGCGGAACCGGCGGCGAGGACCAGGGCAGCGGCTAGAACCAGGCGTCTCATCTTTTTCTCCAGGCAATGGGATGCGCCACAGTGAGGCAGCGCTGGGGCGGATAGGTTCCCGCCGTCGCGAGCGTGCGGCGAGGGCCTGCAGTGTAGAGTTCCTCCGGTTAACCGCCAGCCACGCCATCGGAACGGATTAGTCGCATACGTGGAACCAAATCAGGCCGCTCCCGTAGATTCCGGCCAAATTTGGGCCATTAGCGATGGCCATGCCGGCAACCGCCGACAGGCGCTGGCCTTGGCGGAAGCTTTGCGCGGCGGTCCGGTCGAAGAACATGCCTTGCGCACACGCGCGCCTTGGCGCTGGCTCGCGCCGCGGCGCTGGCCGGGCGCCATGCGGGCCTTCGGCGACGGG
>DATFFH010000061.1:0-43750 GCA_035250245.1 Luteimonas sp. | reverse complement strand
GCTCAAGGGCGAGCGCGGCGAAGACAGCGACGCCGAGATCGCGGCCTTCTATTCGCAGTTCGGCGTCGACGCCAAGGCCTTCGCCGGCAACATGAAGAGCTTCGCCGTCACCGGCAAGTTCAACAAGGCCAAGCAGTATTTCGCCGCGCAGTCGATCGGTGCGACCCCGAGCACGCCGACGATCTTCGTCAACGGCAAGTACCGCGTGCTCGGCCGCAGCGCCGAGGATCGCCTGCGCGTCGCCGATGCGCTGATCGCGTTCGAGCGCACCCAGGCGTCGGGTGCCGCCGCCGCACCGGCCACGCCCTGATCTGTATCGCACGCATGATGCGGAACCGGGACGGCCGGGCATGACATCGACACCGGCCGAAGCCCACGCCGCCGCGAGTGCATCGCGGCGGCTGAAACTGCTCAGCGCCAACATCCAGGCCGGGGCCAGCACCCGGCGCTACACCGACTACGCCACGCGCAGCTGGTCGCACGTACTGCCGGCCGGCAACAAGCGCGCGTCGCTGGACGCCATCGCCGAGCTGGCCGCGGGACACGACATCGTCGGCCTGCAGGAAAGCGATCCGGGCAGCTGGCGTTCCGGTTTCACCAATCAAACGCATTATTTGGCCGAACGCGGCGGCTTCGATTATTGGAGCCATCAGCCCAACCGCAAGGTCGGCAACCTCGCTTCCAGCGCGAACGGCTTGTTGAGCAAGCTGGAGCCGGTGGAAGTGAGCGACCATCCGCTGCCTGGCCGCATCTCCGGACGCGGCGTGCTGATCGCGCGCTTCGGCGACGGCGACGGCGGCCTGACCGTGGCGGTGGCGCATCTGTCATTGGGCGCGCAATCGCGGCGCGCGCAACTGGCCTACATCGCCGAACTGCTGTCCGACCACGAACACGCCGTGCTGATGGGCGATTTCAATTGCGTCCCCGATCGGCCGGAGATGCAGACCCTGTACCGCCACACCCGCCTGCAGCCGCCGGCGTTCTGCGTGCCGACTTTCCCGAGTTGGCGGCCGCAGCGGGCGATCGACCACATCCTGGTCACCGACCAGGTGCGCATGACCGCCGCGAAGGCGTTTCCGGCGGCATTCTCTGACCATCTGGCGCTGTCGGTCGAACTCGACATCCCCGAAAAAGCCCTGCGCTGACCGCTTTTCGTAGGTGCGAATTCATTCGCACGCTCTTGCTTGATCGCGAAAAAGCGTGCGAATGAATTCGCACCTACGAAAGCCATCAGCCGCCGAACAGCAAGCTAGTGCCCATCACCGCCAGGAAAATCGCGAACACGCGCTTGAGCGCCGCGCCGCTGATCGCATGCGCCAGTTTCGTGCCGAACGGCGCGGCCAGCACCGACGCCACCGCCACGCCGATCGCCGCCGGCAGGTAAACGTAGCCGATCGCGTTCGCCGGCAACGCACCGGCAGGCGCATGCAACGCATAACCGAGCGCACTGCCAATGCCGATCGCGATGCCGCACGCCGACGAGGTGCCCACCGCGCGCACCGGCGCCACGCCGCGCCAGACCAGCAAGGGTACGGTCATGCTGCCGCCGCCGATGCCGACCACCGCCGACACCGCGCCGATGCCCACGCCGGCGGCGCTCATCGGCAAGCCGCTCGGGCGCACGTCGCCATTTAATTGCGCTTTGACCTTGCCCCATACCAACTGCGCCGCGGCCAGATAGCAATAGCCGGCGACGAAGAACCGCAACACCTTGTCGTCCAGATGCACCGCCAACAGGCTGCCCAGCCAACCGCCGAGCAGCAGTCCCGGCACCATCCACGCCACCGTCGGCCAAAGCACGCTGCCGCGACGATGGTGCGCATACGCCGACGAAGCGGCGGTCAGCACGATGCTCGCCATCGAACTGGCCAGGGCCGCATGCATCGCCGCTTCTTTCGGCACGCCCTGCAGCGGCAGTATCCACACCAGCGCGGCGACCAGCACCAGCCCGCCGCCGATGCCGAGCAAGCCGGCCAGCACGCCGGCGATCGCGCCGAGCACCGGAAATATCCAAATGCCTTCCATCGTTCGGATGCCTCGCAGACGGCGGCCCGGCGCGCATCGCGGCCGGAATCCTGTTCACGAATCATCGGCTATAGTCCGCCGATGCGCCTATTCAGCCCCCACATGCTACTCGCAACCGCGCTGCTGGCGTTCGTTTCGCCGGTCTTCGCGCAGAATTCGGACGCGCAGGTGCGCGCCGCGATCGAAGCCGCCGAAGCCGGCCGCTTCGACGCCGCGCAGTACGCGTCGCTGAGCCGCGATCCTTTGTACGGCTGGATCGAATACGCCGCGCTGAAACGCGATGTCGAAACGCTGACCTCGGCGCAGGCGCAGGCTTTCCTCGCCCGCTATCAAGGCCAGGCCGTAGCCGAAGCGTTCCGCGAAGCCTGGCTGCCGGTCGCGGCCAAGCGCCAGGACTGGCCCGCATTCCGCGCCGCCTGGTCGTCTTCGATCAAAGACAGCGCGATGCGATGCGCCGAATTGAACGCGCGCGCCGCCACCGGCGCAGCCGACGCGCAATGGATCAAGGACGCGCAGGCGATGTGGCGCAGCGGCAAGATCCTACCGGGCGAATGCGAAACCGCCTTCACCACGCTCATCGCCAAAGGCGGACTGACGACCGCGTTGCGCTGGGAACGTCTGGATCTGGGCGCGGCGGAATGGCAAGCGCCGGTGATGCGCGCCGCCGCCCGCGGCATGACTCCGGCCGAAGACGCCGCCCTGGCCAACGATTACGCCGCCTTCATGGAAGCGGTGCATCCGCGCGCCTTGAATTGGCCGAAGACGCCGCGCAGCCGCATGGTCGCTTCGCAAGGATTGGCGCGGTTGGCCAAGTCGACGCCGATCGCCGCGGAAATGCAGCTGCAGAAATACGCCGACGCGCTGGGCTTCAGCGAAGCCGAACGCGCGCGCGTGCTGTATCAGATCGCGTTGTGGACCGTCGCCTCGTACGAACCCGACTCGGCGCGCCGCCTGAACGCCGTGCCGGATTCGGCCTACGACGAACGCCTGCACGAATGGCGCGTGCGCGAAGCGCTGTCGCGCGGCGATTGGCCATCGGCCCTGGCGGCGCTGCGCAAAATGGGCGACAAGCAGCGCGGCGAATCGCGCTGGACCTATTTCGAAGCGCGCATGGCCGAGCTGACCGGCGACAAGGCCGCCGCGCAACCGCTGTACCGCGCCGCCGCGCGCAAACCCGATTTCCACGGTTTCATGGCGGCGGACAAGCTCGGCCAGCCGTATGCCTTGTGTCCGTGGAAGCCGGACGACAGCGCCGCGAAAGCGGTGGTCGCGCGCGATCCGGCCATCGTCCGCGCGATGGCGCTGTACCGGATCGAACGCAGCGGCTGGGCGCAACGCGAATGGGACAGCGTCTTGTCGCGCCTGGACGACGCGCAACGGCGCGCCGCGGTCGCGGTGGCGCAGGACAACGGCTGGTTCGATCGCGCCGTGTTCGCGCTGGGCACTTACGGCGGGCGCAACAAACCCGACGAATTGCGCCTCTACCACTTGCGCTTCCCGATCCACCACGACGCGACCATCCGCCGCGAAGCCGCGAAAAACGGCTTGGATCCGGCCTGGGTCGCCGCGGAAATCCGTGCCGAGAGCGTGTTCAATCCGCGCGCGCGTTCGGGCGCGAACGCCTACGGCCTGATGCAGCTGGTGCCGGCCACCGGCGCCGCCACCGCGCGCCGGATCGGCCTGCCCTACAACGGCGTCGAAGACCTGTACGACTCGGACACCAACATCGCGCTGGGCACCGCTTACTTGCGCCAGATGGAAGACAAGTACGGCCAGCCTTACATCGCCATGGCCGCCTACAACGCCGGCCCCACGCCGACCGCGCGTTGGCAGGCGCAGCGTCCCGGCTTCGACCCCGACGTGTGGATCGAAACCATCAGCTATAAGGAAACCCGCGAATACGTCGCTCGCGTGCTGGCCTTCAGCGTGATGTACGACTGGCGCATGAACGGCGACGCCTTGCCGGTCAGCGACCGCATCCGCGGCGCGGTGTCGGGCAAGCGCAAGACTTTCGCTTGCCCGCTCGCGGAACCGCCCAAGGCCTGAGGCCGCGATGAAGACCTATCTCGTCGGCGGCGCGGTGCGCGACCGGTTGCTCGGCTTGCCGCCTGGCGACCGCGACTACGTGGTCGTCGGCGAAACGCCGCAAGCCATGCTCGACGCCGGCTTCAAGCCCGTCGGCCGCGATTTCCCGGTATTCCTGCATCCGCAAACCGGCGAGGAATACGCGCTGGCGCGCACCGAACGCAAATCCGGACGCGGCTACCGCGGTTTCGTCGTCGACGCCGATCCTTCGGTGACGCTGGAAGAAGATCTGGGCCGCCGCGACTTCACCATTAACGCGATCGCGCAAGATAAAAACGATGCGCTGATCGATCCCTTCGACGGCGCACGCGACATCGATGCGCGGATCCTGCGCCATGTCGGCCCGGCCTTCGCGGAAGATCCGTTGCGCGTGCTGCGCGCGGCCCGCTTCATGGCCAGGTTCGCTCCGCTGGGCTTTTCAGTGGCGCCGGAAACCATGGCCTTGATCCGCGAGATATCCGCCTCGGGCGAGCTCGACGCCTTGGTGCCCGAACGCGTCTGGCAGGAATTGTCGCGCGCGCTCGCCGCGCCGCGCCCGTCGGCCTTCCTGCGCACCCTGCACGAGGGCGGCGCGCTGCAAGCCGTGCTGCCCGAGGTCGAAGCGCTGTACGGCGTGCCGCAGCGCGCCGAATACCATCCGGAAGTCGATACCGGCGTGCACGTGGAAATGGTCTGCGACATGGCCGCGCGGTTGGCGCCCGGCGACGATCTGATCGGCTTCGCGGCCTTGACCCACGACTTGGGCAAAGCGCTGACGCCCGCGGACGAATTGCCCAAGCACATCATGCACGAGCAACGCGGCCTGGCCCCGCTGCGCGGTCTGTGCGAGCGGCTGAAAGTGCCTGCCGCGCACCGCGAGCTCGCCGCGATCGCCTGCCGCGAGCATCTCAACGTCCATCGCTTGGCCGAATTGCGCGACGACACCGTGCACGACCTGATCGCACGCTGCGACGGCTTCCGCAAACCGGAACGCATCGCCCAACTCGCCATCGTTTGCGAAGCGGACAAGCGCGGCCGCGGCGGGAATGCCGAAGCGGATTATCCGCAAGGTCGCGAATTGCTTCGCCTGCATCGCGCCGCTGCAGCGGTGCGCGCCGCCGATCTCGCCGACGCGAGCTTGCAAGGGCCGGCGTTCGGGGAAGCGCTGCGCAAGACGCGGATCGCGGCTATCCGTAACGTTCGGACCGCTTGAGACTTCGCTCCTAGCCGTCATTCCCGCGAAAGCGGGACTGCGGAGGCAGGATGCCGGAGCGAACATTCGCGAAGCGAATGGCCCGAAGGGCGCGCCGCAGGAGCGGCGCGTAATCCAGTGACTTGGCTTGGGATTTTCTTTAACAGAGGAAGCCGGACGAGGGGCACACTCGCGCCTTGAATCTTCATAGTTTTCCTGGGAGCAAAAGTCACTGGATTCCCGCTTTCGCGGGATGACAGCTAAAGCAGCCGGATGACCTAGACCACCGAAATCTCGCCACTCATGGCCACTTTTTCACCGCATTCCGTCATGGGCAAAGCACCCAGAACGAATACCGGCGAAGGAGCGGCGATATGGGCAGGCACAGGCTGTTTTTTGCGATAGCCATCACGCTTCTTTTTCTGTTTGCCGGCCTGTACTTGTCCGGCTACGCGACGTTGACTTTGCTCGGACTGGGCACGGAACGTTTGCAGTGGAACAGCTACCTGATCTACTACCGCGCGCTCGACTTGCCCGCAGTCGCGCCCTACGCCGCCAAGATCAAATGGGGCGGCGGATTGGGCTTCGGCCTTTGCGGCACGTTCTGGTTGGGCGGCCTGGTCCTGGCGCTGAAGCCGCGGCCGAAGTCGGCCCACGGTGAAGCCCGCTTCGCCGGCCGCAGCGAGCTGGCGCGCCATGGTTTGCTGAAACCGGCACCCGACGGGATCGTCATCGGCAAGATCGGCAACACGCTGATCCGCCTGCCCGGCCAGCAATTCGCTTTGCTGGCCGCGCCGACGCGTTCGGGCAAGGGCGTGGGCATCGTGATTCCCAACCTGCTGGAGTACCGCGATTCGATCGTGGTGCTGGACATCAAGGGCGAGAACTTCGAACTGACCTCGGGCTGGCGCGCCGAACAGGGCCAGAAGATCTACAAGTTCAATCCCTATGACACGCACACCCATCGTTGGAACCCGATGGGCTACGTCGCGTCCGATCCGCACAAGCGCATCAACGACATCCAGGCGATCGCCGCGATGCTGTACCCGGACCAGGGCGGGGAAGACAAGTTCTGGGTTAGCCAGTCGCGCAACGCTTTCCTGGCCTTCGCCTTGTATCTGTACGAAAACTACGACGACCAGCGCGAGCAAGGCTTTCCGCCATCGCTGCAGCGATTTCCGACGCTGGGCGCCATCCTGCGCCTGGCCTGCGGCGACGGCCGCAACCTCAAGGACTATCTGACCGGACTCGCCGAGGCGCGCTTCCTCAGCGCCAGCGCCAAGGTCGCCTTCGCCGGTCTGCTTTCGCAGGAAAAGGAAACCTTCGCATCGATCATGGGCACGCTGCGCGAGCCGTTGAACCCTTTCGTCAGCCCGATCATGGACGCGGCCACCAGCGGCAACGATTTCCGCTTGAACGAAGTGCGCAAGAAGCCGATGACCATCTACTTGGTCATCCCGCCGCACAAGCTGGGCGAATGCCGGGTGCTGGTGAACCTGTTCTTCAGCCAGCTGATCAACGAAAACACCCAGCAGCTGCCGCTGCAGAATCCGGCGCTGAAGCATCAGTGCCTGTTGCTGATGGACGAATTCACCGCCATCGGCCGGGTGGACAAACTGGCCGAGTCCATCACGCACATGGCCGGCTACAACCTGCGGGTGTTCCCGATCATCCAGAGCAAGGCGCAGCTGGAATCGGCCTACGGCAAGGAAGTGGCCCGCACTTTCATCACCAACCACGCCGTGCAGATCGTATTCGCCCCGCGCGAGCAGCAGGACGCGAACGACTATTCCGAAATGCTGGGCTACACCACGGTCAAGCGCCAAAGCGTCACGCGCGGTCGCGACTACAGCCGCAACGAATCCGAAGAGCGGCGGGCCTTGATGCTGCCGCAAGAACTGAAGGCCTTGGGGCCGGACAAGCAGATCGTGTTCTACGAAGGGCTGGCGCAGCCGGTGTTGTGCGAGAAGATCAAGTATTACAGCGACAAGGAGTTTAAGGCGCGGGTGAAACCGCCTGTCAAGATTCTAACGGCGAAAGTTTAATTAATGAGAATTTTGCACTGCAAGATAACGAGATCAACATGAAGCGAATAGCTCTCGTTTTTATGGTATCGCTTGCGATGAGCCAGCCTGTATTGGCTAGACAGCCTAGAAATAAACCGGTTTTCCCGAAAGACATCCAAGGCCTGTGGCAACTTGGCGATGATCGGTGTCGCACTAAGAATACTAAGGACAGTGACGGAACGATGGTTATTTACCAAACACATGTCCATGCAAACGAAGAAATTATTAGACCGGTTGAAATAACTCTTATTTCAAATAACCCGATGACTTGGCGTTTCCTAGGTATTTCAAGCGTCGCTCCGCCAGAAATCCAGGGGCAGGCACTGCTCTATGTGCTGAATGGAAACAGCCTAGTCATTACAGACGGCATCGCTACTAGAAAATATTCACGCTGCAGATGAAGAATTACTAATTTACAAGACTCAATTAGCGTCGAACTGGACTAAAAATTCATGCCCAGATCAAGAATATTCATCGCAATCAGCATGGCAATTTGTTGCTCAATAGCCGTTGCCGGTAGTGTTTGCCATGCCGGGGAAAAAGCAGGGCCTACTTATCCAAAAAGCATTCGAGGAATCTGGCAAGGCGGGCGAGATCTATGCAAAAGCCCAGGCGATCTCGATAGCGACACCCGAATCGTAATAGAACGAACATCTATTCGAGGTTACGAAGATTCTAGTGACCTAATTCAAATCGAGAAGATAGCCAGCAAGCCACTCACTTGGAAAGTTCAATCAAGGCTCGACCTCGGCGAATCAAACCTGGTCGACGAGCACCTTATATACATCCTAAGCGGGAAACACCTCACGATCATCGATGACCGTGCCTTGCCGACTACATACACCTTATGTGACTAGCCTATCTGGAGGCCGCCATGTCAAATGAACAGGGCCACGATAAAGATGTGTTGGACGATGCTGCGATCAAATATCGCGTCATCCAACTAAAATGGAACAGCGAAAAGAAAAGGCACAATGGTCCAGTGTCTGAATTTGATGATCTCGTCACTCACCACCCGGAAGGTAACAAAGGAGCAAAAGTTGTAGATGGGCGTGTTGTCGATGGAGAAAAACGCCGAATCCATGCTGTAGTTGCTGGCGAGATCCAAGAAATAGAGATTTCGCGCAATGGGGTTTCATATGGCCTGCATGCAAACCAAGTGTTACTAAAGAAGGACTTCATTCTCGAAAACTCGACGCTCTCCCATGGTGCAACGGGCGTTAGAGATGTCGATGTTCCGTCCCCTGTGGCTGGCTATATCGGCCGGGTGGTCGAATCATCTGGGCTAGTAGATGTATACGACCGCCCAGATGGCGTGGTCATCGCCAGGGTTCGGCACATGCATCCGATACATGTTCATGAAGGGCAGAACGTCGACTACGGCCAAACGCTTGGTACGCAAAGCAATAAAAAGACCGGCGCGAAGCATGTCCATCTTGAGATGGATACACGCTACTACCAGCAGTACGAGAATTATGTGTCCGATCTAGTAAATGGTCGGCTGACCTTAGACCCCCATCGGAGATCTAGTGGCATTGCCCCGCTCCCAATAATCGATGACGGTGCCTTCCGCATCGGCGAGTCCAACCATCGCATCCAAGAATTCCAAGAATTACTGATCTCGCGGGGTTATCGCGGCGTCAGCGACACGCCCTTGATAGCCGATGGCACCTACCGCCTGGAAATGCAGCCCGCCGTTCTGGCATATCAACGCGACCACGGCCTGGCTCAAACTGGCGACATCGACCGCAGCACTTTGCACATCGCGCTGCCACATCGCCGCGGTCAGCCTATAGATCGCCTAGACCACGTAGATAGGACTCGCGCCCCGTTCGAGGCGACGCCCGCCCACGACGAACCGATCCAGATGTACCGGCCCGGCCCGGACGATCACCAACGGCATCCGGATCGCTTGCACAACGACCCGCGCCACTCCGAACACCGCGACCACGCCTTCTACGAACTGCTCAAACGCAACCTGCCGCCCGGCACGTCCGACGAAATGGTCGCCCACGTGCTGCTGGAGGCCAAGATCGGCAACGTAAACCGCGCGGACGACGTCGAGCAGATCATGGTGCACAACGACCGTGCGTTCGTGATGGGCAAGACACCCGGGTTCCGTGCCGCGGTGGATCTGGCCCAGACGCCGCCGGCGATTCAGGACACCGCGCAGCGCTCGGAAGACTTGGATGCCGAACGCATGCAGCGCCAGTGGCTTGCGCAGGAGCAACAAATTTCGCAACACCACTCCCTGAGCCGTTCGCTTTGACAGACGCGGTCTATGGACCGCCTCGCTCGCACGACAATCCATCCACAGAGGAACCGCAATGACACCGACGACGGACGCGCAAACGCCATGGGCCGGGGAACTGGCCGCCGCGCACAAGGACCTGGAGCGACTGCGCCAGGAAGTGAACGCCATGCGCTACATCCTGGATAGCCTGGTGATCGCCCACCACAACCCCGGGGACCTGCTGCAGCTGTGGCGGATGCTGCAGCCCGGATTGATCGACGAACTGATCGGACCGCGGCGCGTTGCCGAACCGGAAACCCAAGGCGAATACGCGCCAACCTTGGCCGGATGGCACGACGTGATGCGCCGCTACACGTCCTTGCTGGAATCCACGCTGGACCTACAGGACGACGAAGACGAGTCCGAACCGGACGTCAGATCTTGAGATACCAGCCGCGCCGATCCATCCAGCGCACCACGATCCACCAGAACGCCACGAAGGCCAGCGCGAACGCCAGCGACGGCAGATAAGGCCCGAAGCGCGGCGTCATCCAATCGGCGAAGGCGATGCGGTAGATCGGCTCCCACCAGCCCAAAGCGGCGAAGACGTACACCATCAGGGCCGAGCCGGCGTAAGCGGCGATCGCGTTGACGCCGAAACCGCGTCCCAACGCCGGCCAGCCACGGCGATCGATGAGGAAATGGCAAACGGCCAGCGCCAGCATCGCCCAGCCGCCGGTCCACAGCACGTACGACGACGTCCACAGGTTCTTGTTGAACGGCAGCCACAACGACCACAACGCGCCGGCGCCGAGTGCGACGAAGGCCGCTCTCCACCATCGCCGCATCTGTTCGCGGCGCAGCCAATCGCCCGCGCGCAGGCCCAACAACGTCGTCGCGATCGCCGACAACGTGCTCGGCAGGCCTTCCGGGTCGTGGCCGCGGCCGGTGGCAGCGTCGTATTGATAGTTCAGCGGGCCGAGCAACGCGGTATCGACGCGACTGGCGAGATTATCCCAAGGCGCGTAACTGCCGCCCCACCCCAGCAGCGCCCAATAGCCGGCCAGCAACGCGAACAGCAAAACCCACTGCGCGCGTTCGCGCAGATGGATCGCGACCAGTCCCGCGCAGGCGAAGCACAACCCAATTCGCTGCAGCACGCCCCAAGGCCGGTAGTGATCCTTGTCCAGCAGCCACCAGGCCAGCAGGTGCAGCAACAAGCCCAAACCGACGATGCGCGCGGCGCGCACCAGAATAGCGTTGCGCAGTCGGCCGCGATCCGCGCCGGCTTCCATTTGCGGCGCGACGCCGAGCGCGATCGAAACGCCGACGATGAACAGGAAGAATGGGAAGACCAGATCGGTCGGCGTGCAGCCGTGCCATTCCGAATGCAGCAGTGGCGCGTAGACGTGGCCCCAATCGCCCGGATCGTTGACCAGTAGCATGGCGGCCACGGTCAAGCCGCGCAGCGCGTCGACGGAAGCGAAGCGGCGCGGGGTCATGGTACTGAACTGCGGCTGTTGCTGTTGCTGTTGCTGTTGCTGTTGCTGTTGCTGTTGCTGTTGCTGTTGCTGTTGCTGTTGCTGTTGCTGTTGCTGTTGCTGTTGCTGTTGCTGTTGCCCCCTTTGAAAAAGGGGGCAACGGGGGATTTGCTCTCGCGGTTGATTTTGTTCTTCGCAGGAACGGCTTCAGCCGCGAGCTTCATTTCCGCCGCGCGACAAGGGAAAAGCTCGCGGCTGAAGCCACTCCTACAAGAGCCAAAAGCAAAGGCAAATCCCCCATCCGCCTGCGGCGGATCCGCCCCCTTTTTCAAAGGGGGCAACAGCAGGAGCGCAGATCCCTGGACAATCACGCCACGCTGCCGCCGATCCAGGTCGCAACCACGTTCATATCCCTGTCCATCGCCACCAGATCGGCGCGATAGCCCGCTGCGATGCGCCCATACCGATCGCCCAGCCCCAGGAATTCGGCCGGATAGGTCGAAGCCATGCGCACCGCTTCGTCCAGCGGCAGGCCGAGCAGGCGCACGCCGTTGCGCACCGCCGTGGCCATGTCCAGCGCGGAACCGGCCAAGGTACCGGCGGCGTTGCGCACCACGCCGTCGCGAACGGTGATGGTTTCGCCGTACAGTTCGTAGCTGGGATCGTCGGCGCCGACCGGCGGCATGGCGTCGGTGACCAGGAAGATTTTCCCCGGCGGCTTGGCTGCCAGCGCGACGCGCAAGCTGGCCGGATGCGCATGCACGCCGTCGGCGATGATGCCGCACCAGCTGCCGCGGTCTTCCATCGCCGCGCCGACCGCGCCGGGCTCGCGGCCCTGCAGCGGCGACATCGCGTTGTACAGATGGGTGAAGCCGGTGACGCCGGCATCCAAACCGGCGCGGATCTGTTCGTAAGTGCCAGCGGTGTGGCCGGCGGCGACGATCGCACCGCGTTCGACGAAGGTGCGGATGCTGTCCGCCGGCACCTGCTCCGGCGCCAGCGTAATCAAGGTGCGGCCGTTGTCGAGCGAAGTCGCCATCGCGATTTCGTCCGCGTCGGGAACTCTGAATTTCCCGGGGTCGTGCGTGCCCTTGCGCGCTTCCGCAAGATAAGGGCCTTCCAGATGGATGCCGATCACCCCAGGCACGCCTTGCGCGATCGCGTCGCGCACGGCAGCGATCGCCTGCCGCATCTTGTCCGCGTCGTCGCTGATCAGCGTCGGCAGCCAGGCGGTGGTGCCGAAGCGGCGATGCGCCTTGCCGATGATGCGCAACGTGTCCACATCCGGCGCATTGTTGAACAGCGCCCCGCCCCCGCCGTTGACCTGGCAATCGACGAAGCCGGGCAGCAGATAGGCGCCGCGCAGATCCAGTGTTTTTGCGACGCCGATCTGCGCATCGCCGTGCGGCATCAGGTCGGCGATGCGGCCGTCTTCCACGACCACCGCCAAGTCGTCGCGGAAACCCTGATGGGTCAGCACCCGGCCGTTGACGAAAGCGGTGGCCATCAAACGGTTTCCGTCACCTTGTTCAAATGCGGCGGCACGTCCGGGTTGTGGCCGCGGCGCAAAGCCAGCGCATTGATCGCGCGATAGAAGCTTTGGATGGTGAGCAGCGGCGCGCAGGCCGGATGCGGCGGCGGCGCCAGCGGCAGATCGCCGCGTTCGGAAGCGACCCATACTTGCGCGCCGCGCGCGCGGAATTCCTCGGCCAGCGCCAGCGTGCCGGCGCCGGTCTCGTCGGGCTGGGCGAAGGCGAGCACCGGGAAACCCGGGCCGACCAAGGCCATCGGCCCATGCTTCACTTCGGCCGAACTATAGGCCTCGGCGTGCAGGCCGCAGGTTTCCTTGAACTTGAGCGCGGCCTCTTGCGCGGCGCCCAATCCCAACCCACGGCCGAGTACGAACAGATTGCGCGCATCGGCTAGGCCGTCGGTCAAAGCCGACCAATCCTGTCTCCAAGCGGCCTGCAAAGCTTCGGGCAAACGCGGCAGCGCATCGAGCAGCGGCGCTTCGTTTTTCCAAACCGCCGCCAACTGCAGCACCGCGGCGAGCGAGGCCAGATAGCTTTTTGTCGCAGCCACGCTGCGTTCCGTGCCAGCGTGCAGCGGGAGCACGGTGTCGGCGAGCGCCGCGAGCGGCGAATCCTCGACGTTGACCAACGCGACCACCCGCGCGCCCGCCGCGCGCGCGGCCTCGGCGTTGCGCAACAGGTCCGGGCTCTTGCCCGATTGCGAAATCGTCAGAAACAAGGCGCCACGCATGCGCTGCTTGGCTTCGTACACCGAACCCACCGAGGGCGACACCGATGCGGTGACGAATCCGAGTTGGGTTTCGAACACGTACTTGGCGTAAGTCGCCGCGTGATCGGAACTGCCGCGCGCGCAGGTGGCGATGAACGGCGGCGGCTCGCGGCGCAGGTCTTCGGCCAGGCGCGCGACGGTCGCGGCATTGGCGGCGAATTGGCGACGCACAACGTCGGCGGTTTCCGCGGCTTCGCGGAACATCAGCGTATCGGTCGGCGCGGGTAAGGCGGTGACGGCGGACATCTCAGTTCTCGGCGTTCGGCGCGCGCGGACGCATCGGCGCAGTCGAGCCGCGCACCACCAGCTGCGGCACGAAGCCCTGGTTGTGCACGACAATGGGATTGTCTTCGTACGCGTCCTGGCGCAGGCCGCTGATCAGCAGCCGCGCGGCGTGGCGGGCGATGTCTTCGGTCGCCTGCTTCGCGGTGGTGAGCGCCGGCCAGGATTGCTTGGAGAACGGGCTGTCCTCGAAGCCGGCGATCGACAGGTCGTAAGGCACGTTCATGCCCGCGGATTTCGCCGCCGCCAGCACGCCGGCGGCGATTTCGTCATTGGAACCGAAGATCGCGGTGGGCGGATCGCGCAATGCCAGCAAGCGGCGCGCGCCGCGGAAGCCGTCGTCGAAGGTGTAGTCGCCGTTCACCACCAGATGCTTATCCAGGGTGATGCCGTAATCCTTCAGCGCCTGCTCGTAACCGAGATAGCGCTCGCTGCTCGATCGATGCGCCAGACCGCCCCACAGGAAGCCGATGCGCTGGTGGCCGAGCTGGATCAGGTGTTCGGTGATTTCGTAGGCCGCGTCGCGGTCGTCGACGTAGACGCAGGGTTGGCCATCGCGCGGATCCTCGGTCGCAGCGATGATCCGCACCAGCTTCACGCCGCGCGCGGCCAGCGCGTTCACCAGTTCTTCCGATTCGGACATCGGCGCGGTCAGCACCAATCCGGCCAGGCGCGAGCGGCGCGCCCATTCGCCGAGTTCGTCGGCCAGCAGCGGCGAACTGGAATCGCAGGGATGGATCTGCAGGTCGAAGCCGGTTTCGCGGCACGCGGCCAGCACGCCGTTCTGCACGCCGATGATGTGGTACGGATTCGGATTGTCGTAGACCAGGCCGATCACGAACGGCGTGGCGCTGCGCAGGTTGCGCGCGGAAGGGTCGGGTTCGTAATCGAGTTCGGCGATCGCGTGCAGCACGCGCGCGCGCGTGCCCTGCATCACCGACGGTTCGTTGTTGATCACCCGCGACACCGTCTTCAGCGAGACCTTGGCCCGCTCGGCGACATCCTTGATGGTGGGTCTGCGCACCGGTCCGCTCCTGGCTTCGTCCATCGCGTCAGCGAGCCTGGCCGGCGCGGTGGCCGCGCATGGCGTAGTACAGGATGTACAGGTAGCAAGGCACCATCAGCAGCAGGAACACCAGCTGGAAATGGATGTGCTGCTTCAGCAGCGCGAACAGCTGCGGGATGATCGCGCCGCCGGATATGCCCATGATCAGCAAGGCGGAGCCGCGCTCGGTCAAGCGGCCCAGGCCTTCGATCGCCAGCGGGAAGATCGCCGGCCACATCATCGCGTTGGCGAAGCCCAAGGCCGCGACGAAACCCACGGACAAATAGCCTTTGGTCAGAAAGGCGCCGATGGTCAGCAGCACGCCCAGCACGGCCGAGAAGCTCAGATAGCGTTCCTGCGAAACGAAGCGCGGGATCAGGATCAACCCCGCTACGTAGCCGGCGAGCATGGAGAGCAGGGTGAACATGGTGAAGAAGCGCGTGTCGCCCGGCGGCAACCCCAGCGCGTTGCCGTAGGTGCCGATGGCGTCGCCCGCCATGACTTCCACGCCGACGTAGACGAAGATGCACAACGCACCCAGCCAGACGTGCGGAAACTGCAGCAGGCTCTTGTCGCCGCGCGAAGCCGGCGCGGCATTGGCCTGCTCCGGCCGGATGTCCGGCAACGGCGAAAGCAGCAGCAGCACGGCCAGCACCGCCAGGACGCCCGCCATCACCAGATAAGGGCCGTGCACCTTGGTCGCGAACTCGGTGAGCAGCGCTTCGCGCGCGACCGGATCGGCGCTGGCGAGTTGGGCGTCGAACGCATCGATGCCCGCCAATACGACGATCGCGAACGCGTACGGCGCCAGCGAGCCGGCGACTTTGTTGCAGATGCCCATCACGGCGATGCGCTGGGCCGCTCGCTCGATCGGGCCGACGATGCTGATGTAGGGATTCGCGGCGGTTTGCAGCAAAGCCAATCCCGCGCCGATCACGAACAAACCGGTCAGCGCGCCGGGATAGGAACCGCGCAATACGAATTCGCCGAAGGTGAAAGCGCCCGCCGCCATCACCAGCAGTCCGAGCGACATGCCCTTCTTCATGCCGGTGCGCTTGAGGATCGACGCCGCGGGCCAGGCCAGGAAGAAGTAGGACAGATAGAACACCGTCAACACCAGGAACGCGCCGATGTCGCTGAGCGTGAACCGGTATTTGACGAAGGTGATCAGCGGACCGTTCAACCAGGTCACGAAACCGAAGATGAAGAACAGCGCCCCGATGATGGCGATCGATGTCGCCTGGCTGGCGGGCCGGGTCGCGGTGGCGGTAACGGACATGGCGGGCTCCTGGCGATGCGGTCAGCGCGGGTCCGGTGCAGGACCGACTGGGAATAACGTTGTCACATTTTTTCGTTTGCGGCCATGGGGGCGGGCATCGCCGTGCCTCGCCGAAGACCGTCTCCGCTGCTGCGTTGCAGCACGATCGAGCCATGCCGGATGGGTAGTCGGCTATGAAAACGTCTTCAATAACAACATTTTTGCGAACAATGACGGCTTCAGGCCGACGAACATGACGGATTTGTTTCGGCTGCCTCCCTTGTGGGTCACTAGCCCGGAAGTTGTGTTGACATCGTTGTCAAAGCACTTCCACACTCGGCCGCCAATGCCCTAGCCCGCCCCGTGCCGGGAGGGCGCGATCGGATGGGAGAACGCGTGGTCGCAATCGCCAGCCCGCTGCCGTTGGACAACGCCCGGCCAGGCGCGCCGTTCATCGCGGCCGATGTCGGCGGCACCCATGTCCGCATCGGCCTGGTCCAGGACAGCGGCGACCCGGCGCATCCCATCAAGGTCCTCGGCTACCGCAAATACGTCTGCGCCGATTACCCGGGCCTGGCCGAGATCCTGGAAGACTTCGTCGCCGATCTGGATGGCATCCCGGTAGCCGAAGGCGCGATCGCCAGCGCCGGCTATCCGCTGGAAGACGGTTCGCTGATCACGGTCAACCTGCCCTGGCGCGTGTCGCTGAGCGAAATCCGCGAGCGCCTGGGTTTCCGCGAGTTCCGCCTGGTCAACGATTTCGAAGCCGTCGCGCACGCCGCCGCCTACGTCGATGCGAGCGAAGTGCTGCGCTTGACCGGGCCCGAGACCGCGCCGCGAGGACCCACGCTCGTCGTCGGCCCGGGCACGGGCCTGGGCGCGGCGGTCTGGATTCCCACCGGTTCGCGCGCCGTGGTGCTGGCCACCGAAGCCGGCCAAGCCGCGCTGACCGTCGGCAACGAACTGGAAATGGCGCTGCTGAAGCTCATGCTCGGCCAGCGCAGCCACGTGCCGGTCGAGCACGCGCTGTCGGGCCCGGGCCTGAAGAATCTGCACGCGGCGATGTGCGCGTTGCACGGCGTCGCTTCCGAATACCGCACTCCGGGCGAGATCACCGCCGCCGCGCTGTCCGGCAACGACGCGCACGCGCGCGACAGCCTGGGCGTGTTCTGCGGCCTGCTCGGCAGCACCGTCGGCGACATGGCCCTGCTGTACGGCGTGCAGGGCGGCATCTACCTGGCCGGCGGGATCCTGCCGCAGATCCGCGAATTCCTGCTGGGCAGCGCCTTCGTCGAACGGTTCCTCAACAAGGGGCCGATGCGCGAGGCGCTGGAACGCATTCCGGTGAAGTTGGTCGAGCACGGCCAGTTGGGCGTGATCGGCGCCGCCAGCTGGTACCTGCAGCAGCGCGGCGGATAAGGGAGAGGCGAGGTTTTTTTGCCGCGCGGACCGGAGGGCGAGCGCGGCGTTGAAAGGCGTAGGCACGGCAGCGTTTCGTTGCCGCAACTCAAAATCAGCGACGGGGTAGCAAGATGAAACTCAACAGATCGATCCTTTCGGCTGCGATCGTGGCGAGCCTAGGCTTCGCGGCGCAGGTCCATGCGCAGGAAACGCAGCAGACGACGCAGCAGACGCAAACCGCGCCGGCGCAAGACGGCGACATCAAGGAAATCGAAACGATCACCGTGGTCGGCATCCGCGGCAGCGTGGAGAAGTCGCTCGACGTCAAGCGCGACGCCAATACGCGCGTTGAAGTGGTCACCGCCGAAGACGTCGGCAAGCTGCCGGCGCACAACGTGGCCGATACGCTGCAGCGCCTGCCCGGCGTGAACATCAGCTCGTCCAGCGCCGACGAAGGCGGCTTCGACGAAGCCGACCGCGTCAGCCTGCGCGGCACCAGCCCCAGCCTGACCCAGACCCTGATCAACGGCCACACCGTCGGCTCGGCCGACTGGTTCGTGCTCAGCCAGGGCAGCAACGTCGGCCGCAGCGTCAGCTACAGCCTGCTGCCGTCGGAACTGGTCAGTTCGGTCGAGGTGTACAAGTCCTCGCAGGCCAAGCTGCAGGACGGCGGCACCACCGGCAGCGTCAACATCATCACCCGCAAGCCGCTGCAGTTCGCCGACAAGATCACCGCCGAGGCCAGCATCGGCGTCGTGCGCTCGGAACAGGCCAAGTCCAACGATCCGCAATTGTCCGGCCTGTTCAACTACAGGAACGACGAAGGCACCTTCGGCGTGCTGGTGCAGGTGTTCAAGCAGAAGCGCGAACTGCGCCGCGAAGCCCAGGAACTCCCGGGCGGCTGGTTCAAGCTCGGCCGCAACGCCGACGGCACGCTCAATGCGCTCGGCCAGAGCAATCCGGACCTGGTCGACGTCTGGGCCCCGAGCCTGATCGGCTCGACCCTGTTCGAGCAGACCCGCGACCGCAAGGGCGGCCTGGTCGAGTTGCAGTTCAAGCCCAACGACGATCTGACCCTGGGCTTGAGCGGCTTCAGTTCGGACATGGAAGCCAACAACTACAACCGCAACTTCATGCTATGGGGCGGGAACTTCGCCAATTCGCAGGCACCCAACCCCGGTTATACGGTCAAGGACGGCGTGTTGAGCAACGCCACGTACAACGGCGTCGCCGGCACCACCTACGGCATTTACGACATGATCTATCGTGAAGCCTCGGCCAAGAGCAGCTATTTCACGGCCGACGCCGACTGGCGGATCAACGACAGCCTGAGCGCCAAATTCCAGGCCGGCACCACCAAGGGCACCGGCAAGACCGAACGCCAATACATCGCCGAAGTCGGCGTGGGCGTGGGCGGCGGGGCCAACTGGAGCACGCACGGCAACTCCTCGCCCATCGATTGGAACGTGGGCGGCAACATCGGCCCGTCCGGCGCCTGCTGCTTCGGCACCTGGGGCAACCAGCAGGTGATCGCCGAGGACAAGGAGGATTGGTTCACCGCCGACTTCACCCAGTACGTCGACAAGGGCGCGCTGGCCTCGTTCGATTTCGGCGTGCGCTACGCCGACCACAGCCGCGAAGCCAAGTCGCCCGAAGGCGCCAGCCCCGGCAACATCTGGCCCGCGCTGCAGAACGGCGCCACCGGGTCGTACCCCAGCGGCTTCGCCAGCGGCATCGGCGGCAATTTCCCGCGCAACATCTGGTACTTCACCCCGGATGCGCTGAAGAACGCGATCATCAACAACTCCACCTGGCTGTCGAACGACGACGGCCCGAACGGCCGCCACAACTACGGCGGCGAGTGGAAGGTGGAAGAGAAGAACCTGGCCGCCTACGTCCAGGCCAATTTCGAAGGCGACGACTGGAGCGGCAACGTCGGCCTGCGCTACGTCAAGATCAGCCAGGACATCCTCTCCTACAAGGCGGTCAGCAACGCCGCCAACGCCGACGTGCGCAGCTTGTTCGGCATGTGGGAGATCAAGACCTCCGACAACGAGCGCAGCCGCGTGTTGCCCAGCGCGAACTTCAAGTTCGACTTGCGCGACGACCTGGTGCTGCGCCTCGCCGCTTCGCAGACCCAGACCCTGCCCGACTATTCCGCGCTGGGACAGTCGGCTTCGGGCTCGGATCTGGACAAGACCGGTTCGGCCGGCAATCCAAACCTGAAGCCGGTGCTCTCCTCCAACTTCGACGCCAACCTGGAGTGGTATTTCACGCCGCGGGGCCTGTTGTCGGTGGGCGTCTTCGTCATGGACCTCAAAGACTACGTGGCCTACGGCACCGAACAGCAGCAGTTGTTCAGCGAATTGACCAACCAGCTGGAAACTTACACCGTCTCCTTGCCGATCAACGCCGACGCCAAGGTCAAGGGCTTCGAACTGGCCTATCAGCAGCCGATCGGCGAATACTTCGGCGTCAACGCCAACTACACTTACTCCGACGGCGAAACCTCGCATACCTGGACCGACAAGAGCCACAGCCTGCTGGGCAACTCGAAGAACACCTACAACGTGGGCGCTTACTTCGAGAACGACGTTTTCGGCGCGCAGGTCAGCTACACCTACCGTTCGTCGTTCCTGATCGGCTTGTCGGCCGCCAACCCGTACTACCAGGACGACTTCGGCACCCTGTCGGCTTCGCTGAGCTACAAGGCCACAGACTGGCTGAGCGTCTCGTTCGACGCGCTCAACCTCAACAACCCGACCTACAAGTACTACCAGAGTTCGGCCCTTCCGGTCGCGTTCTACGAGAACGGGCGCCAGTACTACCTGAACTTCCGCTTCAAGTTCTGAGACGTTCCACTCCCCGTTGGTTTTCCCCTTACGGGCCTGGACTTGTCCGGGCCCGTTTTTTTCTGGGATGCTCCCTGCAAAACCGAGGTGACAATATGTACCGCTGGCCGTTTCGCTCCGCCGCCCCTCTCTTGTTCACGCTGCTCGCGTTGGTTTCGCCGCTGGCCTCGGCCGCGTCGTCCGAACCCGCGCTGATTCCGCTGCCCGCGCAGATGCAGCGCGGCGAGGGCCGTTTCGTGGTGAGCGACGCGACGCCGGTGGTGGCCGAAGGCGAAGCGGCGCGTCAAGCTGCGGAGTTCTTCGCCGAGCACGCGCGCAAGACGCAAAAGCTGGCGCTGCGCATCTCATCCGGACCGGCGAAACAGGCCATCGTTTTCGCGATCGATCCGAAGGCTTCGGCGAATCCGGAAGGCTATGCGCTGCAGGTTCGCGCCGACGGCGCAACCGTCAAGGCTTCCGATCCCCGCGGCTTGTTCTACGGCGCGGTGACGCTTTGGCAGCTGCTTGAAAACGAGGCCGGCGCCGTGAGCATGCCCGCGGTGAGGATCGACGATGCGCCCCGCTTCGCCTGGCGCGGTCTGATGCTGGATACGGCACGCCATTTCCGATCGGTCGAAGAGATCAAACTCTTGCTCGACGCATTGGCCTTGCACAAGCTCAACACCTTCCATTGGCACCTGACCGACGACCAGGGCTGGCGGATCGAAATCAAGAAATATCCGAAGCTGACCGAGATCGGCGGCTGCCGCTTCCCCGCCGGCGACGGCGGCGTCGACCCGAAAACCGGCAAACCGCGTCCGTACTGTGGTTTCTACACCCAGGAACAGATCCGCGACGTCGTGCGTTATGCGGCGGAACGCCATATCACCATCGTTCCCGAAATCGACGTGCCCGGTCATGCGCAGGCGGCGATCGCCGCTTATCCGGAGCTGGGCGTACTGGGCACGCGGCCACCGGTGTCGAACGAATGGGGCGTCAACACGTATCTGTTCAACGTCGAAGAAAGCACGTTCCGTTTCCTGGAGGAGGTGCTGGATGAATTCGTCGCCTTGTTCCCCGGTCCTTACATCCACGTCGGCGGCGACGAGGCCGTCAAGGATCAGTGGGAAGCCTCCCCGCGCGTGCAGGAGCGCATGCGCGAACTCGGCGCGAAGAACGAGGCGGAAATGCAGAGCTACATGCTCAAGCGCCTGGAAAAGCACTTGGAAGCCAAGCACAAGCGTCTGATCGGCTGGGACGAGATCCTGGAAGGCGGCCTGCCGCCGCAGGCGACCGTGATGTCCTGGCGTGGCATCGAAGGCGGCACGGCCGCGGCCCAGCAGGGGCAGGACGTGGTCATGACGCCGGTATCCCATCTGTATCTGGACTATCTGCAGACGAACTCGGCGAGCGAACCGCCGGGACGGCCGGCCACGATCTCGCTGCAGAAGCTCTACGGCTTCGAGCCGGTGCCTTCGGCGCTGAACGAAGCGCAGAAAAAGCACATCCTGGGCGTGCAGGCCAACGTCTGGACCGAGCACATGCGCACCTTCGCGCGCGTGCAGCACGCGATCTTCCCGCGCCTCGCCGCTTTGGCGGAAACCGCGTGGTCGCCGGCCGCCGTCAAGAATTTCGATGACTTCCGCTCGCGACTGCCGACACAGCTGCTGCGCTACGACGCGCTCGGCATCGCTTATGCGAAGACGCCGTTCGAGGCTGAGATCGCCGCGGATCCGGATGGTGCGCGCAGCGCCAAGGTTGGCCTTTCCAATCCGCTTGGTTATCCGGTCCGCTACACCACCGACGGCAGCGTCCCGACCGCGACTTCGACGCCGTACGAACGACCATTCGAAGTCGCCTTGCCCTCGCAGGTGCGCGCAGCTGCGTTCGCGGACGGGCGCCTGCTCGCGCCCGCGAGCGAACGCGCGCTCGACGCGGCCGCGCTGCGCACACGTACGGACGAAGAACTGAAGATGTGCAGCAACAGCCTGATGCTGCGCCTGGAGGACGACGGCCCGGCCGACGGCGAACGCGCCATCTACAACGTCGACATCTTCAATCCCTGCTGGCGCTGGGACGGCGCCGATCTGGAAGGCATTGCCTCGATCCGCGTGCGTGCCGGACGCATTCCCTATTTCTTCCAGCTGGCGCATGACGAGCCGCACCGCAAGTTCAAGCCAGCGAAGTCCGCGCACGGCGAACTCGAAGTCCGCGCGGGTTGCGATGGCGAAACTTTGGCCAGGCTGCCGCTGCCGGCACAGCCGGACAAGGACGGCTTCCTGACGTTGAATGCCAAACTCCCCAGCGCGAAGGGCAAGCGCGATCTGTGCTTCTACTTCACCGGCGACACGCGGCCGACGATGTGGGCGATCGATCGGGTGACGTTGGTGCCGCGATAGCCTGGTAGGGCGGACCCGCGAAGCGGATTCCGCCGCACCGATCCCGCAGCTCGATGGCGGAATCGCCCGCGGCGGTTCCGCCCTACGGTTCGCGCGTATCGAAATTGAGCAGCGCGTCTCGCCAACGTGTCATGCGCGAGGCCAATCCCAAGATCACGCCCAACGTATTCGCCAACGCATCCCACCGATCCATCATCCGCGTTTCGGTCAACGCGCCTTGCGCGTATTCCAGGCCGATGCCCAGCATCACCAGGCTCAATCCCGCGCCCAGCAGCGAAGGCCAACGCTCGTACAACTGCACCGCGAAGGCCGCGAGCGCGGCGTAGGCCAGGAAATGTTCCCATTTGTCGCTACCCGGCGGCAGATCCGGCAGCTGCGGCGCGGGGACCAGCGAAACGATCACCACCGCCGCGATCGCAACGGACCACAGCCCCGACCACAGCCAGGGCCGCCGGAACGGCTTCAGCGAACGGCCGACGATCACAAGCGGAAACTCAGATCGCCGGCCAGGAACGCCGCGCCGAATTCCACACCGTGAGCGAAGCCCATCGCCTGGAAGCGCTCGCCCATCGCGTCCGGCAAGGTGAGCTGTTTGACTTGTTGGCGCAACGCGTACCGGGCCGCTTCGTCGGCGGCGCGCGCTTCGTGCTCGGCCAAGCGCCGATCCAGTCCGTTGCCGATCAAGAAACTCGCCTGCGAGCAATAGCCGGCGAATTCGAAGCCCGCGTTCGTGCCGGCTTCGGCCAGCGCGGTGAAATCGACCGATGCGGTCAAATCCTGCAGACCGACCCTCGCATAGACGTCGTCCGCGAGCTGATGGCGGTGGAAAGCGCGCAGGGTGCCGTCGCTGCGTTGCGGCGCGTAATACTCGGCGCGCGGATGGCCGTAGTCGACGAACAGCATCGCGCCGCTTTTCAAGCCGCCAGCCACCGCTTGCAGCCAGTACGGCAACTGCGGCAGCAGTTCGGAGCGATAGCCTTCGGAGAACGGCGCCGGCAATTGGCGCTCAACATGACGCACGGCCGCGTTCAGCAGCGCGTCGGCAGGGCGATCGGTGCGCACGAAACGACCGTCAGCATCCAAAGAGGCCTGTTCTTCGAACACCTCCCCGTCGCGGATCGTGAAGCGGGGGGTCGGCAGCGCGTCGATCACTTCGTTGGCGAACAGCACGCCGCTCCATGGCGAATGGATCGGCCCGTCGAGCCAGGCTACGCGGTCGAACACCGGCGGCGTCAGGCGTTGCCGCAGACGCTCGCGCTGGCGTTCGCGCAGATCGGCGCTGGGTTCCAGGATGGCGTAACGCGCCGGCATCGCATCGATCGCCATCAAATGCTTGATCGCCGCTTCGGCGAAGGCACCGCTGCCGCCGCCGATCTCGACGAATGCCGCGTCCTCGCCGATCTCGCGGATCGGCGGCGCCAGCGCCTCGGCGATGCATTCGGCGAACAGCGGGCCCAGTTCCGGCGCGGTCACGAAATCCCCGGCCGCACCGAATTTGGCGGCGCCCGCGCTGTAGTAGCCCAGACCCGGCGCGTACAAGGCCAGTTCCATGAAGCGCGAAAACGGTATGGCGCCGCCGGATTCGGCGATGTGGGCGCGGATCAGGTCGCGCAGGCGCTCGCTGTGAGCGAGCGCGTCGGCATCGGAGAGATCGGAAGAAGACATGCAGAAAGCATACCTAATGGAAGCGGTCGCAATCGGGCGCCTCCAAAAATCCGCGATTTTTTGCTCTGCCCTCTCCCTTTACGGGAGAGGGACAGGCGCGAAGCGCCAGGGAGAGGGTTCGGCTTTTGGTGCGCACTATCAAGCAGGATCAAAAGCACGCTCGCTTCGCTTCGCGCCTCCTCTCCTGCCCTTCGGACATCCTCCCCCGTGAGGGGAGAAGAAGCCACGCGCTCTAGCTCCCATCCGACGAACCTCTGCTCGCACGGCCTTGCGCCTGGACGGCAAGGCCGGGTGCTATCTTGTTCGCATGCCTTCTCGACCCGTCGCCTTGATCACCGGCGCCGCCAAACGGATCGGCGCGCAAATTGCGCGCCGCCTGCATGCGAGCGGCTACGACCTCGCGCTGCACTATCGGAATTCCGACGCCGAAGTGCGTTCCTTGGTCGACGAATTGGAAACATCGCGCAGCGGCGGCACGATCGTCCTGCAAGCCGACTTGGCCGAATTCGATCGCCTCCCGGAATTGATCGCGCAGACCGTCGGCCGCTACGGCCGCCTCGACGCGCTGGTCAACAACGCGTCCTCCTTCCGTCCCACGCCGATCGGCACGGCGACGCCGGCCGATTGGGACGACTTGTTCGCCGCCAACGCACGCGCACCGTTCTTCCTGACCCAAGCCGCGGCGCCGCATTTGAAAGCAGCGCGCGGCGCGATCGTCAATCTCGTCGACATCTACGCCGAACGCCCGCTGCGCGGCCATGCCGTGTACTGCATGGCCAAAGCCGCGTTGGCGATGGCGACCAAATCGCTGGCCTTGGAGCTGGCGCCCGAAGTACGGGTGAATGCCGTGGCGCCCGGTGCGATCCTGTGGCCCGAAGGCGGCGCCGACGATGCGAAACAGCAAGCGCTGCTGTCGCGCACCCCGCTGGCGCGCGTCGGCACACCGGAAGAGATCGCCGAAGCGGTGCGCTGGCTGCTGCAGGACGCGCGCTACACCACCGGACAAATCCTGCGCGTGGATGGCGGGCGCCTGCTCGAAGGCTGACCCGGCTCTCGTAGGTGCGAATTTATTCGCACGCTCTTATCGAACATGAAGCGTGCGAATGAATTCGCACCTACGAAAAGCGCTTATCCGCCACTGCGCTTACGCCTTGGGCGCGAACGCCTGCTCCAGCTGCAATCCCTGGAACGCCGCCGGCGTTTCGTGCGACACGGCGTAGCGGTACAGCGCCGCGGAATAGATGCCGCTCAACGCTGCCTGGTACACGCCCAGCAGCAGCACGCCGATCAGGAACACAGCGGCCACGGCGATCGCCAACCCCACCGACACCTGCGCGGCGGCGAAGGCCAAACCGAAGCCCACCAGGATCACCACGAACGTGATCAGGCCGAAGGCCGCGCCGATGCCGACGTTGCCTATGGCGTTTTCGCCCCAGGTCTTCTTCAGCAGCGAAACGCTTTGCTTGAGCGCGTCGATCGGGCCCACGTTGCGGCTGACCAGCACCGGCACCACCAGGAACGTGGCCAGAGTCCAAGCGGCGCCCAGGCCGCTGCCGATCAGGCGCACGATGAAATTGTTGTCGCGGCTTTTCAGCGCCTGCAGCAGCACGCCGACGGTGGCGGCGATCGCGGCGTAGCCCAGGATCGAGGGAATCCGCGCCTTGGCGGCGGCGAAGCCGTCGGCCAGGGTCGGATCGCCGCCGTCCAGGCGGATCATCGCCGCGCCGACCAGGGCGCAGTTGAAGAAGATGATCACGCTGTATTGGCAGAAATAGAACAGGAAACCGAAGATCGCGCCGCCCACGCGGACATCGCCGCCTTCGAAGATGCGCAGCGCGAACATCGGCACCAGGAAGGTCGCCAGCACCACCAGCGTGGCGACGCCGGAGATCAGCGGAAACAGCATCAGCTCCTTGTCCGAGCGCAGCACCGCGGCGCTGGCCTTCACCAATTCCCAGCTGCGCGAGAATTTCTCGAACATCGTGGCGCACTCCCCAGGCGGACGTCGCGCGCATCGTGCGGTTAAACCGCACCGTCCGCAAGGGGCTCGGTAACGGCTTTTCGTAGGAGCGGCTTCAGCCGCGAGCTTTCTCGGGCAAATCGCTGCGATGCCGAAATTTGAAGGAAGAGCTCGCGGCTGAAGCCGCTCCTACGAAAAGCGGAAGACCGCCTCCGCTTGCGCGCCCCGCTCCGGCGACTCCGCCCATAGCTCCGCCAGGCGACGACCGCTGCCCGGATCGACGAACTCCGGCGCGATCTCCGCCAGCGGCATCAGCACGAAGGCGTGCTTCAGTTCCGGGCGCGGAAGACGCAGATTGCCGGGCCCGCTCAGAACACGGTCGTCGTAGAACACGATGTCGACATCCAGCGTGCGGTCGCCGAAGCGCGGTCCGCTGCGGTCGCGTCCATGGGCGTCTTCCAGCGCGTGCAGCCAATCGTTCAAGGCGAGCGGATCCAGGTCGCTGTCGATCACGGCGGCGGCGTTGAGGAAATCCGGGCCGTCGAAGCCGACGGCCGGAAAGCGATAAGCCTTCGACAAGACGGCCTCGCCGAATCGCGCGCGCAACGCGGCGGCGGCCGAACGCAAATGCCGTTCGGCGTCGAGATTGCTGCCCAGGCTCAAATAAGCTTTGCCCATGCGGCTTCGCGATCCGTCACGCGCTGTCGCGGCCGCGTTCGACGATCACGCCGACCGCCTTGGCCCCGCGCACCGCGCCGGGCTTGCTCAGCTTCAGCCGCACGCGCGCCACGCCGAATTCCCGCAGCACGATCTCGGTGCAGCGTTCGGCCAGGGTTTCGACCAACTGGTATTCCGACTGCGAGACGAAATCGATCAGCCGCTTGCTGATGTCCTTGTAATTCAGCGTATCGGCGATGTCGTCCGTCGCCGCCGGTTTGCGGTTGTCGAAATCCATTTCCAGATCGAACGACAAGGTCTGGCGGATTCGGCGCTCCCAATCGTAGATGCCGATCAGGGTTTCGATTTCGAGGCCTTCGATGAAGACTTTGTCCAACAGCCACCTCGCTTGATGTAGATGCGAATTCATTCGCACGCTTGCGCGGCATTCTCGCAAAAACATGCGAATGAATTCGCACCTACGAAAGGCTTCGGACTTCCGGCAACGCCGCCATATCCCAGCGCGGCGTCACGTTCACCTCGGCGCCGTCGTGCTGCCCGGCCTGCAGGCGCAGCGCGCCGGCGAAGGCGATCATCGCGCCGTTGTCCGTGCACAAGGCCGGACGCGGGAAGCAGACCCGGCCGCCGCGGCGCGCGGCGCTGTCGGCCAGCTTGGCACGCAGGCGCTTGTTGGCGCCGACGCCGCCGGCGACCACTAGGACATTGCAGCCGGCCGCGTCCAGGGCGCGTTCGCATTTGATCGCCAGGGTGTCGACCACCGCGTCCTCGAAGCCGCGGGCGATGTCGGCGCGGGTCTTTTCGCTCTGGTCGCTGTCGCGCCAGGCCATCAGCACCTGAGTCTTCAGGCCGCTGAAGCTGAAATCCAGGCCCGGACGGTCGGTCATCGGTCGGGCGAATTTGTAAGCGCCCGGCGTGCCGGTTTCGGCCAAGGCCGCCAGTTGCGGGCCGCCGGGGTATGGCAGGCCCATCAGCTTGGCGGTCTTGTCGAAGGCCTCGCCGGCGGCATCGTCCAGGGTTTCGCCCAGCAGGCGGTAGCGGCCGATAGCGTCCACCGCGACCAGCTGGGTATGGCCGCCGGAGACCAGCAGGGCCACGAAAGGCGGTTCGGGCGGGTCGTCCTCCATCAAGGGCGCCAGCAGGTGGCCTTCCATGTGGTGGACGCCGATCGCCGGCTTGTCCAGGGCCCAGGCCAGGGAGCGGGCCACGCCCGCCCCGACCAGCAGGGCGCCGACCAGGCCGGGACCGGCCGTGTAGGCCACCCCGTCGATGTCGCCGACGCCCAGCCCGGCCTCCGCCAAGGTCTGGCGGACCAGCGGCAGCAGCTTGCGGACGTGGTCGCGGCTGGCCAGTTCCGGCACCACCCCGCCGTATTCGGCGTGCAGGGCGATCTGGCTGTAGACGGCGTGGGCGCGCAGGCCGGCCGCGCCGGCCTGGGCCGTGTCGTAGACGGCCACGCCGGTCTCGTCGCAGGAGGTTTCGATGCCGAGGACGCGCATGGGGGATTAAGTGGGCGCGGGTTGCGCCTAAGCAAGGCCGGCCGTTATCATACGCGGCTCGCCGGGCGGAACCCCGGTATGCGGGTCCCTCCGCAAGAGCCCGGCCATCCCTGGCCGGACTTTCCTTAAGAGCTAGAGATTCCTATGCCCAGCGTCAAAGTCCGCGAAAACGAGCCCTTCGAGTTTGCGCTCCGCCGCTTCAAGCGCACCTGCGAAAAGGCCGGTGTCCTGGCCGAGACCCGCAAGCGCGAGTTCTACGAGAAGCCGACCCAGGAGCGCAAGCGCAAGGCCGCCGCCGCGGTGAAGCGCCAAGCGCGCCGCAGCTCGCGCGACGTCACCAAGCGTCAGCGCCTGTACTGATCGGCGGACGGGCCCAGGCCCGTTCAGCAGCATTCCGGGCCGGCCGCGCGTAAGCGCTGCCGGCCTTTTTCATTTGTAGGGTGGGCCTTGGCCCACCGGCGCCATGACGCAAAAAAGCTGAACTCCTGCCGTTCCGCTCGTTGTTAGTCGCGATCGGATGATGGCGATGGTGGGCCAAGGCCCACCCTACGATTACCGAGAGATTCCCATGAGCCTCAAGCAACGCCTCACCGACGACATGAAGGCCGCGATGAAGTCCGGCGACAAGGACACGCTGGGCGTGATCCGCCTGGTCAACGCGGCGATCAAGCAAAAGGAAGTGGACGAACGCATCCAGCTGGACGATGCGCAGGTGCTGGCCGTGCTGGACAAGATGGTCAAGCAGCGCAAGGACTCGGTGAGCCAGTACGAAACCGCGAACCGGCAGGACCTGGCCGACGTGGAACGCGCCGAGATCGTGGTGATCGAACGCTATCTGCCGGCCAAGCTGGGCGAAGCCGAGATCCTGGCGGCGATCGATGCCGCGCTCGCGGAAACAGGCGCCACCGGCGCGGCCGACATGGGCAAGCTGATGGCCGTGTTGAAGCCGAAACTGGCCGGGCAGGCGGACATGGGCCAGGTGTCGCAGCTCGTGAAGAAGAAGCTCGCAGGCTGATTTGCCGCTGTCTCTAAGCCGTCGTTCCCGCGAAGGCGGGAACCTAGCGACTTTGCTTGTCTTCGCTCGTCATCCCAGCGCAAGCGGAGACCAAGCCGACCGCAGCTCTATGCAGTCGCCGCGTAACGATCACTACAGGCAAGCCAGCGACCACGCAGCGAAGCGACGTCGAAACAACAATCGGCCATCGAACTACGGGCCGAGACCGGCAGTCGGTGTGCTGTCCAGCTAAAGAGCAGTCGACGGATCGACAAGAGCGACGTCACACACCGCCGTTGACGTTAAGGCACTTTCTTTGGTTACTTTCTTTGTGCCAGCAAAGAAAGTAACCCGGGCGATAGCCCGGAAGCTGTTGTCCATGGAACGAGTCGCATGCAGTCGACACGAATGTCTGATGCTCTGGATCCCGGTTTGCGTCGAGACGACGAGCTAAAGCCAAGTCACTGGATTCCGCTTTCGCGGGAATGACGGCTTAAGGGCGAAGGCGATAGCAAGAGCCAGCGGATCCATGATTTGCACGCGGGATGGCGATGCCGGAGACATCGCGGGCATGCGGACCGCCATCCCCGTCACTTTTCTTTTCGACGCATTCGGCCATCATCCGCGCATGCGCCGGCCTTCTACCGAACAGTTCCGCCACCACGTGCAGCGCCTGCAGGAAAGCCTGCCGGTGGCGCTGGGCCGGCGCTTCGTCGAAACCGACCTGATGACCCAGGCCGCCTCGCTGTCTTTCTATGCGTTGTTGTCGCTGGCGCCGCTGCTGGTGCTGCTGCTATGGCTGACCGCCTCGCTGTATCCCACCGCGCAGGCCTCGCTGATCGAGCAGGTGCGCTCGCTCGCTGGCCAGGACGCGGGCCAGATCGCCGACACCGTGATCGAAAACGCCAAGAGCCGGCCCGATGTCGGTTCGCTGGCCGGCGTTTGGAGCACGCTGCTGTTGTTCGTCGGCGCCACCGCCGTGTTCGCGCGGCTGCAGGGCGCGCTGAACCTGATCTTCCGCACCGATGCGCAGCGCCTGGGCGGCGGCCTGTTCGCCTGGATCCGCAAACGGGTGTTCTCGTTCGGCGTGGTGTTCGCGCTGGGGTTCCTGCTGCTGGTGTCGATGACGCTGACCACGGCGCTGGAGATCGTGTTCGCCAACGTGCCGACCTTGCTGCCGATGCTGGGCAACGCCGCGGCGCTGGCGGTGTATTCCTTCGCCTTCGCCCTGCTCTACCACTACCTGCCCGACCGCCGCGTGCACTGGCGCCAGGCGCTGATCGGCGGCCTGGTCACCGCTTTGCTGTTCGTGGCCGGCCGTTACTTGATCGGCCTGTACATCGGCCGCGCCGCGCCGGGCAGCGCTTACGGTTCGATGGGTACGCTGGTGATCCTGCTGGTGTGGATGTACTACGCCGCGGTGGTGTTCTTCGTCGGCGCGCTGATCACCGCGGTGATCGACGAACGGGCGCGCGACGCGGCGTATCCGCCGATCGCGGTGCCATCATCCGAAGCAGATCCGCTTTCGTAGATACGAATTCATTCGCACGCTTTTGGCGTGCGGAGCAAGAGCGTGCGAATGAATTCGCACCTACTAAAAGCGGTGACGACGAGCGCATCGCGCCTTGCGCAGGAATACCCGCGCAAGGCGTTCCTGCGTCAGTTGGCCTGACGGCAATCCCGGAGTTCCATGCCCTGGGTGTCGATCTGATTCACCGTGCCGGCCAATTTCACCCAATCGCCTTCGGCCAAGGTGATGAAGAACTTCGCCTGGTCCGGCGCGAGAGTGCAATGGATCGTGAAATTGTTGCTGTTGTACGTGGCGCTCTGGCGGATTCCGAGCAGGCCTCGCGTTTGCGTGACCAGATAGCCGATCTGCATCTCGCCGCTGAACTGGTTCTGCGACACCGTGTAGATCTGCCCGTCGATGCGGTATTTGCGCCCCATGTACTTGGCGCGGATCGGCGCGAACGCTTCGCTGCGCTCGCCCGCCGTCGCGCTTTCGCTGGTGCCGAGCAGCAGGTTTTTGAACGCGCCCTTGCTGTTCACGCCGCGCATGGTCTTCTCGATGTCGCGGCCGATTTCGGCGGAAAGCTTCGGCGCTTCGGCATCGATGACCTGACCCGAGCCTGTTTTCGCGCGGACCGCCGAAGCGATGGCCTCGCCTTCCTTGCCGGTCTTGAGCCCATTCAGCACTTTGCAGAACGAGTTGCGGACATCGTCCGGCTTCACTTGCTGGCCGCGGGCCAGCTTGGTGCCCATCGACACCTCGCCGGCGCCGTTCGCCTCGGCGCGAATGACAATGGAGGTCTTCACGTCATGGCTGCGGGTGAACATCACTTCGCCCACATTGCCGACGATGGATTCGTTACCCACCTGATAGCCTTCGTCCAACGCGTATTTCTGCATCTGGCCAAGCGCGCTGCCGACGCTCAGCCCCGGCTTTTTGACCGTGGCCATGAACATCAGTCCGTTTCGCGGATCGCCGATCGCCTGGAAATCGTTTTCGCAAGTCCCGGCCCGCGCGGCCGCCGACGCGGCCAGTAGGCCCGCCAAGCACAACAACCTGTTCATGCAGAACTTCTCCCTAAGTTTGCGTAAGCGAAATGCCGCGAGGCGCCTCCGGCGCTGCCCCCTTCGCGGCGGGGTGAATCATACTGGAACCCCCCGGGAAAACTCGCATCCGGTGGCGAACCGCCCGTGCCGCGGGACGAACGGCCGCGGCAATCCTTACACTAGCCGGACCGGCATGGGCCGGCCTAGCCGAGAACGAGGCGTCTTAACCGACATGGCGCGCATCCCCGACGCCTTCATCGACGACTTGCTCGCCCGCACCGACATCGTCGAGGTGATCGGGACGCGCGTGCCGTTGAAGAAGCAGGGCAAGGAATACTCGGCGCGCTGCCCGTTCCACGACGAGCGATCGCCCTCGTTCACGGTCTCGCCGACCAAGCAGTTCTACCACTGCTTCGGCTGCGGCGCCCACGGCACCGCGATCAGCTTCCTGATGAATTACGACCGCCTCGAATTCCTCGACGCGGTCGACGAACTCGCCAAGCGCGCCGGCATGGAAGTGCCGCGCGACACCCAGCAACGCAATGAGAACAGCGACACCCGCGATGTGTATGCGGCGCTGGAAGCGGCGGCGAAGTTCTTCCATCGGCAGTTGGCCGCCAGCGAAAAGGCGCGCACCTATCTGGACGGGCGCGCGGTGGACGCGGAAACACGCGAACGCTTCATGATCGGCTACGCACCGGACGGGTACAGCGCGCTGAAAGACGCGCTGGGCACCGACGAGCGGCGCATGAAATTGCTCGACCGCGCCGGCTTGTTCTCGAAAAGCGACAACGGCCGCGTCTACGACAAGTTCCGCGACCGGGTGATGTTCCCGATCCACGACCGCCGCGGCCGGGTGATAGCTTTTGGCGGGCGCGTGCTGGATCCCGAGGATTCGCCCAAATACCTCAATTCGCCCGAGACCGCGCTGTTCCACAAAGGCCGCGAACTGTACGGGCTGTGGCAGGTGCGGCAGGCCAACAGCAAAATCGAGCGCCTGATCGTGGTCGAAGGCTATATGGACGTGGTCGCGCTATTCCAGCACGGCGTGATGCAAGCGGTGGCCACGCTCGGCACCGCGACCACGCCGGACCACGCGGAACTGCTGTTCCGCAATGCGCCGGACGTGTATTTCTGCTTCGATGGCGACGCCGCCGGACGGCGCGCGGCGACGCGGGCGATGGAATCGGTATTGCCGCGCATGAAGGACGGCCGCCAGGCCTTCTTCCTGTTCCTGCCCGACGGCGAGGATCCGGATAGTTTGGTTCGCCACGAAGGCGCCTCGGGTTTCGACGCGCGCCTGCGCCAGGCCACGCCGCTGAGCGAATTCTTCTTCGCCGAACTGTCCGCCGACGTCAATCTGTCCACGCTCGACGGCAAGGCTCGTCTGGCCGAACGCGCCAAGCCGATGCTGGCGCAGATTCCCGATGGTGCGTTCGGCGATCTGATGAAGCAGCGACTGACCGAAATCACCGGCGTGGGCGCGCGTGCCAGCGCACCGCAGACGCATGTACCGGTGCAGCGCGCATCTGCGGGCGGCAGCGGACCGGCCGCGCCGAAACGAAGCCTGGTGCGTAGCGCGATCGCATTGCTGTTGCAGAAACCGTCGCTGGCGGCCGCGCTGCAACCGCCTTACCGTTTCGCCGCCCTGCGCCAGCCCGGCGTGGATCTGTTGGCCGACTTGGTGACGCTGGTGCGCGAACGCCCCGACATCAGCACCGGCATGCTGCTGGAGCATTTCGCCGGGCACGAACAGCTCTCCGCCTTGCAGAAACTCGCCAGCCAGAGCCTGCCTGGCGAAGAAGCCAAGCTGCAGGACGAGTTCCTGGACGCCGTCGCGCAATTGGAGCGGCAGACGCTGCAGCAGCGCATCGACGAATTGCAGCAGCTGCAGCGCGAAACCGGATTGTCGGCGGGAGAGAAAGACGAGCTGCGTAGCTTGTTGCAAGCGCGGTTTGCCTAATGTAGCAGACGCGACTCAGCATTGCCCCAGGATCGCCAGCGACCACTCAGCGAAGCAACGTCAAAAGAACCTCCTGCCATCAAACTTCGGGCCGAGACCTAGAGTCGGCGTGCTGTCCAGCCAAGAGCAGCCGACGGATCCAGAACGGCGACGTCACACACCGCCGTTGACGTTGAGGCACTTTCTTTGGTTACTTTCTTTGTGCCAGCAAAGAAAGTGACCCGGGCGACAGCCCGGAAGCTTTTGTCCATGCCGCGGGCCGCGTCGCAAACCGGCACGATGTCGAATACCTGAGACCTGGGATAACGCAAGAGCAAAGTCACTGGATTCCCGCCTTCGCGGGAATGACGGCTAGGCCAACAACACAGAACCAAGGAAACAAGCATCGGCTTATCCTGAAAAATGGCGTTCCCGGGTATCGCTTCGCTCCACCCGGGCTACGTCCGTGACTATCGGCCGTTTCTCCGGCTCCGGGCCGCGCTAAGCTCGGCATTCCAGTTCTGGGGAGAACGCCGCATGACCCTGACCCGCCCGGCCTTGTTCGCCGCCCTCGCCCTCGCCTGCGCTTTGCCGGCCATCGCGCAGACCCCATCGGTCAAGCGCGAAGAGGCCGGCAACCGCATCACCGAAAACGTTCCTGCCATTCCGGCCGAACTGATCGAACGCCTCAACCGCTACCAGAACACCCGCGGCGCGAACGTGGCCGGGTGGACGAAGGACGGCTGCGTGCTGATCAGCACCCGCTTCGCCGAAACCAGCCAGGCGCATCGCGTCTGCCAACCGCTGGGCATGCGCGAACAGATCACCTTCTACAACGAACCGGTCAGCGGGCTGACCTTGGCGCCGACGAAGTCCGGTCGCGACGGTTTCGTGTTCGGCAAGGACATCGGCGGCAATGAATTCGCGCAATTGCACTGGTACGACCTGGCCACGCGCGAAGTGACGATGCTCACCGACGGCAAGCGCACCCGCAACGGCGGCGCGCTGTTCTCCGAAGACGGCAAGCAACTGGCCTACAGCAGCACCGCACGCAACGGCACCGATACCGACATCTGGTTGCTGGATACGGCCACGCGCCAGGCCAAGCCGCTGGTGACCGAAGGCGGCAACTGGGGCGCGATGGATTTCTCCCCCGACGGCAAGCGCCTGCTGGTGAGCAAGTACGTCTCGGCGAACGAGTCCTACCCGGGCGAAGTTGATCTGGCGACGGGTAAGCTGACCCTGTTCCCGGTGGACGGGGGCAAGGCCGCGTTCCGCGACTTCCTGTTCGCGTCCGGCGGCAAAGCCGTGTATTTCGTTTCCGACGAACCAGTCGATGGCCGACCCAGCGAATTCCGGCGCCTGCGCTACCACGATCCGGCCAGCGGAAAGTTCGAAGTGCTGACCAAGGACGTTCCGTGGGACGTCGACAGCTTGGACATCGCCGACGACGGCAAACACTTGGCTTACATCACCAACGAGGACGGCATCAACAAACTGACCGTGCTGTCGCTGCCGGGCCATCAGCCGGTCAAATTACCCGAGTTGCCGATCGGTCTGATCGGCGGGCTGAGTTTCTCGCCCGACGGCAAGCGTTTGGCGGTGACCTTGAACACCGCGACTTCGCCCAGCGACGTGTACGTGATCGACCTGGCCGGCGCCAAACTCGCTCGCTGGACGCGCAGCGAAGTCGGCGGATTGGACACTTCCGGTTTCGCCGCGCCGACCCTGGTGCGTTTCCCGACCTTCGACCAGGTCGACGGCAAGGCCCGGACCATTCCCGCGTTCTATTACAAACCCGCCAAGGCGGCAGCGGGCGGCAAATATCCGGTGATCATCGACATCCACGGCGGACCGGAAGGCCAGTCGATGCCCAATTTCGATCCGTACACGCAGTTCCTGATGAAGGAGCTGGGCGTGGCGGTGCTGGTGCCGAACGTGCGCGGTTCGTCCGGTTACGGCAAGAGCTATCTGAAGCTGGACAACGCCGAGAAGCGCGAGGATTCGGTCAAGGACATCGGCGCCCTGCTCGACTGGATCGCCAAGCAACCCGAACTGGACGCCACGCGGGTCGGCGTCACCGGCGGCAGCTACGGCGGCTACATGGTGCTGGCCTCGCTGATGCACTACAGCGACCGGATCAAGGCCGGCGTGGACGTGGTCGGCATTTCCGACTTCACCACCTTCCTCAACAACACCGAAAGCTACCGCCGCGACCTGCGCCGCGCCGAGTACGGCGACGAGCGCATTCCGGAAATGAAGGCGGTCTTCGATCGCATCTCGCCGCTGAAGAACGCCGGCAAGATCCGTTCGCCGCTGTTCGTGGCGCAGGGCAAGAACGACCCGCGCGTGCCCTACACCGAAGCCGAGCAGATCGTGAAAGCGGTGCGCGGCAACGGCCAGCCGGTGTGGTTCCTGATGTACAGCGACGAAGGCCACGGCTTCCGCAAGAAGAGCAACGCCGACTACTTCGATGCGGCGACGATCCTGTTCTGGCAGCAGCATCTGCTCGGCGCGAAGATGTAACCGCAGCGCAATGAAAATGGGCCGCCTCCGCGGCCCATTTTTTTATCAGGGCTGCGGCCTTTTCTCAGAGCTGCGGCGCGAACCCGATTCCGGGCGCCGGCTGCAGATACGGCAGCAGCCAGTGATCGAATAACAGGAACGCGAACAGCGCCATCAAATAAACGATGGAATAGTTGAACACCTTCATCGCGTACAGCTCGTCCGGCGGATCGAGCAGCTTCCAGGCGTACCACAGGAACATCGAACCCAGCACCAAGGCGCCGCCCACGTAGAAGTTGCCGCTCATACCCACCGCCCACGGGATGAGCGTGGCGACGACGAGCAAAACGGTGTACAGCAATATCTGCCAGCGCGTGTAGGTCACGCCGTGGGTGACCGGCAGCATCGGCACCATCGCCCGGGCGTAGTCTTCGCGGCGGAAGATCGCCAGCGCCCAGAAATGCGGCGGCGTCCACACGAAAATGATCAGCACCAGCAGCAGCGCATGTTCCCAGTCCCGGGGCCCGGTCATGCCGGTCACCGCGGCCCAGCCCAGCAGCGGCGGCGCGGCGCCGGCGATGCCGCCGATCACGATGTTCTGCGGCGTGGCCCGCTTCAGGAAACCGGTGTAGACGAAGGCGTAGCCGATCAGCGACACGAAAGTGAGCGCCGCGCAGACCGGGTTGACCAGGAACACCAGCACCGCCATCGAAGCGACGCCCAGCACCGCCGCGAACGCCACCGCTTGCGACGTGCGCAAACCGCCGGTCGGCAGCGGACGATCGTAGGTGCGCGCCATCACCGCATCGATGCGCTGGTCCAGCACGTGGTTGATCGCCGCGGCCGAAGCGGCCGCCAGCCAGATGCCGAGCAAACCGAACACCGTTTGCCGCAACGGAGGCAAACCCGGCACGGCCAGGAACATGCCGACCAGCGCGGTGAACACGATCAGCGCCACCACGCGCGGCTTGGTCAGGGCCCAGTATTCGCGGGCTTTGCTCGGCATGCGTCGCGTCTCAGGCCTCGGGGCTGCGCAAGCGCGCCAGCAACGACACCAGCACGAACAGCAGCAGCGCCGCGCCGGCGTTGTGCAGCACCGCTACCGACAGCGGCAGCGCCAGCTTTACGTTGGCGATGCCCAGCGAAACCTGGGCGATGGTCAATCCGGCCAGCAGAAAGGTCCAGCCACGCATGCCCGGCGTCTGCAACAGCCGCGCGCAGAAGCAGGACAGATAGATGAAAACCACGATCGCCATCATCCGATGCGCCAGCTGGATCGCGATCCGCGATTCGCCGTCCAGGACGCCGCCTTCGTAGTCCACGCCGATGCCGCGCCACAGCACGAAGCCTTCGCGGAAATCGTGCGGCGGCCACCACTGGCCGACGCATTGCGGGAAATCGGTGCCGCAGGACAACGCGGCGTAATTCGCGCTGGTCCAGCCGCCAAGCGCGATCTGCACGCCCAACAGCACCAGGCCGATCAGCACCCATAAGCGCAATGCCTTGGCTTCCATCAGCAGGATCGGCCGATCGATCGACCGCCAAGCCATCCATACCAGCAGCGAGAAAGTCAGCAATCCGCCCAGCAGATGCCCCATCACCACGATCGGCTTCAGCAACCAGGTGACCGTCCACATGCCGAGCAAGGCCTGGAACACGATCACCGCCAGCGTCAGCGCTGCGATGCGAGACAGATCCAGATTCGACCAGCGGAACGCGGCCGCCAGTAGGATCGCTTCGCCCGCGGCCGCGAACATGCTGGCCGCGGCGTGCTGGCCGCGCATGTACAGCGGTATCGACACGGCCACCAAGGCCGCCGCGCCCAACACCTGCAGCATGCCGTAGCGGCGTTTGCGCGCCGCCGACAGCGCCAACGCCAACACCAATAGGCCCAGGCTGCCGGCGAGCATGCGGTGCACCTGTTCGCGCCAGGCCTTGTGCGGTTCGACCGGACGAATCGCCGTGGCTACATGGTCGGCCGCTTCGTGCGCGGCGCTGGGCCACGCCGCGCGGCCGTAGCAGGTGGGCCAATCGGGACAACTCAGGCCGGCGTTGGACAGACGCACGAAGGCGCCGAACACGATCACGCCGAACGCCAGCGCCACCGCCAGCCAGGCGAGGCGATGGAAATGGCGCTGCACGGGTCGCAAGGGAAGATTCATGTCATTGCAGCTTCAGCAGTCGCGACATGTCGGTGCGCAGATCGCCCGGATCGAAGCCGGGAGCGTAGCGCAATATGACGAAGCCGTTCGGATCGACCACGTAAACCGGCACGCCGCGCGGATCGTCCGCGCGCGGCAGGCCCGCACGCAGCGCGCTAGACGACAGGATCCGCCGGGTCGTGGGCGGCAGCTTTGCGCCCGCGGGCAAATCGCCGGCCCACAGCACGTGGACGTGATCGGCATCGTGGCCGAACAGCTGCCAGACCAGATCGATCTGGCCAGCTAGCTTGACGCAGGCTTGTCCGCAATCGGCCGCCGGCACGACCAGGATGCGCCAGGTGCGTTCGACCGGATTCCAACGGTATTCGCCGCCGTCGGCCAACTGCGGCACGACTTTGCGCAGATCGCCCGGCGGCTGCAGCAACTCGCCGTGGTTCTTCATGCCGCTCGGGCGCCAGCCGGAAAAGCGCAGCGCGCCGGCCAGCGCGAAACAGCCGAAGAAGATGGCGAAGATCACCAACAGCATCGTGCGGTTGCGATGGCGCTGTTGCGGGGTTTGCGGCGTGTTCATGGGCGTGTTTTCTTCTTGCGGAACGTCAATACCAGCGCGGTCGCCAGCACCGCCGCGGCCAACGCGAACCATTGCACGGCGTAACCCAGATGGCGTTCGGGCGGCAGGGTGTTGGGCAGGATATCCAGATCGCGCGCATAGCCGATGTTCTGCGCCGGATCCGGACGCAGGATGCGCGGCGCGATCGACGGCGCATGCAGGACTTGGCGCAACGCGCCGCGATCCAGCGATGCGACCAGCAGCGCACCGTCGGGTTGGGTTTGCGGCACGGCCGAAGCGATGCCCGCCGACGGCGGCGGCAGCAACAGGCCTTCGAGCCGGAGCGCGCCGGATAGCGGCGCGATCGCAGGCATGCGCCGGTCAGGCGGCAGCGGCAGCCAGCCCAATTCGACCAGCAAGGCTTCGCCTTGCGACGGCCTGAAGAGCCTATAGACGCGCACGCCGGGCCGCCCTTCGCGCTGCTGGTTGTCGAGCAACACGGGCGGCGCTTCGGCGAAAACGCCGTCGCCCGCCGCCCAGTCATAGCGATGGCCGCGCGCCGGATCGGCAGCGGCGGCCAATGTCTGCGCTTGGCGCTGCGCCAGCACGCGCTGCGCGTCGTCCAGCAGCGCCTGCTTCTGGTGCATGCGGTCCAGCTGCCAGCGGCCCAGGCTTGCGAACAGGGCCATCGCCAGCAAGGCCATGCACCAGCCCAGCCATCGGGTCGCGCCGCGGCTCACGCGCGATAACGCCGCTGCTGCGATAATCCGCTCACGCGCACAGCGCCCGAGGCCGCCATGAACGATTCGCTGAAAACCCTGCTGATCATCGCTTTCCTGATCTTGATCCTGTGGAACCTGGGCGCGGGCCTGTACTACATGCTGGTCGACAAGGGCCAGACCAAACGCACCGTCAACGCGCTGACCAAGCGCATCGCGCTATCCGTCGCGCTGATCCTGCTGGTGATCCTGGCGATCTACATGGGCTGGATCACGCCGCACGGGATCGGACGCAATCCCGGGTGAGTCTTGGCGCTTCCTTCTCCCATCGGGAGAAGGTGGCGCGAAGCGCCGGATGAGGGTTCGGCGAAGCCTGCAATGTCGAAAATCGTGGGTATGGGCGGAATTCTGCGATCGGATGCGACGTCGCTTCGCCGAACCCTCATCCCAACCCTTCTCCCGGTGGGAGAAGGGCTAAATGCGGAAAGCCTTACAGCACGTAGACGAACAGGAACAGGCCCAGCCACACCACGTCGACGAAGTGCCAGTACCAGGCCACCGCTTCGAACGCGAAATGGTCGTCCTTGCTGAAATGGCCCTTCAGGCAGCGCAGCCAGATGATCGCCAGCATGACCGTACCCAGCGTCACGTGCGCGCCGTGGAAGCCGGTCAGCATGAAGAAGGTCGAACCGTAGATGCCCGAACCCAGGGTCAGGTTCAGCTCGGTGTAGGCGTGGATGTATTCCTCGGCCTGGAAGAACAGGAACAACGCGCCCAGCAGCACGGTCAGACCCAGGAACAGCAGCAACTGCTTGCGGTGGCCGGCCTTCAGCGCGTGGTGCGCGATGGTCACGGTCACGCCCGAAGTCAGCAGGATCAGCGTATTGAGCAGCGGCAGGCCCCAGGCCGGAATGGTCTGGTAGACGCCGCCCACCGCGCCCGGGCCGTTGCTCGGCCAGGCAGCGCTGAAGCCGTCCCACAGCAGCGAATTCGTCATCACGCCGTCGCCCTCGCCGCCCAGCCACGGCATCGCGAACTGGCGGGCGTAGAACAAGGCGCCGAAGAACGCGGCGAAGAACATCACTTCGGAGAAGATGAACCACACCATCCCCATCCGGAACGAGGTGTCGACCTGCTTGTTGTAGTAGCCGCGCAGCGATTCGGTGATCACGTCGGCGAACCACTTGAACAAGATCAGGGCCAGGAACACCAGGCCGACGAAGAACGTCGGACGGCCCCAGCTGGCCTCGTTGAGCCAGCTGGCGAAGCCGAGCATGGTGATGAACAGCGCCACCGAGGCGATGACCGGCCATCGGCTGCCGTGCGGCACGAAATAGATATTGGAATCGTGCTGGTCGTGGGTGTGGGCCTGGGCCATGTCGGTCGTTCCGTTGCGTGCTTATCGGTTCAAGGGGCCGAGCGCGCGACCTGCGGCGCGCCCACCGGCGCGTTCTGCAGGCGCGAGGTCAGCGCCTCGTTCTTGTAGAAAGTGTAGGACAGAGTGAGCGTCGTGATTTCGCGCGGCAGCGCGGGGTCGACGATGAAACGCACCGGCATGTCGCGCGATTCGCCCGGCTGCAGCGTCTGCGCGGTGAAGCAGAAACATTCGGTCTTGCTGAAGTAACCCGAGGCCTTGGCCGGCGCGACCGAGGGCACCGCGTTGCCGACGATGGCGCGCTCGCCGTTGTTGCGGGCGAAGTACGTGGTCTCGTATTGCTCGCCGGGGCGCACTTTCATCGTCAGCGTATTCGGGCGGAAGCCCCACGGCAGCTTGGAATTGACGCCGCCGTCGAACTGCACCGTCACCCAGCGCTCGTTCGGATCGGCTTTCGCTTCCTGCACGCCTTCGGCTGCTGTCTTTTCCAAGCGGATGCCGAACACCTTCTCGCAGGCGATCCGGTACAGCGGCACCAGGGCGAAGGTCAGCGCGAACGCGCCGACCGCCACGCCGATCATCTTGCCGACGCCGAACGGCTTGGCCTGCGGCGCGGTCACGACGCGGTCACTCCCGACAGGATGAAGGCGGCATAGATCGCCACCGCGATCGCCGCCAGCACCAGCACGGTGCGGCGCACGCCGCGGCGGGCGGTATCGCTGCGCGGGTCAGGACTGGCGGGCATTCTGGTGGGCGGCGGTGTCGGCGCCGGTGGTCGCGGTGTCGTAATCCAGGTGCTCGAAATCGCCGTGCGCCAGGTCGCCTTCCTTGATCACCGGCGGCGTGGTGAAGGTGTGGTGCGGGGCCGGCGAAGGCACCGTCCACTCCAGGCCGCGCGCGCCTTCCCACGAACGGGCTTCGGCCTTTGCGCCGCTCTTCAGCGAGGCGTACAGGATCGCGAACATCATGAACGGCGTGACGAACATGCCGAACGCGCCGATCGAGCTGACCAGGTTCCAGTCCGCGAACACCACGTTGTAGTCCGGGATGCGGCGCGGCATGCCGGCCAGGCCCAGGAAGTGCTGCGGGAAGAACAGCAGGTTGACGAACACGATCGTCCACCAGAAGTGGAACTTGCCCCAGAACTCGTTGTACATGCGGCCGGTCCACTTCGGCCACCAGTAGTAGGTCGCCGCGATGATCGAGAACAGCGCGCCGGTCACCAGCACGTAGTGGAAGTGCGCGACCACGAAATAGGTGTCGTGGTACTGGAAGTCGGCCGGCACGATCGCCAGCATCAGGCCGGAGAAGCCGCCGATGGTGAACAGGATCACGAAGCCGATCGCCCACAGCATGGGCGTTTCGAAGCTCAGCGAGCCCTTCCACATCGTGCTGACCCAGTTGAACACCTTCACGCCCGTGGGCACGGCGATCAGCATGGTCGCGAACATGAAGTACAGCTCGCCGCCGAGCGGCATGCCGACCGTGAACATGTGGTGCGCCCACACGATGAAGCTCAGGAACGCGATCGAGGCGATCGCGTACACCATCGCCTGGTAGCCGAACAGCGGCTTGCGCGAGAACGTCGGCAGGATCTCCGAGACCACGCCGAACGCCGGCAGGATCATGATGTAGACCTCGGGATGGCCAAAGAACCAGAAGATGTGCTGGAACATCACCGGGTCGCCGCCGCCGGCCGCGTTGAAGAACGAGGTGCCGAAGAACTTGTCGGTGAGCAGCATGGTCACCGCGCCCGCCAGCACCGGCATCACCGCGATCAGCAGGAAGGCGGTGATCAGCCAGCTCCACGCGAAGATCGGCATCTTCAGCAGGTCCACGCCCGGGGCGCGCATGTTGAGGATGGTGGCGATGACGTTGATCGCGCCCATGATCGAGCTGATGCCCATCATGTGGATGGCGAAGATCGCGAAGGCCACGTTGGAGCCGCCCTGCAGCGACAGCGGCGGGTACAGGGTCCAGCCGCCCTGCGGGCCGCCGCCGGGCATGAACAGCGTCGACAGCAGCAGGGTGAACGCGAACGGCAGGATCCAGAACGACCAGTTGTTCATGCGCGGCAGCGCCATGTCCGGCGCGCCGATCTGCAGCGGGATCATCCAGTTGGCCAGGCCGACGAAGGCCGGCATCACGCCGCCGAAGATCATCACCAGCGCGTGCATGGTGGTCATCTGGTTGAAGAACTCGGGATTGACGAGCTGGAGACCCGGCTCGGCCAGCTCGGCACGGATCACCACCGACATCGCCGCGCCGATGATGAACATGACGAAGCTGAAGATCAGGTACAGCGTGCCGATGTCCTTGTGGTTGGTCGAGAAGAACCAACGCTCGATGAAGCCCTGTTTGTGGGCGTGATCATCGTGGTGATCGTGATGATCGGCGACGGGGTGCGTGGCTGCCATGACCTACCTCTAGAGAATGCTGACGATCAACCGACGACCGCTGCGTGCGGAGCCGCGGCGGTCGTGGTGTCGGTGTTCGGGGCTGCGGCGGAAGCCGGAGCGGCATCGGCCGGAGCGGCCGCAGGTGCTGCAGCCGGAGCCGCCGGCGCGGCG
>DATFFH010000060.1:0-17812 GCA_035250245.1 Luteimonas sp. | reverse complement strand
TGCCGCCCAACGCCATCCCGTAGACGATCACGGTGCGCAGGGATTGTGCTGAGAGTTTGGCGCGCCATGGCCGCAGCAACAGCAGCATGATTAGGCTGGCAAAGATGAGTCGCAGCGTCGTGGAGCTTCTTCTCGGCGTGCGCGACCAGTTCCTCGGCGCCGTTGAGCCAGCAGCTGATGTTGGTGCAGAAGGCGACGTTGTTGCGGCCGACCTTCTCCGTCTCGAACATCGAGTAGAACGAGGCGACTTCGTACGCCCACACCGGCGGGATGCCGATGTACGCGGCGACCGCCGCGACCAGTTCGTCGCTCAGCCAGCCACCGTTCTGTTCCTGCGCCGCGTGCAGGCCCTGCAGCACGGCCGAGCGCTTGCGGTCGGCCGGAAACTTGGCCAGCCAGTGGTCGATGTGCGCGCGGGTCGCATCGGACAGTACCTGCCCGGGATCGACGTTGCGCGTGTTCTCGAAGTTGCCGGTAACTTTCATGTATTCCTCAACAGCCCGCTCAGCGGTCCACTTCGCCGAAGACGAGGTCGTAGGTGCCGATCATGGCCACCACGTCGGCCAGCATGTGGCCCTTCACGATCGCGTCCATCGACGACAGGTGGGCGAATCCCGGCGCGCGCAGCTTGCAGCGGAACGGCTTGTTGGCGCCGTCGCTGACCAGGTACACGCCGAATTCGCCCTTCGGCGCCTCCACCGCGCTGTAGGTTTCGCCGGCGGGCACGCAGTACCCTTCCGTGAACAGCTTGAAGTGGTGGATCAGGGCTTCCATGTCGTCCTTCATCTCTTCGCGGGACGGGGGCGACACTTTGTAGTTGTGCAGCATGACCGGGCCGGGATTGGCCTTCAGCCATTTCACGCATTGTTCGATGATCCGGGTCGACTGGCGCATCTCGGCCACGCGCACCAGATATCGGTCGTAGCAGTCGCCCTGCACGCCGACGGGGATGTCGAAATCCACGACGTCGTACTTCGCGTACGGCTGCTTCTTGCGCAGGTCCCAGGCGATGCCGGAACCACGCACCATCGGGCCGGTCATGCCCCAGGCCAACGCCTGTTCCGGCGTGACCACGCCGATGCCGACCGTACGCTGCTTCCAGATGCGGTTGTCGGTGAGCAGGGTTTCGTATTCGTCGACGCGCTTGGGGAAGTCCTGGGTGAAATGCTCCAGGTAGTCCAGCAGCGAGCCTTCGCGCCAGGAATTGAAGCGCTTCAGGTTGGCGCCCTTGCGCCAGGGCGATTCCTTGTACTGCGGCATGCGGTCGGGCAGATCGCGGTAGACGCCGCCGGGACGGTAATACGTGGCATGCATGCGCGCGCCGCTGACCGCTTCGTAGCAGTCCATCAGCTCTTCGCGTTCGCGGAAGGCGTACAGGAACACCGCCATCGCGCCCAGGTCGAGCGCGTTCGATCCGATCCACATCAGATGGTTCAGGATGCGGGTGATCTCGTCGAACATCGTGCGGATGTACTGGGCGCGCTCGGGCGCTTCGATCCCCATCAGGGTTTCGATCGCGCGCACGTAGGCGTGCTCGTTGCACATCATCGACACGTAATCCAGGCGATCCATGTAGCCGATCGACTGGTTGAACGGCTTGGATTCGGCCAGTTTCTCGGTGCCGCGATGGAGCAGACCCACGTGCGGATCGGCGCGCTGCACCACTTCGCCGTCCATTTCCAGGATCAGGCGCAGCACGCCGTGCGCGGCCGGATGTTGCGGGCCGAAGTTCAGGGTGTAGTTGCGGATTTCCTGCTTGGCTTCGGCGCCGTTGCTGGCGAAGCCTTCGCTGGCTTTGTGCGGCTTGGGAAGTTCGACCGCGCTCATTTGGCTTTCTCCGCCGCGGCTTCGCCGGCCGCGGTCTGGTAGCGGGCGTCGTCGCGGATCACGCGCGGCACGCCGACGCGCGGTTCGACCGAAGTCACCGGTTCGTAGATCACGCGCTGCTTCTCGGCGTCGTAACGCACTTCGACGTTGCCGATCAGCGGGAAATCCTTGCGGAACGGATGGCCGACAAAACCGTAGTCGGTCAGGATGCGGCGCAGATCGGGATGGCCGCGGAACACGATGCCGACCAGGTCGAAGGCTTCGCGCTCGAACCAATCCACGCCGACCCACACGCCGTGCAGCGAATCCACCACCGGCAAATCGTCGTTCTCGCAGAACGCGCGCAAGCGCAAGCGGCGGTTGTGCTGCAGCGACAGCAAATGCGCCACGGCGGCGAAACGCTGCTTGGGCAGCGGCATCGCGCTCTCGCCCTGCGGCTCGGGCACTTGCTGGCTAGGCGTTTCGCCGAACTTGAAGCGGCCGACGTTGCGGCCTTCCACGCCCCGGCTGAAGCCTTCGGAAGACACATCGGTGTCCCACTCGTCGCTACCGTAGCCCAGATAGTCGACGCCGCAGACGTCAACGCACTGCTCGAAGCCGAATTCGTCGCGCAGCGCCTGCGCCGCGGCGAGCCAACCGGCCGCGGGCACTTCGATCGTCACTTCTCCGCGAGGCAACGCCACGTCGACTTTGGCGTCGACGAAGCGCGCGCGCAGGCGATCGGCGAAAGCGGTCGCGGTCTCGCTCATGCCGCGGCGCCTTTGGCCGCGTCGCGCTTGCCCATGAACGGATTGCCTTCGCTGCGCCGGATCTTCTTCTGCAGTTGCAGGATGCCGTAGATCAGGGCTTCGGCGGTCGGCGGGCAACCCGGCACGTACACATCGACCGGGACGATCCGGTCGCAGCCGCGCACCACCGCGTAGCTGTAATGGTAGTAGCCGCCGCCGTTGGCGCAGCTGCCCATCGAAATGACCCATTTCGGATCGGGCATCTGGTCGTAGACCTTGCGCAGCGCCGGAGCCATCTTGTTGACCAGGGTGCCGGCCACGATCATCACGTCGGACTGGCGCGGCGACGGGCGGAACACCACGCCGAAGCGGTCCAGGTCCAGGCGCGCGGCGCCGGCGTGCATCATTTCCACTGCGCAGCAGGCCAGGCCGAAGGTCATCGGCCACATCGAGCCGGTACGCGCCCAGTTCCATAGCGCGTCGAAGCTGGTGGTGACGAAGCCCTGTTCCAGCAGCGGATTGTCGCCCTCGGGACGCAGGATGTCGTCCAGCCGCCCTTCCGGCAGCGGGTTGTGCATCAAGCCCGAAACGGTTTGGATCACTCCCATTCCAGCGCGCCCTTCTTCCAGACGTAGACGAAGCCCAGGAACAACATGCCGACGAACAGGCCCATGGTGACCAGTCCGCGCGCGCCGAGGTCGTGGAACACCTGCGTCCACGGCACGATGAAGATGATTTCCAGATCGAAGATGATGAACTGGATCGCGATCAGGTAGTAACGCACGTCGAACTGCATGCGCGCGTCTTCGAACGGGACGAAGCCGCATTCGTAAGCCGAAAGTTTTTCGGCGCTGGGGCGCTTGGGCCCGAGCAGGTTGCCGATGACGATAAGGGCGACGCCGATGCCGGTCGCCACGATCAAAAACAGCAGGGTCGGCAAATATTCGGCCAGCACTCGCTATCTCTCTCGGCTACTAGCCGCGTCGCCGCGGCCGTTGCTCGACGCCGGCTCGCGCCGGCATCGCGGTGCCCTCCTGCGTTCAACTGCACTGCTCGTGCGTGCCGCGCGCGGGGGAGCGCTTTTGTTGGTGCCCAAGGGGGGACTCGAACCCCCACGACCTAAGCCGCTACCACCTCAAGGTAGTGCGTCTACCAATTCCGCCACCTGGGCTGAAACGCGACGCCGATGCGCTGGCGTCAGTCGCTCATTGTAAGCGTTATCAACCGCCTTGCGGAGTGGCCTGCGGCGTTTGCGCGGGCTGCTGCGGGGCCTGTTGCTGCGGCTGCACGGGTGCAGGCTGCGTCTGCTGCGGCTGCGCACCCTGCGAAGCGGGCGCCTGCGGAATAGTCGGCGCGGCGTCTGCGGGCGCGGACGGAATCGCACCCGGCTGCTGCGCGGGCGCGCGCTGCGCGTTGTCGGCGGGCGCCGCGGGCACCTGCGCCATCACGCCCAGATCCTGTTGCGCGGGCACGTTGCCGGTGTTGCGGGTGTGGTACCAGGCCATGAACAGGCTGATCGCGAAGAACGTGATCGCCAGCCATTTGGTGCTCTTGGACAGGAAGTTGGACGCGCCGCGCGCGCCGAACACCGTGGCCGAAGCGCCGGCGCCGAAGCCGGAACCGGCCTGCGCGCCCGCGCCGCGCTGCATCAGGATCAGCGCGATCATGGCGATCGCGAGCAACACGTAGATCACGTTGAGGACGAGCAGGAGCATCAGGAACCTTGGCTATCGTTTAGGCCATCGCCGCGGCGATGGCGAGGAAATCACGGGCGACCAGAGAGGCGCCGCCCACCAGCCCGCCGTCGACATCGGGCTGCGAGAACAGCGCGGAGGCGTTGTCGGGCTTGCAGCTGCCTCCGTACAGAATGGGCAGCGAATCCGCGATTTTAGCATCCAGGGCCGCGATCTCGCCACGAATGAAGGCATGGACGGCCTGCGCCTGCTCGGGCGTAGCGGTCTTGCCGGTGCCGATCGCCCAAACCGGCTCGTAGGCCACCACGGCGCCGGCGAAGGCTTCCGCCCCGCCCTGGGCCAGGACGGGCGCTAGCTGTTCGCGGATCCGCCACTCGGTGCGATCGCCTTCCCGCTCTTCCAGGGTCTCGCCGACACAGAGAATCGGGGTCAGCCCGGCCCGCTTGGCGGCGAAGAACTTGGCGGCCACCGCCTCGCTGGTCTCGCCGTGGTACTGGCGGCGCTCGGAATGGCCGACCAGGCCATACCGACAGCCGATTTCCTTGAGCATGGCGGCGGAGACTTCGCCGGTATAGGCGCCCTTGTCGTTGGCGCTGACGTCCTGGGCGCCGAAGCCGATGCCGCGGTCGGCGTAAAGATCGATCAACTCGGCCAGATACGGCATCGGCGGCAGGACCGCGAGCTCGACGCCCGCGGCCGGCGGTCGGGCGGCCAGTTCATCCAGCAAGCCGCGGGCGAAGGCCCGGTCCCCGTGCAGTTTCCAGTTGCCCGCCACGATCCTGGGTCGCATTCCCGCTCCGCCGTTCATGAAAACGGCGGATAGGATAGCGGCGCCTCCCCAGCGCCGCATCCGCACCCGACCCTCAGACGGGCCGGCGCCTCCCCAGCATCACTTCCAGAGCGCCATCACCACAGCCAGGACCAGCAATAGCTGCAGGCCCCACTGCGTGTACGAAATCTTCTGTTTGTTGTCCGAACCGTGCATTCCTATTCCCTTCCCCTGCAGGCGCCGTTGCCGGCGCCGTAATTCCCGTTCCCCCCGCTCTTTCCTGAAGCAAGCCCTATGCCATGGACTTGACCCGCTGGAATCGCGATCGCCGCAGCTTGGCTGTCTGGATTTGCCGTGGAATGTCAGCTGCGAACAACGATGGCCTTCATTGGTGTCAACGTGGAGACAAGTGTGGAAAGGCCGCGACTGCGATCGATGTCCCAAAATGCACCGACTTCGCATCGGAAATGCGAGCTTTCCTTCTCCGCCGGAAGAAGGTGGCTCGCAGCGCCGGATGAGGGCTCGGCGCGAGCGCGGGGCTGAAGTCGCACACCGAACCCTCATCCGCCCTGCGGGCACCTTCTCCCGAGGGGAGAAGGAAAAGCGGAGGCGCCAGCGCGCTAAGCTTCGTCGATGACGATCAAATACGACTTCGACGTCGACCTTGCCGATCCCAACAACGGCCACAGCCTCATTCACCAGTTGGCCGTGGGTTCGGGCAGGCCGGGGATGGAAGTGTTGGAAATCGGCTGTTCCAGCGGCTACGTCGGCGCGACCCTGGTAGCCAAAGGCCACCGAGTCACCGGCGTGGAACTGGATCCCGAAGCCGCCGAAGCGGCCCGCGCCGCGCTGCAAGAAGTGTTCACCGGCGACGCCGACGCCTTCTTCCGCGCCCATCCCGACCGCCGCTTCGACGCGATCCTGCTCGGCGACGTGCTCGAACACATGGCCGAACCGGGCGCGACGCTGGCGGTCTGCGCGTCGCGGCTGGACGCGGACGGCGCGCTGGCGATCTCTCTGCCTTGCGTCGCCCACGGCAGCATCCGCGCGATGCTGCTCGAAGGCCGCTGGGACTACGCCGACTTCGGCCTGCTCGACCGCACCCATCTGCGCTTCTTCTCGTACCGGGGCATGCTGGATTTGCTCACGTCGGCCGGGCTGCGCATCGAAAGACTGCATGCGGTGGTGATGCCGATCGAAACCGCATCCCGCGAATACGGCATGGGGCTCACGGCCGAATCGATCGCCGCGGTCGAAAGCCTGGCCAAGGACGAAGGCCTGCTGGATTTCCAATACCTGATCCTGGCGCGGCCCGCGGCAACCACCGCAGGTCTCGCCGAGCACAACGCCGCCGTACCGGTGCAGCGCGTGCCCGCGCCGCGTCGCCCGGGCGAAAAATCCGCCGCGCAGCAATGGCGCGTGAGCGCTTTCCGGAAACTGCTCGGCGGCATCGCCCGCCGCCGTTTCCGCGGCGCGGAGCGCGCCGGATGAGCGGCCGCGCCCTGGTCACCGGCGCATCCAGCGGCATCGGCGCCGCCATCGCCCGCGAATACGCGCGCCGCGGCGTGCCGCTGATCCTGACCGCGCGGCGCATCGACAGGCTGGAAGCGTTGGCGGAAGAATTGCGGGCGCAGGTCTCCGTGGACGTGATCGCTTCCGATCTTTCCCAACCCGATGCGCCGAAAGCGCTGTGCGACGAAATCGAACGCCGCGGCTTGCCGGTGCGGATCCTGGTCAACAACGCCGGCTACGGCGTGCCGGGACGTTATCTGAAGAACGATTGGAAGACGCACGCCGATTTCCTGCAGGTCATGATCGGTGCGGTCAGCGAATTGACCTGGCGGTTGCTGCCTTCGATCCGCGCGCAGGGCGGCGGACGCATCCTCAACGTATCGTCGTTCGCGGCGCTGATGCCGGCTGCGGACGGGCAAACGCTGTACGCGCCGGTGAAGGCTTACCTGGTGAGGTTCAGCGAAGCCTTGGCTCTGGAGAACGCCGACCGAGGCGTGCATGCGACCGCGTTGTGCCCGGGCTTCACCTGGTCCGAGTTCCACGACGTCACCGGCACGCGGGAGATGATGAACCGCCTACCGAAATGGATGTGGCTGCGCGCAGAAGACGTGGCCCGCGCGGGCATCGACGGCGCCGAACGCGGCAAAACAGTGGTCGTGCCCGGCCTCTTCTACAAGACGCTCTATTGCCTGGTCCGTCATCTTCCCGATGCCTGGGCGCTGAAATTGATGGCCAGGAATTCATCCAAGATTCGCAAAACGTAGCCCGGGTGGAGCCGCAGGCGATACCCGGGAACGTCGGCCGCGTTTCCCGGTACAGTGTGGAATGCCTTCGAATCGCCCCGGCCCCGCGCGATTGCCGATCCTGCCGTATCGCAAGCCGACGCTCGGCCGCGATTACTGGCTGCTGGACGATGCATTACCGAACGCCGATGCGGTCCGCGCGCGCTGCCTGGCCAAGACCGACTGGGCGGAAGGCTACCCCTTCAAGCCCGAGAGCTGGCCCGGCTTGCGCACGATTCCGGGCCTGGAACCCGCCGAACTCGAAACCGTCGAGGCTTTCGCCAAACAAGCGACCGGCGCCAAGAAGTTGTGGGTGATGGAAAGCGCCGGCGATGGCAAAAGCGTCAGCCACAACTGCATCCAGGTGGTCGGCATCGATGAAGGCGAACCGCGGCCGCATACCGATTCGCGCGCCTTGTGCAGATACGCCGCCGTGCTCTATCTCAACCCCGACGTGCCGGAACACTGCGGCACCGCGTTTTACCGGCAGCAGCTACCGGGCGGCCAACTCGGCGGCAATACCGTGATGCCACCGCACAACAACATGATCGACGCGTTGGGCACGCGCTTCGTCGCACCCGACGCCTTCGTCGAAGACGTGCGCGTGCCGCACCGCCACAACCGCCTGCTGCTGTACCGCGCCAACCTCTTGCACAGCGCCACCGGCTACTGGGGCAAGACGCTCGCAGATAAGCGGATGGCGGCGGTTTTCTTCTGGATGGCCTGAAGCCCCGCGCCATTCGGCACTCCGGCTCTTGTAGAGTCGAACCTGCTCGACTGCTTTTCGGCAGATTACGACGAAACCAAGAGCAGTCGAGCAGGCTCGACTCTACGACGGCAGGGTCAATCGGCTTTAAAGGTGAATTCGCCCGCTTCAGGAAAGCGCAAAGCGCGCTGCCCGCCTTTGCCGTCGGCCACGTTGCGGATGTCGATATGCCAACGCCATTCGCCGCGACCGAAGCGGGTTTTCGACAACTGCATCTCCCGCGCCCGCGTGCGGCGGAAGTTGTAGTCCACTTTCGGTTTTCCGGCCTCGTCCAGCGATGCGCTGGCGCCGTTGAAAGGCACGGTCGTCCCGGACCAGCCGCGGTGGTTCCACCATTTCGGACTGTCGGGAGCGGACGGCGCCGCATCGGGTTCGCCCGCGACCCATTCGCCCAACTGCGCTGAGACATGCAGATTCAATGTCTTCGCCAAACCGGGCGCGGCGATGGTGACATCCGCCATGCCGAAGCTGTTCGCCGGCAGGGTGTAGCAGAGCCACACGTAATCGCGGTCCTGGAACAGGAAGAGTTCGACCTCCTCCGCGAGGCGATGCCTGGATTGGGCCAGCGCCGGATATTCGTCGCAGTCGCCGTCGAGCAATGGATAGGCGGGCTTGCCGTCTTTTTCTGCCGCGCCGGTCGCGGATGCGGCCAGCAGCAGGGAGAACGCAATCGTCTTACGGATCATGCCATCCCCTTCGCCGAAGCGACGCTTTTGTAGAGTCGAGCTTGCTCGACTGCTTTTCGGCCGGCTGCGACAGAATAAGAGCAGTCGAGCAAGCTCGACTCTACAAAAGCGGGGTTATTTGAGCTTGATTTCCTTCAGGCGCTCTTCCAGATAGCCCTGCGCGGTGATCGGCTCCGGATAGCGGCTCGGGTTGTCCGCGCTCACCGTGGACGGCAGCACGTCGATCAGGAAATCCGGGTTCGGATGCAGGAAGAACGGCGTGGAATAGCGCGGCTTGCGCGCAGCTTCGCCAGGCGGGTTGACCACGCGGTGGGTGGTCGACGGATACACGTGGTTGGTCAGCCGCTGCAGCATGTCGCCGATGTTGACCACGATGGTGTCGGCCTCGGCCGTGAACGGCACCCACTCGCCCTGGTGCGACTTCACTTCCAAGCCGGCGGCGCTGGCACCGACCAGCAGGGTGATCAGGTTGATGTCCTCGTGCGCGCCGGCGCGCACGTTGGGGATGTCGTCGGCGGTGATCGGCGGGTAATGGATTGGGCGCAGGATCGAATTGCCGAAGTTGGTCTTGTCGACGAAATAATCTTCCGGCAGCCCGATATGCAGGGCCAGCGCGGACAGTACGCGTGAGCCGAGTTGGTCGAGCGTGCGGTACAAGCCGTAGCCGACTTCTTCGAAATCCGGGATCTCTTCCGGCCACAGGTTCGGCGGCATCACATCGGCGTACTTGGAATCGCGCGGGATTTCGCGGCCGATATGCCAGAACTCCTTCAGGTCGGAGTATTTCGCGCCCTTGGCTGTTTCCACGCCGAACGGAGTATAGCCGCGCGCGCCGCCGCCGCCGGGCACGTGGTACTTCTTCTTGGTGTCTTCCGGCAGCGCGAAGAAGCGCTTGAACACGTCGTAGGATGCGTCGATCTGCGCCTGCGGGATGCCGTGGCCGCTGATGCCGGCGAAACCCCATTCGCGGTAGGCGGCACCGAGTTCGGCGACGAAGGCGTCGCGGTCGGTGTCGTAGCGGCGGATGTCTAAGGTGGGAATGCGTGATGTCATGACGATGCTCTTGCCTCTGCTTTAGCCGTCATTCCCGCGAAAGCGGGAACCCAGCGACTTTGCTTCTTCCTTGCATGTGTCGACGTTGCCCGTCGGAAAAGCCGAACCCTCTCCCTGGCCCTTCGGGCCTGTCCCTCTCCCACAAGGGGAGAGGATAAAGCTCAATGCTTAGCCGCGGATTGGACCGCTTCGGCCAGCTTGTCCAAGGTCCGCTGCATCAGTCCATCATCGTCGGCTTCGACCGTCACCCGGACCACAGGTTCCGTACCCGAAGGCCGAAGGAACGCGCGACCGCGCCCTTGCACCGCCGCCTGTGCCTCGGCCAGCGCGGCTTTCACGCTGTCCGCTTCAGCCGGCTTGGCGCCGTTGCCGTAACGCACATTGACGGTCTTCTGCGGCACTTTGTTCAGGCCGCTCAACGCATCGCGCAGGGAAATGCCGCGCCGGCGCAGCACTTCCAACACCTGCAACGCGCTGACGATGCCGTCGCCGGTGCTGGTGCGATCCAGGCACAACAAATGGCCCGAAGCCTCGCCGCCGAGGACGCTGTCGTGCTCGACCATGGCCTGATGCACGTAGCGGTCGCCGACCTTGGCGCGGACGAAACCGATGCCGCGTTCGGCCAGGGCGCGCTCGAAACCGTAGTTGGTCATCAGCGTGCCGACCACCGGGCCCTGCAGACGGCCGCTGTCCTGCCAATCGCAGGCCAATGCGTACAGCAGGTCGTCGCCGTCGCGCACCGCGCCGCCGCCGTCGACGAACAAGACTCGATCCCCGTCGCCGTCGAAGGCGATGCCGAGTTCGGCGCCGGTTTCCAGTACCCGCGAAGCCAACGCTTCGGGATGCGTCGAACCCACGCCGTCGTTGATGTTCAGGCCATTGGGCTCCACGCCGATCGCCTCGACACGCGCGCCGAGTTCGCGCAGCACCAGCGGGCCGATCTGATAGGTGGCGCCGTTGGCGCAATCTACGACGATCCGCATGCCGCTCAAGTCGAAGCCCTTCGGCACCGAGTTCTTGCAGGCCTCGACATAGCGGCCGACCGCGTCGCGCGTGCGTACCGCGCGACCGAGACGTTCCGAAGCGACGGTGCGGAACGGCCGCTCCAGCGCGGCTTCGATCGCCAGCTCGGTGGCGTCGTCCAGTTTCTCGCCGTCGGCCGAGAAGAACTTGATGCCGTTGTCGTAATGCGGATTGTGCGAAGCGGAGATGACGATGCCGCCGTCGGCGCGCAACGAGCGTGTGAGATGCGCCACCGCCGGGGTCGGCATCGGCCCCATCAGCTGCACGTCCACGCCGGCGGCAACCAGGCCGGCCTCGAGCGCGGCCTCGAACATGTAGTTCGAAATCCGCGTGTCCTTGCCGATGATCACCTGCGGATTGCGCCACTCGCTCTTCTTGAGCGCGTGACCGTAGGCATTGCCCAGGCGCAGAACGAAATCGGCCGAGATCGCGCCTTCGCCGACGCGGCCGCGGATGCCGTCGGTGCCGAAGTATTTGCGGGTCATGCGGATTGCGCCCCCTCTCCTTCGCTTGCGGGGGAGAGGGTTGGGGTGAGGGGGACGAGCGCCGACGGCGCTCGCGCTTTTGCTTGATAAGCAACAGCAACAGCCCCCCTCACCCTGCCCTCTCCCCCAACGGTGGAGCCATTGGGGGAGAGGGAGGTCATGAGAGATGGGCGAGGAAAACGGCTCATGCCGCCGCCTCCGCATCGTCTTCCGGCGCCGGCTGCTTCATCAGCAGCGCCAGCAGGTGCGCGATCCGGTCGCGCAATTCGCGGCGGTCGCAGATCTGGTCGATCGCGCCGTGGTCGAGCAGGAATTCGGAGCGCTGGAAGCCTTCCGGCAAGGTTTCGCGCACGGTCTGCTCGATCACGCGCGGGCCGGCGAAACCGATCAGCGCTTCCGGTTCGGCCAGGTTGATGTCGCCGAGCATCGCGAACGAAGCCGACACGCCGCCGGTGGTCGGATGGGTCATCACCGAGACGTAGGGCAATCCCGCCGCGCGCAGCCGGCCCAACGCCGCCGACGTCTTGGCCATCTGCATCAGCGAGAACAGGCTTTCCTGCATGCGCGCGCCGCCGCTGGCGGAGAAGCTCACGTAAGGACTGCCGATCTCCAGCGCGCGCTCGGCCGCCAAGGCGAAGCGTTCGCCCACCACCGAACCCATCGAACCGCCCATGTAGGCGAAATCGAACGCGCTGGCGACGATCGGGCGCTGCTTCAGCGTGCCTTGCATCGCGACCAGCGCGTCGCGCTCGCCGGTGGATTTCTGCGCTGCCTTGATCCGGTCGGAATACTTCTTCTGGTCCTTGAACTTGAGGATGTCGGTCGGACCGAGCGCGGCGCCGATCTCCTCGCCGGCGCCGGCGTCCAGGAACGAGGCCAGCCGCGCGCGGGCACGGATCGGCATGTGGAAGCCGCACTTCGGGCAGACCTCCAGGTTCTCCTCCAGCTCGGGCCGGTACAGCACCGAGCCGCAGCGCTCGCACTTCTCCCACAGCCCCTCGGGGACGCTGCGCTTCCTGCCCGCGCCGGTTTCGGTGCGGATCCGGGAAGGCATCAATTTCTTCAGCCAGCTCAAGCGGCACTCACCTTCTTGTTCGGTACGCGGACCGCGGCCGAAGCCGGGTCCCGTCGGTTGCTCAGTCTAGCGCAGCGACCGCGGCGAGCTCAGAGCGCGTCCAGGGCCGCGCGCAGCGGCGCCAGGAAAGCCCGCGCCCGGGCTGCGGCGTCGTCGGCATCCGCAGCTTCGGCCAACGCCGAGACCAGTGCGCTGCCGACGATAGCGCCGTCGGCCGCCTGCGCCATCGCCGCAGCGCTGGCCGCGTCCTTGATGCCGAAGCCGGCCAGCACCGGCGCAGCGCTCAGCGCGCGCACCGTGCGCAGGCGTTCGGACGCCGCCGACACGTCGAGCCGGTCGGCGCCGGTCACGCCCGCGAAGCTGACGTAATACAGATAGCCCTCGGCCTCCGCGCAGAGTTTGCGTAGACGCGTCTCCGGCGTGGTCGGCGAAGCCAGCTGGATCAACACCAATCCCTGCGCCGCCAACGCGGCGCGGCATTCGCCCGCTTCCTCGGGCGGCAGGTCGACCAGCAACAAGCCGTCCGCGCCGGCTTCCGCCGCCTCTTTCGCGAAACGCTCGTAGCCGCGGATCTCGATGGGATTCAGATAGCCCATCAGCACCAGCGGCGTTTCGGCGTCGCGCTCTCGGAACGCGCGCACGCATTCGAGCACGTAACCCAAGCCCGCGCCGCGCGCCAGCGCGCGCTCGGAGCTGCGCTGGATCGTCGGGCCTTCGGCCATCGGATCGGAAAACGGCACGCCGAGTTCGATCGCATCCGCGCCCGCCTGCGCGAGCGCGTGCAGCACTGGCACCGTCGCCTGCAGCGACGGATCGCCGGCGGTGACGAACGGCACCAGCGCCTTGCGGCCCGATGCGCGCAGCGCGCCGAAACGCGCCGTCAATCGGCTCATCCCTTGGCCGGCTCTTCGAAGGTGGCCACGCCGCTATCGAGCTTCACCCCGGCCGCTGCGTATTCCGCCGCCAGTTCCGACTCGCCGACGTTGACGCCGCGCTCGGCGCCCAGGCCGTCCAGGTTCTCGTTGAGCATGCGCCGGTACATGGTGGTCATGTAGTCCAGGAATTCCTTGCGCTCGCCGGCCGGGTCGCTGACGTTGGCCAGGTACACGTGCGCGTTGAAGCGCGAGGCCGCGTACATGCTGGCCATGCTGATCCGCTTCAGGCCCTGCTGCTGGGACTGCTTGTTGGTCAGTTCCAGATATTCGTTGACGCAAGTGAAGAACGCCGGATCAAGCTGGTTCTGCTGTTGCGGGTTCGGGGCTTGGGTCTGGTTTTCGTCGCTCATTGCAATAACTCCATTCGATGTATCGGTCGGTCTTTTTTAGACACGGATCAAATCGGATGAACACGGATAAGGCGAAAAATATCAAAAAGCTTTATCCGCGCTCATCCGATCCGATCCGTGTCTAAACGCTCTACAGCAAAATCCCTTCGCGCGCGGCGATGGTGTGCACGTCCTTGTCGCCGCGGCCGGACAGGTTGCACAGCACCAGCGCGTCCTTGGGCATGTCGCGCGCCAGCTTGATCGCCTGGGCGATGGCGTGACTGGATTCCAGCGCCGCCAGGATGCCTTCGGTCTTGGCCAGTCGGTGGAACGCGGCCAAGGCTTCGTCGTCGGTCACGCCGACGTATTCGGCGCGGCCGCTGTCCTTCAGAAATGCGTGCTCGGGACCGACGCCGGGGTAGTCCAGGCCGGCGGACACCGAGTGCGTCTCGACGATCTGGCCGTCGTCGTCGCACAGCACATAAGTGCGGTTACCGTGCAGCACGCCCGGGCGCCCGGCCGCGAGCGATGCCGCGTGATGGCCGCTGGCGATGCCCTCACCCGCCGCTTCGGCGCCGACGATGCGCACGTCGGCATCGTTGAGGAAGGCATGGAACAGGCCGATCGCATTGCTGCCGCCGCCGACGCAGGCGGTGATCGCATCCGGCAGGCGCCCGTATTCGGCCAGCATCTGCGCGCGCGCTTCGCGGCCGACCACGGCGTTGAAGTCGCGGACCATGCGCGGATACGGATCGGGGCCGGCGACGGTGCCGATGATGTAGAAGGTGTCGCGGACGTTAGTCACCCAGTCGCGCATCGCTTCGTTCAACGCGTCTTTGAGCGTCTGCGAACCGCTGGTCACCGGCACCACGGTCGCGCCGAGCAGCTTCATCCGGTAGACGTTGATCTTCTGGCGCTCGATGTCGGTGGCGCCCATGTAGACCACGCACTCCAGGCCCAACCGCGCGGCGACGGTGGCCGAGGCCACGCCGTGCTGGCCGGCGCCGGTCTCGGCGATGATCCGGGTCTTGCCCATGCGGCTGGCGAGCAGCGCCTGGCCGATGGTGTTGTTGATCTTGTGCGCGCCGGTGTGGTTCAGGTCTTCGCGCTTGAGCAGGATGCGAGCGCCGCCGACGTCGTCGCTCAGACGTTCGGCGTGATAGATCGGGCTGGGCCGGCCGACGTAATGCGCCAAGTCTTTTTCGAAAGCCGCGATGAAGTCCGGATCGACCCGCGCGGCGTCGTAGGCCGCGGCCAGCTCTTCGACCGGCCCGATCAGGGTCTCGGCCACGAACCGGCCGCCGTAGCGGCCGAAATGGCCGCCGGCGTCGGGCAAGGCGTGGTAATCGATGGGATTTCCGCCTTCGGCCGACGGCATCGGGCGCCGGCTAGGATTCGTGGCAATCGGCACGTCTGACTTCTAGGACGAAACGTCGCATCTTATCGCCATCCTTGATCCCGGGCTCGCTTTCGATGCCCGAAGCCACGTCCACGCCCCAGGGCAAGGTGGCCAGGACCGCGTCGAAAGCGTTGTCCGGGGTCAATCCGCCGGCGACCACGATCGGCTTGTTCAAGCCGGCCGGGATCCGGCCCCAGTCGAAAGTGCGGCCGGTGCCGCCGCCGGACGGGCCGTGGCTGTCGAACAGGAGCGCCGATGCGCCCGGATAGCGGGTCTGCAGGGCGCGGGCGTCGAGCGGATCGACGTCCGCACGCATCGGGATGGCTTTCATATAAGGCACGCCGAAGCCGCGACAGAAGGCGTCTTCCTCGTCGCCGTGGAATTGGAGCAAGGTCGGCCGCACCTGCTTGACCACCTCGCGCACTTCATCGACCGGATTGTTCCTGAACAAGGCGACCGCATCGACCAGTGGCGCCATCGCGTTGCGCATCGCCCGGGCTTCGGTCGGATGGACGCGGCGCGGACTGTCGGCGGAAAAAATGAAACCCACCGCGTCCACGCCCAGCTCGCTGGCCAGGCGCACGTCGCCCGCGCGGGTGAAACCGCAGAACTTGATGCGGGTGCGAAACAACAGCTTGTTCACAGCGTCACCTCGGCGGGCAAACCCCATTCTGGTCCATAGCGGGGTCCCAGGAATGTGAGGCCTTCGGCGGGCGCCGTCGGGCCAGCCAGGGTGCGGTCGCGACCATCCAGCACCTCCCCGATCCACGCTTCCGGGCGTTCGCCGGCACCGACTTCCAACAGGCTGCCGACGATGTTGCGGACCATGTGATGCAGGAAAGCATTGGCTTGCAATTCGAACACCACCTGCTCGCCCTCGCGCCGCGCTGCGATCGCCTGCATCTCGCGCCGGGCATGCGGCGCCTGGCAATGCACGGTGCGGAAAGCGGAGAAATCCTGTTCGCCCAGCAAGACCTGCGCGGCGCGGTGCATCGCCTCCGCATCCAGCGGGCGCCGCTCCCAGGCCAGATATTGGCGTTGCAGCGCCGGCCGCACCGGCCGGTTCAGCAGGCGATAGCGATAACGTCGCGCGCGCGCCGAAAAACGGGCGTGAAAATCGTCCGCCACCGGCACGCACCAGCGCACGCACATCGCCGGCGGCAGGCGGCTGGTGACGCCCAGCATCCAGCCGCGCGGATCGCGCGCGGCGTCGCTGTCGAAATGCACGACCTGGCAGGCGGCATGCACGCCGGCATCGGTGCGGCCGGCGCAGACCGTGTCGATCGGCGCGTCGGCGACAAAGGACAAAGCCTGCTCGAGCGCCGCCTGCAGACTGCCGGGATCGGCTTCTCCCAGCTTGCTGAGCCGTTGCCAGCCGAGGAATTCGCCGCCGTCGTACTCGACGCCCAGGGCGTAACGGGTCACGGCCGCCGAACGCGATCGATCATCGCGGCAGGTCTTGCAGCAGACGCACCGCTTCGGCGCGGGCGTCGGGATCGCCGACCTGGACGATCTCCTGCAGCAAACCACGCGCGGTGTCGTTGTCGCCCAGGTCCAGGTAGGCGCGGGCCAGTTCCAAGCGCTCGTGGCCGATGCGCAATTCACCGCGATCGGCGCGTTCGCCATCGCCGGCATGCCAGGTCGGTGCGACGGCGGAGGTGCCGCTCCAGCTCGGCGTTGCGGTCGGCTCGCTAGCGCCGTTGCCGCCGGCGCGCTTTTCCGCCTTGGCCGGCGGAATGTTGGCGAAAGACACCTCCGGTTCCGCCGGAGCCGGGCTGGGCACGCTGGCGGCCAATTCGGCGCTGCTCGCTCTCGGTCGCGCCGGTTTGGCCGGAGCGGCCGGGCGAGAACCACGGCGCGCGAACCACCAACTGATGAAACCGATCAGCACCAGCACCAGACCGCCGCCCAGCCACAAGGCCGTGCCCGAACCCGATCCCTCGGCCGGCGCGGCCGCTTGCGCCTGGGTCGTCGCCGGCTTGGCCGCGGCTTGCTGATTCGACTGCGCCAGACGCTGCTGCGCGGCAGCCAGCTCGGTGTCCTTCAGCGTGATCAACTGCTGCTGTTGCTGCTGCAGTTTTTCCAGTTCGGCCAGGCGCGATTTCAACTCCTGCACTTCGGCGTCGCGCGCCGCCAGGCTTTCCTTGGTCTGCTGCAATTCCTGTCGCACCATGTCGCCCTCGCCTCCGGCGCTGGCGCCGGATCTGGTACCCGCCTGCGCGGCGCGATCGGCCGACGGCGGAACGATTTCAAGTCTGGCGCCGGCCACGCGGCCGCCACCGCCGGGCGCAGCGGCCGAAACCGCTTGCGCCGTCGCCGACGTTTCCGCGCTCGCGGCCACGGCTTGCGCCCTGGCCTGCCGGTCGCGCCGCCATTGTTCGATCTGGTCGCGCACGATCACCGCCGCTTCGGCCGCGCCGAGGCTGGCGATTTCGTTCTCGCCCGGCACGCGCAACACGGCGCCGCTCTTGAGCTTGTTGATGTCGTTGCCGATGAACGCATCCGGATTGGTGCGCAACAGGGCCAGCATCGTCTGGTCGAGCGTGTAGCCGCCCGGTTTCAGGCCGCCGGCGATTTCCGACAAGGTCTGGCCGCTGCGCACCGGCCCGTATTCGTTCGATGCGGCGACCGCGGTAGCGGCTTCGTCGGATCGCGGCGCAGGCGTCGGTGCCGACGCGGGCGCCGGTGCGGGCGCGATCGCCGTCGGCGGCGGCGGTTCCGCCGCTTGCGACGGTTGCTGGGCGACAGC
>DATFFH010000059.1:0-16896 GCA_035250245.1 Luteimonas sp. | reverse complement strand
GAGGCGATCGAGGCCGCGCTGGCGTCCGCCGCCAAGAAGCGCTACCACGACGAGGACGTGCTGGTGCGCGTCTCCATCGATCAGAAGGACGGCAGCTACGAGACCTTCCGCCGCATGGAAGTCGTGGCCGACGACGTGGTGATGGAATCGCCGGACCGCCAGGTCCGCCTGATGGACGCGGTCGACGAGAGCGAAGGCGCCGAAGTCGGCGACTACATCGAAGAGCAGATCGAAAACCCCGATTTCGGCCGCATCGCCGCCCAGGCCGCCAAGCAGGTCATCGTGCAGCGCGTGCGCGAGGCCGAGCGCGCCCAGGTCGTGGACGCCTGGAAGGATCGCGTCGGCGAGCTGGTCACCGGCATCGTCAAGCGCGTGGAGCGTGGCAACATCTACGTCGACCTGGGCGGCAACGCCGAGGCGATCATTCCCAAGGACAAGGGCATTCCGCGCGACGTGCTGCGCGCCGGCGACCGCGTGCGCGGCTACCTGTTCGACGTGCGCAGCGAACCGCGCGGCCCGCAGCTGTTCATCAGCCGCGCCGCGCCGGAATTCATGATGGAGCTGTTCAAGCTGGAAGTGCCCGAAGTCGGCCAGGACCTGGTCGAGATCAAGGCCTGCGCCCGCGATCCCGGCGACCGCGCCAAGATCGCCGTGCTGGCCCACGACGCGCGCACCGATCCCATCGGCGCCTGCATCGGCATGCGCGGTTCGCGCGTGCAGGCGGTGAGCAACGAGCTCAACGGCGAGCGCGTGGACATCATCCTGTGGAGCGATAACGCCGCGCAGTTCGTGATCAACGCGATGGCGCCCGCCGAAGTGCAGTCGATCATCGTCGATGAAGAAAAGCACTCGATGGACCTGGCCGTGGCCGAAGACCGCCTGGCCCAGGCGATCGGCAAGGGCGGCCAGAACGTGCGCCTGGCCAGCCGCCTGACCGGCTGGCAGCTCAACGTGATGACCCAGGACCAAGTGGCCGCGAAGTCGGAGGCCGAACAGGCCGCCGCGCGCCAGCTGTTCGTCGACAAGCTGGAAGTGGACGACGAGATCGCCGGCATCCTGGTCGCCGAAGGCTTCAGCACGGTCGAGGAAATCGCGTACGTGCCGGTCGGCGAGCTGCTGGCGGTGGAAGGCTTCGACGAGGACATCGTCGAAGAGCTCCGCGCCCGCGCCCGCGATGCGCTTTTGAACGAAGCGCTGGCGGTCGAGGAACAACTCGACGAGCAGCAGCCGTCGGAAGACCTGCTGACGCTGGAAGGCATGGACGAGGCGACCGCCTACGTCCTGGCCTCGCGCGGTGTGCGCACCCGCGACGACTTGGCCGATCTGGCGACGGACGAGATCACCGACATCGAGGACATGGACGCCGAACGCGCCGCGGCGCTGATCATGGCGGCTCGCGCGGACATGATCGCCCGGTTGGAGAGGGAAGGCTGAAGCAAGGGCGTTTTAGACACGGATCGAATCGGATGAGTGCGGATTAAAAGCAAAAAATGGTTTTTATCCGCATTTATCGGACTTTATCCGCGTCAAAAGAGGCTCTTGATCTAAAGATTTACAATCGTTCCATCACGCGCCGGCCGTAAGCCCGCGCCAAAGGACACGGAAACCGAATGTCGCAGCAAACCACCATCCGCAAGCTGGCCGAACTGGTGAACACGCCGGTCGAGAAACTGCTGGAGCAGCTGGCCGAGGCCGGCATGAGCTTCAGCGGTCCCGACCAGGTCGTGACCAGCATCGAGAAAGTCAAGCTGCTCGGCTTCCTCAAGCGCGCCCACGGCAAGGCCGAAAAGCCCGCCGAGACCGCGGCCGCGCCGAAGAAGATCACCCTGAACCGGCGCAAGGTGCAGGAAATCACCGTCGCCGCAGGCCGCAGCAAGACCACGGTCAACGTCGAGGTGCGGCAGAAGCGCACCTACGTGAAGGCCGGCGAAGTCGAAGTGCCGCAGAACGACGAGCGCGACGAGGCCCTGCGCAAGCTCGAGGAATCGCGCCGCCGCAACTTGAGCGAGCAGCAGCGCCTGGCCGAGGACGACAAGCGCCGCGCCGAAGAGGCCGCGCAGAAGAAACAGCAGGAAGAAGAAGCCGCGCGCAAGGTCGCCGCCGAAGCCGAAGCGGCCGCCGCCGCAGCCGCCGCTGTGGCCGAAGGCGCGACCGAAGAAGAAGTCGGACGCGCCGCCAAGCCGTCCAGCCACCATGGCAAATCGGCTTCGCGCAACGATGCGGCGCCGCGTACGGACGACCGCAACGCGCACAAGCACAAGAACCGCGGCTCGCATGTGATGGTCGCCAGCGTCGAGGACGACGACAACGCCGCGCGTTTCGCCGGCCAGTTGCACTTGAGCGCGAGCGAACGCGCGCGCCGCACCAGCGCGCGCGGCAAGCCCAAGGCTCGGCGCCAGGTCGAACAGGCCCGCAGCGGCGGTAGCGCGCACGGCTTCTCGAAGCCGACCGCGCCGATCGTGCGCGAAATCGCCATCGGCGAGGCGATCACCGTGGCCGACCTGGCGCAGAAGCTGGCGCTGAAGGGCGGCGACGTGGTCAAGGCGTTGTTCAAGATGGGCGTGATGGCCACCATCACCCAGTCGATCGATCACGACACCGCGGTGCTGGTCACCGAAGAACTCGGCCATAAGGCCGTGCGCGTCAGCGACGACACCGCCGAAGAGGCGCTGCTGGCGCATACCGAAGAAGCGCAGGGCGACAAGGCGCCGCGGCCGCCGGTGGTCACCATCATGGGCCACGTCGACCACGGCAAGACCTCGCTGCTGGACTACATCCGCCGCACCAAGGTTGCCTCGGGCGAAGCGGGCGGCATCACCCAGCACATCGGCGCTTACCACGTGGAAACGCCGAAGGGTGTGATCAGCTTCCTCGACACCCCGGGCCACGCCGCGTTCACATCGATGCGCGCGCGCGGCGCCAAGCTCACCGACATCGTGGTGCTGGTGGTGGCCGCCGACGACGGCGTGATGCCACAGACCAAGGAGGCCGTGCAGCACGCCAAATCCGCCGGCGTTCCGCTGATCGTGGCGATCAACAAGGTCGACAAGTCCGACGCGGATCCGCTGCGGGTCAAGAACGAATTGCTCGCCGAGCAGGTGGTCGCCGAAGATTTCGGCGGCGACACGCAGATGGTGGAGCTGTCGGCCAAGACCGGGCAGGGCGTGGATGCGCTGCTCGACGCGATCTCGCTGCAGGCCGAAGTGCTGGAACTGAGCGCTGCGCCGGACGGCCGCGCTTCGGGCGTGGTGATCGAATCCGCGCTCGACAAGGGTCGCGGCCCCGTCGCCACGGTGCTGGTCCAGCAGGGCAAGCTCGAGAAGGGCGACTACCTGGTTTGCGGCATCCAGTACGGCCGCGTGCGCGCGCTGTTCGACGAGAACGGCCAGCAAGTGCAGAGCGCCGGTCCGTCGATTCCGGTGCAGGTGCTCGGCCTGTCCGGCGTGCCCGACGCGGGCGACGATTTCGTCGTCGTTGCGGACGAACGCTTGGCCAAGGACGTCGCTCAGCAGCGTGACGCCAAGCGCCGCGAATCGCGCCTGGTCGCCGCGCCCGGCAACCGCATGGAAGACATCATGGCGCAGATGGGCCAGGCCGAAGGCCAGCTCAGCCTGCCGCTGATCGTCAAGGCCGACGTGCAGGGTTCGGTGCAGGCCTTGCGCGAGGCGCTGACCGCGTTGTCGACCCCGGCGATCCGGATCAACGTGATCAATTCTGGCGTCGGCGGCATCACCGAGTCCGACGCGAATTCGGCGGTGACCTCGAAGGCCACCATCATCGGCTTCAACGTCCGCGCCGATGCGTCGGCGCGCAAGGTGATCGAGGCCAACGGCGTCGATCTGCGCTACTTCTCGATCATTTACGACGTGATCGATCAGGTGAAGCAGGTCGCGTCGGGCATCCTGGGCGTGGAGATCCGCGAAGAGATCATCGGCACCGCCGAGGTCCGCGATGTGTTCCGCAGTTCGAAGTTCGGCGCGGTCGCCGGCTGCATGGTGATCGAGGGCGTGGTCAAGCGCCACAAGCCGATCCGCGTGCTGCGCGACAATACCGTGATCTTCGAAGGCGAGTTGGAATCGCTGCGCCGCTTCAAGGAGAACGTCGACGAAGTGCGCAACGGCACCGAGTGCGGCATCGGCGTGAAGCAGTACAACGACGTGCAGCCGGGCGACCAGATCGAGTGCTTCGAACGCATCGAAGTGCAGCGCACGCTGTAAGCCATGCCGCAGAAGAAATCCTTCCACCGCACCGACCGCGTTTCCGCCCAGCTCCGTCGCGAACTGGGCACGCTGGTGCGCACGGCCGTGGACGAGTACGGCCTGCCGTCGGTCAGCGTGTCGGACGTGGAAGTGACCCGCGACATGGCCCATGCCAAGGTATTCGTGGTCGCGCTCCAGGCCGATCGCGCCGCCGAAGCGGTCAAGGGCCTGAAGGAACACGCCAAGGAACTGCGCTACGAACTGGCCCGTGCGATGAAGTTGCGCCACGTGCCGGAACTGCATTTCCACTACGACGACTCGGTGGATCGCGGCGAGCGGATCGACAATCTGCTGCGCGATTTGCCGCCGTCCTCCGATTCGGAATGAATCCGCTACCCCTGCTGTTCCTCCCCCTTTGAAAAAGGGGGATCGAGGGGGATTTGCTTTTGTTGTTGCTGTCGCTGTTTAAGGCAAGATCAAAAAGCAAATCCCCCATCGCCTACGGCGATCCGCCCCCTTTTCCAAAGGGGGCAACAGCCCCACAATCCTGCCCGATGACCCAAAAGCCGCGCCCGCCCGCTCAGAAGGTCAAATTCCGCAAGCTCGACGGCATCCTGCTGCTCGACAAGCCGCGCGGCTTGAGTTCGAACCAGGCGCTACAGCGGGTCCGGCATCTGTTCCGGGCGGAGAAGGGCGGCCACACCGGCAGCCTAGACCCGCTGGCCACCGGCCTGCTGCCGGTCTGCTTCGGCGAAGCGACCAAGATTGCCGGCGGCCTGCTCGGTTCGCGCAAAGCCTACGACACCGTGGCGCGGCTGGGCATCGTCACCGACACCGACGACGCCGAAGGCCAGCCGCTGCGCGAACGATCGGTGCCGGCGCTCGACATCCCTACCATCGATGCCGCCCTGCGCTCGCTCACCGGCCGCATCCGCCAACGTCCGCCGATCTACTCGGCGCTCAAGCGCGGCGGCGAACCTTTGTACGCCAAGGCCAGGCGCGGCGAAGTGGTCGAAGTCGAAGAACGCGAGGTCGACGTCCACGCGTTCGAACTGCAGTCGGCGGGCGACCTGCTCGACGCCGGCGAACCTTTGCTGCGCCTGCACGTGGAATGCGGTTCGGGCACTTATGTGCGCAGCCTGGTCCGCGACCTGGGCGAGGCGTTGGGTTGCGGCGCGCACGTGGCCGAATTGCGGCGGTTGTGGGTGGACCCGTTCCGCGAACCGAAGATGTGGACGCTGGAAGCCCTGCAGGCGCTGGCCCAGCGCAGCGAGTCGGGTTTGGAAGCTTGCTTGTTGCCGATCGAAGCGGGCATGACCGCCTGGCCGGAAATCCAGATCGATCCTGCGCAGGCGAAGCGGCTGGCTCAGGGCCAATCCCTGTCCGGCGGCTTTCGTCCGGCGGGCGAGGTGGCGGTGTTCGGACCGCAAGGCCGCGCGCTGGGGTTGGGCCGGGTCGACCAGGAAGGACGCTTGCATCCGCAGCGCTTGTTCGCGCAGCCGGTTTTGACGAAAGAAACGGACCCGCCTTCCCAGCATTCCCTTGCCGATCCTTGAACGCAGAAGGGCCGCACAAAGTGCGGCCCTTGGCTTTTGGCGAATGCGTCTTCGAAAATCGGCTGGCTACTGGCTACTGGCTACTGGCTACTGGCAACTCGGCAAAGGAGTTCCGTCGTCCCAGGCGTTGCGCAGCCACTTGATGCCTTCACTGCCGTTGTAAGGCACGGTCGGCGAATGATCCGCCGGGCTGTAGTTGCCCAGGTAACAAGCGCTTTTCCACTGGGAGCCGCGTACGAAGCGGGTATCGCTGACTTCGACGACCACTCCCGAGCCCAGGCCCGAGTCGTACGGCGCCAGGGTGTAACCGCCGCCGGCCAGCAGGCTTTCGCGGATCGTAAGGGTCGACCCGGCGCCCGGCCTGTCCGCCCAGAACACCGCGGCGTTGCCCAAGCTCGTGCTGTTGACCGGGCGGGCGTCGATCACGCTGTGCAGGATGCTGACGTGGCCGACTTCGCCGGGCGAATAGTATTGCAGCGCATCCAGGTGATCGCGGGGATAGAAGCAGGTCTGATGGATCAGACTGTCCTGGATCAGCACCGGATAGCCGCCGGCGGTGCGCAACGGATCGGAGCCGTTGTGATGCAGGCGCGCGCGGATCAGGGTGTAGCCGTTGTCGCCGGTGATCAGCCGGCGGCCGCCGTTGCTCGCGGCCGGGCAAACGTCCGGACCCAGATCGACATCCTTCAGGACCAGATTGCGGTGGCTGGGGTAATCGACATAACCCTTGATCCGGCTATTGCTGACGGTGATGTTGTGGTGGCGCACGATCAATGCGCCAGTGATCAGCAGTCCGTCGATCACCTGGCCGTCCCGGCTGGTGCTGAAATCGCCGTTGATCGTAGTCAGCGCCCGGCCGGCCGGAACGCCCGTGCAGGCCTGAGTCGGAAACGCCGGGAAAGGCGGGCAGTTGCGCGTGTCGCCCAACGGCGGCGTGGTCGCGCTTACCGGCGCCGACAGGGCCGATTCGTTGCCCGCCGGATCCACTGCGCTCACGCGGTAGGCGTATGTGGTCTGCGGCACAGCGGTGTCGTGGACGAATGCGGTCTGTTCGGTTTGGCCGATCGCGACAGGGTTGTCGTTCGCATAAATGCGATAGCGCAGCGAAGCGCTGGTGTCGTCGCTGCTCGCGTTCCAACTCAAATGCACGGTGTTCGGATCGGCGGCGGTCGCGGTCAGACCGGTCGGCACGCTCGGCGGAGTCGTGTCTCCGCTCAACGGCGAGAACAAGACGTCGACCCAGTAATTGGCCGAGCGCCAGGTCTCGTTCGGGAACGCGGTCTGCGTGCCGTAACGATAGTTGCCGTTACCGCCATCGCTGCCGTCGCGCAGCGCTCGCAACGGGCCGTTGGCGTAGTCCGCGCTGGAGAAATAATCCAGGTCGGCCGAGTAATGCCCGTTCGGTGCGTAGTACGACACGACGTAAGTGGTGTCGGCGTCGACCCGCACCGGCGAGGCGAAGCGCGCGGTTTGCCAGCCCGAAAGGGTTTCGTCGGCGAACGCGACGCGGGCGAGCAAGGTGCCGTCGCTGCTCCACAGGTTGCCGACGTGGGGGCCGGTGTTGGCTTCCGACTTGTAGAAGCGAACGCCGTTGATCCAACCGGGTTGCGTACTACGGAAGCGCAGCCCCAGTTCCACGCCGTCAGGGTCGGGTGCGTCGACCACGGCCGGCAGGCTCGCGTTGCTCCAAAGGCTCACGTCTCCGGCTTCGAACGCGCGGAATTCGCGTACGTTGGCCCAGTAAGAGCTTGCGTGAGTGCAATGCAGGCGGCCGACGATGCGCACCGCGCGCGCTTGGCTCGGCGGTCCGCGGAAGGTGTAGACCATGCCGGCGGTTTCGGAAGAATCGTAGCGATAGGCCGGCGCGACCGACCAGCCGCTGTCGCGCCAGTCGCCGCGGAAACTGTTGGAGAACTGCAGGCGCAAGTCGGCGCAGAACGCGCCGTCGCCGGTGCTGTTCCAACTGCCGTGCACGATTTCGACCCGGTCGATGGTGCGCGGTGCGTCGCTCCACAGCACGCCGGCGCCGGAATAGTTGTTCGCCGGTTCGCTGGTGCCGCCGCTGAGGTGGACATCGACCGTGTCGTCCCCATCGTTGAGCAGTGCAGCGGCAACGCGCAGGCTGTTGGGTTCGGTCTCGCTGCGGCCATCGGCGCCGGGCGCCAGGCCGTTCTGCCAGCGGTATGCGGTGCCCGCCGGAGCGGCGTTTTGTCCTTGGGCGGCAGCGAGCCCGGGCAGGCCGGCGCAGGCCAGCCACAAGTACAACAAGCAGGTGCGGGTGTACGAACGCGCCGCGCGATGGCGCACGGCGACGAAGCCGGAATGGCTGAACATAGTGAGATCTCGAAGTGATCCCGAGAGACGGCCGCGTCCTAAAGCGTGCCGTGCGTGCGGGACGTGGAAAGGCCCCTTTTGATTCCCACGGCCAGCTTAGGTCGATAATCCGGCGAATAAGACCGCAGGAATCGAAAGAATTGGTCTGGGCGCCGGTATGAGATGACGGTAGCCGCGACCAAGCATTTGTGGGAGCGGCTTCAGCCGCTCCCACAATGAAACTTAGGTGCGACGCGGCTCGCTGGGACGACCAAGGATGGGAGCGGGGGCAGGCGACCGGACCGGCCAACTTGAGGCAGCGACCAAGCGCGGCCGGCCAGATGGCCACAGGCCGGAACCGGCGAATTCCCGCTTCCGGGCGGAAAACCCTCAAAACGAGGCCTACGCCCTTCAGCGAAGGCGGGGAAGACGGGTCCGCCTGGCCCCGCGCCGCCGCCGTCGGCAGGCGTTCCCAACCTTAAAACCCTTGTTTGTCAAAGCCTTGGCCGCTACAATTTTGCGGCCGCAAAAGCGGCCTTCACCTTCCAGTTCACGGCGGACCACGCGGTGCGCCCATCCGGCATTGGCCCGATGGCGTTCCTGCAGGTTCCGCATCTACCCAGAGGCAAGCATGTCCATCGACACCAGCAAGATCATTGAAGACAACAAGCGCGGCGCCGCCGACACCGGTTCCCCCGAAGTCCAGGTCGCCCTGCTCACCGCACGCATCGAACAGCTCACCGGCCACTTCAAGACCCACAAGCAGGACCACCACAGCCGTCGCGGCCTGCTCAAGATGGTCAACCGCCGTCGCAGCCTGCTCGACTACCTGCACAAGAAAGACGCCGAGCGCTACAAAGCCCTGATCCAGAAGCTGGGCCTGCGTCGCTAACCGAAACCCGACCGCGGCGCAGCGATGCGCCGCGGTTTGTTTTTTGGAAAGTCCGGCCAGGACGGCCGGGCCCTTGCGGAAGGATCCGCATACAGACCGCGCGCCGCGGTCGCCCGGCGGGGCAAGGGTCCCGTCCGGTCCAGATGAGATTCCCAAGGAAAACAACGTGGCAAAAATCACCAAGACGTTCCAGTACGGCAAGCATCAGGTCACGCTGGAAACCGGCGAAGTCGCCCGCCAGGCCGGCGGCGCGGTCCTCGTCAAGATCGACGGCACCGTGGTGCTGGTCAGCGCGGTCGCCGCGAAGTCGGCGCGCGAAGGCCAGGACTTCTTCCCGCTGACGGTCGACTATCAGGAAAAGTTCTACGCTGGCGGCCGCATCCCGGGGGGCTTCTTCAAGCGCGAAGGTCGGCCGACCGAGAAGGAAACCCTGATCAGCCGCCTGATCGACCGTCCGATCCGCCCGTTGTTCCCCGAAGACTACAAGAACGAAGTCCAGATCATCGCCACCCTGATGTCGCTGAATCCGGAAGTGGAAGGCGACCTCCCGGCGCTGATCGGCGCCTCCGCCGCCCTGGCGCTGTGCGGCACGCCGTTCCAGGGCCCGATCGGCGCGGCCAAGGTCGGCTACAAGAACGGCGAGTACATTCTCAACCCGTCTGTCACCGAACTTAAGGATTCCGAACTCGAACTCGTCGTCGCCGGCACCTCGAACGCCGTGCTGATGGTCGAATCCGAGGCCAAGGAATTGTCGGAAGACGTGATGCTGGGCGCGGTGATGTTCGGCCATCGCGAGATGCAGAAGGTCATCAACGCGATCAACGAACTGACCGTCGAAGCCAACGCCGCTGCGTCGTCGTGGCAGGCGCCGGAAAAGAACGCCGGCATGATCGGCGCGCTGAAGGAAGCCGTCGGCGACCGTCTGGGCCAGGCTTTCCAGGTCCGCGACAAGCTGCAGCGCCGCGACGCGATCTCTGCGATCAAGAAAGACGTGATGCAGTCGCTGGCCGGCCGCGCCGAAGCCGACGGCTGGGCCGCGGGCGACATGAGCAAGGAATTCGGCGAACTCGAATACCAGACCATGCGCGGCTCGGTGCTGTCGACCAAGATCCGCATCGACGGCCGCAAGCTGGACGACATCCGCGCCATCAACTGCCAGGTCGGCGTGCTGCCGCGCGTGCACGGCTCGGCGCTGTTCACCCGCGGCGAAACCCAGGCGCTGGTCGTGACCACGCTGGGCACCGCGCGCGACGGCCAGATCATCGACGACGTCGCCGGCGAGTGGAAGGAACATTTCCTGTTCCACTACAACTTCCCGCCGTACTCGGTGGGCGAGACCGGCCGCTTCGGCGCGCCCAAGCGCCGCGAGATCGGCCACGGCCGTCTGGCCAAGCGCGGCGTGCTGGCAATGATGCCGTCGATGGAAGCCTTCCCGTACACCGTGCGCGTGGTTTCGGAAATCACCGAGTCGAACGGCTCCTCGTCGATGGCTTCGGTCTGCGGCTCCTCGCTGGCGCTGATGGATGCGGGCGTGCCGGTGAAGTCGCCGGTCGCGGGCATCGCGATGGGCCTGGTGAAGGAAGGCAACGACTACGTCGTGCTGAGCGACATCCTGGGCGACGAAGACCACCTCGGCGACATGGACTTCAAGGTCGCCGGCAGCGAGAACGGCGTCACCGCGCTGCAGATGGACATCAAGATCCAGGGCATCACCGAAGAGATCATGAAGGTCGCGCTGGCCCAGGCCAAGCAGGGCCGCCTGCACATCCTCGGCGAGATGGCCAAGGCGCTGACCTCGCCGCGCGGCGAGCTGAGCGAGTACGCGCCGCGCCTGCTGACCATCAAGATCCATCCGGACAAGATCCGCGAAGTGATCGGCAAGGGCGGTTCGACCATCCAGGCGATCACCAAGGAAACCGGCACCCAGATCGACATCCAGGACGACGGCACCATCGTCATCGCCTCGGTCAACGCCGCCGCCGCGCAGGCCGCGAAGGCTCGCATCGAGCAGATCACGTCCGACGTCGAGCCGGGCCGCATCTACGAAGGCAAGGTCGTCAAGCTGATGGACTTCGGCGCGTTCGTGACCATCCTGCCGGGCAAGGACGGCTTGGTGCACGTTTCGCAGATCTCCAACGAGCGCGTCGAGAAAGTCAGCGACAAGCTGAAGGAAGGCGACGTGGTCAAGGTCAAGGTGCTGGAAGTCGACAAACAGGGCCGCATCCGCTTGTCGATGAAGGCCGTCGAGGAAGGCGAGGGCGTCGTCGCCGAATAAGGCGCGGTCCATCGCAGCGAACGAGAAAAGCGGGCTTCGGCCCGCTTTTCTTTTGCTGTTTCTTTTGCGGCCGAGTTCGTATGGCTGCCCGGCTGATACGGAACTCGCCTCTTCGCTCTGCCCTCGCTTGTGTAGAGCGGAGCTTGCTCCGCTGATTTTTTCTGCCTCTCCAAGAATCCCCGCGAAAAAGCCTAAGAGCAGCGGAGCAAGCTCCGCTCTACAAGCAGGGCGGAGACCAGGCCATGAAAACGAGCTCCTTTGGGCGTCTACTTTGTTATTTTTTTGTTATAAGCAGCATGTTTTGCGATAGAGGTCTCTATTCAATGGCCATTTATTTTTCTGGTTCACGTCCTGTTATGCGCGGGTTGCCATGGATCGATGGCGTCGCAGTTTTGATACGGAGCGTCCCCGATGCATGGGCCCGCGTCCAATCACACATTCGAGGATCTTCAGATGAACAAGCATCTTATTGCTGCGTTGCTAGCCATCCCGGCTATGTTTTTAGCCGGCCAAGCTTTTGCACAGAACAACGGTGGTGGCTGGATCAACGGCACCCAGCTCAACGGCCTGCCGACGCCCGGTCCGGTGTTCCAGGGCACGCAGATCAACGGCGTGCCGACGCCGGGTCCGGTGTTCCAGGGTACGCAGATCAACGGCGTGCCGACGCCGGGTCCGGCCCTGCAGGGTACTCAGATCAATGGTTTGCCGACGCCGGGTCCGGTGTTCCAGGGGACGCAGTCCCTCGGCTTGTCTGCCGGCCCGATCGTGCAGGGGATCCAGGCCTCCGTGGCGCCGAACTGGTCGGCTCTGCCGGCTTCGCAGCTGACGGTCCGCCTGGCTCCGGCGATCTGAAATGCGGCGCTTCGCAACCTGGTTGTGCGGTGCCTTCCTGCTCGCCGGCGGCGGTTTGCTGCCGGCGAGTGCGGCGGACCTTTCGGTCGAAGGCACCGGCTTCGTGCTGAAGCAAGAAGGCCGCACGATGCGCAGCCCGGATCTGATCGGCGCCGAGATCGACCTGGGCAACGGGCATTGGCTACGCATCGACGCGGTGCGCACCGATCCGGCCGACCCCGACATCCAACTGCACACCTTCAGCACCCGCGACGCGTTGAGCGATTGGCACAATCCCTGTACCGCCGACCGGAGCGGCAAGCGCGAAGGTTTTCCCTTGCCCGGGCGCTGGGACGAAAACGGCCGCTTCCATCCGGGTCCGGAATACATCGCCGTGACCTGCACCGACGGTGCGCAGGCGAAATGCGTCCGCTTCGGCTATAAGCCGTGGAAAACGCCCCCGCGCGGCGGCACGATGGTGCCGTTGTACGAAGCCTGCGTGCGCATGGTCCGCGCCGACTATTGCGGCGACGGCGTTTCGGCCACGCGCGACGGCACGGCGGTCGAGATCTACGACGACCAGGAAGTGTGGACCCCCGACAATCTGCCGGGCTTCCGTTTCGAGGCAGGGTGGACGCCGCAGGGCGCGGTCTGCGTGCGGCATACCCGGATTGCCGAAAATCTGAGCCTGGAAGAACTGGCTAAACGCTGTCCGCGGCTGACCGATGCGGTTGGCGAGGTCTGCGACGAGGCCGAAGCGCGGCGGCGCGGCGCCGTGCTGTTCAACAAATCGCGTTGACGTTCGGCCGGATGCTTTTCGTAGGAGCGGCTTTAGCCGCGAGCTCTTTCCTGCATGCCGCCGCGATCCGAAAGCAAGAGCTCGCGGCTAAAGCCGCTCCTACGAAGAGCGAGAGCAAGGGTCAGGACTTCCCGTCGAACAGCTCGCGCCCGATCAGCATGCGCCGGATCTCGTTGGTGCCCGCGCCGATCGCGTAGAGCTTGGCATCGCGCAGGATGCGGCCGGTGGGATATTCGTTGATGTAGCCGTTGCCGCCCAATGCCTGGATCGCTTCCAGCGCCACCTGCACGCAGGCTTCCGACGCATGCAGCAGGCAGCTGGCCGCGTCGATGCGCGACTTGCGGCCTTCGTCGTAATCGCGCGCCACCTGATAGGCGTAGGCGCGCGAGGACTGCAGCGCGGTGTACATGTCGGCGATCTTGCCCTGCATCAGGCCGAAGGTGCCGATCGGCGAATCGAATTGCTTGCGCTCGCGCACATAGGGCAGGGCGGCGTCCAGCGCGGCCTGCATGAGGCCCAACGGGCCGCCGGTGATCACCAGGCGTTCGGTGTTCAGGCCGTTCATCAGCACCTTCACGCCCAGGTTCACTTCGCCCAGCACGTTCGCGGCGGGAATCTCGCAATCCTCGAACACCAACTCGGAGGTGTTGGAGCCGCGCATGCCCAGCTTGTCCAGCTTCTGCGCGGTGCGGAAACCCCTCATGCCTTTTTCGACGATGAAGGCGGTCATGCACTTGGAGCCCGCGTCCTTGCCGGCGGTGCGCATGTAGACCACGGCGATGTCGGCTTCCGGGCCGTTGGTGATCCACATCTTACTGCCGTTGGCCACCCACGCGTCGCCGCGTTTTTCGGCGCGGCACTGCATCGAGCCGACCACGTCCGAACCGGCGCCGGGTTCGCTCATCGCCAACGCGCCTTTCCATTCGCCGCTGCACAGCTTAGGCAGATATTTATTGCGCTGCTCTTCGTTGCCGTTCGCGTACAGGTTCGATACGCACAGGTTGGAATGCGCCACGTACGACAAGCCGACCGAGCCGGAAGCGCGCGATATCTCTTCCATCGCCACCATGTGCGCTAGGAAGCCCATGTCGCTGCCGCCGTATTCGCCAGGTACGGTCATGCCCAGCAAGCCCATCTCGCCCAGCTTGGGCCACAGGTCGGCGGGGAAGAGATTGTCGTGGTCGATCTGGGCCGCGCGCGGCGCGATCTCGGCTTCGGCGAAGCGGCGGACCGCGTCGCGGAGGGCATCGATTTCTTCGCCTAACGAGAAAGGTCGCATGTGGTTCCAGGTCGAGTGAAGGAGAAGCGCCCTTGATGTTGCCCCCTTTGAAAAAGGGGGCCAATCGCCGAAGGCGATGGGGGATTTGCTTTTTTGCTTTGCTCTTAAAGCTTTTAAAGCAAAAGCAACATCAACAGCAAATCCCCCTCGGTCCCCCTTTTTCAAAGGGGGAGGTACAGCAAAGGCTTAGTGCCCGCGGATGCGGCCCTGGAAGCGCGGCGCCGCGCGGCCCAGCGGCAGCTTCAGCTTGCCGATCGCGGTGATCCGCTCCTCGGCCAAACGGTCGGCGGCCTGGTAGGTCGGGATGCCGTCGCGCTCGGAGATTTCGTAGATGCGCGCCAGGTTGTGGTAGATGGTGCGCATCATGCGCATCGCGCGTTCGCGGTTGTAGCCGTCCAGCTCCAGGGCCACGTTCATCACGCCGCCAGCGTTGACCGCGTAGTCGGGCGCGTACAGGATGCCGCGCTTCACCACTTCGTCGCCGATCGCGTTGTTGGCCAGCTGGTTGTTGGCCGCGCCGCAGATGATCTTGGCCTTCAGGCGGGGCAGGGTGTCGACGTTGACGGTGCCGCCCAGCGCGCAGGGCGAATACACGTCGCAGTTCACGTCGTAGATCTCGTCCAGGCCCACCGCTTCGGCGCCGTACTCGGACACGGCCTTGTCGACCAGGCCCTTGTTGATATCGGTGACGAAGATCTTGGCGCCGCGTTCCTTCAGCAGCTTCACGTATTCCATGCCGACGTGGCCCAGGCCCTGCACGGCGTAGGAATACTTGCCGACTTCCTCGTCGCCATACTTCTTGTTCAGCGTGGCCATCAGGCCCTGCAGCGTGCCGTAGGCGGTGAACGGCGAGGGATCGCCCGAACCGCCGTGCACCTGGTGCACACCGGTCACGTATTCGGTTTCGCGGTACACGTATTCCATGTCGTTGACGTCGATGCCGACGTCTTCGGCGGTGATGTAGCGCCCGCCCAGCGATTCGACGAACTGGCCGAAGGCGCGGAACAGCGCTTCGGACTTGTCGGCCGCCGGATCGCCGATGATCACCGCCTTGCCGCCGCCGATGTTCAAGCCCGCCACCGCGTTCTTGTAGGTCATGCCGCGCGACAAGCGCAGCACGTCGTTGAGCGCGTCGGCCTCGGTCTTGTACGGCCACATGCGCGTGCCGCCCAGCGCGGGGCCGAGCACGGTGTTGTGGATCGCGATGATGGCCTTCAGGCCCGCGTCCTTGTTGTGGCAGAAAACGACCTGCTCGTGGCCGAAGGTGTCGAGCGTTTCGAAAATCATCGTGAACTCCAAGCGCCGACGCCGGAATTGCGCATCGTGCGGGACGTTAAGGGTGTGGGTTAAGATATTGAAAAGCCTGCATTTCCAAGCGTGTGTAAAACGCCGCCGGGACGATGCAGGCGCGACATTCTAAGCCACTTCGACAGCCGGGGCCGCATACGCCTGCGGATGGCCTATTCATTAAAAGTTGCGGTGGCGACGGCGGCGGAAGCGCAGCGTGGCTAGCCACTTGCGTTCCGCGTCGGCGGCGGGCTTGAGCGCGGCGTAATCGTTTTCGGGTTCGGTGTCGGCGACGATCGCGCGGCCGGCGACCGCGGCGATCGGACCGCTGGCGGCGAAAGCGATCCCGCCGCCGCCTTCCACCGCATTCAGGAAGACGTGGATCGTGCGCACGCGTTCGTTCGCGTCATCGGCCGCTGTATCTCCGGGGCCGGGAAGATAGGGCGCCGCGGCGTCGAAACGCGACAACAGCAATGGCTCGGCCTGGGCTAGTTCCATACGCGCCGAACGCGCCATGCGCACTTCGATCAGGCGCACGGCCAGGTCTTCGCCGGCGACGTCGACGCTGCGCGCGTCGCCTTCGCTATTCGCGTTGGCGAGCGCGATCAGGAACCGGCACTCGTCCGCCGACAGCAGCCCGTCGATCTGCATCACGCGCGGCGTATCCGACAGCGTCTGCGCCGATTGCGCATGCAGGATGTCTTCCAGCGCGATCGTGCCGGGCGGCATTTCCTTGGTTTCCTGCTCGGCCGGCGCGATCGCGATGGCGGGCAGGCCGGGCACGCCCAGTTCGATCAAGCGCCGCTGGATGCGGTGCGCGGCTTCGGCGTTCGCCGGGCAGCCTTCGCCGCGGACCAAACGCTCGGCCAGCAGTTGCGCCGCGATCGCATCGCCGTAGTTCGTGACGCGCTCCAGCAGGCGCACGCAAGCGCTTTGATCCACTTCATGGCGCTTGCGTCCGAAATGGATCGCCGCCGCGCGCAGCGCCAGCGGGAAATCGCCTTGCACTGCGGCCAGCACGCGTTCGTTGATGCGGCCATCGCGCGGCATCGCCACGCCACCCAGCGAGACGAAGGCCAGGTGGTAGCTGGCCTCGGCGTCGCCGGACGCTTCCGCGCGGCGCAGCCAGTAAACGGCAGTGCGCGGATCGGCCAGGCAGCCGTCGCCGCGCAGCAGCATCCTCGCCAGCGCGGTCTGCGCGGGAGCGTGGCCTTCGATCGCCGCGCGCTTGCGCAGGGCGAAGGCCGGTTCGGTGTCGCCGCGTTGCGCCAGCGCGGAAGCCAGGCGCAGCATCGCTTCGGGATCGCCGCCGTCGATCGCGGCGCGCAGCGCGGCCAGATCGCGATCGGCGGCCGGACTCATCGCCGTCCGCCTCCCGCGCTCACAACTGCGATTCGATCGGCAGCCAGCCGATCGCGCGGGTGACGATGCGCTTCATCGCGCCGGTGTCGGGCTCGTGCTCGAT
>DATFFH010000058.1:0-18561 GCA_035250245.1 Luteimonas sp. | reverse complement strand
CTGAGCACGCTGGAATCGCGCCGCGCCGAGTTCATGAAGAACCGCGCCGCGCTGAGCCAGTTCATCAGCACCGAGTTCAACCAGATGTTCGACCGCGACTACGCGGCGCGCCTGGTCCTGGGCACGCATGGCCGCGGCGCCTCCGACGCCGACGTCAAGCTGTTCGCCGACGCGCTCAGCACCAGCCTGATGCAGCGCTACGGTTCCTCGCTGCTGGACTTCAACGCCAAGCTCAAGGTGCGGATCAAGTCCGAAACCCCGCTGCGCGGCGGCGCCATCGTCAAGGTGTCCAGCGAGTTCCTGCGCCAGGGCGGCGAGCCGGTGCCGGTGGATTACCTGATGCGCAAGGTCGGCAGCAACTGGAAGGTGTTCGACGTGATGGTGGAGGGCGTTAGCTTCGTGCAGACCTTCCGCAACCAGTTCGACACCCCGCTCAAGCAAAAGACCATCGCCCAGGTCGCCGCCGACATCCAGGCCGGCCGTCTGCAGGCGCAGGCCCAGGGCAACTGAGCATGAGCGCGGCCACGGTCCGACGCGAAGGCGAGGCGCTGGTGTTCGCCGGCGCGCTCGAGCGCGCGGCGGTGGCCGCGTTGTGGCGGCAGGCGCAGCCCTTGCTCAAGGATCTGCGCCGCCTGGACCTGAGCGCGGTCAGCGCGGTCGACAGCGCCGGCCTGGCGCTGCTGGCCGAGTTGGCGGAGCGGATCGGCGCCGGCGTCCAGGTTGAAGGCGATCCGCCGGGCCTGGCCGAGCTGCGCGCCGCCTACCGTCTGGCCCCTGATCTGACTTTCGACACCTAACGCGCCCGGCCCCTTCACAACGGCCCTGCCTCCGGTAAACTGAACCGATGCGTCCATTAATTCCCCTGTCGGCGCTGACCCTCGCGCTCGCCCTGTGCGGCGGCGCGCATGCGCAGGCCGTGTCCGAAGCCCCGGTGCAAACGCAGACGGCGCCCGAGCCGCCTGCGCAAGACACGACCGCGCAGCCGCAGGATCCCGCTGCCGCGCCCACGTCGGCCGAGCAGGATTTCGATGCCTTGTACGGCAACCAGGAATACAACCCGGTCGCCGATCCCACCCTTCCGCCCGGCGTGCAATCGACCGCGGTCTACGACCCGTGGGAGAAGTACAACCGGCGCATGCACAAGTTCAACAACGGCGTGGATCGCGTCGTCGCCAAACCCTTGGCGAAGGCCTACGTGAAAGCCGTGCCGCGTCCGGTGCGCCTGGGCGTGAGCAATTTCTTCAACAACCTGGGCCAGCCGGTCAGCGCCTTGAACGCGCTACTGCAAGGCAAGCCCAAGCAGGCGGCGCAATCGGTGGGCCGTTTCCTGCTGAACTCCACGCTCGGCATCGGCGGCATCTTCGATCCGGCCGACGACGCCAAGATCCCGAACAAGAGCGAGGACTTCGGCCAGACGCTGGGCGTGTGGGGTTGGAAGCGCTCGCGCTACGTCGAACTGCCGCTGTTCGGGCCGCGCACCGTGCGCGACACCTTCGGCCTGATCGGCGACGCGCCGCTATCGCCGATCCGCCAGATCGAAAACGACAAGATCCGCATCTTCACCCAGGGCCTGCAGCTGGTCGACGTGCGCGCGCAGCTGCTGCCGCTGGACAGCCTGCGCGAAGGCGCCGCCGACGAATACGCGCTGTTCCGCGACGGCTGGAGCCAGCGCCGCAACTACCAGATATTCGGCGACAGCAAGCGCGACAAGGATCAGGACCAGGACCTGCCCGACTACTTGCGCGAAGAAGAAGACAATCCGAGCGTGCCGGCCGATGCGATGCCGATCATGCCGACGGATGCGAATTTCGATATCAACTGACGGCGACGCGGCCTCGGCGTGAACGACGCGTTCGTAGGGTGGGCCTTGGCCCACCCTTGCCAATACCGCGGTAACAACGAGATGCCAGCGACGCTAGCCGCAATGGCGGCCAAGGCCACCCTGCGGACGGCTCCGGCGTTGGCTTTGCCCCAAGCCGTCATTCCCGCGAAGGCGGGACTACGGAGGCAGGATGCCGAAGCGAACTAGCAGTCGAGCAAGGCCCGACTCTACAGAAGCGGGGCGTCGACTTCGTAGTGGACGACGGTCGGCTCGTATTCGAGCAGGAAGCCGGCGTCTTCCGGATAGTACTTCGCGCGTTCGACCTCGCTGCCGGCGAAGGCTTCGATCGCCGTCATCGATTCCCAATGCGTCAGGATCAGGAAATGGACGATCCGTCCGGCTCGGCGGTGCATTAGGCTCACCGACAGATTGCCCGGCGTACCGCGGTAATCCGGCACCGCGCGCTCGCGCAGGAATTTCAAATATTCGTCGGCGACCGCCGCCAGGGTGATGCCGTGCCAGAGTCTTGCGATCAATGCCTCGTCCTCGCGGGTCAGAACACGGCCGCTTCGTGTTCGCTGAGAGAAAAGAAATCGCGCACGATCGCGACCGCGCGGTCCTCGTCGAAATCGGCGCAGGTGTAGATCACCGTCGATACGAAACGCGGCCCTGTCCAGACCGCGACGTAAATGCCCGAATCGATCAGCGGCACGAAACCGTCGTAGCCTTCGTTGGCCGCTTTGCCCGCGCCGCTGGTGCGATGGACGATGGGGTCGCCGTAGGTGCGCAGGCCCAGATCGCCGGTGATGCGCGCGAAATAAGCGCGCACCCCGGCTTCGTCGACATCGATACCGTAATAGCCCTCGACCAGCAGACGCTTGCGGTAGATCTCCGGCGCGATCGCGGTCAGTGCAGTCCGGTGCATTGGCCGCGCGGCGGATTCGCTCGCCATCAGCGGAACGGCGACAGCGCGGTTGAGCAGACCGCAAAGACGGCGCCCCGGCGGAACGAAGCGCGCCGCTCGGGCCGTGCCGGCCGGCGAGTCTCCTTCGCCTGAGGCTCGCCCGGCACCGGCTCGCTCGGCTCGGATTGGCCGGCCAGGCTCAGCGCCAACTGCGGATCCTGGATGTAGCCCTGCTGGAACAGCAATCCGGTATAGAGGTTCATGACCTGCTCCCGTGACTTACTTGAGTGAAATGAAAGATAGGCGCATGCTTTTCCAAGCGAAAGCGATGCTTTTGCAAGTCTTTGTTGAATTTCATTCAAGTCGAACGTCATGGCCCGCCCTCCGTTGCACGCCCTGCAGGGTTTCATCGCCGCCGCCCGGCTGGGCAACCTGTCGCGCGCGGCCGAATCGCTGAACCTGACCGTGAGCGCGCTCAGCCATCAAATGCGCGGCTTGGAGGAACGTCTCGGTCAGCAGCTGCTGGTGCGCAATTCGCGCGGGGTCGGCCTGACCGCGGACGGGGAACGCTTGCTGGAGCGGGTTGCCCCGCATATCGACGCGATCAACCAGGCCCTGCGCCCGTACGCGGCCAAGCACGACGACGTGCTGACGGTCAGCGCCACGCCGTCGATGGCCTCGGCCTGGCTGGTGCCGCGCTTGAGCGATTTTCTGGCCGCGCATCCGCAGATCGAGATCAATCTGCAATCGAGTGCGGCGGTGGTCGATTTCGCCCGCGACGCCAGCGTCGATGCGGCCTTGCGGATCGGCTACGGACGTTGGCCCGGCGTGACCGCCGAACATCTGTTCGACGAATGGCTGGTGCCGATGGCCAGCCCCGCTTTGATCGCCAAAATGGGCCGGCCGAGCCTGCAAACCCTGCGCGACTGGCCCTTGCTCGGCGACCCGGACGGGCAATGGAACCGCTGGTTCGCGCGCCACGGCATCGAACCGCCGGCGCGGTACGTGGCCTATTTCGACGATTCCGAAGCGCACCACCGCGCCGCGCTCGACGGCGTGGGCGTCGCGCTCGGGCGGTTGACGCGGGCGCGATTGCTGCTCGATTCGGGACAATTGGTGCGCCTCACCCGCGAACGGATGAAGACCGATTACGCGCACTACCTGGTCTATCCGCCGCGCTCGGCCACGCATCGTGGCCTGCTCGCCTTCCGCGAGTGGCTGCGCGGCAAGGCCGAGGAGCATGCGCGGCATATGGAGAGCGTGGGGCCTGTCGAACCCGAGCTTTCGTAGAGTCGAGCCTTGCTCGACTGCTTTTCGGCCGCAGTAGCGAACCTCCAAGCAAAATCAAAAGCAGTCGAGCAGGCTCGACTCTACCTTTCGCCTTCGCATGGCTTTGGAGACTTGCGTCGGACATCTTACCGAGTTGCAATCGGCTACCCGTCCCTCCCGCTGGAGACCGCAATGCGCCTTTCCGCCCGATCCTTGCTCGCCGCGACGCTGCTCAGCGTCTGCGCGTTTTCGGCCGTCGCTGCCGACAAACCGGCTGCCAAAGCCGATCCCGCATTGAGCGCCGCCATCGCCGGCGACTGGCGCGATCCCAAGAATGTCGCCCGCGACGTGTATCGCCATCCGGCGCAAACGCTGGCTTTCTTCGGCGCGAAGCCGAACCAGACCGTCATCGAAATCACCCCCGGCGGCGGTTGGTACAGCGAAATCCTGGCGCCCTACCTGCAGGCGAAAGGCCAGTACGTCGCCGCGCTCGCCAAGGCCTCCGATCCCAATAGCTACGGCGGCCGCAACAACAAGGCGCTGAAGGACAAATTCGCCGCCGACCAAATGCGCTATGGCAAGGTCAAGATCGTCGAATTCGACGCCAAGGCGCCTTCGTTCGGCGCGCCGGGCAGCGCCGATGCGGTGCTGACCTTCCGCAACGTGCACAACTGGGTCGATGCGGGCAATGCGGAAAACTATTTCAAGGCGTTCTACGCGGTGCTCAAGCCGGGCGGCACGCTGGGCGTGGCCGATCATCGCGCCAAGCCCGGCACCGACCTGCAGAAGATGAAAGACTCCGGCTATCTCACCGAAGCGCTGGTGATCAAGCTGGCCACCGATGCCGGCTTCAAGCTCGACGCGAAAAGCGAAGTCAACGCCAACGCCAAGGACACCGCCGACCATCCGAAAGGCGTGTGGACCTTGCCGCCGACCAACCAGCACGACGCGGCCGACGACGCCAAGTACAAAGCGATCGGCGAGAGCGACCGGATGACGTTGCGGTTCGTGAAGCCCTGATGCGGCGATAACCGCACTTCGTAGGTGCGAATTCGCACGCTTTCCCGGCCAGAGCGTGCGAATGAATTCGCCCCTACGAAAAGCTTTTTGACGCAACCGTGCTGATCGCTTTCAATAAGCCATATGGCGTGCTGTGCCAGTTCACCGACCGCAGCGCGACGCCGCGGCGCACGCTCGCAGAATTTGGCTTGCCCGCTGACGTCTATCCCGCGGGCCGGCTCGATTTCGATTCTGAGGGTTTGCTGTTGTTGACCGACGACGGTGCGCTGGCGCATCGCTTGACCGATCCACGGCACAAGCAATCCAAGACCTACTGGGTGCAGGTAGAAGGCGCGCCGCAACCCGAACAATTGCAAGCCTTGCGCGACGGCGTGGCCCTCAACGACGGCCCGACCGCGCCGGCGCAGGCGCGCCTGCTCGAACCCGCGCCCGCATTGTGGCCGCGCGACCCGCCGGTGCGCATGCGCAAGACCGTGCCCGACGCCTGGCTGGAATTGAGCATCGCCGAGGGACGCAATCGGCAGGTGCGCAGAATGACCGCGGCCGTCGGCCTGCCGACTTTGCGCCTGGTGCGCGTCGCGATCGCCGGGCATCGCTTGGAAGGATTGGAGCCGGGGGCCTGGCGACCGATCCCGAATGCGCGGCCAGCGCGCGCTTAACCGTTCAGCCGCGCCGATTCGCTAAGCTGAACGCGCTGTCGAACGCGCGGCGGACCTGTTAACGTCGGCGCGCGGCAGCGAACGGGCACCGCAACCTCGGGGGCGGAATGATCGTAACGGCCAACCATGCGGGCAGGATCCTGGTTGTGGACGACCAGCCGGCCAATTTGCGCGTGGTCAGCACCCTGCTGTCCCGGCAGGGTTACGAAGTGGACAACGCCGGCGACGGACCGACCGCGCTGGAACTGTGCCGCCGGCACGCGCCGGACCTGGTGCTGCTGGACATGATGATGCCGGGCATGGACGGCTTCGGCCTGATCGCCCAACTCAAGCAACATGAAGAATTACTGCGCATCCCGGTGGTGTTCCTGACTGCCGCGCACGACCGCGACCTGCTGCTGCGCGCCTTCGACGCCGGCGCCGTCGATTACGTCACCAAGCCGTTCACGCCCGAAGAACTGTTGGCGCGGGTCAGCGCGCATATCGGCTTGAAGCTGACGCGCGACCGGCTGGAGCGGGTCGCGCGCGAACGCGAGGAACTGGTCAACCTGGTCGCGCACGATTTGAAGAACCCGCTGAGCAGCGTGCTGTTCGCCAGCGATCTGCTGTTGAGCGAAGCCGCCCGCCCCGAGCGGACGCCGCATTATCTGAACGTGATCCGCGAAAGCGCACAGGACGCGATCGACTACATCCACCGTTACCTGGAATTGCAATCGGCAGCGCAGCAGGCGCGCAGCGACACTTCGCAACCGGCCGCATGCGGATTGGGCGAAGCGATGGAATGGCTGGTCCGCCGCTACGAAGTGCAGCTGGATGCGCGCGGCATGCGCCTGATCGTGCGCAAGCCGGGCGACGAAGCGCGGGTGGCGATCGACGGCCTGGTGCTGCGCCAAGTGGCCGAGAACCTGGTCACCAACGCGATCAAATACGCCCAGGCCGGCGGCGAATTGGAATTGTCGGTGCGCAACGGCGCGCAAGGCTATTGGCAGCTGATCGCGCAGGACCGCGGCCCCGGCATCTCCGCGCATCGGCAGCGCGATCTGTTCAAGCCGTTCGTGCGTTTGGACGAGAACGCGGGCGATCCGATGTCCAGCGGCCTGGGCTTGTCGCTGGCCCGGCAGATCATCGCCAATGCCGGCGGTCATCTCTGGTACGAAGACCGCGAAGGTGGTGGTGCCCGATTCGTGATCGAGCTGCCGGAAGCGCGCGGCGCTCCCTGATCTTTGTGGGAGCGGCTTTAGCCGCGAGCTTTTATCGCTTCTCCGCAATCCGAAAGAGCTCGCGGCTGAAGCCGCTCCCACAAGCAGCGGAGCAAGCTCCGCTCTACGCCAGCGAGACGCGCTTTATTCGCTCGTCGGCGTGGTGCGCCGCGAACGCGATGAAGGCCGCGATGCGCGCTTGGCTTCGACGCGTTTCGAGGAGCCTTCGATCGCGCCTTGGCCATCGCGTTGCTTCGCGCGGTGACGGGCGACGTACCAGAGCAATCCGCCGGCGGCCACCGCAGCGACCGCCACGGCCGGATTGCGCTTCACGAATCGCGTGGCGACTTTCGTGCCGCTCTTCAGCGCGGTCAGCGCGGCGCCGGTTTCGACCCATTTGATCGCGCTGTCGGGCACGGCCTGACGGATGCCTTCGCCGATGCTGCCGGCCAACTCCAGCGCGCGTCCGGGCAGCGATTCCAGTTTGCTCATGTCGTTTCTTCCTGGCGGCGGAACAGGCCCGCAGTGTCCGGATCGGCGCGTTCAGGCGGCGTGAGAACCCAGCCTGCTTGTGGGAACGGCTTCACGCGAGCTCTTTGGCCGTTCGCAATGTCGGCGGCAAAGCTCGCGGCTGAAGCCGCTCCCACAAGAAACTCACTTAGGTGCCGCGCGGCTTGGCGCGATGGGTCGCGACCGCCGACCAGGGATCGTCCGGCCAGGGATGTTTGGGATAACGGCCTTTCATTTCCTTTTTCACTTCCGGATAGGTGCGCTCCCAGAATCCTTTCAGATCCTGGGTGACCTGCAACGGGCGGCCGGCCGGCGACAACAGATGCAAGGTCAGCGGCACGCGTCCTTCCGCGATGCGCGGCGTGTCGGCCAAGCCGAACAGCTCCTGCAGTTTCACCGCCAGCACCGGCGGTTCGCCGTGGCGGTATTCGATGCCGCGCTCCATGCCAGACGGCACCGCGATCCGCACCGGCGCAAGCTGGTCGATGCGTCGGCGCAGATTCCAATCGACCGCATCTTTCAACGCCGAAGACAATTCTTCCGCGTTCAGCGCATCCAGTCGCGTCTTGCCGGCGAAAGCCGGCCGCAGCCATTCGTCCAAGCGGTCGAGCAATGCCTGGTCGGCTACATCGGGCAGGCCGAGTTCCGGCATCCATTCGCGCAGGCAACTCACGCGTTCGCGCCATTGCGCCAACGCATCGGACCAGGGCAGGACCTGCAAGCCGAGTTCGCGCACCGCATCGGTCAACGCTTGCGCGGCCTGCGCCGGATCCGGCCGGCCCGCCGGACGCGACGACAGCACGATGCCGTCGTAGCGGCTTTCGCGCAGCGATGTCAGCGCGCGCCGTGCGGGATCCCAACGCACCGCGTCGACTTCGCGGAAGCGTTCGGGGAAGTCGTGGCGCAGGCGCGTTTCGTCCAGCGGCGCGCCGCGCAGGATCAGCGCGTCCTTCGCATCGAAACGCAGTTCGCCGACCACGAGCCAGGGCTCGCCGTACAAAGCGCTTTCGTCGAACAGGCGCGCCATGCGGCCATTCGCGAGCGAATAGCGACGCGGATCGCCGGCGTGCTGGTAACCGATGCGATCGGGGAAGGCATGCAGCAGTAAATCGCCGAGCCAATGCGCCGGCGCATCGGCGGGCGGAGGCGAGTCCACGCGCAAACGCCGCCGCCATTGCCTGGCAGCTGCGTCGATCGCCGCCAATGCGCTGCGGCTGGCGTCGCCGGCACCGCGACCATTGCGGAACGCGGCCAGCGCACGCCAGCGTTCGGCCAGCGCGTCGGATCGGGAGCGCAGCGGATCGCGCGCTTCGATCAACGCGGCCAAATCGCAGGCCAAGGCGCGTTCGTCGTCGGCGCGCGGCGACAGCAGCATCGCCGCCAGTCGCGGATGCGTACCCAAAGCGAGCAGACGCCGGCCGAAAGGCGCGATCGCCTCGCCGTCGAGCGCGCCGAGCCGGCGCAGCAAATCGCGCGCGGCGGCAAGCGCGCCCGCCGGCGGCGGATCGAGGAAGCGCAAATCGTCGCTGCCCCAGGCCGCCAATTCCAAGGCCAAGCCGGCCAATTCGATCTGCGCGATCTCCGGCCGGCGTTGCGGCTCAAGCCGCTGCGATTCGGGCCACAGCCGATACGCCCACCCTTCCGCGACGCGGCCGGCGCGGCCGGCGCGCTGATCCGCGGACGCTTGCGAAACGGCCACCGCATCCAAACGCGAGAATCCGGAGTTCGGGTCGTAGCGCGGTTCGCGCGCCAGGCCGCTGTCGATGACCACCCGCACGCCGGGCAGGGTCACGCTGGATTCGGCGACGTTGGTGGCCAGCACTACGCGACGGCGTCCTTGCGGATCGGGGCGCAGGGCTTCGGCTTGTTTTTCGATGGGAAGTTCGCCGTGCAACGCGACGATCGCGACATCGTCTGCTTCTCCTTCTCCCGCGGGGAGAAGGTGGCGCGCAGCGCCGGATGGGGATTCGGCGAAGCCAGCTCCGCTACCATGCGCACTGGCATTCGTCAGCCGACGATTCTCCGACGCTTCGGCCTCGATTTCGCTTCGCCGAACCCTCACCCCAACCCCTCTCCCGGCGGGAGAGGGGCTCAAAGCGGTTTTCACGCGTACGATCTCGCGCTGTCCCGGCAGGAACACCAGCACGTCGCCCGGATGCTGCGCGAGCGCCTGCTCCACTGCGCGCCGCGCCTGCGCTTCCAAAGACTCTTCGCGGCGCGCCGGGAAATGCGCCACCGTCACCGGAAAACTGCGGCCGGCGCTGCTCAGACGCGGCGCATCCAGGAACTGCGCGAGCCGTTCGCCATCCAGCGTCGCCGACATGACCACGATGCGCAGGTCCTCGCGCAAGCCGGCCTGCACGTCCAAGGCCAGCGCCAAGCCCAGGTCGCCGGCAAGGTGGCGTTCGTGGAACTCGTCGAACAGCAAGGCGCCGACGCCTTCCAGGCCCGGGTCGTCCTGCAGCATCCGGGTCAGGATGCCTTCGGTCACCACTTCGATCCGCGTCTTGGCGGACACTTTGTTTTCGAAACGGATCCGATAGCCGACGGTTTCCCCCACCGTCTCGCCGCGCTGCGCGGCCATGAATCCCGCCGCGGCCCGCGCCGCGACGCGGCGCGGTTCCAGCATCACGATCTTGCGGCCGCCGAGCCATGCCTCATCAAGCAACGCCAGCGGGACTTGCGTGGTCTTGCCTGCACCAGGCGGCGCCTCCAGCACCAGGCGCGGATGCGTGGCCAGCGACTGGCGGATGCGCGGCAGCAGTTCGGCGATCGGAAAAGCGGGATCCATCCGCCCAGGATAAGGGGTCTGCCGCCGCCGGCTTTGAAAAACGCGGAAAAGGCACCAATCTATGCCGCTGTTGCGTTCCTGCGCTTTTCGGATTCCTGATGCAGCTCATCGACATCGGCGCCAACCTCAGCCACGACAGTTTCGACCACGACCGCGAGGCCGTGCTCGCGCGTGCGCGTGCAGCTGGTGTCTTGCAGATGGTAGTCACCGGCGCCAGCCGCGAGCATTCTGCCAAGGCCTTGGCGTTGGCCCAGGCGCATCCCGGTTTCCTGTTCGCGACCGCGGGCGTGCATCCACATCATGCGGCCGAATACACGGACGAAGCCGACGCGGAGATGCGCGCGCTCCAGGCGCATCCGGAGGTCGTCGCGGTGGGCGAATGCGGGCTGGACTATTTCCGCGACTTTTCGCCGCGTCCTGCCCAGCGCAAGGCTTTCGAGCGCCAGCTGCAGATCGGGGCCGATACCGGCAAGCCGCTGTTCCTGCACCAGCGCGACGCGCATGCCGATTTCATGGCGATGATGAAGAACTTCGAAGGCCGTCTGGGGCCGGCCGCGGTGCATTGCTTCACCGGCACCCGCGAAGAATTATTCGACTATCTGGACCAGGACTGGCATATCGGCATCACTGGCTGGCTTTGCGACGAGCGCCGCGGATTGCATTTGCGCCAATTGGTCAAGCACATCCCTGCCGAGCGGCTGATGATCGAAACCGACGCGCCTTATCTGCTGCCGCGCACGGTCAAGCCACAGCCTTCGCATCGGCGCAACGAACCCATGTATCTGGCGCATATCGTTGAGGAATTGGCGCGCGACCGAGAGGAAGACGTGATCGAAACCGCAGCCGCCTCTACGGATGCTGCCCGCAGATTCTTCCGTTTGCCCGAATCTGGCTGAGATCGGACGATACGTCTAGCACTCTGCCTCGCTCGCAACGGCGTTCATGAGAATCGCCGTTTCAATCACTATCGCTCAACACGTGATTTGAGGGTAGGTGATCGCGTAGCCGGCGAATAAGGTCGGCCTCTGCGCTGCTATCGGCGGCGACGTTGCGAGGCGCAAGCGCCTTGCCCTTCGATGACTCTCTCAAGGCGGATTTTAAACGCAACGACAGGCTAAACCATGTTCACAACAGGCGTCCGCTTTTCAAGCAGCGGGCTTGATGAGCCGCAATAATTTGGCTGCCGAGCGATTGCGAATGGCTTGCGGAAAAGGCGCCGCGCGGCATACGGGGAAGGTTCTGCCGCGCGGCGGAGGAGACGGCCGGGAGAGTTATTGGCCGTCCTCAACACGGTTATTTTTCGATCCTCTCCACCGGGGGTTCGGCCAGGCCATGGCCTGCGATGACCGCGTCCGAACAGAAGCGCATATAGTCCATGATCGCGCAGCCGCCGCTGCGTTTGCGCTCTTCCGGCGTCTTGGCGATTTCGCATTCCTGCTTGGCTACTTCGCGATACTGCGCTCTTTCTTCCGACAACAACACTCGGCAGCGCGGCACCGCTCCGTTCAATACGGCCGAGTCGGCGTGCAGCGGCCGCTGGCATGCGCCGGCAGCCAAGGTCATCGCCAAAACGGCTGCTAATTGAATCTTGTTCATATCAACTCCTTGCCCCGCGACACTCTTGGCGTCGTTTGGCGCAATCATTCGGCAGCATCGCTCAAGCGCCGAATGGGTTTCAGTTCGGCTGCTGCGAGAACAATGACTCTCGGCAGACAGCCTCCAATCGCTAGCCGGTTACTGCCTGTCGATCCGGTTCGCGCTGTTTCGTATGCGGTAGGTCAGCCTCACCGTTCCGTCCTCGTAAGCCACTCCGTTCTCTCGTTCCAGAGCGACCTCGCCTTCCAATTCAGACAGCAGGCGACGGCTTCCCGTGCCTTGCAGCACCGGGACGAGCTCGACAATGACTTCGTCGATCAATCCCGCTGCGAAGAGGGACGTCGCCAGGCGCGCACCGCCGTGCAAATACAGATCCTTGCCCGGACAGGCCTTCAACCGGCGCACCCATGCGGCCGCGTCTTCGGCAATCACCTCTACCGGCGAATTCGCTGCCGGGCGCAGTGAGCGCGAGAATACGTAGCTCATCAGGTCCGGATACGGATCCGCGACGCCCGCGCGCAAGTGGGCCTCGTAAGTGTTGCGGCCCATCAGCACGATGCCGTACGCGTGCAGGAATTCCTGGTACCGAATGGAATCGTCCGCGCGCGCCCATTTTTCCACGCCGTGTTGCGGTTCCAGTACATAGCCGTCCAGACTGGCGCTGACGTGATACTTCAACTTGCGCATCTGGACGGGTTGGCTGACTGGACGCGACGGATAGTTCGTCAGCACCGGCGCCGGCCACAGGCGATAAGCCGGCTGCGGTTTGGCGAGGGGCAAAACCCGTGCGGTGTTGGCAGTGGCCCGGTTCATGGTGATGGTCTGAGGAAAGTGCCCCGGTGGCCGGCTGTTATCTCGGGGGGAAATGACAGGGTCACCGGGGCGAAACTGAAGGACGGGAGGAGGCGCGAGATTTTCGCGCCTCCCGGCGCTTACCAGCCGAAGCCGTAGCCCATGCCGACCGTGTTGCGGCCGTGGCCACCCAAGGCACCGCCGATGGAGAAGGTGCTTTTCTCATCGATCAAGCGTTGGTAGCCGACCGCGATCGCAGCCTGTCCATGCTGGTAGCCAGTGCCGATGCTTAGGCGATTCACGACGTTCTCGCCCGCACTGCTAGTCATCGACATAGTCAACGCCGTGGCCATAGCACCGCTGGCATTCATGCGCTTGTCGAACTGGGCGAACTTGCCGTTCACTTCGTTCTTGAAGCCGCCCAGATCGAAGTTCAAGTTGGCAATCGCGTTGTCGGTGTACTGGTTGGCCACGTTGATCGCGTTGTTCACACCGGCCGTCAGCTGGTTGACGTTCACCGCATCGGTGCCCGCCGTGCCTGCGGCGACGTTGGTGATCTGACGCTCGGCGCCGGCGGCGCCCACCGACACGCTATTCGCGCGATCGGCTACCGAGCCCGAACCCAGAGCCACGCTGCCTGCGGCTTGAGCCACAGCACCCGAGCCGATCGCGACGCTGCCGTCCGCGGCGGCCGTGCTGCCGGAACCGGCGGCGAAGCTGTCTGCGCCCAATGCCCGGTTGCCGTAGCCCACGGTCGTAGCGCGCTCGCCGGAGGTGTTGTTGCCATTGCCGAAAGCCGAGGCATTGATGCCCGAGGCGAAGTTGGTGAAACCGACCGCGGTGGTGAAACCCTCGGTGGCCTGGTTGCCTGCGCCCATCGCGGTTGACTGGAAGCCGGTGGCGTTATTCGCCTGACCCACCGCCGTGCTTTCCTGCGCTGACGCTGTATTGAGGTTACCTACCGCGAGCGCTTGCTGGCCAGTGGCCTGATTGGCGCCACCGAAGGCGGCCGACCCATCGGCGGTAGCCTGGTTGTCTACGCCAACCGCGACGCTATCCACCCCCGCAGCTCCATTCGCATTGCCCAAAGCTACGCTGCCTTCGCCCGTGGCGTCGTTCTCGACACCGACGGCCGTGCTGGATAGGGCGCTCGCGGTGTTGCTGAAGCCCGCGGCCAGGCTCGTGTCAGACTCGACTGTATTGGCGGAACCGAATGCAGCGCTGTCGTTGCCCCTTACCGTATTGTCAGCGCCGACTGCGCTGCTATTACTCCCGGTTATCGCATTAGTCACGCCGATGGCCGTGCTGCGATTGCCCTCTACCGCATTGGTCACACCGATGGCCGTGTCGGCATTGCCATTCACCACATTGCCGACGCCGGCGCCCGTGCTGGAGTCGCCCACGACCTGGTTAGCGCCGCCAATAGCAGAGCTAAACTGACCAGACGCAAAGTTTTGCGCACCGATAGCCGAGCTGAACTCTCCGGCGGCATTGTTGTTGGAGCCAATCGCAGTTGCGCTTTCTGCGTTAGCGTTGTTATTGGAGCCGATGGCACTGCTATTGAAGCTATCGGCTGTATTCGCTTCGCCGACTGCGGTGCTGTTGTCGCCCAGCGCGGAATTGCCATTGCCCATGGCCGAAGCGCCTAGTCCTGAAGCCGTGTTGGTCTGACCTACAGCGGTGCTGTTTTCGGCTGCTGCGTTGTTGTTGTTGCCGACTGCGGTGCTTTGCAGGCCGCCTGCGCTGTTGAAGCTGCCGGCTGCAATGCTGTCTTCGCCAGCCGCATTGTTGTTGTTGCCGTATGCCGAGCTGCCGCTGCCGGTGGCCTCGTTGAACGAACCGACGGCCGTAGACTCGAACTGATTGGCCGTGTTTTCGACGCCCATCGCGGTGCTGTTGATTCCCGTCGCATCGTTACCGTCGCCGACCGCCGTGCTCGACGTGCCGGACGCGATATTGTCGCGACCCACCGCCGTAGCGCCCGTTGCGGTGGCTTGATTGTTGACGCCTGCAGCCGTGCTTCCGGCGCTGTTGGCTTCATTGTTAAGACCGCAGGCCAGCGCGCCTGCCGTGGAACTGCTACCGCCAGTGTCCTCGGTCGCCGGATCGGCGTTGGCCAGGTCACAGTTTTCGGCATAGGCCGGCGCTGCAGCGATGGACGCCAGCAGCGCGAGCGCCAACAGGGTCGGACGGCGGGCGGATAAATTCATTTGTTTCATGGAGGACTCTCCCTCTGTCTGTTTAGGTTGTAGCTGCCATAAGTTCGACAGTGGGTAACAAGACGGAAAGCTCCGAAAAAGTGGCCACGGGTTCGTACATCGATGCGATTCGTTCATCTGCGGCTATAAATAAAGCGCCGCCCGGTCTTCGCGACCGGGCGGCGGATGGGACGCGCGTCTTGCAATAGAGGATTCGGATTAGGCTGCGGCTCGAGCCTGCCGGGCGTAGTCATCGAATCGTGAGCCAGGTCTCGAATTTCGACCCGTGGGTGCGCGCATTGCTACCTATAGCTCTACACCGAAGCCCAGACCGGCCGACTTCTCGTCGCCGCTGAAGGCGCCGCTCAACGAGAACGAAGTGCGCTCGCCGATGCGCTTGCCGTAACCGATAGAAACGGCTTGGCGCTGGCCTTGGAAGCCCACGCCCACCGCCAGCTTGCCGCGCTTGCTGTGACTGCCGGCGATGTTGGTGCCCATGTTCATCATGGCTGCGGCCATGGCGCCGTTGCGGTCGATGCGGGCGTCCTGGCGGCCCAGGCGCTGCTCGATGGCGTTGAAGCGATCCTTGACGCCGGAGAGATCGAAGCTCGCGAATTTGCTGTCGGTATAAGCATTGGCGGCGGAGAGCGTGGCGGCGTCGCCGGCTTCCATGTCGTCCCGGATCGCGGCTTCGCGGTTGTCGGTGTAGGCGTTGGCTTGAGTGCCGCCGGTGGCCACTGCCGTGTCCGTATAGGCGTTGGCCGTAGCCAGCGTGGCCTGCAGCTGGCCCAGATTGACCGCGTCGGTCGATTCCGTGCCGGCAGCGACGTTCACGATCTGACGTTCGGCGCCTGCGGCGCCGACCGAGATGGTGTTCGTACGATCGGCGAAAGAATTGCTGCCCAGCGCGACGCTGTTGTCTGCTTGGGCAACGCTGTTGGCTCCGAATACGGCGCTGAAATTGCCCATGGCGTAGTTCTGGTAACCCACCGCGATGCTGCCTTCGCCTGCTGCATTGTTTTCGACGCCGATGGCGCTGCTCGCCAAGCCAACCGCGTCATTGCCGAAGCCGAATGCATTGCTTAATACGCTGGTCGCGGCGTTATCGGCTCCGAAGGCGCTGCTCTGAGTTCCGGTAGCGACATTGTCTGTGCCGACCGCCGTGCTCAACAGCCCGAATGCTTGGCTCATGCCGCCGACCGCCACGCTTTTGTCGGCGATGGCTTGAGCGCCGGGGCCCACGGCCGTAGAGGCGATGCCTTCGGCTCGCGTCAGTTCGTTCGCATCGACCGCGGCGTCGAAATCGGCGTCGAACCAGCCGCCCAGGGCGATACTGTGGTTACCCACTGCCGCGCTGGAAAATCCGACTGCCGTACTGCCTTCGCCCGAAGCCTGGCTGTCGTGACCGAAAACGCTGGAGCCGAAGCCGGTTGCGGCGTTGTCGAAACCAACAGCGCTGCTTTCCTCGCCGTTCGCCGAATTGAATTGACCCAGCGCCGTGCCGAATATATTCGTGCTTACCGAATTGGAGAACCCGATGGCGACTGAATTTGCGGCGGTTACGAAATTGGCCCTGCCGATGGCTACGCTGGCATTGCCCTCGGCGTGATTGCCGACGCCCATCGCGACGCTATTGTCGACCGCGACGTTGTCGATACCGCAAGCGATCGAATCCAAGCCGCTGGCCGTACTTCCGCCCGCGTCCTCGGTCTCCGGATCGCCGTCGTTGAGATCGCAAGTCTGGCCGGCCTGCGCCGGGAAATGGATAGCCAACGCCAACAAAGCCAGCGCGATAGATCGGGCGAACGCCCGTCGGGTGAAACGGTTCATGGGACTCTCCTCTGGTCGTGTGCCGAATGGCAGCTTTAAAGACGGAGGTCCGCGTAAAAATGGCCAACGCCGCCGAAGAAAAGTCCAGGGCGCGAGCCATTCGATTTCTCTATGAATTCCGGATCGCGGGGGTCCGCGATCTATAGGTGGCAGCCACTTTCGGCCGGGCCGAGGCTAGTTAAACGCTACTTTCAAGCCGGATGGGCGCCGTGCTGCGATGGCTTGCGCCAATAGCTTCATCCGCGCATGCGAAGGCGCGACCGGCAGCAGTTGCGCGGCCAACGCGGGCTGCGCCAACGCGTATTGCTTGCGGGCCTCGGCCATGCGGCCGGCTTTTGCGAGTTGTTCGACATAGTCCAGTCGCCACAACGCAGCATGGGCCATGCCGGGTCCTGCGGTATCTTCCGCTTGCCCGATGGCGCGCGCGTATTCGGCCAATGCCGCCGATGCATCGCCGCGCTCGGCATGGATACGCGCCTGCCAGTAGCGCCGGCGCGCCTGAACCATGGGTTGCTCCGCGGCAGCTGCTTCCGCGAACAGCGCCGCTTCGGCGGCATCCGGCCGGCCTTGCATTAAGCGAAGTTCCGCCAGCAGCAAGCGCGCGGGCGCAAGATCTTCCGCGACTTGCGCCGCCGGCCGCCCGAACATCGCGATCCAATCCATCAAGGCTTTTTCGGCGCGCTCAGGCGAGGCGCCATCCCTGCCGTGCCGTGCCAGGAATATTTCGTGGCTGGCTATCGCCTGCAGCTTAAAGCGGGCGCGCGACGCATCGGCTTGTTGGTTCATTATTTCTTCGGCCGTGCGATAGGCACGCGCGGCGCCGTCGATATCGCCACGCAGTTCCAAGGCTTCGGCCAGTGTTAGGTTCGCCTGCGCCATGATCGGGTTGCGCGGATTCTCGCCGCGAGCGTTGGCAATGATCGCCTGCTCCCCGCTGTCCTGCGCTCCCGCCAAATCCCCCCGCTCGCGACGCACCGTAGCAAGACGTTGCAGAGCGCGGGCCAGCCGAACATCGTCGCCTGGATAGACCGCCGGCGCTTGCTCTGCGCTCTGGCTCAGAATGGCCTCCGCTTCGGCCAGGCGACCCGCCTTCGCCATGGCCAAAGCCAACAAACTGCGCGTGGCGAACAGATTGGCCTGTTTTGCTTCGACCTGCGTTCTCATGGCGAGGGCTTGGCGCAACAGTTCCGCCCCTTCGCGCGGCCGACCGGCCGCGGTGGCGAGCACGCCGCGATTGTTGATCACGCTGGCCACCTGCTCGGAGGGGTCGCCATGGATCCGCGCAAGCATCGTCTGCGCCCGCAGCAAAGAAAGATCGGCTTCGTCGTAGCGCAATGCCGATATGAGCGTCATGCCCAGGACGTTGTGGCCGTTGGCGATGTCTTCGGCGGAGTGGTTGAGCTTTTCGCCTAACGCCAGTACGCGACGCGACAACTCAACCGCCTTCGTGTATTCGCCGCGATTCTGTTCGGCCTGAGCCAGCAAGGACAGCGCGTCAAGCTGTTTTTCCGGCTGGTTCACGTCTTCGCGCGCATAGCCTTGGGCGGCGGCGGAGAGCAGTTCGACCGCCTTGTCGTCCGCGCGCAGATTCATGTACGTGCGTCCGAGCATCAGATGGACTCGCGCCAGCAGGTCGGGAGTCCGCGCCAATTCTTTGCCGGCACGGGCCGCGCCGGCATCCAGCACATTCCGCGCGGTAGGTTCGGCGCCGGCCTGATTGATGTACGCGGGGTCGATCGCTTCGAACGAGGACATCAGCAATTGGGTGATGCTTTCGGCGGCTGTCGCTTCGCGCTTAGCGATTTCTGCGCGCTCCGTGGCCAATCGTGTTTGCCACAAGGCCCAGCCGGTGGTGCCCAGCAGCGCCACGATCGCCACCGCGGCGGCCGAGGCGCTCCAACGATGCCGGCGCAGGAACACCCGCATCCGATAGCCGGTGTCGTTGCGCAAGCTGATCGCCCGCCCGGTCGC
>DATFFH010000057.1:0-93818 GCA_035250245.1 Luteimonas sp. | reverse complement strand
AGTCGCGCAGCACGCGCGCACGCGGGATCACCGCCCAGGTCACGCACTCGGGCAGCGCGTCGGGCGCGGTCAGCGCCTTGAGGTCTTCGTCGCGCCCGGTCACGGCCATCTCGGCCAGCACGCCCACGCCGAGGCCGGCGCGCACGTAGGTCTTGATCAGGTCGGCGTCGCGCGCGGTCATCGCCAGTTGCGGTTCGGCGCCGCCAGCGGCGAAGGCGCGCCGCAGCGAGGATTCCGGACGCGTCGAGGATTCGTAGCTGATCAACGGGTGCGCGGCCAGTTCGCTGAGCGTGGGCGCGCGCTTGAGCGCGGCCAGCGCATGCGTGCTGGGCACCAGCACCACGCGCCGCCAGCGGAACAGCGGCACCGCCACCCCGCCCGGCGGTTCGGCGCCGGCGGTGCTGATCAGCGCCAGGTCGGCGTCGCCGCGGCCCAGTCTTTGCAGCACTTCGCCGTCGGCGGCGGCCTGCAAATCGACGCTGACCTGCGGGAATTCGCGTTTGATCGCTGCGATCAGCGGCGGCAACACATAACGCGCCTGGGTGTGCGTGGTCGCCAGCACCAGCCGGCCCGCATGTTCGCCGCGTTCGTTCGCGGCGTAGGCGCGGATGTTGCCGGCTTCGTGCAGGATCTTGCGCGCGTGGCTCAGCACGCGCTGCCCGGCCGGCGCGATCCCTTCCAGGCTGCGGCCCTTGCGCACGAACAACTGGAAGCCGAGTTCGTCTTCCAGTTGCTTGAGTTGTTTGGACAGGCCGGGCTGGGTAGCGTGCACACGCTCGGCGGCGAGCGTGATGTTGAGGCCCGAATCAGCGATGGCGACCAGATAGCGAAGTTGGGTGAGCGTCATGACGGCGGTGTCCTGGCGATAGCGAAAACGATGCGAAGCAGCGGGCGTGGTGAGCGCCGCGACAACACATAGATTTCGATTTGCAGGACCGGGTCATTACAGATATCGCTTCATCTTGATATAGGGATGAACATAACCCCGGCCGAGGCGCTTGTCCAGCCCCTCGGCGCTTATGCCCAAACGGCATATGCACAGGCGGGGGCACCATTTCCGCCGGCGGGTGACGTCCGCTTAGCGTCGTCGCATGTCCCTCCCCGTCCCGCCACCGCCGCTGTATCCGCTGTTCGCCGACCTGCGCGGCCGGCGCGTGCTGGTCGTCGGCGGCGGCGCGGTGGCGCGGCGCAAGGCGCAGGCGCTGGTCGAAGCCGGGGCGCAGGTCCGGATCGGCGCGCTCGAACTGGAGCCGACCTTGGCGCGCTGGGCCGAGGATGGACGAATCGAACATGTCGCCGGCACGTTCGAAGGCGCATGGCTCGACGACGCCTGGCTGGCGATCGCCGCGACCAGCGACGCAGAGGTCAACCGCGCGGTCGCCGCGGCCGGCGAGGCCAGGCGGGTATGGGTCAATGTCGTCGACGATGCGGAAATCTCGGCTTTCCAAGTGCCGGCAAGAATCGAGCGCGGCCGCGTCCAGATCGCGATTTCCAGCGGCGGCGGCGCGCCCATGCTGGCGCGCTGGTTGCGCGAGAAATTGGAAACCGAACTCGACGAATCGCTCGGCGCGCTCGCCGAACTGCTGACCCGCGAACGCGGGCGCATCCGCGCGCGTTTTCCGGATATCGCCAAGCGCCGCCGCTTTTTCGACCGCTTGCTGGCGAGCCGGATCCCGGATCTGCTGCGCCAACAGCGGCCGCGGCGCGCGCAGCAGGACTTCGATGCGCTGTTGTCGCGAGATGCGCACGTCGCGAGCGCCGGATCGGTCGTGCTGGTCGGCGCCGGCCCCGGCGATCCCGGCTTGCTGACGTTGCGCGGGCTGCGCGCCTTGAACGAAGCCGACGTGATCCTGCACGACCATTTAGCCAGCGACGAAGTGCTGCGCCTGGCGCGCCGCGACGCCGAGCGGATCGACGTCGGCAAACGTGCCGGCGGCGGCGGACCGTCGCAGCAGCGCATCCATGCGTTGATGATCGAACACGCGCGCGCCGGCAAGCGGGTGGTGCGGCTGAAAGGCGGCGATCCTTTCGTTTTCGGGCGCGGCGGCGAGGAGTTGCAAGCGCTACGCGCGCAAGGCATCGCCTACGAAGTCGTTCCAGGCATCACCGCGGCGCTGGCCTGCGCGGCGTACGCGGGCATTCCGCTCACCCATCGCGAACATGCGCAATCGCTGCGCTGGGTCACCGCGCACCGCAAGGATTCGCTGGACGCGATCGACTGGCGTTCGCTGGCGCAAGAGCGGCAGACATTGGCGGTCTATATGGGCGTGGCCATGCTGGAAACGCTGCAATCGCAGCTGATCGCCCACGGCCGGTCCGCCGATACGGCGTTCGCGTTGATTGAAAACGGATCGCGGCCGGAGCAGCGCGTCGTCGTGGGACCGCTGTCGGAATTGGCTGAGCGCGCCCGCCTGCACGATGTCGCTTCGCCCGCCTTGCTGATCGTCGGCGAGGTGGCGGGGTTGGCGGGGGAACTGCATTGGTTCGGCAACGCGCCGTTGAAGGCCTATCCGCATGCGGAATCTCTGGGAGAGGCCGCATGAAAGCCCGGGCGCCACAAGCTCCAGCATCGTCATTCCCGCGAAAGCGGGACTGCGAAGGCAAGGATGCCGGAGCGGACATCGCGCAGCGATGGCCCGAAGGGCGCGCCGCAGGATGCGACGCGCAATCCAGTGACTTTGCTCTTGACGGCAACCCAGCGGCCTTCGTCTCGCGCGGTTGTTGCGCAATCATCGATTGCGGAAAAGCTCGCGGCTGAAGCCGCTCCCACAAGAGCATTGCACTGCAACAGCGCAAGTCACTGGGTTCCCGCCTTCGCGGGAACGACGGCTCAACAACCCCACGCATGAGGCTTCCCCATGGCCCTTTACGACAGCATCCTCGACACCATCGGCCGCACGCCCATCGTCAAGCTGCATCGGCTGCCGCCCAAGCATGTTTCGCTTTACGCGAAAGTGGAATCCTTCAATCCCGGCGGCTCGGTCAAGGACCGCCTGGCCTTGGCGATCGTGCTCGACGCCGAACGCAGCGGCGCGTTGAAGCCCGGCCAGACCATCGTCGAAGCCACTTCCGGCAACACCGGCGTCGCGCTGGCCATGGTCGCCGCGGCTCGTGGCTATCCTTTCGTCGCGGTGATGACCGAAACCTTCTCGATCGAGCGCCGCAAGCTGATGCGCGCGTACGGCGCGAAAGTGATTTTGACGCCCGCCGCCGAACGCGGCAGCGGCATGGTGCGCAAAGCCGAGGAACTGGCGAAGCGGCACGGCTGGTTCCTGGCGCGGCAGTTCGAAAATCCGGCCAATCCCGCTTATCACCGCCAGACCACCGCCGCGGAAATCCTGCGCGATTTCGCCGGCGCGCGCCTGGATTACTTCGTCAGCGGCTGGGGCACCGGCGGTACGCTCACCGGCGTGGGCCAAGTGTTGAAAGTCGCGCGGCCCGAGGTGCGCATCGTCGCCGCCGAACCGGCCGGCGCTGCGCTGCTGAGCGGCAAGGAATGGCAGCCGCACAAGATCCAGGGCTGGACGCCCGATTTCGTACCTCCCGTACTCGACCGCGGCGTCGCCGACGACATCCTGCCGATCGACGACGTACTGGCGCGCGACACCGCGCGCCGCCTCGCCGCCGAAGAAGGCTTGTTGGTCGGCATTTCCGCCGGCGCCACAATCGCCGCCGCACTGCAAGTCGCCGAACGCGCGCCGCCGGATTCGGTATTGTTGGCGACCTTGCCCGACACCGGCGAACGCTATCTGTCAACCTTCCTGTTCGAAGGCGTGAACGAGGGATCGGATGATGAGTGGCTGGAGACGCTGTCTCGACAAGCCGCCGCCTGATGCTTTTGTAGAGTCGAGCCTGCTCGACTGCTTTTCCAGGATGTCGTGAGAAGCAGTCGAGCAGGCTCGACTCTACAAGAACGCTATCCGCCCTTCATCGCGAGGTTTTCATGCTTTCCACGCCGACGCTCACGCGCCTGGCCGCCAGCTTGTCGCTGGCTTTAGCCACTACGATGGCGCAAGCCCAAACCGTTCAGCCCGACCTCCAAGACATCGCGCGCCGCCTGCAAGCCATCGAGCAGCGTCTGGGAGCGACTGCGCCCGAAACCGAAGCTGGCGCTGGTGGACTGGCCGATCTCGATCAACGCCTGCGCATCATCGAACGCCGGCTGGAATTGCAGGCCGAAGAAGCCGCGACAAAAGCCGCCACCGCGCCGACGGTAGCGCTGAGCGCGGCCAAGGGCCTTTCTGTGAAATCGGCGCCGTCCGAGGACATCGAAGTGAAATTCAAGGCGCTGGTCCAGGCCGACGGCCGCTTTTTCATCGGCGACGATCAGGCGCCGCAGAACGATACTTTCCTGTTCCGGCGCGTAGAACCGGCCATCGAGGGCAGTTGGGGGAAACTGATCGGTTTCCGCCTGAACGTGCAGCTCGCCGGCGACAGCGCCACGCTCAACGATGCTTATCTCGACCTGCGCTTCGACCCGCGCGCGACCTTGCGCATCGGCAAGACCAAAACGCCGGTGGGATTGGAACGGCTGCAATCCAGCGGTTCGCTGGCGATGGTCGAACTCGGATTCCCGGGCGAACTCGCCCCCGGGCGCGACATCGGCGTGCAGCTGCAGGGCGAATTCGCCGACGCGCGCTTGAACTACGCGATCGGCGCCTACAACGGCACGCCGGACGGCCGCGACGCGGTCAGCAGCAACCCCGACAACGATTTCGAATACGCAGGCCGCCTCTTCGCCGAACCGTGGAAGAACGGCGGCGGCGCCTTGTCCGGACTGGGCTTCGGCATCGCCGCCAGCCACGGCGAAACCCGCGGCAGCGGCAACAATTTCCTGCCGCGCTATCGCACGCCGGGACAAGTGCAGTTCTTCAACTACCGCAGCGCGGTGATCGCCGACGGCGATCGCAGCCGCTGGTCGCCGCAGGCTTACTACTACCGCGGCGCATTCGGCCTGCTGGGGGAATACATCGTTTCGCAGCAGGAAGTGGCGTTGCCCGCCTCTGGCGTGCGCGCCAAGCTGGACAACGATGCCTGGCAACTCACCGCGGGTTGGGTGCTCACCGGCGAAGACGCGAGTTACAAGGGCGTAGTCAAGCCTAACCAACCTTTTACATTGGGTAGTGCAGGCTGGGGCGCGTTGGAGTTGGTCGCGCGCTACGGCCGGCTGGACATAGACGACGATGCGTTCCCGCGTTTCGCCGATCCGGCCATCGCCGCCACCGAAGCCAGCAGTTGGGGACTGGGTTTGAACTGGTACCTGACCGGCAACCTGAAACTGGTGGCGAACTACACGCAGACCGCGTTCGAAGGCGGCGCGCCCCGCGGCGCCGACCGCGAAGACGAAAAAGCTTTCTTCACCCGCGCGCAGTTTTCCTTCTGATCCAGGCGAGGACCCCATGAAAACCTCCGCACTCCTGCTCGGCTTGCTTCTCGTCGCCGGCAGCGCCGTCGCCAAAGACACCGAGCTGCTCAACGTTTCCTACGATCCGACCCGCGAGCTGTACGCGGATGTCAACGAAAAATTCGCCGCGCAATGGAAACAGCAGACCGGCGAAACGCTGAAGATCCGCACCTCGCACGGCGGTTCCGGGAAGCAGGCGCGCTCGGTGATCGATGGCCTGGAAGCCGACGTGGTGACGCTGGCGCTGGCCGCCGACATCGACGCGATCGCCAACAACGGCAAGCTGCTGCCGACCGATTGGCAAGGCCGGTTGCCGCACAACAGCGCGCCTTACACCTCGACCATCGTGTTCCTGGTGCGCAAAGGGAATCCCAAGCAGATTCGCGACTGGGGCGATCTGGTCAAGTCCGGCGTGGCGGTGATCACGCCGAATCCGAAAACCTCCGGCGGTGCGCGCTGGAACTATCTCGCGGCGTGGACCTGGGCTTCGCGGGAATACCGCCAGGCCGACAAAGTGTTGGGCTATATGACCCAGTTGTTCCAGAACGTGCCGGTGCTGGACACCGGTGCGCGCGGCTCGACGACCACCTTCGTCGAACGCGGCATCGGCGACGTGCTGATCGCCTGGGAGAACGAAGCCCTGCTCACGCTCAACGAGCCGGGCAGCCGCGGCAAGTTCGAGATCGTGACGCCGAGCCTGAGCATCAAGGCCGAACCGCCGGTGGCCTGGGTGGACAAGAACGTGGCCAAGCACGGCACGCGCAAACAAGCCGAAGCGTATTTGCGCTTCCTGTATTCGCCGGAAGGCCAGCGTTTGGCGGCGAAGCATTTCTACCGACCGTCCGAACCGGACAAAGTGCCGGCAGCGGAGCTGGCGCGCTTCCAGCAGGTGAAGCAGGTGACCATCGACAATGCGTTCGGCGGTTGGAAGAAGGCGCAGGCCGAACATTTCGCCGATGGCGGGTTCTTCGACAAGATTTATCGGCCGAAGTGAATTCGTGTTGCGACGCGCCCTTCCAACTTCCACGCCGTCATTCCCGCGAAAGCGGGAATCCAGTGACTTTCGCACAAGCCGGCGGCCAATCTTCATCGCCGCGCGCACCCTCACCCCACTCTCTCCCGCAAACGGGAGATGGCAAAAACAAAGTCACTGGATTCCCGCTTTCGCGGGAATGACGGCTTAGGAGCAAGTGCCACAATCCATGAACGCCGCCACGCTATCGCTGCCGACACCCCGCTGGCGCAGACCTTTGCCAGGCTTCGGCATCAGCCTGGGCCTGGGTCTGGCCTGGCTGAGCGTGATCGTGCTGCTGCCGCTGGCCGCGTTGACGATCAAGGCCGCCGGACTCGGCGCGGAAGGCTGGCTGCGCGCGATCCAGGATCCGCGCGTGCTGGCGTCGCTGAAACTGAGTTTCAGCGCGGCTTTCTTCGCCGCCGTGTTCGCTTCCGTCGTCGGCACGCTGGTGGCCTGGGTGATCGTGCGTTATCGATTTCCGGGCCGTCGCCTGCTCGATGCTCTGGTCGATCTGCCGTTCGCGTTGCCGACCGCGGTCGCCGGCATCTCGCTGACCGCGATCTATTCGGCCAACGGCTGGGTCGGCCAGTGGCTGGAGCCGTTGGGATTCAAGATCGCCTACACCCCTATCGGCATCGTGATCGCGCTGGTGTTCATTGGCCTGCCGTTCGCGGTGCGCACGGTGCAGCCGGTGCTGGAAGCGTTGGGGCGCGAGCAGGAAGAAGCGGCCGCGTCGCTCGGCGCCTCGCGCTTCACCGCTTTGCGCCGCGTGGTGCTGCCGGAACTGTTGCCGGCGCTGTTGACCGGCTTTTCGCTGGCGTTCGCGCGCGGCCTGGGCGAGTACGGTTCGGTGATCTTCATCGCCGGCAACCTGCCCTACAAGACGGAGATCGCACCGCTGCTGATCACGATCCGTCTGGAGGAATACGACTACAACGGTGCGATCGCGATCGCGGCATTGCTGCTGGCGGCTTCGTTCCTGTGCCTGCTCGCGATCAATGCGATTCCTTCGTTGTTCGCGCACGAACGCCGGGAGCGTCGACGTGACTGAGCGCGACGAATTGCTAGGCCCGGTCTGGCTGCGCTGGCTGCTGATCGTGTTGGCCGTGCTGTCGATGGCCCTGCTGGTGGTGATGCCGCTACTGATGGTGCTGGGCGCCGCGTTCGGCGAAGGCTTCCGCACCTGGCTCGACGCGCTGACCACGCCGGATGCGTTGTCCGCGCTGAAGTTGACCCTGTTCACGGCCGCGATCGTGATTCCGGTCAACGCCGTGTTCGGCCTGCTCGCGGCCTGGGCCCTGACCCGTTTCGAATTCCGCGGCAAGCAACTGCTGCTGGCGCTGATCGACCTGCCGTTCGCGGTATCGCCGGTGGTCGCCGGCCTGTGCCTGGTGCTGCTGTTCGGCTCCAGCGGCTGGTTCGCGCCGCTGCTGGCGCAGTACGACGTCAAGATCCTGTTCGCGCGGCCCGGCATCGTGCTGGCGACCTTGTTCATCACCTTCCCGTTCGTGGTGCGCGAACTGATCCCGTTGATGCAACAGCAAGGCAGCGACGAGGAACTGGCCGCCCGCTCGCTCGGCGCCGGCGCCTGGACCATGTTCCGCCGCGTCACCCTGCCCAACATCAAATGGGGGCTGCTGTACGGCGTGCTGCTGTGCGGCGCGCGGGCGATGGGCGAATTCGGCGCGGTGTCGGTGGTGTCGGGTCACATCCGCGGACTGACCAATACGCTGCCGCTGCATATCGAAATCCTCTACAACGAATTCGACAGCACGGCGGCGTTCGCTGCGGCTTCGCTGCTGACGGGATTGGCGCTGGTGACGTTGGTTCTGAAATTCTGGCTCGAAGCTCGTCATGGCGATGCGCTGGCCAAATCGCATAGGCGGCACTGAACATGAATTCGGAACAAGCGAAAACGACGCAACTCGCGCCGCTTTTCCCCTCTCCCCTTGCGGGAGAGGGGCAGGCCGAAGGCCAGGGAGAGGGTTCGGCTTTTGGCGAAGAGCAGCAAGCAACTGCAAAAGCACGCTTCGCTCCGCTCGCACCCCCTCTCCTGCCCTTCGGGCATCCTCTCCCGCAAGGGGAGAGGAAAAAGCAAAGCGGACCCTTCACAGGCACGTCACCGCACAACTCTGCGATAGTGCATCCTGAAAACTCCAACACGACCCGCGGCATGGACCTGAAGATCCGCCAGCTGAGCAAGCATTACGCGAACGTCGCCGCACTGGACGCGGTCGATCTGGATGTCGCGTCGGGCGAATTGGTCGCGCTGCTCGGCCCGTCCGGCTCGGGAAAGACCACGCTGCTGCGAGTGATCGCGGGCTTGCTGAACCCCGACAACGGCCGCGTGCTGTTCGGCGAAGACGACGCGACCCGCCTCAGCCTGCGCGAACGCAACGTCGGCTTCGTGTTCCAGCACTACGCGTTGTTCAAGCACATGACCGTGGCCGAGAACATCGCCTTCGGCCTGCGCAGCCGGCCGCGCAAGCGCAGACCGGACAAGGCGACGATCTCGCGCCGGGTCGAGGAACTGTTGAAACTGGTGCAGTTGCCCGAATTCGGCGGACGTTATCCCGAGCAATTGTCCGGCGGCCAGAAGCAGCGTATCGCCTTGGCGCGCGCGTTGGCGATCGATCCGACCGTGCTGCTGCTGGACGAACCTTTCGGCGCGCTGGATGCGAAGGTGCGGGTGGAATTGCGGCGTTGGCTGCGGCGCCTGCACGAGCAGACCGGGCAGACCACGCTGTTCGTCACCCACGACCAAGAGGAGGCGCTGGAACTCGCCGATCGCGTGGTGGTGCTGAAGGACGGCCGGATCGAACAAGTCGGCACGCCGGACGATATCTATCGCCAGCCGGCCTCGGCTTTCGTGTTCGATTTCATCGGCCGCGCCAATGTGCTCGAAGGCCGGATCGAATCCGGCGCCTTCGTCGCGGAGGGACAAGACCTGCGCCTGCCCGTCGAGAACGGCGCGGACGGCGAAGCCCAGTTGTATGTGCGGCCTCACGACTTGGCGGTGCTGCCCGCCGACACCGGATTGCGCGCCGAAGTCCTCGCCGTGCATCGCCGCGCCGATCGCGTTTCCCTGGAATTGCGGATAGACGGCCAGGCCAAGCCGTTCGAACTGGATTGGCCGATCGCGCCCGACGCCGTACCGCCGGAAACCGGCAGCCGCATCGGCTTGGAACCGCAGCGCTACCGCATATTCCGGAAGTAGTCCGCCCGGCGAGCCTCTGTAATTGTGTATCCCAACGGCCCTCGGCTAGAGTGCGCGCGATGCCTCGTCGCGCGCCCCTGCGAGCCTGCTTGCGCCTGGTCCTGCTGGCCATGCTGATCCTGGGCGTGTGCCTGCAACCGACGTTCGCGGCGGCTTGCGACGTCGAAGACGCCCGCATCGCTTTCGAACACGGCGCCGAAACCGCGCTGTCCGCGGAAGATGGCGGCCGGACCGGCGATCCGGCGGATTGCTGCGCCAATCCCGCCTGCGGCGATTGTTGCCTGCACGCCACCGCCTCCTTGCCTGCGATCCCGCAGACCTCACCGATAGCCGCGCCGCGCGTGTGCAGCGCGCCGCTGCCCGACGGATTCGCACCCTGCGATTACCCCGTCGATAGCCGACCTCCGATCCTGAGCTGACGTCCGGCCGGCCCCGCCGGCGCTCGAGTCGTCTTCTCTCTCGGAGATATTCCATGTGGTTGCGTCTGGCGGCGATAGCCGCCCTATTGCTCGTGCCGTGCCTGCAGGCGCGCGCGCAAAACGATGCCGTCCCATCGGCATCGCTCACCCTCGACGATGCGTTCGCGCGCGTCGCCAATATCCATCCCGATTTGCGCCTGTTCGGCGCGCGCGCGGACGTTTTGCAAGCGGAACGCGACTTCGCGCAGTTCCGCCCGGCATGGACCGCGGGCGCTACTTTGGAGAACGCGCTTGGCACCGGCGATGCGCGCGGTCTGCAAGGCGCCGAACTCACGTTGAGTCTGGCCTCGGTGTTCGAGCGCGGAGGCAAGCTGGATGCGCGCCGCGCGTTCGCGCAAAGCCGCATCGACGCACTAGCGGTCGAGCGCGAATCGCGCCGGTTGGATCTACTGGCTGAAACCGCGCGCCGTTTCCTGTCCATGGTCGCGGCGCAGCGGCAACGTGCGATCGCCGAATCCGACATCGCCCAGCGCAGCCGCACCGTGGCTGCCGCGCGGCAGCGGCTGCAGGCCGGCGCTTCGCCCGAATCGGTGGTGCTGACGGCGCAGGCCGCGCTGGCGAAAGCGGAACTGGAACGCGCGCGCGCCGATCAGGCTTATGTATCCGCGCGGCAACACCTGGCGGCGCTCTGGGGCGAACGCGCGCCGAGTTTCGAAGCCGCCGCGGCCGATCCGCTGCGGCTGCCGGACATCGGTGACGCCGCTTCGCTGGCGACGCTGCTCGATCGCACGCCCGAACTGCGCCAGTTCGCCGACGAGCGGCGCGTGCGCGAAGCGAGGCTGCAACTGGCGCGCAGCGCGTCGGCGGCCGACATCGACTGGTCGGTCGGCGTGCGCCGATTGCAGGCCGAAGGCGATTTCGGCCTCGTGGCAGGCGTGTCGATGCCGCTGGGTTCGCGCAGCCGCGCGCAGCCCGCGATCCGTGCCGCCGAGGCCGAACTCGCTTCGCTGGAAATAGAACGCGAAGCCAAAGGCATGGCGCTGTATTCGACCCTGGCCGAAGCGCAAGGCCAATATCGCGTCGCGCAACTGGAAGTGGCGCGGCTCGGCGACGATGTCCTGCCCAAGCTGGGCAAAGCCGAGGCCGCGGCCGAGCGTGCCTACCGCGCCGGCGCCATCAGTTACCTGGAATGGGCGCAACTGCAATCAGAGCGCACCTCCGTTCGCAAGCAGCAACTCGAGGCCGCTCTCGCAGCGCAGCGCGCCTTGATCGAACTCCAACGCCTGACCGGCGAACCGCTGGTGGCCGATGCGGCGCCTTCCGCGCAAGGAACCCTGCCATGAAGAACAAGGAATCCATCGCACGCATTCTGCCTGCGCTGATACTGGCCGTTGCGCTGTCGGCTTGCGGCAACAAACCGGACGTGGCGGAAGGAAAAGCACCCGACGCCAATTCCGAAGGCGAAGCCGCTCCTCAGGCAGAGAGCGGACATACCGACGAGCACGGCGAAGACGAGGCAAGCCATGAAGAAGGCCCGCCTTCGACGACCATTCCGGCTTCTAACGCGCAGTCCTCGGGAATCAGGGTCGCGGCCGCGGCCGCGGGCACGATCGCCGACGAGCACGAAGTGCAAGGCTTGCTGACGCCGGTCGAAGGCCGCGTCGCGCAGGTGACCGCACGCTTCCCCGGCCCTGTCCGTTCGGTGCGCGCAAACATCGGCGACGCGGTGCGCGCCGGCCAAGCTTTGGCGACTATCGAAAGCAACCTGAGCCTGACGACGTACACCGTGTCTTCGCCGATCGCCGGCGTGGTGCTGCAGCGTTCGACCTCCGTCGGCATGGCGGCGGGCGAAGGCGCGGCGTTGTACGAAGTGGCGGATTTGTCGAAGCTGTGGGTGGATCTGCACATCTTCGGCGCCGACGCGGGGCACATCACTGCCGGCATACCGGTGACGGTGACGCGCATGAGCGACGGCGTCAGCGCCGAAACCACGCTCGAACGCATCCTGCCGGCCACCGCCACCGCCAGCCAGAGCACGGTCGCGCGCGCCACCATCGACAACGGCGACGGTCTGTGGCGACCCGGCGCAGCGGTACGCGCGAGGATCACCGTCGACCGCGCTGACGCGGCATTGGTCGTGCCGTTGACGGCGTTGCAGACCGACGAAGCCAATCGCGATGTCGTGTACGTGCGCCAGGGCGAACGTTACAGCGAGCGCGCCGTGAAGCTGGGCCGACGCGATGCGCAACGCGCGGAGGTGCTGGCCGGACTGCGTGCGGGCGAGCAGGTGGTCGTTGCGCAAAGTTTCCTGGTGAAGGCGGACATCGGCAAGTCGTCCGCCGAGCACGATCATTGAGGTGAGGGATCGCGTTTAGCCGATGCCCTATCGGCATCGGCTGCGATACCGAACGCCCGGCCAGGGATGGCCGGGCCGTGCGATCCGAGCGCATGCCGTTGCGCCAGGGACGGCACCGAAAACTTTTTTTGAGGACGAGCCATGCTCGAAAGACTCATCGCCTTCTCCATCCGGCACCGCTGGATGATGCTCATCCTGACCCTGGCCCTGATCGGCCTGGGCGGCTGGAGCTTCACCCGGCTGCCGATCGATGCCACGCCCGACATCACCAACATCCAGGTGCAGGTCAACACCGAAACGCCTGGCTATTCGCCGCTGGAATCCGAACAGCGCGTGACCTTTCCCATCGAGACCGCGCTCGCTGGGCTTCCTGCGCTGGACTACACGCGTTCGATCTCGCGCTACGGCCTGTCGCAGGTGACGGTGGCGTTCAAGGACGGCACCGATATCTTCTTCGCGCGCCAGCAGGTCGCCGAGCGCCTGCAGCAGGCACGCGCGCAATTGCCCGCGGGGCTGGAACCGACGATGGGGCCCATCGCCACCGGCATGGGCGAGATCTTCATGTACACCGTCGATGCCGAGCCTGGCGCACGCAAGCCGGACGGCAGTCCGTATACCCCGACCGATCTGCGCACCTTGCAGGACTGGGTGATCCGGCCGCAGCTGCGCAACGTGCCCGGCGTGACCGAGGTCAACACCATCGGCGGCTTCGAACGCCAGTTCCACATCACGCCCGATCCGGCCAAGCTGCGCGCACTCGGCTTCACCTTGCAGGACGTGGTCGCGGCGGTGTCCGACAACAACCAGAACGTCGGCGCCGGTTACATCGAGCGAAACGGCGAGCAGTTGCTGGTGCGCGTGCCGGGACAAGTGAGCGATGCGCAACAGCTGGGCCTGATCGTGCTCGACCGGCGCGAAGGCGTGCCGATCCGCGTGCGCGACGTGGCCCAGGTCGGCGAAGGCAAGGAATTGCGCACCGGCGCGGCAACGCAGAACGGACATGAAGCCGTGGTCGGCACGGTAGTGATGCTGGTCGGCGCGAACAGCCGTGAAGTATCGCAGGCCGCATCGGCGAAATTGGAGGAAGCCAACGCCAGCCTGCCCGAAGGCGTCGTGGCGACGCCGGTTTACGACCGCACGGCGCTGGTCGATCGCACCATCGCCACGGTCGCGAAAAACCTGATCGAGGGCGCGCTGCTGGTGATCGCAGTCCTGTTCCTGCTGCTCGGCAATTTCCGCGCCGCGCTGATCACAGCGGCGGTGATCCCGCTGGCGATGCTGTTCACCCTCACCGGCATGGTCCGCGGCGGCGTGTCCGGCAATCTGATGAGCCTGGGCGCGCTGGATTTCGGCCTGATCGTGGACGGCGCCGTGATCATCATCGAAAACTGCCTGCGCCGTTTCGGCGAACTGCAGCATTCGCTTGGAAGAGCGATGACCCGCGAGGAGCGATTCGACGCCACCGCCAGCGCCACCGCCGAAGTGATCCGGCCCAGCCTGTTCGGACTGGGCATCATCGCCGCCGTCTATCTGCCGATCTTTGCACTGAGCGGCATCGAAGGAAAGATGTTCCATCCGATGGCGATCACCGTGGTGCTGGCGCTGGCCGGCGCGATGCTGCTGTCGCTGACCTTCGTGCCGGCGGCGGTCGCCGTGTTCCTGGGCGGAAAAGTCGAAGAAAAGGAAAACCGGGTGATGGCCTGGTGCAAGCGGCGCTATCAACCGCTCCTGCGTGCCGCGCTGCGGCTGCGGATGCCGGTCTTGGCGGGCGCCGCGCTGCTGACCGTGCTGTGCGGATTGCTCGCCACCCGGCTCGGCAGCGAATTCATCCCCAACCTGGACGAAGGCGACGTAGTGGTGCAGGCGCTGCGCATTCCAGGCACCAGCCTGAGCCAGTCGGTGGCGATGCAGACCACGCTGGAGAAATCGCTTGCGGCGCTACCCGAAGTGCAGCGCGTATTCGCCAAGATCGGCACCGCCGAGGTCGCCAACGATCCGATGCCGCCTTCGATCGCCGATACGTTCGTGATGCTCAAGGATCGCGATGACTGGCCCGATCCCGGCAAACCGAAAACGGAACTGTTGGAAGAAATCGAACAGGTCATCGCCGCCGTTCCCGGCAACAACTATGAAGTGACGCAGCCGATCCAGATGCGCACCAACGAGTTGATTTCCGGCGTGCGCGCCGACGTGGCGGTGAAGATCTACGGCGACGACCTGGACCAATTAGTTCGCACAGCGGCGAAAGTGCAGGCCGTGATGGCGAAAGTGCCGGGCGCGGTGGACGTGAAGGCCGAACAGGTGACCGGCCTGCCCTTGCTGACCGTGCAACCGGATCGCGCCGCGCTGGCGAATTACGGGCTGAATCCGGTCGAGCTGCAAAGGACGGTCGCCATCGCCGTGGGCGGCGAAGACGCGGGACAGATCTTCGAAGGCGACCGGCGTTTCGATATCGTCGTGCGCCTGCCCGATGCGTTGCGCGAAGATCCCAGGGCGCTGGCCGAACTGCCCATCGCCTTGGGCGACGGCTCGGAAACGGACGAATCCAGCCGCATGGCCGCCTGGAAATCCGGTGCGCCGCGCACGGTGCCGTTGCGCGACGTGGCGAAGATCGAATCGCGGCTGGGACCCAACCAGATCAACCGCGAAAACGGCAAGCGCCGCATCGTGGTCAGCGCCAACGTGCGCGGCCGCGACCTGGGCGGCTTCGTATCCGAGCTGCGCGACGCCGTCGGCAGTCAGGTAAAACTGCCTGAGGGTTATTGGCTGGTGTACGGAGGCACGTTCGAGCAATTGATCTCCGCCAGCCAGCGCTTGGCGGTCGTGGTGCCGGTGACGCTGGTGCTGATCTTCGGATTGCTGTTCATGGCGTTCGGTTCGGCGAAGGACGCCGGCATCGTATTCAGCGGTGTGCCCCTGGCGCTGACCGGCGGCGTGCTCGCGCTATGGCTGCGCGACATTCCGCTGTCGATTTCGGCAGGCGTGGGTTTCATCGCGCTGTCGGGCATCGCGGTGCTCAACGGCCTGGTGATGATCAGCTTCATCCGCAAGTTGCGCGAACAGGGCGATCCGTTGGAAGACGCGATCGCCGATGGCGCCCTGGGGCGGCTCAGGCCGGTGCTGATGACCGCGCTGGTGGCCTCGCTGGGCTTCGTGCCGATGGCCTTGAACGTCGGTGCCGGCTCGGAAGTGCAACGGCCGCTGGCGACGGTGGTGATCGGCGGCATCGTATCTTCGACCCTGCTCACGCTATTGGTGCTGCCGGCGTTGTATCGCTGGCTGCATCGCGACACCGAAAGCCGCGACGTCATGCTGCACGGCTAGACCGTAGGGTGGGTTGAGCAAAGCGAAACCCACCATCGCCATACCGCGGGTTCCGGCGAACATCGAAGCCAGCGCTGTCCACACCTTCGAAGGAGCGATAGTCGAAGCACAGTTCGCCGAAGCAATCGGCACGCATACAAGATGGCGACGGTGGGTTTCGCTGCGCTCAACCCACCCTACGCGTCATTCGCCGATGAAGCGCAGGCCGACGCCGGGCTCGGTGGCGATGTACTGCGGCGACGACGCGTCGTCGCCCAGCTTGTGGCGCAGTTTGCCGACCAGGATGCGCAGATAATGCGTGTCCTCCTGATGGGTCGGACCCCAGACTTCGCGCAGCAGCTGCGGCTGCGTCACCACGCGCCCGGCGTGTTGCACCAATAACGCCAGCAAAGCGTATTCCTTGCGCGTCAGCGTCACCGGTTCGCCTTGCAGCGATACTTCGCGGCGCGCAAGGTCGATGCGCAGACGGCCGTCGTCGAACACCGGATTCACGGCTTCCGCGGGTTGGGCATGGCTGCGCAGCAAGCCGCGCACGCGCGCCATCAGCTCCTGCACGCCGAACGGCTTGGTGACGTAATCGTTGGCGCCGGCGTCGAGCGCGGCGACCTTTTCGGCTTCGCCGGCGCGCACGGTGAGCATGATCACCGGCACCTGCGACCAGCCGCGCAACTCGCGCAGGACTTCGTGGCCGTCGCGGTCCGGCAATCCGATATCCAGCATCACCAGATCCGCGCCTTGCGTGGCCAACGCGGACAAGCCGGCTTCGCCGTTCTCGGCGAGCACGACCGCATAGCCTTGCGCGCGCAGGCTGATGTCGAGGAACTTGCGGATCTGCGGCTCGTCGTCGATCACCAGGACCCGCGCCGGCGGCGCCGATGCGGAGGACATTGGATTGACGGTCGGTTCAGTCATCGGCGGAGGCGGAGCCCGGCGGCGGTTCGATCGACGGCAGGGTAATCCGGATCGTGGTGCCGCGGCCATCCGGGCCCGGCAAGGCTTCGACGCTGCCGCCGTGCGCGCCGATCATGCCCTGGCAGATGGTCAGCCCCAGGCCGGTACCCTCGCGGCCGCGGTCGCCGCGTTCGACGCTGTAGAACACGTCGAAGATACGTTTGCGCTCGTCTTCGGGAATGCCCGGGCCGCGGTCGCCGACGTCGATGCGCAAGGCGCCGTCGACGCGGCGCGTATCGATGCTCACCATTTCGCCGGGCGGCGAAAACTTCGCCGCGTTTTCCAGCACATTGAACAAGGCCTGTTCGACCAGGGCCGGATGCACCCAGATCGGACTCACGTCCGGGGCGATCGCGATGCCGAAACGGGCCGCCGGCTGGTAGCGCTGCAAGCGCGCCACCGCCGAACCGATCAGCTCATCCACGCCGATCCAGTCGCGGTTCAAGGTCAATCCGCCATGGCCGAGCCGGGTCATGTCGAGCAGGTTCTGGATGTAGCGGTCCAGGCGTTCGCCTTCCAAGCGGATCGTTTCGAGCAAGGCGTGGCGATCATCGGCGTTCATCGACGCCGCATAGTTGTCCAAACTGCTCGCCGCACCGATGATCGATGCCAGCGGCGAGCGCAGATCGTGCGACACCGACGACAAGAGCGCCGAACGCAGCCTTTCGGTTTCGTTGCCTACGCGGGCGTTTTCCAGATCGTCCACCAGGCGCGTGCGCACGATCGCCTGCGCGATTTCCTGCGCCATCGCTTCGGCCAGGCGGCGTTGCTCGATGCCCGGCTTGGGCGCGTTTTCGGCCAGACGCAACCCGACGACGCCCAAGGTGCCGCGCTCGTCGGCCAGCGGCAGGAACCACCAGTCGGACGAATTCAACGTATCGGTGTAGCGTCCCGCGGGCTGCTGGTTCTTCTGGCTCCACGCCGCCGCCGCAAGCGCCTTGTCGTCCGGCGGAGGCACGCCCGGGGAGATGAAATCCTGCTCGCGTATGCGCAGCCATGCATCCAGTTCGAGTGCGCGCTTGAACGCTTCACGCCCGGCGCGCACCACTTGCCCCAGATCCGCGGCCGAAGCCAGTTGCCGGCTCAAATCCTGCAATGCCGTGGCGTGCGCATTGGCCGCGCGCAAAGCCAGCACCTGCATCCGCAATTTCGACGCCAGGCGTCCCGCGACCAAGGCCGCCAGCAGGAACAGGAACACCGTCGCCACGCCCTGGCGCGCGCCGATCAACAGCGTGAAGCGCGGTTCGATGAAGAAGAAGTTGTAGGCCAGGAAGCACAGCACCGCCGCCAGCACCGCCGCGGCCATGCGCGTGCGCGCGGCGACCAGCACCACCGCGACGATGAAGATCAGCGACAGATCACCCAAGCCGACCCAGCGTTCGGCCAACCAGGCCAGTCCGGTGGCGGCGGCGGCCGCGAGTACCGCCAGCATCGCGTCGCTGGGCGTGATCCAGGCGCTGGCTTTGCGCCACGACCGGCGTGCGCGTGCGCGCGCTTCCGGCGTGCTGACGATGGTCAGCTCGTAATGCGCGCCGCGTTGGATCAACTGCTGGGTGAGCGTGCGGTTGAACATGCGCGCGAACGGCCGTTCGCGGGTGCGGCCGATCACGAGCGTGGAAGCGCCGATGCGTGCGGCGTGGTCGAGCAAGGCATCGACGACGTTGCCGCCCTGCAACAGTGCGGCATCGCCGCCCAGACGCCGCGCCAGGGCGAAGGCGCGGTCGACTTCTGTCTGCTGCTTGGGATCGGCTGCCGGGCCCGACTGCACGGTGACCACGGTCCACGGCGCATCGCGCCGCTCGGCCAGGCGGCGCGCGACGCGGACCAGATATTCGGACTGGCCGCGGCCGTCGATGGCCACCAGCACGCCGCGCCGCACGCTGACGCCGAGCGCGCCGCGCGCGGTTTGCGCGTCGCGCAGATCGCTGTCGACGCGGTCGGCGGCGGTCTGCATCGCCAGTTCGCGCAGCGCGGTCAGGTTCGATGGTGAGAAGAAGGCTTGCAGCGCATGCGCGGCCTGTTCGGGAACGTAGACCTTGCCTTGCTTGAGCCGTTCGATCAGTTCGCGCGGCGGCAGATCGACCAGAACGATGTCGCGCAAGCGATCGAACACCGCATCCGGCACGGTTTCTGTGACGCGCACGCCGGTGATCCGGTGGACCACGTCGTTGAGGCTTTCCAGGTGCTGGATGTTGATGGTGGTGTAGACGTCGATACCGGCGTCGAGCAATTCGGCCACGTCCTGCCAGCGCCGCTCGTGGCGGCTGCCGGGCGCGTTGCGATGCGCCAGTTCGTCGATCAGTGCGACCTGCGGCTTGCGCGCCAGCATCGCGTCGATGTCGAATTCCTGCAGGCGGAAGCCGCGATGCTCGACCGGCTTGCGCGGTAGCACTTCCAGGCCGTCCAGCAAAGCAGCCGTTTCACTGCGGCCATGGGTTTCCACCACGCCGACCACCACATCGACGCCCTGCCGCTTCAGTTCGGCCGCGCGCGACAGCATGGCGTAGGTCTTGCCGACGCCCGGCGCGGCGCCCAGGAACACCTTCAGCTGGCCGCCGCGTTCGCGCTGCAGCTCGCCGAGCAGGGCGTTGGCCTGGGTTTCGCGGGTTTCGGTCATACGGCTATTGTGCGCCTGGAATGGTTTTATCTACCTCTGCTCCTTAAGCCGTCATTCCCGCGAAGGCGGGAATCCAGTGACTTGAATGTCCCGCTCGCGTAGAACTGGGTCGCAAGACCCGGGTCAAAGTCACTGGATTCCCGCCTTCGCGGGAATGACGGCTCAAGAGCGAAAACCGCGCTGCTTCCTGTTCGCCACTATTTCCCGGCGTCCATCGCCAGATTCAATTCCAGCACATTGACCCGGGGCTGGCCCAGAAGTCCGAACTGCCGGTCTTCAGTATGCAGTGCGATCAAGCGTTCGACTTGCGCAAGCTCCAGCCCGCGCGCCTTCGCCACCCGCGCCGCCTGCACGCGCGCGCCTTCGGGCGTGATGTGCGGATCCAGTCCGCCGCCGGACTGGGTGATCAGTTCGATCGGCACGCTTTTCGGCGCGAGGCCTTCGCGCACGGCGACCGCGGCGCGAGCCTCGTCGATGCGTTTGCGCAAATCCGGGTTGGTGCGCGCCTGGTTGCTGCCGGCCGCGGCCATCGGATCGTAGTTCGACCCGCTGGGACGCGCCTGGAAATAAGCATCGGCGACGAAGGGTTGCGGAATCAGCGCCGAACCGACCGCTTTGCCGTCGCGTTCGATCAAGCTGCCGGTGGCTTGAGACGGAAACAGCATCCGGCCCAGCCCCGTGCCGGCCAGCGAGTACAACAGGCCCATGACTAGCAACGACGTCAGGGCCAGGGCGAGTGAGGGGCGCAGGCCGCCGCTGCTATCGATCAGGGATTTCGTTTCTACTTTCATCTCGTTCTCCAAAGCTTTTGCCGTTGCCCCCTTTAGAAAAGGGGGCGAATCCGCCGAAGGCGGATGGGGGATTTGCTTTTGATTTTGTTCTTGCCGACCACCAAAGCAAGATCAAAAGCAAATCCCCCTCGATCCCCCTTTTTCAAAGGGGGAAGTCTTCTCCGTCACATTCCCAGCGCCGACAACACCATGTCGATCAGCTTGATGCCCACGAACGGCAGAATCACCCCACCCACGCCGTATATCAGCATGTTCCGGCGCAGCAGCGAGACCGCGCTCGCCGGCTTGAAGCGCACGCCGCGCAAGGCTAGCGGTATCAGCGCCGGGATGATCAAGGCGTTGAAGATCAGCGCCGCCAACACCGCATTGGCCGGACTGGACAGATGCATCACGTTCAACGCCGCCATCTGCGGAATCGCCGCGGCGAAGATCGCCGGCAGGATCGCGAAATACTTGGACACGTCGTTGGCCAACGAGAACGTGGTCAGCGCGCCGCGAGTGATCAGCTGTTGCTTGCCGACTTCGACCACCGCCAGCAGCTTGGCCGGATCCGAATCCAGGTCGACCATGTTGCCGGCTTCTTTCGCGGCCTGAGTGCCGGAGTTCATCGCCAGGCCGACATCGGCCTGGGCCAGCGCCGGCGCGTCGTTGGTGCCGTCGCCGACCATCGCGATCAAGCGGCCGCCGGCCTGTTCGGCGCGGATCCGGGCGAGCTTATCCTCGGGCGTGGCCTCGGCGATGAAATCGTCGACGCCGGCTTCGGCGGCGATCGCGGCGGCGGTGAGCGGGTTGTCGCCGGTGATCATCACCGTGCGCACGCCCATCGCGCGCAGCCGGGCGAAGCGTTCCTTCACGCCGTGCTTGACCACATCCGACAGTTCGACCACGCCCAGCAGATGCTTGCCTTCGGCGACCACCAGCGGCGTGGCGCCGCTGCGCGCGACCTGGTCGATGCGCGCCATCAGTTCCGGCACGGCCTGGCCGCCCAGCGACTGCACGTGCTTGACGATCGAATCGCCGGCGCCCTTGCGGATGCCGCGGCCGTCCACGTCGACGCCCGACATCCGCGTCTGCGCGCTGAATTGCACGTAGTTCGCGCGCTCGGGTTCGGGAACCGTGCTGCCTTGCTCGCGCGCCAGCTTGACGATCGATTTTCCTTCCGGCGTCGGATCGGCCAGCGACGACAGCAGCGCCGCATCGCGCAATTGCGAGGCGTCGATGCCGGCGAGCGGATGGAACGCGGTCGCCTGGCGGTCGCCGTGGGTGATGGTGCCGGTCTTGTCCAGCAGCAGCACGTCGACGTCGCCGGCCACTTCCACCGCCTTGCCCGATTTGGCCAGCACGTTGGCCGACAGCGCGCGGTTCATGCCGGCGATGCCGATCGCCGGCAGCAGGCCGCCGATCGTGGTCGGGATCAGGCATACCAGCAACGCGATCAGCAGCAGCGTGTCCACTTTCGCGCCGACGAAGGCGGCGAGCGCGGGCAGCGTGGCGCAAACGATCAGGAAGGTGAGTGTCATCGCCGCCAGCAGCATGGTCAGCGCGATCTCGTTCGGCGTCTTCTGCCGGTTGGCGCCTTCCACCAGCGCGATCATGCGGTCCAGGAAACTGTGGCCCGGCTCGGCGGTGACGCGCACGATGATCTCGTCCGACAGCACCTTGGTGCCGCCGATCACGCCCGAACGGTCGGTGCCGGCCTCGCGCAGCACCGGCGCGGATTCGCCGGTGACGGCCGATTCGTTGATGGTGGCCACGCCGCGTTCGATCTCGCCGTCCGCGGGAATCAGTTCGCCGGCGGACACGATCACCAAGTCGCCGGGACGCAATTGCGCGGCAGGAATCTGCTTCTCGCTGCCGACGCCGCCGTCCAACTTGCGCGCGGTCAAGTCGCGGCGCGCCGCGCGCAACGATGCGGCCTGGCCGCGTCCGCGCGCTTCGGCCACGGCTTCGGCGAAGTTGGCGAACAGCACGGTGACGAACAGGATCGCCGTCACCGCCCAGCCGAACGCCGCGTTGCCGTCTCCGAACAGCGCGATCAGCGCGGCCAGGATCGTGCCGCCCATCACCACCGCCATCACCGGACTTTTGACCAGATGCTGCGGCGCGAGCTTGACGAAGGATTCGACCAGCGCCTGGCGGAACGCGGCGGCGTCGATCAGCGCCGGATGGTCGGCGCGGGTTTTGGTCTTGAATGTGATTTCGCTCATGAGAGGTCTCCGCTCAGTTCGCGACGAGCGTGAGGTGGTCGGCGATCGGCCCCAGCACCAGCGCCGGCATGAACTGCAGCACGGTCAGGATCACGATCACCGCGATCAAGGTCAGCGAGAACGTGGCCGATTCGATCCGCAGCGTGCCCATGCCTTCCGGCGCGACGCGTTTGCGGGCCATCAGGCCGGCGACCGCCAGCGGCACGATCAGCGACGGGAAACGGCCCAAAGCCAACACCAGCGAACAAGTCAGGTTCCACCAGTAGGTGTTGTCGCCGAGGCCTTCGAAACCCGAACCGTTGTTGGCGTAGGCCGAGACGTACTCGTAGAACACCTGGCTGATGCCGTGGAAGCCGGGATTCGAATTGCCGGTGAATTGCGGCAGGGCCAGGGTCAGCGCGGTGAAGCCGAGCGTGACCAGGGGCTGCAGCAGGATCAGAAGCGCCAGCAGCTTCACTTCCGGCGCTTCGATCTTGCGCCCGAACAGTTCGGGCGTTCGTCCGGTCATCAAGCCGGCCAGGAACACGCTCAGCAGCAGATACACCAGGAACTGCTGCAGACCGCAGCCGATGCCGCCCCAGATCGAGTTGATCAGCATGTCGGTCAGAGACACCATGCCGGTCAGCGGCGCCAGCGAATCGAGCATGCCGTTCACCGAACCGTTGTTGACCTGGGTGGTGACCGCGGCCCACAGCGCCGTGGCTTCGGCGCCGATGCGCACTTCCTTGCCTTCCATCAGCGCCGGAGCGGCAGCGGTGGCGGTATGCGCTTCGGACCAGATCGCCAGGCTCGACGAGGCGACCGACATCAATAGCATCGTGCCGAACACCAGCGCGGTCAGGCGGCGGCGCCCGGTCAACGGGCCGATCATGAAGACGACGGAAATCGGGATCAGCAGGATGCCGAGCGTTTCGATCAGGTTGGACAGCGGCGTCGGATTCTCCAACGGCACGCTGCTGTTCGGCCCGTACCAGCCACCGCCGTTGGAGCCCAGCTGCTTGGCCGCGACCATCGGCGACACCGGACCGAGCGGAATCTTCTGTTGCTTCAACTCCGCGCCCTGGTCGAGCGTGGCTACCGTCGGCCCGGCAGATAATGTGGCGGGCACGCCTTGGCTGGTCAGCAGCAGCGAGAACGCCAGGCATAGCGGCAGCATGAAGCGCACGGTCGAACGCACGGTATCGGCCCAGTAGTTGCCGACGTCGCGATCGACGTTTTCGCCCGCATGACCGCTCGCATCCGCGCGCGCCATCGCGTCGCGTCCGCCGAACAGTCCCCGCAGCGTCGCCACCACCATCGCCAGGCCCATCATCGGCGTGACGACCTGCAGGCCGACGATGCCCACCATCTGCGACAGGTAGGACAGCTGCGCCTGGCCGGAATAATGCTGCTGGTTGGTGTTGGTGAGGAACGACACCATCGTGTGCAACGCCAGGTCCCAGCGCATGTTGGGGATGTCGTCGGGATTCAGCGGCAGCCAGGCCTGGGTCATGAACTGCACCCAGACGATCAGGCCCACCACCAGATTGCTCAGCGCGAAGGCTTTGGCGTAACCGCGCCAAGTCATGCCGCGCGCCGGATCGGTGCCGATCAGTTTGTAGATCGGCTTCTCTATCCAGCCGAACACACCATCGACCCGCATCGGCGCGCCGCGCATCACCGCGGCCAGATAGCGGCCGAGCGGCCAGCCCAGGCCGATGGCCAGCGCCATTACCAGAATGAATTCAGTCATGACGGCGTCTCGTCAGAAACGGTCCGGATACAGGACCACGTACAACAGATAGGCCGCGGCGATCACCACCGCGACTGCGCAAATCAGGGCTAACCAGCCAGGCATGGGAGCGCTCCTCAGAACGACGCCTGCAGCGCCGCTTCCATTCGGTTGCCGGCGAAATCCTCGCCGAAGAAATCCTTGGCCTTCGAGTCGGTGGCGTGCGCGGTCAGGCGCGCCTCGAACGGGGCCTTGAACGCCCATACCGCGCTCACCGAGCCGTGCGTGTAATCGTCGTCGCGTCCGTCGCCGTTCAAATCCTTCAAGGCGTAATGGGCGATGGCCGCTTCGAAACGGAACTTGTCGTTGACCGGAAACTTCGCGCCGACCAGGCCGTACACGCCGGTTTCGTCGTAACCCAAGGCTTCGTTGGAATAGCCCAGCGAGGCCCAGTAGTTGCCTTTCCAGGTCACGGTGCCGTTGAGCTCGGTCCAGTTGAGGTCGGCCGTGGTCGACGGATAGCGGTAGTGCAGGACGTTGACGTCCAGCGCCCAATCGTCGCTGAAGCTGCGGTCCCAGCCGACGGTGAAATCGAATTCGCTGCTGGCGTGCGTTTCCGGCGCGAACTCCACGTTCGAGGCCCACACCGAACCGTAGAAGCCGGATTCGCCGGCCACTTTGACGCCGGCCTGCACGGCCGGATCGCCCTGGGTCTGAGTGCTGCCGCGCCACACGTAATCGGTGGTCAGGGTGGCGTTGCCGGTGACTTCCGCCGCGTGCGCTGCGCCGGCCGTTGCAAAAACGAGAGCAGCCGCAATGGCGGCCGGCAAAGCGCCGCTGCGGCGCTTACGAGCTTGCTTGGAATACATGTTCCGATCTCTGGCGGAGACGTTCCGCCGACTCCGCCACTATGGGATCGGGGGGCGTAAAGCCTCTATGCCGGCAGTCCGGACCCGCGTAAAGAACACGTAAATTTTTACGCCCGCGGCGTAGAAAATTCCCTGTAGAACGCTTGTGGCGCCTGTTGTTGTTCTTCGTAGGAGCGGCTTTAGCCGCGAGCTCTTTCTTTCAATCGCAGCATTGCGGCGATCCCATAGAAAAAAGCTCGCGGCTAAAGCCGCTCCTACAAAAAAAGCCAGAGCAGCGGAGCAAGCTCCGCTCTACAAAGACAAGACAAAGGCGGCGATGCGATCCGCTACGGAGCGGCGTTCGGCTCCCAAACCATGTACACGTCGGCACGCTGGTAATGCGAGCCGGGGCGCGGCGCGGGCTTGTGCACGAAGCCGACGCTTTCGTACAGCTTCAAGGCCGGCGCGAGCTTGGAACTGGATTCCAGGAACAACTCCTGGCCGCCGAGTTCGCGATAGGTCTTCAGCACCGCCACCATCAACGCGCGGCCGATGCCCGCGCCCTGATGGCCGGGCTCCACCGCCATCTTGGTCAATTCGTAGACGCCCTCGCCTTCGCGCTTGAGCGCGACGGTGCCGATCGCGCGCTCTTTCGCATCGACCGCGAACAAGATGCGTCCGCCCGGTCTCAGGATGTGCGTTTCCGGATCGTGCAGCACTTCACGGTCGATCGCTTCGACCACGAAGAAGCGTTCCAGCCAATCGATGTTGAGCCGGGCGAAGTCGTCGCGCCAAACGGCGTCGAAATCCACGATGCGGTAGTCGGTGGTCATGCGCGTAGCCGTCAGGCGGCGGTGAGATGGGCGACCGCGGCGGTCGCCCGGTCGCGGTCGGCGTCGTCGAACAAGGTCACGGTCAACGCCGACACCGTGCCTGGTTCCAGGCAACGGACGTTGACGTCGATCCCGTCGGGATGGCTGCGCGGCACGTAGAACGACTTGATGCCGCAGTATCGGCAGAACCGGTGCTTGGCCGCGCCCGTGTTGAAAGCATATTCGCTCAGCGCATCGCCGCCGGCGAGCAGCCGGAACCGCGAAGCCGGCACGATGAGATGCAGGTAGCCGCTCATCCGGCAGATCGAGCAATGGCATTCCAGCGCCTCGATCGCCGCCGGCGCGTCGACTTCGAAACGCACCCGTCCGCAATGGCACCCGCCGCGGTGGACGACGCCGTTCACCGGCCCGCCCGCTTGCCGCCGGCCGCTTTGTCCGCGACCCGGGCCTTGCCGCGATTCGGGAACGCCTTGCGCAATCCCGCGTCGAGCGTCAGCGGCCGCGCCCAGCGCTCGTAGCTGGCGACGAAGCCCCGCTTGAGCTCGGCGAACTGCGCCGATCCCGGCGCGATGCCGAGCCGCTTGCCGACATCGAGCCAGCCCTGCTCGTGGTCGCGGTCCCATTCGGCGACCACGTTGCGGCAGGGTTGGCCGATCAGCTGCGCCATCGCGCAAGCGTAGTAAAGATCCCCCGGCTTCCAATCGCGCGCCAGGGTTTGCTGGGCCAGATCGCGCGGCGCGCTCTGGTAGCGCACCAGTTCGTCGATGAAAGACTCGCGGTAGCGTTCGGCGTACAGGTTGATATCTTCCATCTGGCGGTCGACCCAGGCATCGCCGGTGCGCGGCTCCCAGCCTTTGGGCGGATCGACCGCCGCCGCCTGCAGGCAGAAGCCGGCCAGCAGCAGAGCGGCCGATGCGAGAACGGCCGGCCGCAGCGCGGAACGGATGGCAGAGAAGATCGATGTCATCGCAGGCTCACAAATCGTTCGTTTCGGCGATCGGCGACAGGAAATCGCCCTCGCGCCGGGCGAAGCGGCGGCCGCGTCCGTCGCGCGGCTGCAGGCGGCCGTCGCTCTGCACCGCATAGACGCGCCGGCTTCCGTCGGCGCTCTGCAGGCGGATCAGGCCGCCGTCCTGCGGCTGCCAATTGCCCTGGTCGATGAAGCGCTCGCCGCCCGATTCGGTCAGGTAAACCTCGACCAGCAGATAGTCGCGCTGCGGGCCGGCGCGCGACAGCGCCAGCGAAGTGTCGATGCCGTCGCAATCCGCGCAGCCCAGCACGCCGCGCCAGCCCAACGAACCGTCGCCCGCGGCGAGCGGCATCGCCGCAGGCGGCACCGGCGGGGGTTGGCGATCGCAGGACGACAGCAGGCCGGCGATGGCCAACAGGCTCAGGATCGGCGCCAGACGCAGGGACATGGCGCCATTGTGCCGCAGCCGGCGGCGTTGGATCGATCTGGCCTCGTCGGGACACGGCTTGCGTTGTCCCGGATGTCCGCCCCCCGAAACGCCGCATGCATCCCAGCCCGCACCACGATCCCCGATCCGGCCGCCTGCGGCGCTGGCTGGTGGGCTTGGCTGTGCTCGCCGCACTGGCGCTGGTCTACGGAATGAGCCTGAACTGGTTCGCCGAACGCTTGGGCGACGACGTGGAAAAATCCCTGCGCGTGCCAGAAGCGGTCGACAGCGACCATGCGGTGCTGTCGCCGCGTTGAGCCTCAGCGCTCTTCGATCACGAAGCTGCCGAACGACACGCCGAGATCCCAACCGGAACCTTTGCCGGCCAGAGCCAGCGAAATGCTGCCCTTGGTCACGACCTGGGCCTTGCTCGACTTGCCAGCGCCAGCGTGCGCCTCTGCGGCGGCGTAACCGCCGATCACGTCGCGGATGTTGTAGACGCCGGTGAATTCGCCGGTGCCGTTGTCGATGCGCGATTTTCCGAAGGTGATGCCGCCGCCTTTGGTGCTGATCCGCACCGGCAGGCTTTGGCCGTTGTCGCAGCTCACCACGCCTTCGCCGGAAGATGTTTTGTAGAAAACCGACCAGCCCGACATGCTGAACTTCAACCTGCAATCGATCGGCCCGGCCGCATGCGCGGCCGACGGCAAGGCCGAAAACGCGAGGGCCGCAGCCAGGATCAGACGGATCGGTCGCATGAAGACTCCTTCGAAACGGGCAGGCCGGTCACAGATTAACACCCGGCCCTGAAGCTGAACCGTGCCGCCCGCCGCGCAATATGCGCAGCGGGCGGACAACCTCAGTCGCGGTCACGGCGGCCCTTGCCGATCTTGTGGCCGCGGTGCCGATCCCAATCGCGGTCGTCGTCGCGCCAACGGCGCGATTCCCAATGGCGGTCACGGTCGCGGTAGCGGTCGTAACGGTCATGATCGCGATCATGCCAGCGGCGGCCGTCGTACCAGCGGCCGTCGCGGTAATAGCCATAGGCATTGCCGTAGGGCGGGCCGCTGCGATAGCGGTAGTAGGTGTTGCGCGGCACGTAGCGGTAGTAGACCGGACGGCGATAGCGGTCTTGCACGACGATCAGACGATTGTCGTAACCGTAGCCGGGGCCGTAACGGTAGTACGGATGGCCGCCATTGAAGATCACGTCCGCAACGTCGACGACGACGCGGACCAAGTCGTCGTCGTACGCCTGCGCGGACGTGGGCGCCATCGCACCGAAACCCAGGCCGGTCGCGAGAACGGCGGGGGCCAGCCAGCGGGACAGGATGGTCATGGCTTACTCCTAGGTGTTCCGCACCTTGCGGAAGACAGTGCCAACATGCGACCCGGGCGGTGAACCGCTTTTTAATTTTTCGCGTTCCGCGCTGGGTATTTATCCGTCGCTAAGCCCTGCAAACGCTTTCAGCGGCAGGCGCGCGCCACGCGCCGGTCCAGAGCGCTCAGCTGGTCGTAAGTGAGCGTGTACCAGTCGCGATCGCGGACCTCGTCGCGGCGGCGCTTAGCGGCTTCGCAAGCGCGCTCGGGCGCAGGCTGCGCGGGAGAACGGCGTGGGCGTCCGTGCCCGGCGCTGGATTTGCGCCGCGCCGGGCCGGTATCGCCACGCTCCCGGCTCGGCCGCGGAGCCGCTGCAGGTGTCGGTTCGGCAACGACCTGGCGGGCCCAGGCTTCCCGCGTTCCGGGCGGGCACGTACCCGAGACATAACTATTGCCCGCCTTGCCGACGCATTTGCGCACGTCGGCCGCATCCGCCGCGCCGATCACGCCTAAGCACAAACACAGACATGCCCCAATCCCGCTCGCCGGCCGCATCTTTCGTTAGTCCATTGGAACCCGAAGCGATCGTGCGCCACGTTCCAATGCGCGGTTATCGGGAAATCCTGATTTGCGCGTCCGCCGACGCCGAGAGTTCGCGCACCGCTTGCGGCAGCGCCGCGGCCGCATCCACCGTGCGCAGGCGCGCCGAATCGGCGGCGATCTCCGCTTCGTTCTCGTGCGCCCAAGTGGTGTGGTACGGCATGTGCACGCCCCAGCCGCCCAGCCGCAACACCGGCGCGATATCCGAGCGCAGCGAATTGCCGATCATCAGGAACCGTGACGGTTCCAGCCCGAATTCCGCAAACAGGCGTGCGTAGGTGGCGTCGTCCTTTTCGCTGACGATTTCGATCCGGCGGAACGCGTCCGCCAGCCCCGACTGCCTGACCTTGGCTTCCTGATGGAACAAGTCGCCCTTGGTGATCAGCACCACCTCGCGCTCGGCGGCGATGGCTTCGACCGCTTCGCGGACGCCGGGCAGCAGTTCCACCGGATGCTGCAGCAGGGATTTGGCCAGCGCGACGATCCTCTGTACGTCCTGGCCGGCGATGCGCTGGCCGGTGATTTCCAGCGCCGCTTCGATCATCGACAGTGCCATGCCTTTGACGCCGTAGCCGAACAGCGCCAGGTTGCGTTTTTCGACCTGGTAGAGATGGTCGTGCACGCGCACGTCGGCCAGATCGGCGTAGGCGCCGACGATGCTTTCGAATTCGGCCTGCGCTGCGTCGAAATAATCCTGGCTGCGCCACAGCGTGTCGTCGCCGTCGAAGCCCACCAGTCCTATCGCGTTGTCGCCATCGTTCCGCATCGGCCGATTTTAGCGTGCGCGAATGCGACGAAGGCGGCCGTAGCCGCCTTCGTCGGACTTCTTCGACCAACGTGCGCCGTTACGGCGTGGTGGTCGGCGACGAAGCCGGCGGCGTCGTGCTGGTGTCCGCAGGCGGCGTGGTGCTCTCGGCCGGCGGCGCGGTGGTGCTGTCCGCCGGTGCCGGCGCGGTGGAGTCGGCCGGCGGCTGGGTGGTGTCGTCGGTGCTCGCGCAGGCGGCCAGGCCCAGGGCGCCGGCGGTCAGCAGGGCCATCGAAAGATCGCGGATCTTGGTGTTCATCGCGGAATTTCCCTCAAGTTCGTGGCGCGCGGGGGCGCGCCCTTTCGCAGTCGGGCCCGATCGCCGCGCGGGGGCGCGACGACCGGGCCATGCATGGTTTTCGGTTCCTTGCGGATAGCCGATCAGCGGCTGCCGCCCTGATCGCTCTTGGGCGCGCCGTTGGCCTTGGCGACATACGCCTTGTATTCGTCCGTGGTCAGGCTGCCGTCCTTGTTGCTGTCGGCTTGGTCGAAGATCTGGCCGACGGCCGGCTCGCTGGCGGATTCGGACTTGCTGATCTTGCCGTCCTTGTCGCTATCCACGTCGGCCCAGGTCTTGGCCTTGCCCTGCGATGCGGCGGGAGCCGCGGCGGCATCCGGCGGCGCGGTTTGCTGATCGGCGGCCGTGGTCGGCGACGGGGTGCCCGTGCTGGACTGTGCGAAGGCCGCGGGGGCGGCCAGAGCGGCCGTCAGGGCCAGCAGAGGAATCGTACGATTGAGTGCTTTCATGATGTTTTGCTCCATGGAACAGGAATGATGGAGTGCACGGTCGATGCCGCACGCTCGCACCATGCCAGCCCATGTCTGAATCAGGACGCCGCTTTAATCGTTAGAGTTACGTTGCCTTAACCACAGCGCCGACGATGTGGGTTAGGGCACGGCGATGGGGACGCGCAACGCATTCTTGCGCCTGCAATCGCGCACGAAGATGCGCCGCCGCAGGTAAAAACCGCGCGATGGCGCAGCCGCGCTCGAATGGTGTACAAAGTGGCAGCGCTATCCGCGAACGGGTGCCTGCCATGGACAGATCGTTGCTGTCGGCCGCCGTCGTAGCGACGGGCCTGCTGTTGTCGTCCTGCGACGATGCGCGCGTGGAATCGGCGCGGATCGAAGCGGCCGATCCGGACCATTCCGGACAACCGACGTTCATTGCCGCCGTTTCGCGGCGTCCCGCGGCGCAACCCGCGTCCGCAGCCGTAACGCAGGCCACCGTCGCGGCCTCCGCAACTGCAGCGCAGGCGGCCGCGCCGCCCGCCGTCGGCGGTCCGCTGCAGGCGTCGCGATTGCCGAATCCGCCTTTCGTCAGCACCGAAATCGCACGCTTCGACGAGCCCTGGGCGATGACCTTCCTGCCCGACGGCCGTTTGCTCGTCACCCAGAAAGGCGGCCAGCTGAAGCTGTTGAACACCGCGACCCGACAGATCGGCAACATCACCGGCGTGCCGGCGGTCGCATACGGCGGCCAAGGCGGCCTCGGCGAGGTCTTGCTGCATCCGCAGTTCGCTAGCAATCAACGCATCTATTTGAGTTACGTCGAAGCCGGCGCGGGGGACACCCGCGGCGCCGCGGTGGCGTACGCGCAGCTGAATACGAACGGCAGCGGCGGCGGCAGCTTGTCGGGGCTGCAAGTGATCTGGCGCCAGCCGAAGGTCAGCGGCTACGGCCATTACGGCCATCGCTTGGCGTTCGATGCGCAAGGCAAGCTGTGGATCAGCTCCAGCGATCGGCAGAAGTTCGATCCCGCGCAGGACATGGCTTCCAACTTGGGCAAGATCGTGCGCCTGAACGACGACGGCAGCGTGCCGGCCGACAATCCTTTCGCCGCGCAAGGCGGCATGACGGCGCAGATCTGGTCGCTGGGCCATCGCAACGTGCTCGGTTTGGCCTTCGATCGGCAAGGCCGGCTGTGGGCGCACGAAATGGGCCCGGCGGGCGGCGACGAACTGAATTTGATCGAACGCGGCTCGAACTACGGCTGGCCGATCGTCTCCAACGGCGACCACTACGATGGCACGCCGATTCCCGACCACCCCACGCGTCCCGAATTCAATGCGCCGGAAGCCTGGTGGACGCCGGTGATCGCGCCCGCCGGCTTCATCATCTATACCGGATCGCTGTTCCCGTATTTCCGCGGCGATGGTTTCATCGGCGGACTGGCTTCCCAGGCCCTGGTCCGCATCGAGTTCAACGGCGTGCAGGCGCGGGAAGCGGCGCGCTATCCGATGGGACAAAGGATCCGCGAAGTCGAGCAAGGACCCGACGGCGCGATTTGGTTGCTGGAAGACGGCGGCAACGTGCGGTTGTTGCGGTTGACGCCGGTGCCGTTCTGAGAATGCAGACGATTTTTTCCTTCTCCCGTCTGGAGAAGGTGCCCGAAAGGGCCGATGAGGGTTCGGCGAAACTGCGCCCGCTGCCGTCGCAGCTGAAATCGTTAACCGACGTTTTCGCAACGGCTCCGGCGCCATCCGTTCCGCCGACCCTCACCCCTCTCCCGGCGGGAAAGGGGCTTTGGATTTCTTCGAGTTGACTTGCACAATCAGCCATCCCTTTCGCCGGAGATTTCGATGAAACCTTCCCTGCTCGCCCTCGCCTGCACCGCGCTGACCCTGGCCGCCTGCAACGGCGCCAGCAACGCCAATAGCGCGCAATCGGAAAGCGCGGCGACCGCATCCGCGACGGCCCCGGCCGGCGGCAAGCCTTTCGTCAGCACCGAAGTGGCTAAGTTCGACGAACCCTGGGCGATGGCCTTCCTGCCCGACGGCCGCCTGCTGGTTACCGAGAAAGAAGGCAAATTGAAAGTGCTGGACGTAGCCAGCAAGCGCGTCGGCGAAGTGTCCGGCGTGCCTGCGGTCGACTACGGCGGCCAGGGCGGCCTGGGCGACATCGTCCTGCACCCGAAATTCGCCGACAACGGCATCGTTTACCTGAGCTATGCCGAAAAAGGCGACGGCGACACGCGCGGTGGTGCAGTCGCTCGCGCCAAGCTCAGTTTGGACGGCAATGGTGGCGGCGCTTTGTCGGATCTGAAAGTCATCTGGCGGCAGGTGCCGAAAGTCAGCGGCCGCGGCCACTACGGCCACCGCATCGCCTTCGACAAAGACGGCATGCTGTGGATCAGCTCCAGCGAACGGCAGAAATTCGATCCCGCGCAGGACATGAAATCCAACCTGGGCAAGATCGTGCGCCTGAACGACGACGGCAGCGCGCCGTCCGACAATCCCTTCGCCGACCAGGGCGGCGTGACTGCGCAGATCTGGTCGCTGGGCCATCGCAACGCACTGGGCTTGGCTTTCGACGCGCAAGGCCGGCTGTGGGAACACGAAATGGGCCCGCAAGGCGGCGACGAATTGAACCTGATCGAACGCGGTTCCAACTACGGCTACCCGATCGTCTCCAACGGCGATCATTATGACGGTCGCGACATTCCCGACCACGACACGCGTCCGGAATTCAATGCGCCGGAAGCGTTCTGGAATCCTGTGATCTCGCCGGCGGGCTTCATCATCTATTCCGGCAAGCAGTTCCCGGACTGGCAGGGCGACGGCTTCATCGGCGGGCTGTCGTCGCAGTCGCTGATCCGCATCGAATTCGACGGCGTCAAAGCGCGCGAAGCGGCCCGCTACGACATGGGCCACCGCATCCGCGAAGTGGAACAAGGGCCCGACGGTGCGATCTGGCTGCTCGAAGACGGCGGCGGCGCGCGCCTGCTGAAACTCACCCCCGCCTAACCGCTCTTGTAGGAGCGGCTTCAGCCGCGAGCTCTTTCTCTCAATCGCTGCGACGTCGCGATTTAACGGAAAGAGCTCGCGGCTAAAAGCCGCTCCCACAAAAAGTGATCCGCCGGCGCCGGAACTACTTGGCCGGCGTTTCCTTGCGCCCCATCGCGATCAGATAGCGTTCGTGCAAGGCCTGTACCTTGGCCACGTAAGCCTGCGTTTCCGCGTACGGCGGCACGCCCTTGTAGCGCGTCACCGCGCCGATGCCGGCGTTGTAGGCCGCGGCGACCAACACCAGATCGTCCTTGTAGCGGCGCTTGAGCTGCTTCAGATGGCGCGCGCCGGCGCCGATCGATTCGGCCGACGAGAACGGGTCCTTGACGCCGTATTCCTTCGCCACTTGCGGCATCAATTGCATCACGCCCTGCGCGCCCTTGGGCGATATCGCCTTCGCGTCGAAACCGCTTTCGGCATGCGCGAACGCGCGCAGCCAGGCGTCGTCGACGCCGGTCGCCTTCGCCGCGGCCTTGAATTCCTTGGCGAAGATCTTCAACTGCGGCTTGCCGATCTTGCCCAAGCCCTCGTGCGCGGGCGAGCCGGGCGGCGTCTGCACGGTGAACTTCAGATAGACCTTGGAGCCGGGCAGATTGCGCGTGCTGTAGACGGTCTTCCCGTCCTGCTCGCGTTCGTACAGGGTGCCGTTGATCATGCCCATCTCGCCCCACAGGTTCGGCACCTTCGCCGCATCGTCGGGGATGGTCTTGGCGACGCATTTGGATCCCGGCTCGGGCGCGGTGGCCAGGCTGACCGTGCCGTTGCGCACGCATCGATAAACGACGCGCGCCGACGCGTCGGCCGCGCTGAGCGCTATGGCCAGGCCGAGCAGGCAAGCGATGGCGGGACGAAGAGGCATGGCGGCCGGATTGTAATGATCCGCGAGTGAATAAGCGCAACCGGGCCGAGCGAAGTCCAGCACTTTATGCCTTCGCTCTTGTGGGAGGGGCTTCAGCCCCGACTGTCGCAACGATCGTGCTGTCGGGGCTGAAGCCCCTCCCACAAGAACGCATCATCCTGAAGTCTCTACGAGACCTCAAAACGCCCGGCTGATCGTGAAGCTGCCGAACGAAGGCCGCGACCGCTGCCCGTCGAATTCGCGGGTGCGGTAATAACGGGCGAAGGCGAACTTCCAGCGCTCGTAAGTCACCGCCATGCCGATCGCCGCCTCGCCGACCAGCGGTTTCTTGTCCACGCTATGGCTGTCGCGGAAGGTGTTCCCGTCCAAAGTGATGTCGTGCAGCACCCACTTCGCGTCGGTCGCAACGAAGGCATGCCAGGTCCAGCCGCGCATCACCCGGTAGCTTTCGTTCGGCGCGGTATTGTCGCCCGCCGGCCGCACCGGGCTGGAACCGAAATCGTTCGGCAAACGAAAACCGAGCCGCAATTCGGTGCCGGCGCTGGCATAGGTCTGGAAATTTCCGATCGCCCCGCCCCAATGGTTGATCGCGTCCCATTGCAAACCGTGATCGCCGATGGTGTGGGTCGCGTAGCGTTTCGAGCGCTCGTGCACCAGCATGAAGACCGGCTCGTTATGCAGCTGGTTGTCCCAGCCGTTGAAGCGCTTGGAACCGATCAGGCGGTGGATGAAATTCTGGCTTTGCTCGGCATACGCATCAGGTCCGACGATGCCGAACACCAGTTGGGTGCTGCGCAAACGATCGCCTTTGCGCGCGTTGTAGCCGAAGCTGGCGAGCAGCGCGCCAGCGTAGGGCCGATCGTCGGCAATCAGATCGCGGCGCTCCGGATCGGTCGGCGTGAAGATGCCCTGCCCGATCTTCACCACCATGTTCTGTTGGTCGAAGCCGGAGGGCTGGATCCTGGCGAGGTGGCGGTTGATCCAGCGCGCCAATCCAGGCAGGCAATCGTCTTCGGTGTAATCCTTCAGGTTCGGCGAGACCATGCTCACCAGGATGCCGCTGCTGTAGCCCTGGTCCTGGCGCGCGAACAAATCGTTGTCGATGCGCACGTTGATCACCGGCGGCGAGCGCTCGGAAACGCTCGAAGCCTCGGTGCAGGCGCGCGGCGCGGCCTGGACGAAAGCGCTTGCGGCCAGCAGGGCCCAGCCCGCGGCGAAGGCCAGGAGCGGACGGCGCGCCGGTGCGCGGAGAACGGGATCGGGGGAGGCCTCCATGCGGATGGCGTTCCAGAGGGCAATGGGCGGTATTTGAGGGCGGATACGGAACGTTCAAGCGCGTCTGCGCAATGCGGCGTTCCATGTACGCCGTTTTTTGTTTTGTAGGAGCGGCTTTAGCCGCGAGCTTTTCAGCCGTCATGAGCCAAAATCGCTGGATTCCCGCTTTTCGCGGGAATGACGGCTAGGGCAAAAGCTCGCGGCTAAAGCCGCTCCTACACAAACCGGGAGTTAGCGAGGTTCCGCCGCCAACGCACGCATCCGCAGCATCAACCCGATGTTATTGGCCAGGAAATACGCGATCAATGCGGCCGCGAAAGCCATCGTCAGCGGACTGGCCTGCTGAGCGGTCTGCATCGCACCGTCGCTGAAAGCGCCTTGGCTCCAGCGCCAGGCCAAGCGTCCGATCAACAACAGCGACAAGGCGCCGCCGATCCAGGGATTGGGCGTGTAGTAGCCTTGTCCCTCGACGAATTCGGCGTGGGTATGGCGCAAGGCGAACCAGCCTAACGCCGCGCCGCCCAAGGCGCCGGCGGCGATGCCCCAGCCTACGTGCGGCAGAAAGATCGCGGCGAAACCTAAGCCGCTCGCAGCCAACGCCAGAAAAAAGAGACGAAACGCCGTGCGCCCGGGTTGCCAAACCTGACGGCCGAAGCTGCGGCGGATGCGGCGGTAATAAATCCAGCCGATGGCGGCGGTGGCCAAGTACGGCGTCAAGGCGGGCAAGGCGATCGCGGCCATGGTGCGGCTCCCTGTGGTTGCCGCGAATCTAGCCCAAGACGAAGGCCGCGACAGGTGTCAGCTGTCACCCGTCGCGGCTGCGATCGTCAACCGCCCGGCGCGCTCGGCAAGCTCGCGTTCGGGGCGGAGATCATCGAAATGGTCACAGGCTCGCCGGGATTGTGGCTGCGGATCTCGAACGTGCCGGCGTCCAGCTTGAGGATGTCGGTGGGATAGGAAATCCCTTCTTCGATCATCGTCAGCGCGCCGTTCTCGTAAGTCCATTTGCCGTAACCGGGCGGGCCGTTCTTCGACGCGATCACCAGCGTGCCGTCGGCCAAGAAACTGTACTGCGTGCCGGGCTCGACCGCCGAAGACGTCTTCACTTCCCAGACCTTGCCGACGAAAGCCGGCATTGCGGGAGCGGCCGGCTCGACCGGTTGCGCCCCAGGCGCGGGCTCCGGCGTGGCCGCAGGCGCAGGCTCCGAAGCGGGCGCCGCGGGTGCGGCTGCCGGATCGGGCTGCGGCTGTTTCTGGCATGCCGACAATGCCAGCGCGGCGGCGAAAGCGGATGCGGTCAGCAGAACGAATTCGCGCTTCATTTCGAGGCCTCTCCTATTTTTCGCCGGCCGGCTGTATGCGGATCACTTTCACGTCGAAATTCTTGCACGCATTGTCCTTGCAGATGCCGTTCACCCATGCCTCGCCGCTGCCGAACATGACGCCCTGCGCGTTGACGAACAGAGCCGAGTACTTCTGCGCGACGATGGCGTCGGCGATCGGCGGCGTCACGATCTTGTCGTACTGCGCGACGAAGCCGGCGGCATCCTTGATCTTGACCGTCTTGCCGTCGATCGTCGCTTCGAACGGATACGCGACCAGCGCCGCGACGCCCGCGGCATCCTTGGCGGCGACGGCTTTCTGGAATCGGTCGATCGCGTCGCGATAGCGCGCGTGATCGCCCAACAGCTTGTCGATGGCGTCGTCGGTCGCCTTGTCGGCGGCGGGGTCGGACGCGGGCGCTTGTTCCGTTTGCGCGGCGGATTCGGACGATGCCGTTTCCTCAGGCACCGGCTCGGTCGCTGCCGGCGCGCTCGCCGTCTCGGCGGGTGTTTCTGCGGGCGTCTGCGCATCCGTGGCGGCCGCAGGCGGCGGCTTGTCGCAGGCCGACAACAGCACCGCGGCGACCGCCGCGCATAGCAGCTTGTTCATCGCATGCCCTCCGGCAGTTGCACGAGAAGCTCAGCCCGCGATTTCGACGCCGTCGGCGACGATGCGGTATTCCACATCGGACACCGGCAACCCGTTCTTGCTTTCTTCCTGCATGTGCTTCACCTGCTCCGGCGTCAGCTGCTTGCGCGAGAGCACGCCAAAAACTTCGGCCTTGCCTGTCGCATCCTTGGGCACGACGAACTTGTGATCGCGCATCATCACCCGCGCGCTGTGGCCGTCGTCTTCCAGCACCAACCAGCAACCTTCCTTCTGGCAAACCTCGGCGATGCGGCCGCTGTAGCGCTGCGGCTTGCCGGCGTACTGCTCGTGCGCGGCAACGGCGGCCGAGATCGGCACCGACGCGCCGGTCGGCATCGCCTGGCCATAAGACTTGGACTCGCCCGCGAACGCCGAAGCGGCCGCCAGCGACAACGAAAGCACCAGTAAGGCCGTGGCGCGCATGATTCGGATCCTGGGTTGCGGTCCGCGGATCATACTCCGCGCCGGTGCGCTGAACCATTCATCCGCGGAGCGCTCGCTCGCACCGTCGTCACGCCCTTCTCGCGCCTTGCTAACGGCACCCGGCACATGCTGCTCATGCGCCGGGCAATCCGCCCGGGCATCCCCCACAAGGAGCGTCGCACCATGGGCAACAACCAGAACCAGGACCCGCGTCAGAAGCAGGACCCTTCGCAGGACAAGCAGAACCAGATGCAAGATCCATCGCAGCAGCAGCAAGGACGCGACCGCGACGACCAGAAGCAGCCGGGCAAACAACAGAACGCGGACGAAGAAGAAGAGGAATAGCTTCCTCACCCGGCATTAACGCCATGAAGCGCCCCTCGCGGGCGCTTCCTGTTTTCGGGTCACCGCTCTTCTCCACCCCCCGTGTACGCCATCGCTTTTAGGATCGTACGTATCGCCGCATCGAGGCAGCAGCATGGCCACTAAGAAAAAGACCGCTGCAAAACGTGCCGCCACGCCGGCGCGCACCGTCTCCAAGCAACGCGCCATCCAGAAACGCGCAGACGCGATCGCGGAACGGTCAGCGGGCAAGAAAAAATCCGCGAAAGCGGTGCAGGCGGGCGTGCGCCGCCAGCCGCAGAATCCTTTGCCGCGGCAGCATCTGGCCAAACCCGGCAACGAGCACGCCTTGCGGCCGCAACCGCGCTTCCAGGCGCCCGATTACAAAGGCAGCGGCAAGCTCGAAGGCATGGCCGCGATCGTGACCGGCGGCGACTCCGGCATCGGTCGCGCCGTCGCCGTGCTGTTCGCGCGCGAAGGCGCGGACGTGGCCGTACTGCATCTGGACGAGCAAAAGGATGCCGAAACCACGCGCCGTTGCGTAGAAGACGAGGGGCGCCGGTGCATCGTCATCGCCGGCGACGTGAAGGACCCCGATTTCTGCGAACGCGCCGTGCGCGAAACCGTCGATGCGTTCGGGCGGCTCGACATCCTGGTCAACAACGCGGCTTTCCAGCAGCACCTGGAGAGACTGGAGGACCTGAGCGACGCGCATCTGCAGGAAACCCTGCAGACCAACATCGGCGGATACATCCACATGTCCCGCGCCGCGCTGCCGCATCTGGGCAAGGGCGCGAGCATCATCAACACCGGCTCGGAGACCGGCATCTTCGGCAGCAAGCATCTGCTCGACTATTCGGCCACCAAGGGTGCGATCCACGCGTTCACCAAATCGCTCGCCAGCAATCTGCTGCCGCGCGGGATCCGGGTGAACGCGGTGGCGCCGGGGCCGGTGTGGACCCCGCTCAACCCGGCCGACCAGACCGCGGAGCAAATCGCCGAATTCGGCCAGGACAGCGACATGGGAAGGCCCGCGCAGCCCGAAGAGATTTCGCCCGCCTATGTGTTCCTGGCTTCGCCGGTCACCGCTGCCTACATCAGCGGCATCGTCCTGCCGGTGATGGGCGGACCGCGCGGCTGACCAAGAGGAGACGCCCATGGCGACCTGCGACGTTTGCGGCAACGATTACGACAAGGCCTTCAAGATCGTGCGAGGCGATCGCGAAGGCACTTTCGATTCCTTCGAATGCGCGATCCACGCCTTCGCTCCGCGTTGCGAGCATTGCGGCTGCGCGATCGTCGGACACGGCGCCGAGCATGCCGGCAAGTTCTACTGCTGCGCGCATTGCGCGAAGAAATCCGGCATCGTCGGCATCGACGACCGCGTATGAACCGTAGCCCGGATTGAGCGCAGCGATACCCGGGGGCGAGTTGCGGCGTGTCCCCCGGGTATCGCTGCGCTCAACCCGGGCTACGGGTTTCGCTTTTTTTGTTCTCCTCCACCTGCGTCTTGGCCGCCTGTTCGCGCGCACCGACGATCATTTCGGTCAGCCACTTGATCAGCACCCCGGTGTAGTCCTTCTGCGCTTGCTTGCTCGACAGCGCGTGGTCCGCATCGGCCAGCACGCGCGAGGTCAACGAACGGGTGTGGGCGAAGGCCTTGCGGTAGTTCTCGGTCGTCTGGTGCGGCACCACCACGTCGCGCTCGGCCTCGACCAGCAATGCATCTCCGCGGAATTCCGCCGCCGCGCGCAAGGCGCGGTTGTCCTGTGCGTCGATCGGGCGCCGGCGGTAGTCCGGCAGGTCCGGATCCAGATTCAACTTGCGCTTGGGCGATTCCCAATCCGCGTCCTTGTATAGCGCGGCCGAGCGCAGCGCCAGCCAGCGCACGGGACGCAGCGTGGTCAGGATCGCGGCGAGATAACCGCCGTAGCTGATGCCGACCACGGCGATCGCGGAACGATCGACCGCAGGATGCGCCGCCAGGCGGTCGTAAGCCGCCAGCAAGTCGCGCAGGTTCAGTTCGCGGCTTACCGTTTCCCACTGCGCTGCGGTGTCCTCGTGGCCACGCAGATCGAAGGTCAGGCAGACGCAACCCAAGCCCGCCGCTTCGCGCGCCCGGGTCAGATCGTGCTGCTGGCTGCCGCCCCAGCCATGCACGAACAGCACGCCCGGCAAACGCCGCGGCGGCCACAGCGCCGTGCCCCGGATGCGTTCGTCGTCGACCGCGATCTCGATTTTCTCAAGCCGTATGTCCATGCTTGCGCACCAACGAATATTTCAGCACCGGCCCGTCTTCGCGGCTCGGATCATGGAAATGCACATCCGCACCGGGCGGCGGTGCTTGGGGACGGTGTGTTTCATGCGTGGAGGCCGCCACCCAATCCAGATCCGGTTCGGCGACCAGCATCCGCACCGCAGCCAATTCAGCCGGTGTCGCGCCACCGATCCGCCACGACTGTTCCAGCACGCCGATATGCTCCCTGCCCTGGCTATCCGCGCCGGCTGCCACGTCGTAATTACGGCGCGAAGCGAAAAAGCCTGGGAATTCGGCCGAAACCGCCGCGTCGTAGCGTGCGGCCAAATGCACGGCCGTGAGCGCGGCCTGCGTTGCTTCCAGATTTTCCAAGGCATCGAAGCCGCCGCGCACGACCACGAGTTCGGAACCGCCGTACACTGCGTTTCCGGCACGATCCTCCACCAAGAGCTGGGTGCCGTAATAGGAGAAGCACGCCCCGCACAAGCGCAGGGTGCCGACGCTGTAGGTGATCGGATCGAACAGATCGCGCTCGAGCACCACACCGTGCTCGGGCATTTCGGATTCGCCCGCTTCGCGCAAAGCCACCTCCAATTCGTCGGCGTTGGTCACGACCGCCTGACCACCGCCGCCGATGCCGAGCGGCGATTTAACCCGGACCCGCCCGCCTTCCAACAAGCGTCGTCCAGCTGCGCGGGCGTCTTCGTATGCGAACGCCGAATATCCCGGCAATACCGCATCTCCCAAGCGATCGGCCAGGCGAGCCGACCATCCCGCAGGCGCCGCCGCATTCGGTCCGATCGCGGGGTGGCTGATGGTCTTGTTGCCGAGGAAAGCGTGCGGCACCACGCCGCCGAACAGATCGTCCACGTCGCGAATGCCGAGCGTCGCGGCCTGCTCGCTCGGCAAAGTGCAATCGGGTACGAAGTACGGCGTGGCGCCGTAATCCACGGACGGGTCGAACACGCCGGCATAAGCCTCGCCGCGCAACACAGCCAAGCGCTCGGCCATCGCGATGCGGGTTCGGTGATCGTGGCCGTGCGGATCGTTGTCGGCATCCGTCACCAACAGCACCACCGAACGGTCGCCGGGCGCGCTCGTCTCCATGCGGACATGCTCGTGCAGCGAGGATCACGCCTCCGTGAAGCGGTTCACGCCGCCGCCACCGGTGCGATGTTCTGCTGGCGGTGGAGAGGAACCGACGCCATGCCGCAGACATCCGCGCTGCTGATCATCGACATGATCAATCCCTTCGATTTCGCCGGTGCGGCGTCCTTGCGGCGCGCCGCCTTGCCGGCGGCGAGGCGGATCGCCGCGCTCAAGGCGCGGTTGAAGCCGCGCGGCGTGCCGGCGGTCTATATCAACGACAACTTTACCCAGTGGCAATCCGATTTCAGGCAGCTTGTGGCGATCTGCAGCCGCGAAGGCGCGCCGGGCGCGCAGATCGCGGCGCTGCTGGCCCCCGAGCACGACGATTATTTCGTGCTGAAGCCGCGGCACTCGGCCTTCCACGCCACCCCGCTGCGGATATTGTTGGAACGCCTGGGCGCGCAACGATTGGTCGTGACCGGCATTGCCGGCGACTCCTGCGTTCTGGCGACCGCGGCCGACGCGCACATGCACGAGTTCGAGGTGATCGTGCCGCGCGATTGCGTCGCATCGCAGAGCGCAGAACGCAACCGGCGCGCGATCGCAGTGATGAAGGACGCGCTCGGCGCCGACGTGCGCAGCGCGCGTTCGGTGCGGGCATGAGGCTCAGACGGAGAGCCGTCCCGCAGGCCGCACGCGGCACACTACGCTGATTCGCGGCCCGATCGCTTGGCTTGTCTTGGGGATGCCGTGTTCGTAGCAGAGCTGCGAAGCATGGCTCATCGCCAACAGACTGCCGGGTTCGAGCACGATGCGCTGGGTGCGTCGCGGCGCGGCCTTGGCGCGGATATCCATGCGCCTCGGGGCACCGAGCGAGACGATCGCGATCGGCTGTCCCGGAGTCAGCGTATGCAGCTTGTCGTTGTGCATCGCCACGCTATCGTTGCCGTTCCGGTACAAATTCAGACCGACCGCGTTGAACGGCGCTTCGATGCGTGCGCGCATTACGGCCGCAATCTCCTCCAATGCCGGAAGATCCCCCGGAATGGCATCCAGGCGAAAGGCCGCGAGCAGGCGCGGCACGTCCACCACCCGGTCGTACATCGGCCTGCGCTCGGATTTCCACGGCACCCGTTCGCGCAATTCGGCGAACCAGCGCGCGGCGGTCTCCGCATCGGCGGCGTCCGGCCAATAGCGGATGCCGCCCTCGGCGTCTTGCGTCAACTGCAGCGCCGAAGCCGGGAACAGCGAATGGTCCGTCATGAGTCGGAGGGGCGGCGGACAAGCCGCGGGCTGCCGAGACTACAGCATCTTGTTGCGCGCCTGCTCCGCGCGGGAAGCGCCGATCGCCGATTCCACGTGCTTGACTTCTTCCGGCGGCGGCAACACCGCAGGGAAACCGAGAGATTGAATCCACAGTTCTCGGGTCCATCCGGTGGTGTGATAGAGATGATGGTCTTCGTCCTTCTCCACCGCTTCGAACGCCGCCTGCAGGATCTTCGTTTCCGGACCCGTGCCTTGCTTGGCCACATGTCCGATCAAGTGCCAATTCAGATGATCCTTGGTTTCGGCCAGCACCACGCATTCGCCGGCGACGATTTCGGCGGCGTTGGCGTCGGCGTTCTTGCGCGCCATCTGGATCGCCGCGACCAGGGACTGGCCCTGGTGCGCGACGACCGCGCGGCCCGGGCTCTGCTCTTCCGGGTCGATGCCGAGTTCGGAGAACACGTTCAGCAGCACTTTCTCGTGGGTGCGCGTCTCTTCCAGGTATTCCTGCCATTCCTTCTTCAGGTCGTCGTTGACCGCGGACTGGATCGCGTTCTCGTAGATCTTGATGCCGCCGCGCTCGGTTTCCAGCGCCTGCAGCAAGAGTTCGCGTAATTGGGCGGTGTCGTATTCGATCTTTCTGGCCATGACGTCTTTCTCCTGGGGGAGACACGACTTTCAACCATTCTCCGTCGCCGCGCGGTGAAGCGCGCGCCACGGTTTCGTGAAAGCGTTTCGCTGAAGCGTTAAGAAAACGCTGCGGTACTTATGCGCCGGTCTGCGCATGCGGCGCGTCGACCGGCTTTGATTGCGGCGATTTGTCCTGGCGCAGGAAAATCGACAGCAACACCAGCGACAGCACGGCGAGGAACTCGCTTTGCCAGTTCTGGAAGGATTCGAACCAGAATTGGGCTTGCCCCAGGTACGACCACGCATCGGGCGGAATCTTGCCCTTGGCCGCGGCCTCCTCCGAGAATTGACGCCAGCTGCCCTGCCAATGCGCGACGAAGGCGATCGCGAACAGCAACAACAACGCAGTCGACAAGGAATGGGCGTAGAGCTTGCGCCAGAGGCCGCCGGCGCGCGCCGGCCAGGGCTTCTCGCCTGGGTCGATCTTTTCCTCCTCTGCCTGCATCGGCCGCGATTCGGCCGAGCCGACTTGGCGCAGGCGCACGGTCAGCAGCACGTACAACCCCATCTGCAGGAATTCGCTTTCCCAGTTCTCGAAGGTCGCCGACAGGAACTGGCCCTGGCCCAGATATTCCCGGACCGACACCGGCGGCTGGCCGCGTTCCAGACGTTCGTCGTTCAGCACGCTGAAGCCGCTGGCGATCTGTCCGGCGAAGCTGCCCAGGAACAGGAGCAGCAGCACCAGCGACAGGCCGTTTCTGCGGAAAAAACCCGAATTCATGATTCGCCTCGGGGCATGAAAAACCGAAAACGACCATAGTCTCGATCTTGTGAATGACCGGTCTTGAGCGTCTTGTTCTTCACGCCGGTTTGCCGCGCCCGCGAGCAAATTCACGCCATGGCGAAGACCAATCAGGATCGCAAAGATCCTCCGATCGACGACGGCAAACCGTCTGTGCGCGAAACCGAGCGCGAGCGCGACGAACGCAAACGACACGAGAGCGATAACCACGACGAGGCACTGGAGGAAACCTTCCCCGCCAGCGATCCGGTGTCGCCTTTCGTGCCGGCCAAGGCGCCGGATTGAAGCGATGAGCAAAAGCCGCCGGCAGCTGGATGTCGAATTGGGCGCGCTGGCCGCGGCCGCGCCTTATCTGAAGCATCGGGCCGCTTCGCCCGAGGAATTCCGCGAGCGTCTGAACCGATTCGTCGCGGAGATCCGACAAGAAGCCTCGGAAGAAGATATGGCTTACGTCGAATCGCGCGCAGCGGCGATCGCCGACTCGCCCAAAACGGCGTATCAGACGCCGCATTCCTGAGCGGCGCAATATCCCGTTCGCGGGATATTCCATCCCTGTTTCGCCGCCTTTTGCCCGCATCGCGGCGCAACCACTTCATTCCTGCAGCGATGGCTGTCCAGGCAACGTGCCGGGGCCCGTCGCATGGACCTACCGTCGCGCTCCCTCCCCCCTTCGCGCGCGGCGTCCCTTGCAGGAGTCGTTATGAAGAACAACAAGCTGCTGTCCCGTGCGTTGCTGGCCATCGTCCTCGGCGCCGCCGCGCTCGGCGCGCAGGCGCAAGACAAACCCGGGTTCTATGCGGGCGTGGGCGCCGGTCAATCCTTCGTCGACGAATCGGCTTACGACGACGAAGACACCGCGTTCTCGGCTTTCGCCGGCTATCAGTTCAATCGTTATTTCGGCCTGGAAGCGGGCTATTCTGATTTCGGCAAGCTAGAACCGAACGGCACCGGACGCGCGCTGGAAGCGGACTCGGTCTCGCTGACCGCAGTCGGCACTGTGCCGTTCACCGACAAGTTCTCCGGCTACGCCAAGGCAGGTTTCCAGCGCTGGAATCTGGACCAGTCCCTTCCCGGCCTGACCGGCACCCGCGACGACAGCGGCAGCGATCCGACCTACGGCCTGGGCTTGCAATACCGCTTCACCGACAAGGTGGCGTTGCGCGGCGAATACAGCCGTTTCGAAGTGGAAGATCTGGATCTGGACCTGGCGCAGTTGCAGGTGCGCTTCGATTTCTGATTCCGAAGCCCGAAAAAACGAAAACCGCCGGCATGCCGGCGGTTTTCTCTACGCGAAGCGCGAGCTTCAGCCAAGCCAACCCCTGGCCGCGGCTTTGCGCGAATAACGCCACAACAGGATGGCGATCACTAGCACGATCGCCGGCATCACCAGTCCGGCCGCGCCGAACGCGCTCCATGCCGGAGTGACGACAAAAGTGGCGACGGTTTGCGCGACGACCGCGAGCAGCGAAATCAAGAACAGCACGACCGCCCACTTCTTCTTGAGCAGCAAACCCAGCGAGCCCAGCACGCCGCCGATCACGGCGATGCCGAACAGTCCGTACAGCCAGGTCGGCGTGGCCTCGCAGACTTCGCGTTGCGGGGCCGGCAAAGCGGCGATCTGTTCGGGCGTCATGCTGATTTGCAGGTAGAACATGGCCGTGCCGATCAGGTTCCACAACAGCGCGGCGATAGCGATGATCCAGAAACTCTTCGGTCTTGCGTTTGCGGCTTCGGCGTTCATCTCCCCCTCCCCAGGTGGTTTCGAACGCCGCCAGGGTAGCCGATCGTCACGGCCGGTGCGCGATGGATCCCGGACGCTCCGATAGGCCGTGCCTGCGGGTTAACATTTGGGCATGAGCCTCGATCGACGCGACTTCCTGGCGACTGCCGGCGCTTTCGCCGTCGTAGCGCTGGGCCTGCCGGTCGCGGCGGACACGGGAGAGAAAACAATGATGTACGGACTGATCGGCAAAATGACCGCAGCGCCCGGCAAGCGCGACGAACTGGTCGCAATCCTGCTGGAAGGCATCGACGACATGCCGGGCTGCCTGAGTTACGTCGTCGCGCACGATCCGGCGGACGCCGACGGCATCTGGATCACCGAAGTGTGGGACAGCGAGGCCAGCCATAAGGCTTCGCTGTCGCTGCCCGCGGTGAAACAGGCCATCGCGCGCGGCAAGCCGCTGATCGCCGGCTTCAGCAACGGCGCCACCACCGCACCGATCGGCGGACACGGCCTGTAGCCCGGGTGGAGCGAAGCGATACCCGGGGTCGCCCTCTTGATGCGACTGAGCTTCCCGGGTATCGCTTCGCTCCACCCGGGCTACGTTTCGGATTCGATCCTGCATCCGCGCAGGAATCTGTCAAGCGAAGACGCCCCGTGTTCGGTAGCAATTGACGACCACGCCGGCGCCGGTCGTGCGGGTATCGATCAACTGGAATTCGGCGGGTACCGCGCCCTCTGCGAACAGTTTCTTGCCTTTGCCCAGCACGACAGGAAATGTCCACAAGCGGAATTCGTCGACCAGCCCGTATTCGAGCAAGGTACGCACCAGATCGCCGCTGCCGGCCACCTGGATCTCGCGACCGGACTGCTTCTTCAATTTGGCGACTTGATGCGCCACGTCGCCTTCGATCAACTGCGAATGCGCCCAGTCGAGCGAACGCAAAGTTCGCGAAGCCACCCGTTTGGTCACGCTGTTCAACTTGGCCGCGATCGGCACCCGCTCGTCGTCCGCGTGCGGCCAGTACGCGGCGAATATCTCGTAGGTCTTGCGGCCGAGCAGGAGCACGTCGCAGCGCTCGGTCCAGGCGACAGTTAGCCGCGCCATCGTGTCGTCGAAATACGGCGCCGCCCAGCCGCCGCGCTCGAAGCCGCCGCTGCAATCCTCGTCGCCGCCGGGCGCCTGCATCACGCCGTCCAGGCTGAGGAAGGTGCCTACTACCAGTTTCATGTTCGAGCCCCGTTCGTTCGTTAGATATCCGGGCGGATGCCCATGTCTTCTAAGACGAACTGAGGGGCGGCGAATCGACGGATCCGGCGGGGCTTCCTTCTCCCATCGGGAGAAGTGCCCGAAGGGCGGATGAGGGTTCGGAGTACGGCGTCGTGCTCGATGCCGTATAGCGCCGGCGCAGGCATCGCGGTCTTGGGGATTTCCGCTTCGCCGAACCCACACCCCTCTCCCGGCGGAGAGGGGCTTTTGTTCTACGGCTACCGGTGCTTACTTCTCAACGCCCCAACTCCAGCGCAGGCCGACATTCAAGGTATGGGCACGATCGTCGCCGCCGATATCGCCGCGATATTCGACGAAACCGCTGCCGTGCGCGCCGAACCGGTAGTTCAGGCCCAAGCCTACGTTGACCCGGTCGCGCTCGGCGCCGAAGCCGACGATGCCGAAATCCGGCACCGAGGCGTTGGCGAAGGCGTTGCGCGCGGTGGGCGCGTCGTCGTCCAGATCGTGCAGATAGCGGACATCGGCGGTGGGATGCCAACGCGATCCCGTGCCCGCGAAGCGCACGCCGACGCCGAGCGTGGTGACGTCGTAATCGGAGACCGCGACGTTCAAATCGGCGTCGCCGGCGCCGTGCTCGGCGAAACGGAAGTCGTCGGCCTTGTGGTAGTACACGCCCGCCAGCGGTTCGATCCGCCAGCTACCGCGCTCCCAGCGTCCGCCGGCTTCCCACATCGCGTAGACGCTTTCTCCGCTGGAATGCGATTCGGCGCGGCGCTTGAAAACGCCGACGTCGATTTCGCGCTCGGTGTCGTAGCCCGCATAGACGATGCCGACCGCGCCCTGGGTCCAGAACGCGGACGGCGAATACAGGAAATGCAGGCCGGCGTTGAAGCGATCCGCGTCGACATCGTCGGCGCGACCGTCGGTATCCATTTTCGAATGCGATAGGCCGATGTGGCCGCCCAGGCACAGATTCTCGCCCGGCCGGCCTTCCACGCCGATCGTCACGCCGTACGAAGAATGGTCGATGCCGGCCAAGCCGTCGCCGTCGAAGTCGGCGCGGCCGCCGTAAGCCGTGATCCACGGGGTGCCGTTGGCGCAGCCTTCTTGCGCGCCGCCGTCGCGCAGGCGATCGAGTTGGCGCGCGACGCTGCGCTGCATCTGTTCGGCGGCGTAGCGCCCTGCGCTGGCGATCGAAGCGTAGGTTTCGCCGCTGAGCGTGTCGAACGCGCGCGGCGCCTGACCGGCGGTCAGGCCGCGTGCCGCGGCGATCAAGGTTTCCACTTGGCCGTCGCCCGCGTCGGCGATCGCTTGCAAGGCGTCGGCCACGGCTTGCTGGTTGCCGCTCAAGCCGGGGAATTCGTTGAAGCGGATGCCGCCGCCGACATCGTGCTGGCTCAAGCGCAGGAACACGTCGTTTCCGACCGTGACCAGCGCCGCATCGAGGAACGGCAGCGCGGTCTGGCTGACACCGCCGAACGCGCCGCTGAGCGAGCCCGCATCCACGATGCGGTATTCGGTCACCGGTGCGTAGCTGCCGGCTTGCGGAATCGCGATCACTTGTCCGCCGAGCGCCGCGTTGCCGGCGACGACGATGCTGTCGGTGGCGCCTGCGGCGTCTTGGCGCAGCTGCAGACTGCCGCCCGCCCCCATCGCCAGGCTGCCGGCGTTCAACGAAGCTCCCGCCGTACCGCTGCCGGCCGCCGCGCCGCTCGCTCCGGAAAGGCCCGACGGCGCCAGGATCCCGTTCACCGTCAGCGCGCCCGACAAGGCGCCGTCGCCGATCAGCGCGCCGCCGCCTGCGACGGTCGCATTGCCGCCGAGATTACCGTTCAACACCAGATTGCCGCCGATCAGGCTATTGCCGAACGCCGCATTCGACACGATCAGCGTGCCGCCGGAAGCGAAGTCCAGCGTTTCGAAGCCGGTCAGTGAAACCGGCAAGGCCGCTTCGCCCGCGCCCGCGACGCCGAAGGTGTCGCTGCCGATGCCGGCGTCGATCGCGCCGGTGATACCGGCCAATTGCGCGAGGCTCGCATCGAACCGATCGTCGCCGCCGCCGAGATTCACCGCACCGGCAACGCTGCCGGCGGTAGTGAGATGATCGCCGCCAGCGCTGAAGTTCGTAGTGGTACCGGCCGCGGAAGCGAAGCCCGCGGCGATCGGACTGGCGACGCTAAGCGTGCCGCCCTGCACCGACAATCCGCCGCTGAAACCCACCACCGGGCCATTCAAACCCAGTGCGCCGCTGCCGCTCTTGATCAATGTGCCGCTGCCGGTGACGGCGCCGCCGAGGTTCATGGCGTTGCCGCCGACGATATTCAAAGCGCTGTCGGCGGCCAGATCGACCGCGTTGCCGATGGTGAGTCCGGCGATGCCGGCACCCAGGCTCGCGGCGCCGTCGATGCCGAGCGCGCCGGTGCCCAAAGCCGCCGCGTCGCCCAGCATCAATGTGCCGGAACTCAGCCGCGTGCCGCCGCCGTAGGCATTGGCCGCGTTCAAGCTCAACACGCCGCTGCCTTCGAAAGCGAGCCCGCCGGCGCCGCCGATGGCGCCATCCAAAGCCAGATCTTCGCTGCCGCCGACGGCCAATTCCGCGCCGCTCGCCAGATCGATCGCGTTGCCGAGCGCGATGCCCGCGCCGTCGGCGAACAAGCCGGCATCCGCGCCGACGCGCAACGTTCCCGTTCCCAAAGCGAGATCGTCGCCGACGCCGAGCATGCCTGCATTCAGCGCGACCCCGCCGCCGAAGTTGTTCGCGCCACCCAGGCTGAGCGTGCCGGTGCCGTTCATCACCAGGCCGCCGGCGCCGCCGATGGCGCCCTCCAATGCGAGATCGTTGTTTCCTTCGATGGCGAGCACGGCACCTGCGCCGAGGTTCACCGCGTTGGATAGCGCGATGCTCGGCGCAGCGGCGGTCAACATCGCACTGCTGCCCACGTTGAGTGCGCCGGTGCCCAAAGCGGTGTCGGTGCCGACGGCCAGCCGGCCGCCGCCGAGCGCGACGCCGCCGTTGAAATTGTTTGCGCCCGTCAACGTCAACGTGGCAGGCGAGGCGAATCCCAATCCGCCGCTGCCGCCGATGTTGCCGCTCAACGTCATGTCGTGCGTGCCGCTGATGTTCAAGCCGGCGTTCAGGTCGATGTCGTTGGCCAATGAAACCGCTGCGCCTGCGGTCAGCGTCGATGCGCCATTCACGGTCAGCGCGCCGCTGCCGAGCGCGGTATCGGTGCCGGCTTCGATCGCGCCGGACAGCAGATCGATGCCACCGGCGAAAGTGTTCGCGCCGTTCAACGACAACACGCCCGGCCCGGTCTTGGCCAGGCCGCCATCGCCGGAGATCGTGCCGCCGAAAGCGAGATCGGCCGCGCCGCCGGTGTTCAAGGCGATGCCGGCGGCGATGTTCACGTCGTTGCCCAGGTTCAGCGCGGCGCCGGTGCTGCCCAAGCTCGCGTTGCCGACGACATCGAGCGTGCCGGCGCCGAGCGACGTGTCGGTGGCGAGCAAGAGGATGCCGCTGCCGAGCGAAACGCCGCCGTCGAAAACATTGCTGCCGCCGAGGGTGTAAGTGGCGGGACCATTGACCGACAACCCGCCCGCTCCGGACACGGTGCCGTTCAAAGCCAAGGCGTTCGCGCCGCCCAGCGTGAGCGTGGCGCCGCCGGCGATGTCGACCGCGTTGCCCAGCGAAATGCCCGGCACGCCGGCATGCAGGTTCGCATCGCCGAATACGTTCAAGCCGCCGACGCCCAGCGCAAGATTGTTGCCCGCGCTCAAGGTGCCGCCGCCCAGATCGACGCCGCCGCCGAAAGTGTTGGCGGCATTCAACGCCAGCGTGCCGGTGCCGTTGAAGGTCAGGCCGGCGCCGCCGCTGACCAGGCCGCCGAGCGCGATGTCGTTCGCGCCGCCGATGCTCAAGTCGGCATTGAGTACGACCGCATTGCCGACGTTCACGCCGGTGTTCGCATTCAACGTCGACGCGCCGTTGACCGTCAGCGCGCCGAAGCCGAGCGATGTGCTGGTGCCGAGCGTCAATCCGCCGCCCAGCAGGTTCACGCCGCCGGCGAAGGTATTCGGTCCGCCGAGCGTGAGATTCGCCGCGCCGTTCTTCGTGAGCCCGCCCAAGCCGGCGATGGTTCCGTTCAACGCCAGATTATTGCTGCCGCCGATGGCAAGGCCGGCGTTGAGGTTGAAGTTGTTGGCCAGCGACACGTTCGCATTGGCATCCAGCGAACCCGCGCCGCTGACGGTCACCGCGCCGCCGCCGAGCGCGAGATTGTTGCCGACGACCAAGGCGCCGCCGCCGAGGTTGAAGCCGCCGCCGAAATTGTTGGCGCCGTTGAGCGTCAGGCCCGGCGCGCCGGCCAGGCTCATGCCGCCGGCGCCGCTGATCGTGCCGTTGAGCGTCAACGCACCGCCGCCCGCGCCGAAGTTCAAGGTGTTGTTGAGCACGATGTTGTTGCCCAGCGCCACGCCCGCCGCGCCGGTAAGGCCGGCCGCGCCGTTGACGGTGAGCGTCCCGCCGCCGAGCGCGCTGCTGTTGCCCGCATGGATCGAACCGGCTTGCAGCACCGTACCGCCGGAATAATTGTTGCTGCCGGCCAGCGCCAGGTTGCCGCTGGCGAGCGTCAGCGAACCGGCGCCGTTGATGTTGCCGCTGAGGGTGAGATTGCCCGCGCCGTTCAGCGTAAGCGCGCCGTTGAGCTGCACCTGATTGGTGAGCGTGCCGGTGAACGCGGTGTTGAGCGATGACGGACCGCCCACCAGGAACAAACCCGTGCCCAGCGATCCAGCCGAACCGAGCGTGAGCCCGCCGCCGTTCAGCGCGAAGCCGCCGCTGAAGTTGTTGTTGCCGGCCAGCGTCAGCGTGCCCGCGCCGTTCTTGATCATGCCGCCACTGCCGCTGACGGTGCCGCCGAGCGTCAGGCTGTTCACGCCCTGCACAATCATGCCGCCGGTGAGATTGACGTTCTGAGCCAAGGTCAACCCGCCGACCGAGGCCTGGATCGCGCCGCCGTTGCCGGTCAACGGGCCGCTGCCGAACGAGAGGGCGTTGTCGAAGATCGCCGTGCCGCCATTGAGCGTGGCGCTGCCGCTGACCGCCGCGCCCTGCAAGGTCCAGGTGCCGCTGTTGACGGTCAGGTTTTCGAAATTGAGGTATTGCGCGCTCGAAATCGTGCCGCTGCCGCCGTTGCCCGAGCCCGGCCCGGCGACCGTGTTCTGCAGCACCAGCGTGTCTAGCCCGCCGATGCCGGCATCGACCGTGCCGCCCGCGGCGTAAGTGAGGAAACTCGGCGGTACCGACGGCGTGGGAATGGTGATGCCCGGCAGCGGCACCAATCCGCCGTTGATGCTGGAGCCGGTGACGGCGACGAAGGTGTCATTGGCGAGCGTGGTGCCGAGCGAAACGCTGCCGTTGATGGTGCCGGCGTTGACGAAGACGTTGCCGCCGCTGTTCGGACTGGAGAACGCCACCCGCCCGGTGATGCTGCCGGTGTTGGTGAAATTGACGTTGCCGCCGCCGTAGATGCCGACCGCGATCGAATTGATTGGATCGAACAGGCCCAGCGCGCTCATGCCGAAGGTGCCGGAATTGGTGACGGTGGTGGTGCCGGTGTTGGCCACGACCATCGCGGCACCGAGCAGGCCGAAGGTGCCGTCGAACGTGCCTTCGATGGTGCCCTGGTTGTTGATGCTCACGTTGCCGCTGCCGGGCACGACCAGGTTGCCCACCGACAGCGCGCGCGACAGCACCAGCGATCCAGCCGCATTGGCGTCGATCGCGCCCAGATTGTTCAAGGTCAGGCCGTTGCCGCCGAACGTCATCGCGGTGCCGCCCGGCAGCGTGCTCATGATCGCGCCGGATTGCACGGTGACGTCCAGATTGTTGGCGTTGCTCAGGAAGCTGTTCGGATTGGGCGGCAGCAGGATCGGCACGCCGGTGCAGCTGACGGTGGCGCCATCCGTGGGCGCGGCCGGCGTGCATGCGGCTTCGGCGCGCCCGCTGGCGGCTTGCAGGACGATCAACAAAGGCAGCGCTTGGGCGATGCCGCGGCTGAGCGGATGACGGCGGATGCGGTTGCGAATACGAATGGACATAACCCCCCCTTGAGTCGCGGCGGCGGTCCAAAGCGCGGGCATCCTTGCGCTATCGATCGCGCCGTGACGGCGCTGCGACGGGCGGATGCCCGTTCGTCGATCTATCGATCATTCCTTGCGAACCGCGGCCTCCCCGGCCGCCCGAGCCGTCGCTCGGCGCGTGCTCGCATGCTCATACTATTGTTTTAACGCGATACTTACTTTCGGCAGGTCGAATAAAATCGTGACGAACATCACTATTCTCACGATTATTTTCCGATCTGCCGCGTGCCGCCGATGAAAAGCGAAGGCCGCGCCGAAGCGCAGCCCCGATGCGCCGACTTTTCGATCAACGCGATCCGTCCACTTGCTGCGCCCAGCTCTTGGCGTCGCTCTTCCCGTCCAGGAAGGGCAGCACGGTCGCGATCAAACGCGGCGATGCGAAGATGTCGTAATGGGTCACGTCGGGCAGGATCGCCAGGCGGTTCTTCGACAAAGTTTCGCGCTGCCAGCCCGCGTCCTGCAGGCCGCCGCCGAGCAGTTGGTAGAACTTGATCTCGTGCTCGGGACGGAACATGTCGCCGTCGCCGTAGACCAGCATCGTCGGCATGGCCAGCTTGGCGACGTCGGCGGACCAGTCGTAATGCTGCTTCATGTAATTGCCGATGGTGTCCAGCAGGCGCGGGAATTCGTCCTTGTTCGGCGCCACGGCGACGTAGCCCTGGTACATCGGCGTCTGCAGCATCATGGGCAGGATCGCGGCGCTGACCTGGTTCTGCTGGGCGCGGATGCCGGGATAAAAGCCTTCGTCGGAGAACGGCGTGGACACCATCGCCAGCCGGCGCACGCTTTGCGGATGCTGCGCGGCCATGCGGAAGGCGACACCGCCGCCCATCGAATAGCCGAGCACGTCGACCTGCTTGCGACCCAGCTTGGCGACCAGGACCGCCATGTCGTCGCCCATCGATTCCAGCTTGAACGGGCGATCGCCCAACGGCGTGCGGCCGTGGCCTTGCAGATCGACCGCGATCACTTCGCGGCTTTCGGCCAGCTTGTCCAGGGCGGGGCCGAACATGTCGATCGAACCCAGGCCGCCGTGCAGCAACAACAAGGGTTCGCCCTTGCCGTGGATCTCGTAGTAGTAGTTCACGCCGTTGATGGCCAGGCGGCCGTTTTTTTCGGCCTGGGCGGCGTTCTGCACTTGTGTTTTCTGCGCCAGCGCCGGGGCCGGGGTCAGGGCGATGGCGGCAAAGGTCAGCACGGCGAGAGCGGTGGTCTTGAACATGGTCGTCTCCTGAGGTGTCCGATGTGGGTTTTGAAAGGACGACGTATCGGGAGGCGCCGGATCGACAAACTCTTAGAAATTTTTTTCGTCGCCGCGGACCCTCCCTCTCCCGCAAGCGGGAGAGGGCTAAGCCCGAGGTGGGTGAGGTTGCGGAAGACGACGCGCAACGATCCGCTAACCCGTTTTCTGGCCTAATGGCCGCCTGCCGTCACGGAGTCCCGCCATGTCCGACCGCCCCCGCGCCAAGGCCAGCGATTTCGATCCGGAAGTGCTGCGCCTGTTCGATCAGTACGTCCACGGCGTCATCGACCGCCGCGGTTTCCTAGCCGGTGCGGCGCAGTTCGCGGTCGGCGCCGCCGGCGCGGCCGGATTGCTCGCCGCGCTGAGCCCGCAGTTCGCCGCCGCGCAGCAGATCAAGCCGGACGATGCCAGGCTGTCCGCCCGGCGCCTGGAATTCGATTCGCCCAAGGGCTACGGCAAAGGCCGTGGTTATCTGGTCAAGCCGGCGAAGTCGAAAGGCACGCTGCCGCTGGTGCTGGTCGCGCACGAGAACCGTGGCTTGAATCCGCATATCGAAGACATCGCGCGCCGGTTGGCGTTGGAGAACTTCATCGTCTTCGCGCCGGATGCGCTGTTCCCGCTCGGTGGCTATCCGGGCGACGAGGATGCCGCGCGCACGCAATTCGCCAAGCTCGATCAGACCAAGACCCGCGAGGATTTCCTGGCCGCAGCCGCAATGCTGCGCGGCATCGAAGGCGGCAACGGCAAGCTAGGCGTGGTCGGCTTCTGCTGGGGCGGCGGCATGTCGAACTTCCTGGCCACCCAGGTGCCGCAACTGTCGGCGGCTGCGCCGTTCTACGGCCCGGCGCCGGAGCTGGCCGACGTGCCGAAGATCAAGGCCGAGATGCTTGTCGTTCTGGCCGCCAACGACGAACGCGTCAACGCCACTTGGCCGCCGTACGAACAGGCATTGAAAGCGGCCGGCGTGAAGTACGCGCTGTACCAACCGGCGGAAACCCAGCACGGCTTCAATAACGACACCACGCCGCGTTACGACGAGAAAGCGGCGAAAGAGGCGTGGCGGCGGACGATCGCGCTGTTCGATCGTCGTTTGCGCGGTTGAATTCCCGGTCGCGATTTGCGCATCAGGAACCGGCTTGCGCGGGGTCGTCGATCAACCCGCGCTGCACGGCGATGCGCAAATCTTCCTGATCGTCGATGTCCAATGCCAGTTCGTCCGCGCGCATGGTCATCAGCGCTTCCGGTGGCAGGCGGCGAAGTCGTTCGCCGAACCCGCGATCGCCGCTCAACTCGTTCGCAACCCGCATGATGGCTGCGGGCACTACCGCCGGGATGCCGGGCATCCCGCCATGCGATGTCGCCGCGCATCCCGCGGCTTCGGCGCCGCTCAGCAACCGCGACAGGTGAACGCTTTCCAGCGCCGGCTGATCGCAGCCGGCGATCAGCACCGGGCCGGTGTGCGCGGTCAAAACCGCAGCCGCCGTTTGCAGGCTGCTTGCCAGCCCCGTCGCCCAGTCTTCGTTGAAGAGGAATTCGCAATCCATTCCCGCCAGCGCGGTTTGGATCTCATCGCGATAGGCGCCCGTCACCACCCACAACCGCCGCGGCGAAGTCTCCGACGCCAAACGCACGGTGCGATGCACCAGCGTCTCGCCGGCCCGCGTCAACAACTGCTTCGGTCTGCCCAGCCGCCGGCTGCCGCCTGCGGCCAGCACCACCACCGCATGCGTACCGCTCAACGCGGCTCCTCGCAGTAGCGATAGGCCTGCAACTGCGCGGCGATGCTCAAGGCGATCGCTTGCGGCCCTTGTCCGCCCAGTTTGAGTCCGATCGGCGAACGCAGCCGCGGCGCCAATGCGGCGCGCTCGCGTTCCGACAGCAATTTGAACAGGTCCTCGCGCCGGCGCACGGGTCCGAGCAGGCCGACGAATGCGATGTCGCTTTCCGCCAACGCGCATAGCGCTTCGCGATCCAGTTCGAAGTTGTGATGCATGACCAATGCAGCATCAAATGCGGAGGCCGGGTCGAATCGCTCGATGCGTTCGTCGGCGAAAACGGCGGAATCGCGCCAACGCTCGCGGCGCTCGACCAAAGTCGTGCGCCAACCCATCTCGCGCAGCAGCGGCAGCAGCAGAGGGGTTTCCGGACCGGCGCCGAATACGATCGCTTCGGGCGGCGGGTCGATCTGCAGACGCCAGCCGGCGTTCGGCCAGCCCGGAGACGAAGTCGGCAACCGCCACGTCTGCGTTTCTCGGGCGCGCACGACAACGGCGCCATCGTCCTTCAACGCATACTCGAACGCAGTGCCGCCCCGGAGCCAAGCTTCGGCCGCGCGTTCGAAGCCGGGCATGGCGTGCAACGGCAGCAAGGCGATGCGCAGCCGTCCGCGGCAACCGAGGGCGGAGCCGGCCAGCAAGTCCTCATCGTCGCGAGTATCGATTTCCAACCAGCGCAATGACGCGGTTTCGTCCGCCTGCCGGGCCTGCCGTTCGATCTCCGGCTCCAGGCAACCCCCGCTCAGCCAGCCGGACTGTCCGCCCGGGCCGCCGAACAAGGCCATGCCGCCGGCGCCGACGTAAGTCGAGCCTTCGGTCTCGACCACGACCGCCAACACGGCCGGAGCGCCGGCCCGGATCGCAGCCAGGGCAGCCTCCAGCACGCCGCGCGCGCCGTCCGCATGCCCCGCCTGCCGTCGCTGGTCCATCCGCACCGTCCGAGACCTGTCTGCCGCTAGTTTTTCACACTGCCGATAGTATGCTTCCTCCATCCCCAGCCGACGCCAGGGAGTTCCGATGAAACTGCACGTCAACGGCAGCGAGCGCGAAGTCGATGCGCCTGCCGATATGCCCCTGCTGTGGGTGCTGCGCGATCTGATGGGCATGACCGGCACCAAGTTCGGTTGCGGCATCGCCCAATGCGGCGCCTGCACCGTCCACGCCGACGGCGCACCGCTGCGCGCTTGCGTCACTCCGGTTTCGGCGGTGGAGGGCAAGAAGATCACCACCATCGAAGGCCTGTCGCCGGATGGCGATCATCCGGTGCAGAAGGCCTGGGCCGAACTGGACGTGGTCCAGTGCGGCTACTGCCAATCCGGCCAGATCATGTCGGCGGTCGCGCTGCTGGCGAAGATCCCTTCGCCCAGCGATACCGACATCGATCAGGCGATGTCGGGAAACATCTGCCGCTGCGGCACCTACCCGCGCATCCGCGCGGCGGTGCATCGGGCGGCGGAGCTTTCGAAAGCGTAATGATTCGAACTCCCTCTCCCTCCGGGAGAGGGCTGGGGTGAGGGTCCGGCGAAGCGACTGAAGACGAAGATCGCAACGCAAGTGCGGCAACTTTTCGGCGATCTGAAGCGACATCGCTTCGCCGAACCCTCATCCGCCCTTCGGGCAACTTCTCCCGGCGGGAGAAGTGAAAGGCAAACATCGGAGGCGCTCGTGAACGCAATCCTCAACCCTTCCCGCCGCGATTTCCTCAAAGCCGGCGCCGTCGTCGGCGGCGGCCTGGTGATCGCCTTCATCGTTCCGGGCGCGCGCCGCTTCGCGATGGCGCAGGAGGCCGGCACGGCGGCCGCCGTGCCGTTCGCGCCCAACGCCTTCCTGCGCATCGGCAACGACGACCGCATCACGGTGCTGCTCTCGCATTCGGAAATGGGCCAAGGCATCTGGACCGCGCTGCCGATGCTGGTGGCCGAGGAACTCGATGCCGACTGGTCGAAGATCAAGGTCGAGCACGCCCCGGCTGCGCCGGCTTACGCGCATTCGGCGTTCGGCATGCAGATGACCGGCGGCTCGACCTCGACCTGGTCCGAATTCGACCGCTACCGCCAGGCCGGCGCCGCGGCGCGCGCGATGCTGCTGCAGGCCGCATCGGCACGCTTGAACATGCCGGTCGCCGAGTTGCACACGGAAAACGGCGTAGTGATCGCCGGCGACAAACGCTTGCGTTATGGCGAACTCGCGGACGAAGCGGGAAAACTGCAGGCACCGGATCCGAAATCGCTGACGCTGAAGGACCCCAAAGCCTGGAAGATCATCGGCAAACCCACCCCGCGTTTGGACACGCCGGAAAAAATCACCGGCCGCGCCCAGTTCGGCATGGACGTGCAGTTCGACGGCCTGCTCACCGCCGTGGTGGCGCGTGCGCCGGTGTTCGGCGGCAAGGTGAAATCCTTCGACGCGGCCGCCGCGAAAGCGGTGCCCGGCGTGCGCAACGTGGTGCAGGTGCCCAGCGGCGTGGCGGTGATCGCCGATCATTACTGGGCCGCGAAACTCGGCCGCGACGCGTTGAAGGTGGATTGGGATCTGGGCCCGAACGCAGCGCTCGACACCGACGCGCTGCGCGCCGAATTCGCCAAGCTGGCGGGCACGCCCGGCCCGGTCGCCGCGCAAGCCGGCGACGCGGCGGCGGCGATGGCGAAAGCGGCCAAGACCGTCGAAGCCGAATACGCCGTGCCGTATCTGGCGCATGCGCCGATGGAACCGCTGAACTGCACGGTGAAGATCGCTGCGGACAAATGCGAGATCTGGACCGGGACGCAATTCCAGACCGTCGATCAGCAGGTCGCTTCGAAGATCACCGGACTCAAGCCCGAGCAGATCTTCATCCACACCACTTTCCTCGGCGGCGGTTTCGGCCGCCGCGCCACGCCGACTTCCGATTTCGTCACCGAAGCGGTGGAAGTAGCCAAGGCGGCGAACGCGCCGGTGAAAACGGTGTGGTCGCGCGAAGACGACGTGCGCGGCGGCTATTACCGCCCGGCCTACGTGCAGCGCGCCAAGATCGGACTGGATGCGGACGGTAAACCGGTCGCCTGGCAGCAGGTGATGGTGGGCCAATCCATCACCGCCGGCACGCCGTTCGAACCGTTCACGGTGAAGAACGGCATCGATGGCACGTCGGTGGAAGGCGTGGCCGATTCGCCGTACGTGCTGGGCACGCCGGCGCACCGCGTCGATCTGCATTCGCCCAAGACCGGCATTCCGGTGCTGTGGTGGCGTTCGGTCGGCCACAGCTACAACGGCTTCATCATGGAAAGCCTGGTCGACGAGCTCGCTCACGCGGCGGGCAAGGATCCGCTGGAATACCGGCGCATGCTGCTGAAGGACCATCCGCGCCACTTGGCCGCGCTGAACCTGGCCGCCGAGAAATTCGGCTGGAGCAAACCGCCGGCGCAGGGCCGCGGCCGCGGCATCGCGGTGCACGAATCGTTCGGCAGCTTCGTCGCGCAGGCGGCCGAGGTGTCGGTGGAAAACGGGGCGATCAAGGTGCATCGGGTGGTCTGCGCGATCGACTGCGGCCCGGTGGTGAACCCGATGACCGTCGCCGCGCAGATGGAATCGGGCATCGCCTTCGGCCTGGGCGCGGTGCTGCATTCCAAGCTCACTTTCAAGGAAGGACGTGTGCAGGAGTCGAACTACCACGACTACCAAGTGCTGCGCATCAACGAAATGCCGGTGGTGGAAGTGCATATCGTGCCCAGCGCCGAAAAGATGGGCGGCGTCGGCGAGCCCGGCACGCCGCCGATCGCGCCGGCGGTGGCCAACGCCGTGTTCGCGCTCACCGGGCAACGGCTGCGCGAACTGCCGCTGCGTCTGGCACCCGAAACCGCGAAGGCCTGAGGAGACGACATCATGCGCACGATCATCGTACTCAGCGCACTGCTCCTCGCCGCCTGCGGTCCGCGCGCGACGCCGGAACAGAAAGCGCAAGGCGAAGCGGCCTTCGCCACCATCGAGAAAGTCTTCCAGCATCCGCGCTGCCGCAACTGCCACATCACCGGCGACCAACCGCTGCAATTCGACGCCGGCACGCCGCATGCGATGAACGTGGTGCGCGGCCCGGAAGGCAAAGGCGCACCAGGCCTGCCGTGCAGCACCTGCCATGCCGAAAAGAATCCGCCCGCCAGCTACGGCCCGCACGCCCCGCCCGGCGCGCCGCACTGGTCGCTGCCGCCGCCTGACCAGAAGATGGCCTGGTTCGGCGTGCCCGCCGCCGAGCTGTGCGCGATGATCAAGGACAAGAAGCGCAACGGCGACCGCGACCTGGATGCGATGCTGAAGCACGTGACCGAGGACAAGCTGGTGCTGTGGGGATGGGATCCGGGCGGCGAACGGCAACCGGTATCCGTGCCGCACGACCAGTTCGTAGCCGCGTTCAAGACTTGGAAGGACGGCGGCGCGCCCTGCCCAGGCGCTTGATCCTTTCTCTTTGTAGAGCGGAGCTTGCTCCGCTGCATTTTTTGCTTTCGTAGAGTCGAGCCCTGCTCGACTGCTTTCCTCAAAAGAAGATCAAAAGCAGTCGAGCAGGGCTCGACTCTACAAGAGCGGTCACGCAGTCGCAGGCGCCGCGCGTCTACGCGATCGCCAGAACCCATCGATCGCGAACACCGCCAAGCCGATCCAGATGAAAACGAAGCCGATCGCGCGATCGCTTCCGAACGGCTCGCCGAACGCCAGCACGCCGATCAGCAATTGCATGGTCGGAGCGATGTACTGCATCAGCCCGACCACCGAATACGGAATGCGCCGCACCGCATAGGCGAACCCGATCAGCGGCAATGCGGTCAATGCGCCGCCGACGATCAGCAACACGCCTAAACCCAGGCCCCAACCGCCGAAGAAGCCGCCCTGGCCGTGCGTTTCGGCCCACAGCAACATCCCCAGTGCCGGCAGGAACAGATAGGCGCTTTCGATGCCCAGGCCGGGAATCGAATCCACCGCCGCGATCTTGCGGACGAAACCGTACAAGCCGAACGATGCCGCCAGCGCCATCGCGATCCACGGAAAACTGCCGTAATTGAACGTCAGCCACAGCACGCCCGCCGCAGCCACACCCACCGCCGTCCACTGCGCCGCGTTCAAGCGTTCGCGCAGCAGCAACACGCCCAGCACCACGTTGAGCAAGGGATTGATGAAATAGCCCAGACTGGTTTCGACCACGTGCCCGGCGTTCACCGCCCAGATGTACAAGCCCCAGTTGAATGCGATCAGCGTGCCGCTGATCGCCAACAACCAGGCCACGCGCGGTTTGGACACCGCCTGTCGCCACCATTGCAGACCTTGCTTCAAGCACAGCCAGCCGATCACCAGGATCGTGCTCCACACGATGCGGTGGAACACGATCTGCATCGACGGCACGGCTTTGAGCAGATGCCAATACAACGGCATCAATCCCCAAAGCACGAACGACGCGGCTGCGACCCACAAACCGCGGCGATCGAGGGCGGGCTGCAGACTCATGCGGCTTCGTCCACGGATGCGCGCTGCGGCGCCGCGAGCGGCTTCTTCGCGCCCTTGGCCAATGTGATCGCGACCACGCCGAGCAGGATCACGCCCATCGCGCCGAAGTCTTGCGCGCTGAAGCTCTCGTTCGCGAGCCACGCACCCAGCGCGACCGCGATCACGGGATTCACGTAGGCGTAGCTGCCGGCGAGCGTCGGCCGCACGTGGTCCAGCAGCCAGACGTAGGCGCTGAAAGCGACGATCGAGCCGAAGCTGAGCAGATAGCCCACCGACAGCGTCGCCTTCAGCGTCGGCAGCGCCGTCATCCGTTCGCCGATCGCGAAGCCCACCACCAGCATCAACGCGCCGCCGCACAGCATCTGCGCCGCCGCGGTCATGAACGGCGAAGGCAGATCGCGGCCGCGGCTCCAGATCGAACCGAAGGACCAGGCCAACGGGGCGATCAGCAAGGCGATCAAGCCTTGCGGCGAAGCGGTCAGCGAACTGCCGGCGTTCAACCACACCACGCCGACGAAGCCGATCGCCAGGCCGATCCATTCCATCTTGCCGGGCCGCTGCCCGCGCATCGCCGCGAACAAGCCGATCCACAGCGGCGCCGACGCGACCGCCACCGCGGCCAGGCCGGACGACACCGACTGCTCGGCGATGCAGACCAGACCGTTGCCGCCGCCCAGCAGCAGCGCGCCCATCAGTGCGCAGTTGCGCCATTGCGCGCGCGTCGGTGCGGGCATGCCGCGCAAGCGCAGCACCGCGTACATCAGGATGCCGGCCAGCAGGAAGCGGCCGCCTGCCATCAGCAAGGGCGGATAACCGCCTTCCAGCGCGAAGCGGATCCCCAGGTAGGTCGAACCCCAGATCACGTAAACCGCGGCCAGAGCCAGGGCGATGCCCAGGAACCCGGAGGTCTTGGTAGAAGAGTCGTTCATGGGTCGATTCCGATGCCGACCTTGGCCACCGTGCGCGGCGAAGGTCCGAACCAAAGCGTATCCAAACCCGGGGGCGAGTGGATTGAAAATTTCTGCACCCAGACGCAAAATTTTTGCATGGCTGCCACACCCCTCCAACTGGACGATTTCGACCACCGCCTGCTCGAGCTGCTGCAGCGCGATGCGGACGCCACCCTGACTGCGCTCGGCGACGCGGTGGGCCTGTCGGCCAGCGCGGTGCAGCGGCGCATCGCGCGCTACCGCAAGCATCACCTGCTGCGCCAGGTGGCGGTGCTCGATCCGGCCCTGCTCGGCAACGTTACCCTGGTCGCCGCCTTGGTGATGATGGAGCGCGAATCGGCCAAACAGCACGCTGCGTTCTATGCGCGGATGCGCGCCGCGCCGGAAGTTCAGCAGTGCTACGCACTGGCCGGCGACTGGGACTACCTGGTGATCCTGGCCACCACCAGCGTGGCCCATTACCGCGAAGTCGCCGAGAAACTGTTCCTGGACGAAGGCTACGTGCGCCGCTACGACACCCGACTGATCTTCGAAACGGTGAAGCTGGGCATGCAGGTCCCGACGCGGGCGCCGACGAAGCGGCGCAAATGACGGCTTTCTGCCGTTATCCCCCTTTGAAAAAGGGGGATACAGGGGGATTTGCTGTTGCTCGTCTTCAAAGCAAGATCAAAAGCCAAAGCAAATCCCCCTCGATCCCCCTTTTTCAAAGGGGGAGGAACAGCCAAAGCTAAAGCGTCACACCGCGCGTTCGCGCTGCAGCAGGCGTTCCTTCATCGGCAAGCCCCAGCGATAACCGCCGAGCGAGCCGTCGTTGCGCACCACGCGATGGCAGGGCACCACGATCGCCAGGCGGTTGTGCGCGCAGGCGCTGGCTACCGCGCGGGTGGCGCGCGGTGCACCCAGAGAAGCGGCGACTTCGGCGTAGCTGCGGGTTTCGCCTTTCGGAATCTTCATCAGCGCGTCCCAGACTTTTTTCTGGAACGCGGTGCCGAGCATGTCGACATCGACCTGCGCGCGCTTGCCGGCGAGCACGTCCGCGACGGCGCGCACGCGCGGGCCGAGGAATTCGTCGCGACCGGCGTCGACGCGCTGCAGATGCGCTTTCGGGAATTCGGCGCGCAGGCCGGTTTCCAGGGCTGCGTCGTCGTCGCCGAGCTCGACCGCGCAGATGCCGCGTTCGGTAGTTGCGATCAAAGCGCGGCCGAGCGCGGTGTCGATCAGGCTCCAGCGGATGTCTTCGCCCTCGCCGCCCGCACGGTAGCGCGCGGGCGTCATGCCCAAGCGCGCCGCGCCCGCTTCGTACACGCGCGAAGGCGAACCGTAACCGGCGTCGTACAGCGCGGCACTGACGTCGTGGCCGCCGCGGCGCAGCCCTTCCTTCAAGTTGCCGAGTTTGCGTTGCGCGAGATACTCGGCCGGGCTCAGGCCGTAGCGCGCGCTGAACCGGCGCTGCAGGTGCGAGGGGCTGATGCCGACCGCGGCCGCCAGCTCGGCCAGCGACGGCTCGCCGCCGTCCAGCAGTTCGCGCACGCGTTCGAGTTTTTTGGCGGATTTGTCCATGGCCGAAAGGGTAACGGGCGCCCTGGGCGCCCGCTATCCGGATGTTGCTCTGTTTTTACCCTCTCCCTTTACGGGGTGAAGGGGCATGGCTTGCGAAGCACCGCTTCGCATGCCCCTGAACGCCCTTGCGTAAGCGAGGGCCGGGGCGCGGAGCGAGGGACAGGCGCGAAGCGCCAGGCAGAGGGTTCGGCTTTTGGCGCAGAGCGTCAAGCCAGGTCAAAAGCACGCTCGCTACGCCTCGCGCACCCTCTCCTGCCCTTCGGGCATCCTCTCCCACAAGGGGAGAGGAAAGGCATCACTCCGCCCAGTGCCCCGGCGCCTTGGATTCCGGCAATACCTGCCCCGCCAGCGCCCGATCGCCATTCAGCAGATGCGCCGCATCGGCCAGGATCGCCGCCGATTCGCGCAGCATCGGATCGGGCAGGTTTTCCGCCGCCTTCTCGCGCGCGGCTTCCTTGGCGATGTCGCGTTCGTTGGTCTGCAGGCCGTCGTCCGCGCGATCCTCCAGCAGCGGATCCAGCGCGATGTTCAAGCGCTTTCGTTCTTCCTGCCGGCTCTTGCGGATCGCATCCAGCTTGTCCTTCTCGGCACGGCGCACGCCTTCGTTGAGCGAGATGTATTTCTTCGCCGCTTCGGCCTTGAACCGGGCCACGTCCTCTTCCTGCCATTGGAATTCGACGTCCTTGGAGATGCGCGCCTGATGCAGGGTCTCCAGCTTCGGCAGCAGCGGCGCGAAATTGCCGTACTGGGTGTGCGGCACCGAGGCGATGCGCGTCCACGGCAGCGCGTTGTCGTAAGTGCTCTCGCCGTATTCGCTGGCATCGACCGTCACCGGGAAAGCGATGTCCGGCACCACGCCCTTGTTCTGGGTGGAACCGCCGGCGACGCGGAAGAACTGGGCGATGGTCAGCTTCACCTGGCCGAAGCGCGGCTTCTCGTTCGCAGGCCAGCGGTCCAGATCGACCAGATTCTGCACCGTGCCCTTGCCGAATGTGGTTTCGCCGATCACCAAACCGCGGCCGTAATCCTGGATCGCGCCGGCGAAGATCTCCGAAGCGGACGCCGAACCGCGGTTGACCAGCACCGCGAGCGGACCGTCCCAGGCCACGCCCGGCGTGCGGTCGTTTTCGACGCTGACCCGGCCGCCGGATTCGCGCACCTGCACCACCGGGCCCTTGTCGATGAACAAGCCGGTCAACTCGACCGCTTCGTTGAGCGAACCGCCGCCGTTGCCGCGCAGGTCCAGCACCACGCCGTCCACTTTCTGGGTGCGGAACTGGGCCAGCAGCTTGGCCACGTCGCGCGTGGCCGAAGCGTAGTCGTTGGCGTTCTTGCGGCGGCCTTCGAAGTCCTGATAGAAGCCCTTGAGCTTGATCACACCGATGCGCTGCGCCGCGGTGTTCGCATTCGCGGGCACATTGAGGATTTCGGACTTCGCCGCTTCTTCGGCCAAGCGCACCTTGTCGCGGGTCAGCACGATCCGGTTCGGCTTGGTATCCAAACCGACTTCCGGCGGCACGATATCCAGGCGCACCTGCGTGCCTTTCGGGCCTTTGATCTTTTCGACCACGTCGTCGATGCGCCAGCCGATCACGTCCTCCAGCGCGCCGCTGCCGCCCTGGCCGACGCCGACGATGCGGTCGCCCGGCTTGAGCTTGTCGCTCAGGTCGGCCGGACCGCCGGGCACGATTTCGCGGATCACCACCACGTCGTCCTGCTTCTGCAGCACCGCGCCGATGCCTTCCAGCGACAGCGACATGCTCTGGTTGAAGCGTTCGGCGCCGCGCGGATCGAAATAATTGGTGTGCGGATCGATCGAGCTGGTGTAGGCGTTCAAGAAAGTCTGGAACGCGTCCTCGCCGTTGAAGTCGGCATAGGTCTTGCCGAGATTGGCGTAGCGTTTGTCCAGCGTCTTGCGGATCTCGTCCGGCTTCTTGCCGGCCAGCTTCAGGCGCAGCCAATCGTTGCGCACCGATTGCTTCCAGACTTGGTCCAGCGCCGCGCTGTCGGCGGGCCACGGAATGTCTTCGCGGTCGTACTCCCAGCGGTCGTTGCCGCTGAAGTCGAAGATGTTCTGCTTCAACAGGCTGCGGGCGTAGGCCACGCGCTCTTCGACGCGTTGTTTGTACAAAGCGAAGATCGCATAAGCCGGTTCGACCTTGCCGGCCTTGATCGCCTCGTCCAGCTTGTCCTTCTGCGAAGAGAACTTGGCCACGTCCGCCGCGGTGAGGAACATCTTGCCCGGGTCGATCGCGTCCAGATAACGCTTGAACACGTCCTGCGACAGCGCATCGTCGAGCGGCCGCGGCCGATAGGCATAGCGGCTGTCGGACAGCAGGCCGTAGACGAGTTTCGAAGTCGTGGCTTGGTCGGCGGTCGGGCCGGCGAGGCCGTCGCCGTCGGCGCGGGCCAGCAGGGCCAGCGGCGTGGCGACCAGGGCGAGGGCAAGCAGGGTGTGGCTCAATTTCATCGATACGCTCGGGCCGCGTGCGGCCGGTTTGGTCGGTGGGTGGGACGATCGCCCAATTCAGCTTGTGAGCGGGTTGGACAACGCGATAGTGCCGGAAGTTGCGGCGCTAAAACATGCCCGGAACCACTGTAACCGCGGTAAATCAGCCGGATGTGAACGCCTGCCTTGTGGAGGGACGTAGCCCGGGTGGAGCGAAGCGATACCCGGGGCCGCCATTTCAGACGCGCCCCAAGTCGGGCGAAATAGGCCGTCGCTGCAGTGCCTATCTCTCGAAGATGGCGATCCCGGGTATCGCTTCGCTCCACCCGGGCTGCGGCCTCCGCAAAGCCCTATTCAGGCCGCGACGCCGGCCTCGGCGGCCTGCCGGTCGGCGTGGTACGAGGAGCGCACCAGCGGGCCCGAGGCGACGTGGGTGAAGCCCAGCGACATGCCGTAGACCTCGAGCGCCTTGAACTCGTCCGGAGTCCAATAACGCAGCACCGGATGGTGGTGGGCGCTGGGCTGCAGATACTGGCCGATGGTGACCATGTCCACGCCGTGCGCGCGCAGGTCGCGCAGGGTGCCTTGCACTTGTTCCATGGTCTCGCCCAGGCCGAGCATGATCCCGGACTTGGTGGGCACGTTCGGATGCTGTTCCTTGAACTTCTGCAGCAAGGTCAGCGACCACTGGTAATCGGCGCCGGGGCGTACGTTCGTGTACAGATCGGGCACGGTTTCGACGTTGTGGTTGAACACGTCCGGCGGGTTCGTCGCCAGGATTTCCAGCGCGCGTTCCATGCGACCCTTGCCGCGGAAATCCGGGGTCAGGATTTCGATCTTGGTGCTGGGCGTCTTGGCCCGGATCTGGGCGATGCAGTCGACGAAGTGCTGGGCGCCGCCGTCGCGCAGGTCGTCGCGGTCTACGCTGGTCACCACCACGTACTTCAAGCCCATGTCGGCGATGGTGTTGGCCAGGTTGAACGGTTCCAGCGGATCGGGCGGCTTGGGCCGGCCGTGGGCGACGTCGCAGAAACTGCAGCGGCGCGTGCACACTTCGCCCAGGATCATGAAAGTCGCCGTGCCATGGCCGAAGCATTCGTGGATGTTCGGGCAGCTGGCCTCTTCGCACACCGTGACCAGGCGGTTTTCGCGCAACTTGGCCTTGAGCGCAGCGACCGCGCCGTTGCTGGGGATGCGCACCCGGATCCACGACGGCTTGCGCAGCACCGGCGCGTCGTCGAACTTGACCGGGCTGCGCGCGATCTTGTCGCCGGCCACTTGCTTCGCGCCCGGCTCGAGCGTGGCCGGCGCGACGACCTGCAGCGGAATGGTTTTGGCGACGGAGTCGGTCATGTCAGGCGGCTTGCGATTCGAGGGGAGCGAAATCCGGCGGCGGCGCATCGCGCAACGCCAAACCGAACTGCCGGGAGAGGTGTTCCAGCAATACGGGCTTGACCGCGTCCAGGCCGGACGGGCCGCCCAAGTCTAGCACCGAGGTCACCTGCAGGCCTTCGTAGCCGCAGGGATTGATCCGGCGGAACGGCTCCAGATCCATCGCCACGTTGAAGGCCAGGCCGTGGAAAGTGCAGCCGCGGCGGACGCGGATGCCGAGCGCGGCCACTTTTGCGCCGGCGACATACACGCCGGGCGCGCCGTCGCGGCGTTCGGCATGGATGTTCCACTCGGCCAGGGTGTCGATGATGGCTTGCTCGATCCGGCTTACGTATTCGCGCACGCCGATCTTCAGCCGTTTCAGGTCCAACAACGGATACGCGACGATCTGGCCCGGGCCGTGATAGGTCACTTGGCCGCCGCGATCGACGTGCAGCACCGGGATATCGCCCGGCATCAGCACGTGTTCCGGCTTGCCGGCCTGGCCGAGGGTGAACACCGGATCGTGTTCGACGATCCAGATTTCGTCGGCCGTGTCTTCATTGCGTTCGTCGGTGAAACGCTGCATCGCGCGCCACACCGGTTCATAGGCCTGCCGGCCCAGATCGCGGACGATGCCGCCGCGCCCGCTCACAGCGTCCACTTCACTTCCGGGTGCGAACGCAAGGCTTCGTGCGCCGCCTCGTACTGCTCGCGCGACTCGGCGCGGAAGCTCAATTTCACCGACACGAATTTGCCGCCGCTGGATTCGCGCCAGCTCACCGTTTCGTGCAGTACGTCGATGCCGGCGGCGCTCAGCAAACGAGGGATTTCGCCTTCCAGCCCGGCGTTGGCCGGGCCCATCGCGGTGATCTCGAACTGGCCCGGGAACTGGAAGCCGTGCTCGGGGTTGTCGGACTTGATTTCCATGGGCCGATTATGGGTCCGTTCAGGGCCCAACCCAAGGGCGGGGACACTGCTAACTGAACAGATTCGCAGCCCCTGGCACAGCCTTGGCCACTTGGATGGCGCCCTTCCGTCCTGTAACCAGCGCCGGATCGCGGCGCGTCTTCCGCGCTGCCATGAACCAAAACCACAAGCCTATCGTCGAGTACGCCCTGCTGATACTGCTGGCGATCTGCGTCTTGATCGCCTTGCTCGGCGCCACCTGACTTGGCAATGCAGGCTGGCCTTCTGGTTTTTTCACGGGGCCGTCGTGTTAACCACGCGGCAGACGGCTACCGTCAACCATTTTCCGAGGACATATGATTAAAAGAGCACTGCGGCATGCACTCCTGATCGTTAGCTGTGTCGGATCTTTTCCAGCTTTAGCCACGGACTCCAAGATATGGAGCGGAGCTCTGTGTTCGCCTGCGAAGGGCAGCCAGGTCGCCGATTTCGATCGCAGCCTCCATGGCGGCATTGAGAACAAGAGCATGGACTCTCGATTTGTTGTTTGCCCGCTGACGCGAGACTCGGAGCTTCCTATTGGCAATGACACCAAATCGCATTTGTTTGTTCGTGGCTTAGCAAGTACTGGGGGGCACATAGTTTGCATTCTCACCAAAGGCACCTTAAGCACGGGATTCTTCAGCCTTCAAAAAGCCACGCTTGTAGGCAATACGGGGCATTGGACATTGTCGTTCAATCATGGCGATTTGGCCTTCCCTTCGTTTTCCGCTATCAATGTCAGTTGCGCATTACCTCCGAATGCACAATTGACGCAAATATCACTTCACGAAGACGGCGCCACTGAGGTTCCGTAATAAATGCAGGCGTTACAGCAGAATTGCCGCCTGTCAGCCATGCGCAGAGTAAGAGTGTTATTTGTTTGCGGAGCGGCAGTTCTGTCGCTGATTCATTTCGGTCACTCTTTCAATGACTCCTCGGGAATCGCTCGCAAAAAATCCAACGCGCATACTGAGCCCACTAAGTCTGGACATGCGCGCCCTGCCGAGACCAATAGACGCATTCGGCTTCAACCTCCGGCCACTCTCAACTCCGAATCATTTTTGACGCCGCGTCAGCTCGAATTCACGCAACAGCAACTCAAAGCCGAACTTGACCGGCAATTCGAGGCGCAACCCATCAATTCAATATGGCAGATCGATTCTGAGCGGATTCTCGAAAATTCTCTTGGCGCGGACGCATCGAAAGAAGTTGGCGAACCATCGCCCGAATATGTTCGTATCGAATGCCGCGGCAACATGTGCCGAATAATTCTCGTTAATAAGGACACGAGCGATGCCGGTCTGACGACCGTCATCGACGCCATCGCCGACCGTATGCCTTATACGCAAACCACAAGCCGAATACGGGAGGACGGCGGTATCGAATATTTCATTTACGCTCAACGGGATCCTCCGAGTTCAATCCAACGCTAACCAGTTGCCCGCAATATCACGAATTCCGTGTAAGCGCTGCGCATCCACCAGAAAAACAAAACCGGCCGCTGGCCGGTTTCGTTTACAGCGATCGGCAGACGCAATCATGTGGATTCCCACCACATCCAAAACTCGTCCCACAGCCGCTTGAAGAAACCGCCCTCCTCGACGCCGTCGATCGCCACCAGCGGCGCCTGCGCGATCACCTTGCCGTCCAGCGACACTTTCGCGGTACCGATCTTCTGGCCCTTCTTGATCGGCGCGACCAAAGTCTTGGGCACGTCCATCGACGGCTTCAGCTGCGCGTAGCGGCCGCGCGGCACGCTGACTAGCATCGGTTCGGCCACGCCCAGGCGCACTTCGTCGGCCTGGCCTTTCCACACTTTCTGCTTGGCGACCTGCTTGCCGGCCGCGTACAGCGTGTGCGTTTCGAAGAAGCGGAAGCCCCAGTTGAGCAGCGCCTGCGAATCGACGGCGCGCTGGTTCTCGCTGGTGTCGCCCATCACCACCGTGATCAAGCGCTGGTCGCCGCGCTTGGCCGAGGCCATCAAGCAGTAGCCGGCGCCGGAATGGTGGCCGGTCTTGATGCCGTCCACGCTGGGATCGCGCCACAGCAGCAGGTTGCGGTTGGGCTGGGTGATCGGCCCGACCGTGAATTCCTTGATCTTGTTGTACGAATACGCGACCGGATAGTCGTGGATCAGCGCACGGCCCAACTTGGCCAGATCGCGCGCGGTGGAGTAATGCTCCGGCGCCGACAATCCGTGCGGATTGACGAAGTGCGAGCCGCTCATGCCGATGCGCTTGGCGTACTGGTTCATCAGCGAAGCGAAGGCTTCTTCGCTGCCGGCGACATGCTCCGCGAGGGCGATCGCGGCGTCGTTGCCGGATTGCACCACCATGCCCTTTTCCATCTGCTCCAGCGGCGCGGTCTTGTTGACCTCGAAACCGCTGTAGCTGCCGTCGGTGCCGGCGCCGCCGCTGCGCCAGGCGTTCTCGCTCATCATCACCGGATCTTCGGCCTTGACCTTGCCGTTCTTCATCTCCGCGGCGATCACGTAGGACGTCATCACCTTGGTGATGCTGGCCGGCTCGACCCGCGCATCGACGTTCTCGCCGGCCAAGACCTGACCGGTGGCGTAGTCCATCAGTAGCCAGGCCGAAGCGACTTTGGGCGCGGGGGCCGGCGGCACGGGCAATTCGCCGGAGGCGACCGCGGCAGGCGGCGCGGCGGGCTGGGGTGCGGGCTGTTGGGCGAGGGCGAGGCCGAAGGCTGCGGTGGCCAGCGCTCCGATGACAGCGGCGCCGGTGGCGGAAACGGATTTCATCGATCAAGGACTCCTAAAAGCGGGCCCGCAAGCGGCGGACTAAGCGAAACGAGGGATTTTAGCCAGTAAAGAGGCCGAAGCCCGCTTTTTTCCCCTCTCCCTTTTACGGGAGAGGGACAGGCGCGAAGCGCCAGGGAGAGGGTCCGGCTTTTGATGCAAACCCCATCAGTGGAGACAAAGCTCTCGCTTCGCTCGTTCCCCTCTCCTGCCCTTCGGGCATCCCGCTCCGCGCCCCGGCCCTCGCTTGCGCGAGGGCGTTCAGGGGACATGCGAAGCGATGCTTCGCGAGCATGTCCCCTTCACCCCACAAGGGGAGAGGAAAAAACAAGCGCTCGCGCCTTTCGGCGCTAGGTCTAGTCCTTCACCACCCTCGGCTGTCCGAATCCCAGACCGGCGATGCGCCCGGCAAGTTCCGTCGCCGAAGCCCCGCGCACCGGCCCGACCCGCAGCCGCCACAGTTTCTGGCCGTTGACCTGCGCATCCTGCAATCGCGCATCGCCGATGCCCGCGCCGCGCAACATGGTCAGGGCGCGGCTGGCGTTCTGTTCGCTGGCGAAGCTGGCCACTTGCAAGGTCACGTCGCCCGCCTTGCCCGCCGACGCCGGTTGCGCGGCGATTCGGCTGGCCACCGCCGCCTCGGCCACCTTCGGCGCCACCGGTTCCGGAGCGACCGGCTTCACCTTGGCGTCGACGCGCTCCAGCTTGCCCGGCTTGCCCGTGGCCACGCTCACCTTGCGTGCCTTCATCCAGGCGTCGAATTCCCTCACCGTCATCGGCTTGCCGTCCTGGCGCATGTCGAAGCGGTAGTCGGTATTGGCGGGTGGCGTGGACGCCGCCGGCTTGCGCTCTGCGGCCGAGGCCGTAGCGATCGGCAATGCGGCGACCAGTTTGTCGATGGCGGTGTCCTGCGCGGGCACGGCAGCCGGTGGAATCGGCGCGGCCACGCGCGTATCGGCATCGCGATGCTTGGCATCGTCGGCGCGCAAACCCTCCACGCGCACGTTGCCGGTGCCTTTGCGGTCGATCCCCAGCTTCACCGCCGCGGCATAGCTCAAATCGATGATGCGGCCATCGTGGAACGGCCCGCGATCGTTGACCCGCACGACCACCGACTTGCCGTTGTCCAGATTCGTGACCCGGGCATAGCTGGGCAGTGGCAAAGTCTTGTGCGCGGCGCTGAACGCGTACATGTCGTACACCTCCAGCGAGGAGGTGCGGCGGCGGTGGAACTTGTTGCCGTAGAACGAGGCGATGCCTTCCTCGTCGTAGCCGTCGGCGCTGTCCAGCACGCGATACGACTTGCCGAGCACGCTATAAGGCGAGCGGTTGCCATAGCGCGAGCGCGGCTCGTCGACGACTTCCGGTTCGGGAATCAGATCGACGTCTTCCAAACCCTCCGGCGCGCTGTCGCGCACGCCCGGCGCGTACAGGCCGCCGGCGGTGTAGTCGCCGCGCTTGCTCAGATCTTCCTGCGCAGGCGCGTACGGCGACGCGCGCCTGCCCGCGACGCGCGAGGATTGCGAAGCGGCCTTGTGGCCGGCGGACGGCGGCGTGTCCTTCTTCGGCGCGCCGCTGCAGGCGGCGAGCGTGCCGGCGAACGCCAGCAGCGCGATGCGCTTCACGGCGCGACCGCCGCGCCGGCGCGGATCGCCTGCGCCAGCTGATGCACCGCCAGCGCGTACATCGGCGAGCGGTTGTAGCGGGTGATGACGTAGAAATTGCGGTAACCGAGCCAGTATTCCTTGCCCAGTTCGCCGTCCAGCGACAACAGCGTGGCGCCTTCGGCAGTGGGTTCGCCCATTTGCGGCCGATAGCCGCGCGCAGCCAAATCGGCCAGCGGGTAGACCGGATCCAAGCCATCGGGAACGAAGTCGACGGCATCCGCAGCGCGCTCAGCGCGCGCGACGACCGGACCGCCGCGCTGCCAGCCGTGCACCACGAAATAATTGGCGATCGAAGCGAACACGTCCGGCAGGTGGGTCAGCAGATCGCGCTGCCCGTCGTTGTCGCCGTCCTTGCCCCACAAACGGTAGCTGGACGGCATGAACTGGCCCATGCCCATCGCGCCGGCGTAGCTACCCTTCAACGCCAGGATATCCAGCTGCGGCTCAGCCTTGCCCAGCGCGAACAGCTGCGCCAGTTCGCCGGCGAAGAACGGCGCGCGCTTGGGGTAGTCGAAGGCGAGCGTGTACAGCGCGTCGATCACGCGGTAGTTGCCGGTGATCTTGCCGTAGCTGGTCTCCACGCCGATGATCGCGACGATGTACTCGGCCGGCACGCCGGTTTCGGCGGCGATCCGGTCCAGCGCGTCGCGGTTGGCGGCGTAGAACGCGCGGCCGCCTTCGATGCGCGCGTCGGTCATGAAGATCGGCCGGTAGTCGCGCCAAGGCTTCACCGCCTCGGCCGGACGCGTCATCGCGTCGATGATCTTCTGCTGGTATTGCGCCTGCGCCAGGACCGAGCGGACGAGGGCCGGATCGGCCTGATACGTCTGCACGGCGTAATCGACGAAAGCCTCGATGCGCTGCTCGCGCGGAACCATCGCATCGGTCACCGACGCCGGCGCCACCGGACGTTCCGGAGGCTGCGGCACTTTCGGCAACAACGCCGGTGCCGGCGCCGCTTGCGGTGCGGCCGCGGGCGGAGAAGACGGAGCGGGAGGGGGAGATTTAGCGTTCGTCGCGCAAGCGACGAGGGCGAATGGCAACAGGCAGGCCAGGGCGCGTCGGGTCATCGGCGGCGAGCGTAGCATGCGAATTCGTGCGCGCCCAACCTCGAATCGTGTTCAGCCACTTCCCGTTAAGCCGGCTGTTGCTCTTCGTAGGAGCGGCTTTAGCCGCGAGCTTTCCCATCACGCGCCCATTCCCTACACTTTTTTCGGAATCCGCCGCTGTTTTATGCATTCGCTAGCTGTCGATATGGCTGCATGAAACGACAAATGGCGCTCCGGCGCGGCCGACATTCCCGCGACGGGCAAATTTATCTGGTCACGTTTACGACGGCCAATCGCAACCCTCATTTCTGCAACTGGGAAACGGCTTCGCTGATGGCCGGGCTGATCGCCTCGCCGAGCGCGTGGCTACGCTCGCAACTCCTCGCTTGGGTCCTGATGCCAGACCATTGGCATGGTTTGATCCAATTGAGCGAGCGAGACGATATCTCCGATTGCGTGCGTCGCCTCAAAGGAAATACCGCCCGGGAATTGCGCAGGGCCCATCCTCATCTGGGCCGTATCTGGGCCCCGGGCTTTCATGACCGGGCCGTGCGAAAGGACGAAGACCTGCGGATGATGGCGCGATACCTGGCCATGAACCCTGTGCGGGCAGGATTGGTCGAACGTGTGGGCGACTATCCTTATTGGGATGCAGTCTGGATTTAGGCGGCCGCATGAAGTCGCGGCGTCGCTGGAGTCTGATGGGAAAGAGCTCGCGGCTGAAGCCGCTCCTACGAAAAGCGCCGACGAAGAGCGATTGCGCTAACGCACATGCATGGGCTTGTGCGCCCGCACCGCCATCACCACGCCCAGGCCCGCGAGTAGGGACACGGCCGAGGTGCCGCCGTAGCTCAGCAGCGGCATCGGCACGCCGACCACGGGCAGCAGGCCTGAAACCATGCCGCCGTTGACGATGACGTAGACGAACATCGCCAAGCCCAAGGCGCCGGCCAATACCCGCGAATAGGTGTCGCGGGCTTCGGCGGCGATCCACAAGCATCGGCCGATCACGAACAAATAGAGCGACAGCACGACCACCACGCCGACCCAGCCGAACTCCTCGCTCAGCACCGCGAAGATGAAATCGGTGGTGTGCTCGGGCAGATAATCCAGGCGCGATTGCGAGCCCTGCCCCCAGCCCTTGCCGAACCAGTTGCCGGAGCCGACCGCGATCTTGGACTGGATGATGTTCCAGCCGGTGCCGAGCGGATCGGATTCCGGATTCAGGAAGGTCAGGATGCGGTCCTTCTGGTACGGCTTCAGCCACCAGAACCAGGCCAGCGGCGCCGCAGCCGCCACGCCGGCGACGGCCGCGCCCATCCACCACCACTGCAATCCGGCCAGGAACAGCACGAACACGCCGCTCACCGCGACCAGCATGCCGGTGCCGAAATCCGGTTGCAGCAGGATCAAGCCCGTCGGCAGCGCGATCATCGCGCCGGCGATGAGCACCGTCCGTATCCGCGGCGGCAGCGGTTCGCGGTGCATGTACCAGGCCAGCATCATCGGCAGGCTCAGCTTGAGCAATTCCGAAGGCTGGAAATAGAACAGCTTCAGATCGATCCAGTGCTTGCCGTGCTTGCCGGTGCCGATCAGCAGCACCAGAAACAGCGGCAGCAGCGACACCGCGTAGATCGCCGGCGTCCATCCGCGCAAGCGCATGGCCGGCAGCCGCGACAGGCCCCACATCGCCACGATGCCGATCGCGAAACGCGCGCCCTGGGCCACGACCGGACGCAGGCTGCCGTTGCCCGCGCTGTACTGCACCACCAGGCTGACCACCATCAGCGCCAGCAGCGCGATGCACAGCGGCGCATCGAGCGTGCGCACGATGCGCGCGACCACGTCCGCCAGCCAGCGCAAAATGAAATTCATAGGATTGCCGTCATCGCGCAGCGGTCAGCGCCGGCACCGCGGCGGTGCCGACGGCGACCTGCTCGGTCGCGGTCTCCGGCTCGGCCTGGGGCGGCGTGATCGGAATCGCATCCGGATCGGGTTCGGGCATCTTGCCCAGCACCCAGGCGTCGAGGATCTTGCGCGCCACCGGTCCCGCGGTGCTGGCGCCATAACCGCCGTGCTCCACCGATACCGCGATCGCGATGGTCGGGTTGTCCGCCGGCGCATAGCCGACGAACAAGGCCTGGTGGCGCAAGTGGTACGGCAGCAGATGCGGGTTGAAACTCGCCCCGCCCTTGCGGCTGATCTTCTGCGCGGTGCCGGTCTTGCCCGCGACCGGGTAAGTCAGGCCGCGGGTCAGGCTGAAACCGGTGCCGCCGGGCCGCATCGTGCCGGCCATGCCTTCCTGCACGGCGCGCAGATTGTTCGCGTTGTCGGTGATGCGCGTGGGCTGCGGCTGCGGCAACGGCGCCCACGGCGATTGATACCCGTCGCGGCGCGCGGCGACCAGATGCGGACGCACCAGTTCGCCGCCGTTGGCGATGGCGGCGGTACCGCGCACCAGTTGCAGCGTGGTCGCGATCCACGAACCCTGGCCGATGCCCGCGTTGACCGTCTCGCCCGGATACCACGGCTCCTTGCTGCGCTTGGCCTTCTCTTCCGGCGAAGGCACCGCGCCGGCGCGCTCGCCGGCCAGGTCGATGCCGGTCGGCGCGCCGAAACCGTACTTGCGCATGTACTGGTCGAAGCGCTCGATGCCCATCTCGTAGGCGAGCTTGTAGTAGTAGTAGTTCACCGAGGCGGCGATCGACTTGCGCAGGTCGGTCAGGCCGGCGCCGCCGTGCGCGTCGCGCCAGCCGCGGCCGCGCTGGCCGGGAATGTGGAATTCGCCGGTCGAGTACACCGTGTCTTCCGGCCTGCGCAAGCCGCTTTCCAGCCCGGCCAGGCCGATCAGCGGCTTCACCGTCGAACCCGGCGGGCCGCCGCCGAGCACGTTGCGGTTGAACAGCGGCCGCGACGGGTTTTCGATCAACGCTTTGTAATCGGCATGCGAGATGCCGTTGACGAACAGGTTCGGGTCGTATCCCGGCAGGCTGACCATGGCCAATATTTCGCCGGTGCGCGGATCCATCGCCACCGCCGAACCGTCCAGCTCGCCGAACGCGGCGACCATCGCCTTCTGCAGATCCAGGTCCACGCTCAGGCGCAGGTCGGCGCCGGGAGTGGCCGGCTGCACGCCCAACTGGCGCATCGCCCGGCCTTCGACATTGGTTTCCACGCGTTCGAAGCCGATCTTGCCGCGCAAGGCTTCTTCGTAATAACGCTCGATGCCGGTCTTGCCGATGTGAGTGTAGGCGGCGTTGGTCTCGCCCATCGTTTCCAGATCTTTTTCGTCGATCCGGCCGACGTAGCCGATGATCTGCGAGAACAGATCGCCGTACGGATAGCGCCGGTTGAGATACGGCACCAGTTCGACACCGGGGAAACGCCAGCGGTCGACCGCGAAACGCGCGGCCTCCTCGTCGCTGATCCGCAACTTCAGCGTGATCGGCCGGAAACTTCGGCTGGCCTTGCGCGCGCTTTCGAACGCGGCGATGTCTTCGGGCGTGAGCGCGACGATCTTGCCGAGCTCGGCGATCAGCCGCTTGGTGTCCTTGGCCTTGTCCGGCACCACGTCCAGGCGGAAAGCGGGGATGTTGTCGGCCAGGATCCGGCCCTTGCGGTCGTAGATCAGGCCGCGCCCGGGCACGATCGGCAGCGGTTTGATCCGGTTGGCCTCGGCCCGCGCGGCGTAGTCGGCGTGCTCGATCACCTGCAATTTGAAGTACCACGCGGCCAGACCGCCCAAGGCCACCACCACGCCGGCGAAACCCAGCAGCGCGCGCCGGCGGAACTGGTCGGCTTCGGCGACCAGGTTCTTCATCTGCCGGCGGTGCGGACGGCGGCCCATCAGCGCGTTCTCCTCCCCAGCCGGATGGCGTCGAACAACAGATACAGCGGCGCCCACAACAGCGCGCTGAGCAAGGGCGCCCACCAGAACGCCGCCGGCAACTGCGGTTCGCCCAGCGCCAGATGGATCGCGGCGCTGACGATGCGGTCGTTGAACAACAATACGCCGATCGCCAGCGATTGCTGCGACAACGGGAAGAAGCGCAAGCGCGCGCGGAAACGATCCAGGATGAAGGCCATCACCGTCAGCCGCAGCGCCTGTTCGCCGAGCACGCCGCCGATCGACAGGTCCGCCAGCAGGCCGCAGACGAAGGCGAAGCCCAGCCCGGCGCTGTCGGGCTTTTCGATCACCCAATAAGCGACCACCAGGGCCAGCCAGTAGGGCCGGAACGGCGCCAGCGCATCCGGCAGCGGCAGCAGACCCAGCAGCAGCGCGATGAACACGCTCAGCGGCATGATCCAGCCCTGGCGCCAGCGGCTCATCGCGGCGCCCCGCCCGGCGTCTGCGCGGCCGGCGCTTGCGGGAGGGGCTTCGGTCCCGACTCCACGCCCGCAGGCGCGATGTTCGTTGCCGGCTTAGCAGCGCCTTCCACCCGCAGCAACAGCACCTCGCGTCCCCGATCGAGTTGCGCCGCAGGCGTCAATTCGCCGATCAGAAAGGCACGGCTATCGTCCGGCCGCAGCGCGGTGATCGAGCCGATCGGAAAACCGGCCGGGAAACGTCCGCCCAAGCCCGAAGTGACCACGCTGTCGCCGACTTTCACGTCGCTGGACAGCGGAATGTTCGCCAATTCCAAACGGCCGCCGCGGCCGTAGACCACCAGGCGCACGCCGTTGCGCGCCACCGAAGCGGGGATCGCGTGATCGGGGTCGGTGAGCAGCAGCACGGTCGAGTTGAACGGTTTGACGTCGATGATCTGGCCCAGCACGCCGCCGGCGTCGATCACCACCTGCCCCATCCGCACCCCGGCCGAGCTGCCGGCGCCGAGCACCAAGCGCTGCCGGGTCGGATCGAGGTCGATGTTGAGGATCGGCGCCAGCTGCACGTCCAGCTGGCCGCGCTCGACCGCGCCGAGCAGGCCGCGCAGGCGCGCGTTCTCGTCCGCGGCCGACTGCAGCCGCGCCAGCCGCGCGCCGCTGATCAGCAGCGCGTTGCGCAACAGGCGGTTGTCGTCGGATAGGCGGGTGCGGGTGGCCGCATCGTCGTGGACGCTGTTGCCGATCCGTCCCGGCAGCCCCGCGATCCACCACAGCGGCTGCGTGATCAGTTCGGCCTGGCCGCGGATCTGCTTCAGCCAGCCGCCGCGGTGGTCCAGCACGATCAAGGCCACGCCGAGGGCCAGATAACCCAGCAACCGCAGCGTGCCGGCAATGTCGGCAGGACGGGCGGGAGCGGGGCCGGCGTAGGAAGGCACGTGTCGGGTCGATGTCGCGAAGAATCGAAAGAGTATGCCGTCGACGGCGAAAAACCGCTCATCGGAGCGGCGAAAAAGAGCAAAAAATCACATCGCGTAGGGTGGGCCTTGGCCCACCGATGCCATTTTCGATTTTCGCGCGAACGCCGCGGCGAAACGATGGCGCTGGTGGGCCAAGGCCCACCCTACGAATTCATTCCCCGGCGAAGAACTCGTTGCCGTGCATGTCCAGCAGTTCCAGCGCGCGGCCGCCACCGCGGGCCACGCAGGTCAGCGGATCATCGGCCACCTGCACGTGCAGGCCGGTTTCCTCGCTGATCAGACGGTCCAGGTCGCGCAGCAGCGCGCCGCCGCCGGTCAGGACGATGCCGCGCTCGGCCACGTCGGCGCACAGCTCCGGCGGGGTCTGCTCCAGCGCCTGCTTGATCGCCATCACGATGCCGGCCAACGGCTCGCGCAGCGCTTCCAGCACTTCGTTGGAGTTGATCACGATCATGCGCGGCACGCCTTCGGCCAGGTTGCGGCCGGAGACTTCCATATCGCGGACTTCCGCCTGCGGATAGGCGCAGCCGATTTCCAGCTTGATCTTCTCGGCCGTGGTTTCGCCGATCAGGGTGCCGTGGTTGCGGCGCACGTAATTGATGATGGCCTCGTCGAAGCGGTCGCCGCCGATGCGCACCGACTGCGAGTAGACGATGCCGTTCAGCGCGATCACCGCCACTTCCGAGGTGCCGCCGCCGATGTCCACCACCATCGAGCCGCGAGCCTCGGTCACCGGCATGCCGGCGCCGATCGCCGCGGCCATGGGCTCTTCGATCAGCGACACGTCGCGGGCGCCGGCTTCCAGCGCCGATTCCTTGATCGCACGCTGCTCCACCTGGGTCGAACCGCAGGGCACGCAGATCAGCACCCGCGGGCTGGGCCGCAGGAAGCGCGACTTGTGCACCTTGCGGATGAAGTGCTTGAGCATCTCCTCGGTGTAGGTGAAGTCGGCGATGACGCCGTCCTTCATCGGCCGGATCGTGGTGATGTGGCCGGGGGTGCGGCCGAGCATCTGCTTGGCCTCGGCGCCCACCGCGGCGACCGAACGGGTGCCGCCGGACATGCGGTCCTGGCGCACCGCGACCACGGACGGTTCGTTCAAGACGATGCCCTGGCCGCGGACGAAAATGAGGGTATTGGCCGTGCCCAGGTCGATGGACAGGTCGTTGGAGAACAAGCCGCGGAACATCTTGAACATCGGGGGAAAAAGTCCGTCTGGGCGCGCGAAAGAGGCCGTGTAGCCTAGCAAAAACGCATGCCGCTTGTCGGACCGCCGCAACCCTTCGGCGGCCGCCCCCGACAGGCCCGCTCCAAGCTTCGCCGGGGTCGCCCAACCAGGCCAAGACCAGGGAAAAATGCGCGGCGGCTGGCCTCCCCCGCCCCATGCCGCTACCCTAGCCGCCCTTCGTCCTGCCGAGTCTTGCCGATGTCTGCGTTGATCTGCGGTTCCCTGGCCTACGACACCATCATGGTGTTCCCCGACCAGTTCAAGAACCACATCCTGCCGGACAAGGTGCACATCTTGAACGTGTCCTTCCTGGTCCCGCGGATGCGCCGCGAGTTCGGCGGCTGCGCCGGCAACATCGCCTACAACCTCAAGCTGCTCGGCGGCGAGCCGGTGCCTATGGCCACGGTCGGCCAGGATTTCGGCCCGTACCGCGACTGGTTCGACGAGCTGGGCATCCGCCTGGACCAGGTGAAGGTGATCGACGAACTGTTCACCCCGCAGGCCTTCATCACCACCGACCACGACAACAACCAGATCACCGCCTTCCACCCCGGCGCGATGATGCGGTCGTACGAAAACCACGTGAAGGACGTCGCCGGCGTCACCTTCGGCATCGTGAGTCCCGACGGGCGCGAAGGCATGCTGCAGAACGCTAAGGAATTCGCCGAAGCCGGCATTCCCTTCATCTTCGATCCGGGTCAGGCGATGCCGCTGTTCAACGGCCAGGAACTGCGCGAGTTCATCGACCAGGCCGATTACGTCACCGTCAACGACTACGAATCCAACCTGCTGCAGGAACGCACCGGTTGGAGCGAGAAGGACATCGCCGGAAAGGTGAAGGCCTACATCGTCACCCGCGGCCCGCAAGGCTGCGACATCCATGCCGGCGGCAAGTCGCACCGCATCCCGCCGGCGCACGAGCGCCGCATCACCGACCCGACCGGCTGCGGCGACGCGTTCCGCGCCGGGCTGATCTTCGGCATCGAGAAAGGCTACGACTGGATGACCATCGGCCGCATCGGCAATCTGATGGGCGCGCTGAAGGTGGAGCACCCCGGCACGCAGAACCAGCGCTTCGATTACGAAGAATTCGCCGAGCAGTTCCGGCAGCAGTTCAGCTACGCGTTGTAAATCGCATGTCGGACGTCGGCGCAAGCGGCATCGGCGTCCATACGGCGAACAGCGGCTACCGGATGCCGCGTCTTGCGTGCATCGCGGGCGCGGCCCTGTTTCTGGCCGCTTGCGAACCCGACTTCTCCACCGCCTATTTCCGCGGCGAACCCACGCGCACGGCGTACGCCTTGCTCAAGAAAGATCCGCAGGCGCGCGCTGCGTTGGGCGAGCCGATCAAGATCGCCTTCGCCAGCGACGGCGTGGTCACCGACCGGGACATCAAAAGCTCGATCGCGGTTTCCGGTCCGCGCGCCCGGGGCACCCTATACATCGAAGGCAGCAAGCACGAAGGAGAATGGCGGCTGCTGAAGCTTCAGCTGAGCGTACCCAGCCGCGCCGAACCGATCGACATCCTGCCCAAACCGTAAGGTGGGCCTTGGCCCACCGGCGCCATGCGCCGTCGTCGAAACGGATGACGAGCGGCTTCGTTCCGTTGTTCGTCGCACCGATGGATGGCGATGGCGGGCCAAGGCCCGCCCTACATCACATGCGCCATCCAAAGCGTCTGCGGCTCGGCCAGGCGCTCGAAATCGGCGTAGCTCATGCGCACCGCGTCGGTATGGGAGCCGGCGTTGAACACGATCTCCTTGTGCCCGGACAAACGCGCATCGACGTGAACGGGCATACCGTACAGATGCCCGAACGGCGGCATCGCGCCGACTTCGCAATCGGGGAACGCGGCCTTGAATTCGTCTTCGGTGGCAAGTTCGACGCTCGCGCCGCCCAATGCGCGCGAAAGCCGAGTGAGATCGACCCGATAGGCCGCCGGCATGACCAGCATGGCCATCGCGCCTTCGATCTTCAGCATCACCGTTTTCGCGAACTGCTGTTCGCTCACGTGCGTCGCGGTGGCGGTGTCGTGCGCAGTGACGGTGCGGTGGTGGGCGAGCGTGGCGTAAGGCGCGTTGCGCTCGTCGAGGAACTGATGCAGGCGGGGGGAGAGCATGGTCGTCTCCAGGGCATCGCCGGCCTTCCGAAGCGGCGGCGCCGCAGAGGTGTGTGACGCGCGCGTCCTGGCATCGCGTCGCCGTATGCGATTCGCATCGCAGGCGACGAGCTTACTCCCGCATCTACAAAGCTGCGTGAATACGGCCGCGCGCCCGCTCTGTGGGAGCGGCTTTAGCCGCGAGCTTTTTGGCGATCCGACTTGAAAAGCTCGCGGCTAAAGCCGCTCCCACAAAAAAAAAGCAGCCGGCGCTCAATCCCAACCCGCAAGCCGCGCGCCGTCCAATCCGCCGGTTTCGAACAATGCCGTGCGCGTACCGCCGGCCTTCACCGGGAATTCGATCGAAACCGACTTCGCCTTGCGCGCGATGCGCCACAACGCGCGTTCGTCTTCGATGAACATCGCGATCGCTTCGTCGGTATCCGGCCGCGTGGCCGCCATCGCCTTGGCCGCCGCCTCGTCGGCCTTCACCTGCACCTTGCATCCGCCCGGGCAACGGAAATCGCCGGCCTGCAGCACCAGATACGCGCTCTTTCCCCATTCCGGATGGTCGCGGAAGATCAAGCGCACCGGCTTGGCGCCGCTGCCGTCCACGTCGACGCGTTCCTTCGAATAGATCGACGCGGTCTTCTGCGTGCCTTTCTTGCCGACCGCGACATTGTCGTAACTCCACAACCCGACCAGGCGCCGGTCTTCCTTGATCGCATCGGCCTTGGCTTTGATCTCGGCGTAGTTTTCTTCGACTTTAGCCGCGGCCTGCGTGCCCTTGTGCTGCCACTGCAGCAAGTCGGCCTGCGCCTTGGCCAGTTCCCAGTTCTGCGCCGCCACCGCGCTCTCGTACTGCTGCAGCACCGGCGCGGCCGCTTGTTCCTTGGCGGCGGCCTGCGCGGCCGCCGCGGCTTGCGGATCCTCGCCCTTGCACGCGCCCAGCAGGCTCGCAGCGATCAACAATGCGTACTTGTTCATGGAGACGGTCCTTTCGCGACGGACGGATTTCCCACCAGCCAATCGATGGCGCCCGCCACCGATCCGGGCTGCTGCATCAGCGACATGTGCCCGCATCCGTCCAGCAGCGCTTTCTTCGCTTGCGGGATACGCTCGGCGTAGATTTCGAGCGCGCTCGCATCGATCACCCGGTCCTGCCGGCACCATAGCAGCAGGGTCGGCTGATGGATGTCGGCGGCCAGATCGTAGGGCAGGAAGCGTTCATCGCCGCGGCCGATCTTGTCCAGCACCGATTGCTCGAACGCGCCGTCAGCACGGCGCTTGTCGATCAAGCCCCGCGACGCCGGCCACGGAATCCGCGGCCGGCCGGTATCGTCGTTGAACAGGATGTCGAGATAAGCCTTCAGACTGGCCTCGTCGGTCACGCCGAACGGATTCTTGCCGGCCAGCACATCGATGCCGAATTGATTGTCCTTGAAGCGCACGCCGGAAGCGTCGAGCAAGCCAAGACGCGCCACGTCGTCGGGATAGCGCGCGGCCGTCACCGCAGCCACGCCGCCGCCCATCGAATGCCCGACCAAAATCACCGGCCTGTCCTCGATCTTGTCGATGAATGCGGCGAGATTGGCCGCCTGCGCGGCGTAACCGTAATCGGCACCGGGTTTGCGCTCGCTTTCGCCCCAGCCCGGCAAATCCGGGATCACCAGGCGATAGCGCCGCCCCAGCGCTTCGGCCAGGCGATACCAGTTTTCCTTGCTGCCGGTATAGCCGTGCACCAGCACCAGCGTCGGCGCATCGGCGCTTTCCGCATCGCGCTCGACGTAACGCCAGCGGTAGCCGCCGGCTTCGATTTCGTGCGTCGACAGCCCGGCGGCGATGCGCTGGCGTGCGTATTCGGCGCGCACGATGGCGTAAGGATCGCGCCAGATCGCGATCGCCAGGACGGCGATTGCGATTAGGACTAGGACGAAGATCGAACGCTTCGCTCGCATACCTTCCGACGTCTTGCGCAGGCCGGAAAGTATCTCAAAACCGAGATGGAACGGACACCGAGGCCGTCATCCCCGCGAAAGCGGGGATCCAGTGCCTTTGCTTTTCGAAAGCGCGTAGCGAAAGTCGCTGGATCCCGGCTTTCGCGGGGATGACAGCTTATAAGCGCCGCTCAGTTCGCCGGCGGCGCCGGCGCAGCCGCCGGCTTGGCCTTGGCCAACAAACCCTCCACCGAGCCGGTCGTGATCGGGTGATACCCCGGCTTGGCCTTGGCGAACACATCTTGTGCGAACGCCCAGCCGTCGGGCGTCGCCGCCAACGCCTGGTAAGTCGGCATGATCAGCTTGCGGCGCCCGATCCGCTGCAGGAATTCGGCGATCGCCGGGCGCGCGTCGAGATAGCCGCTGCGCACGGTGAGCGGATACCAGCGCTGGGCGATTTCGCCGTTCGGCGTGCCGGTGAAGTGGTAGGCGTCGTCGAGCTGCTTGAGTTGTTCGGCCTTCAACGTGTCGGGCATGCCTTCGATGAAGTGCACCCATTCCTGCGTCGTCCACGGCCCGGTGATCGCCGGCGGCGGCAGCTGCGCGCTACCCAGCCAGGCCAGGCGTGCGGAATCGACCACGCCGAAGCGCGGCGACAACGCTTCCGGCGCACCGACCGGGATGCCGGCGCCGTACAGCCAAGCGTCGAATTCCTCGCGGCTGACCTTGTTCGGGTATTTGTCGAGCAGGTTCTGCTTGGCGTAATCGGCGAACTGCGCGGTGGAAATGCTCTGGAACGCGAAGTGGTCGAAATAGCCGCGCAGGAAGGCGTCGAACTCGGCGCGGCCGAAGCGCTCTTCCAGGAATTGCAGGAACCAGGCGCCTTTGGTGTAGACGGTGGCGCTGGAGGAACCGTCCGGATCCGGCAGCGCGTCCGGCTTCAGCGCCAGCGCCTGCAGTTTCGGATCGATCTGCTTGAATTCTTCCTTCAGCTCGTTGCGCGAGATGACGCGCTCCATGTCGGCCTGTTCCTTGCCGTACAGCGCTTCGACCAGGCGGTTCTCGACGTAGCTGGTGACGCCTTCGTTGAGCCACGCGTCCTTGGCGCTGGAGAAGGTCACCAGATTGCCCGACCAGCTATGCGCCAATTCGTGCGCGACCAGCGACACCAGCGACTTGTCGCCCACCACCACGGTCGGCGTGGCGAAGGTCATGCGCGGATTCTCCATGCCGCCGTACGGGAACGAGGGCGGCAGCACCAGGATGTCGTAGCGGCCCCAGCGGTACGGGCCGTACAGCTTTTCCGCGGTTTCGATCATCTTCTCGGTGTCGACGAACTCGGCCGTGGCCTTGTCGACCATCGCCGGTTCTGCCCACACGCCGCTGCGGCCCGAAATCGGCTTGAACACCAGATCGCCGGCGGCGATGGCGAGCAGGTACGACGGAATCTTCTGCGGCATCTTGAAGCTGTAATCGCCGTCGCGCGCAGCGGCCGGATCGTTGTCCGCGCTCATCAGCACCATCGCCTCGGGCGGCGCGGCGATGTGCGCCGAATAGGTGAAGCGCACGCTAGGCGTGTCCTGCAGCGGCACCCAGCTGCGCGCGTGGATCTGCTGCGACTGGCTGAACATGAAGGGCTGCTGCTTGCCTTCGGTCATCGACGGCTCCAGCCACTGCAGGCCGGACGCGTTCGGCGACGTGCGGTAGGTCACGCGCACGTGCGCATTGCGCGACGGCGTCTGGATGGTGAGCTTGCTGCCCAGGATCTTGTCGGCCGGCGCCAGCGCGAATTGCAGCGGCGCCCATTGGCCCGGCGCGGTTTCGCCTTCCACTTTTTCGATGGTCAGGTCGCGCGTGTCCAGGACCAGCTGAGTGGCGGCCTTGTCCTTCCAATCGAGCGTGTAGGTCGCCGTGCCGGACAGCGTCTTGCTGGCGAAGTCGAGCTTCAGGTCCAGCGCCAGGTCGTCGGTGGCGACTTTGGCCGGTTCGGCATAGGAATGTTCGTCGACGACTTTCACGGCGGCGGTCTCCGAAGCGGCGGCCGGCGCGGACGCATTGGGGTCGGCGGACTCGCGGGAGCAGCCCGCAGCCAGGGCGATGGCGAGGCAAGACATCAGGACAGGCAGTCGCATGGGCAGCCTTTCGGGGGAACGGGGACCGGGAGTTTACCGCCTCGCCAGCGACACGGTGCCGTTTACGTCACGTTTCACGGCCCCGGCCGGCCTTCCGCTTTGTAGAGCGGGGCTTGCTCCGCTGCTCTTGGCTTCACCGCCCTTCGGCTTGTGTAGAGCGGAGCTTGCTCCGCTGCTTGCGCACGTACCGGCCACGATTAAGAGCAGCAAGGCAAAGCAGCGGAGCAAGCCCCGCTCTACAAAAAACGAATCAAACTTTGTAGCCGGTGTGGATGGCGACGATGCCCGCCGACAGGTTCTTGTAATTGCAGCGCGCAAAGCCGGCGGCTTCCATCATCGCCTTCAGTTCTTCCTGCGGCGGATGCTTGCGGATCGATTCGGCCAGATAACGGTAGCTTTCCGCATCCTGCGCGAACAATTTGCCCAGCCGCGGCAGCACCTGGAACGAATGGAAATCGTAGAAAGGCTTGAACCAGTCCGCCTTCACTTCGGAGAATTCCAATACCCGCGCCTGGCCGCCGACCTTCAGCACGCGATGCATCTCGCGCAGCGCAGCGTCCTTGTCGGTGACGTTGCGCAGGCCGAAAGCGATGGTGACCAGGTCGAAGCTGGCATCGGGAAACGGCAGCGATTCGGCATTGCACTGCACGTATTCGAAGCCGCGCACGTTGCCCAGGTTGGTCATGCGGTCGCGGCCGGTGCGCAGCATCGCGCCGTTGATGTCGCCCAGCACCAGTTCGCCGCGCTCGCCGACGCGGTCCTTCAGCAGCGCGGCGATGTCGCCGGTGCCGCCGGCCAGGTCCAGCACGCGATCGCCCGGCTTGACCTGCGCGGTAGCGACGAAATAGCGCTTCCAGACCCGATGCACGCCGAAGCTCATCAGGTCGTTCATCAGGTCGTAGTTGCCGGCCACCGACGAGAACACCTCGCCGACCAGTTTCTGCTTGTCCGCCACCGGCACGTCGCGGTAGCCGAAATGGGTGGTGCCGGGGGTCTGTTCGCGTTCGCTCATGGATCGATTATCGCACCACGCCGGATCGGCGGGCGCGATGGCCTGCGCAAGGCCCGCCCTGCGTTGGCCTAAGTCGCAGGGGGACGTCTCGGCGATGGCCGGCCACCCGGCCCATCGCGCCAAGGAGGAGCACATGGTCAGGTATGCGGCGGTTTGGATCATCATCGTCGGCGGGCTCATCATCCTGTTCGGACCCGGCGGCATCATCGACATCGAATGCATCAAATGCGGCCGGGTGTGGACCTGGCTGGTCGGCGTGATCTCGATCGCGGCGGGCGTGGGGGCCTTGGCTGCGGTGAACAAGGCGATGCCGGGGCGCTAAGCCGAGAGCGTGCTTTTTGTAGAGTCGAGCCTGCTCGACTGCTTTTCTGTCCAAAACAACAAAGCAGCGGAGCAAGCTCCGCTCTACAAAACCGAAGCAAGAGCAGTCGAGCAGGCTCGACTCTACGGAGAGCAAGCCCTCTCCCGCGTCGCGGGAGGGGGCGAAGCATCAGAGGATGTAGCGGGATAGGTCGGGATCCTGTACCAATTCGCCCAGATGCGAATCGACATAGGCGCGGTCGATGAGGACCGACGCGCCGTCGCGGTCGGGCGCTTCGTAGCTGAGCGTGTCGAGCAGGCGTTCGAGCACGGTGTGCAGGCGGCGGGCGCCGATGTTTTCCTGGCGTTCGTTGACTTGCGCGGCGATCTCGGCGAGCCGTTCGATCGCGTCCGGTGCGAAGCTCAACGAAACGCCTTCGGTCTTCAGCAATTCGACGTATTGCTTGGTCAGCGCCGCCTTGGGTTCGGTGAGGATGCGCACGAACTCGTCCTTGCCCAGCGCGCCCAGCTCCACCCGGATCGGGAAACGGCCCTGCATTTCCGGGATCAGGTCGGACGGCTTGGCCAAGTGGAACGCGCCGCTGGCGATGAACAGGATGTGGTCGGTCTTGACCGGACCGTATTTGGTGCTGACGGTGGAGCCTTCCACCAGCGGCAGCAGATCGCGCTGCACGCCTTCGCGGCTGACGTCGGCGCCGTAGCCTTCGCTGCGCTTGGCGACCTTGTCGATCTCGTCGATGAAGACGATGCCGTGCTGCTCGCAAGCCTCGATCGCGGCTTCGCGGATCTCGTCCTCGTTGACCAGCTTGCCGGCTTCCTCTTCGGTCAGCAGCGGCCGCGCCGCCTTGATCGTCAGCGTCTTCTTGTGGATCTTGTTGCCGGCCACCTGCGAGAACATCTGGCGCAGCTGCTGGCTCATTTCTTCCATTCCCGGCGGCGTCATGATGTCCACGCCGATGTTGACCGCGGTTTCGATGTCGATTTCGCGTTCGTCCAGGGCGCCGGCGCGCAATTGCTTGCGCAGCTTCAGGCGCGTGTCGCTGTCGGCGGCGGAAGGCTCGTTGCGCGCATCTTCGGCATTGAAGCCGAAACCGCCGGGCGCACGGCGCGGCAATAGCGCATCCAGGATGCGATCTTCGGCGCGCTCTTCGGCCTGGGTGCGCACGCGCTGCTTGGCCTGTTCGCGATACAGCTTGATCGCGGTATCGGCCAGATCGCGGACGATCTGTTCGACGTCCTTGCCGACATAGCCGACTTCGGTGAAGCGGGTCGCTTCGACCTTGACGAAAGGCGCGTTCGCCAGCGTGGCCAGGCGCCGTGCGATCTCGGTCTTGCCGACGCCGGTGGGACCGATCATCAGAATGTTCTTCGGCATCACCTCGTTGCGCAGGTCCGCGTCCAGCTGCATGCGCCGCCAGCGGTTGCGCAATGCGATCGCCACCGCGCGCTTGGCCTGTTGCTGGCCGACGATGTGGCGGTCGAGTTCCTGCACGATTTCGCGCGGGGTCATGGTGGAACTGGAGGATTCGAGTTTCTTCATGGTCTCGGATTTCGTGATTCGAGCGATGCCGCTCTTGTAAGAGCGGCTTTAGCCGCGAGCTTTTTCTTTGAATCGCCGCGATGCCGCGATTTTTGAGGAGAGAGCTCGCGGCTAAAGCCGCTCCTACAAAAAAGCCGGTTTCTAAAGCTCTTCGACAACGATGTTGCGGTTGGTGTAGATGCAGATGTCGCCGGCGATGTTCAACGCCTCGACCGCGATCTGTTTGGCATCCAGTTCGGTATGCGCCAGCAGCGCGCGGGCGGCGGACAGCGCGTACGGGCCGCCGGAACCGATCGCGACCAGGCCGTCTTCCGGCTCGATCACATCGCCCGTGCCGCTGACGATCAGCGAGGTTTCCTTGTCGGCTACGGCCAGCAGCGCCTCGAGCTTGCCCAGGCGGCGTTCGGTGCGCCAATCCTTGGCCAATTCCACCGCGGCGCGCTGCAGTTGGCCATGCTTCTCCAACTTCGATTCGAAAAGTTCGAAAAGCGTGAAAGCGTCGGCCGCCGCGCCGGCGAAACCGGCCAGCACCTGGCCGTCCTTGCCCAGGCGGCGCACCTTGCGCGCATTGGCCTTCATCACCGTATGGCCGAGCGTGACCTGGCCGTCGCCGGCCACGGCGACGCGGCCGTTGCGGCGCACCGAGACGATGGTGGTGGCGTGGAAAACGTGGGGGTTCTGGCTGGGATCCATGCGGAGCTCCGGGGTCGAATCCCATGGATGGGGGTAGGCGCGGCCGGGCGCAAGGGGCTGTCTGCTTCTTTGTAGAGTCGAGCCTGCTCGACTGCTTTGTCTTTGTAGAGCGGGGCTTGCCCCGCTGCTCTTCGGGGCCGGCGAAAAGCAAGAACAGCGGGGCAAGCCCCGCTCTACAAAGCAAAGGCGGAATCAAGGGCAGCGGAGCGAGCTCCGCTCTGCACAAGCCGAAGCAAGAGCAGTCGAGCAGGCTCGACTCTACGAAAAGCGGATCAAGGTTTGCGCTTGGCGCGCGGGTGCGCGGCGTCGTAGACCTTGGCCAGGTGCTGGAAGTCCAGATGCGTGTAAATCTGGGTAGTGGCGATGTCGGCATGGCCCAGCAGTTCCTGCACGCCACGCAGATCGCCCGAGGATTCCAGCACGTGGCTGGCGAAGGAGTGCCGCAGCAAATGCGGATGCACGCGCTTGAACAGGCCCTGGCGCTGCGCGAGCAGGCGCAGGCGGATCTGCACCGCGCGCGGCGTGATGGGCGCGCCGCCGCGTCCGGGGAACACCGGCTTTTCCGCGGTGCCGCCGCTTTCCTTCTTCCAATCGGTCAAGGCTTCGCGCGCATGCGAGCCGACCGGCACGCTGCGCTGTTTGCCGCCCTTGCCGAGCACGGTGACCAGGCCATGCGCGATGTCCAGGTCGCGCCAGCGCAATCCGCACAATTCGCTCAGGCGCAGACCGGAGGAATAGAACAGCTCCAGCAGCGCGCGGTCGCGCACGCCGAGCGGCACATCGGTCGGCACTTCGACCAAGGCTTTGGCTTCGTCCGGATCCAGCACCTGCGGCAGTTTGCGCGGCGCTTTCGGCGCGCGGATCGCGGCAGCGGGACTGGCCGCGATGCGGCCGTGCTTGAGCAGCCATTGGTAGAAGCTGCGGCAGGCGGATAGGCGCCGCTGCAAACTCTTGGGCGACAGGCCGCGGCGGTGTTCGGCAGCGATGAAGGCGCGCAGCTGCTCCGCATGCAAACGGAGCGGATCGTCGACGCCCTGTCCACCCGCCCAGTCCGACAAGGCCTGCAGGTCGCGGCCGTAGTTGTCGATGGTGTGCGCCGACATGCGGCGCTCGACTTGCAGGTAAGCGAGGAATTCGTCGATCACGGCTGCGCGCGCCATCTTCCTATCCCTCGGCTTTTGCAGTCGGGGCTGAAGCCCCTCCCACAAGGACAGTGCCGGACTCGATCTCGCCTTTAGCGCGCATACCTCTGCAATCCCGTCGCCAGCGCTTCGCCCATCATGCGCAGGAACAGCGTGCCCATGCCGGGATAGAAGCGGTTCGGTTCGCGGCTGCCGACCGCGAGCAGCCCGGTGCCGGGCATCGGCATCAGCGCGCTGGACTGCACTTCCGGCGCGCGCACGCCGTACAGCACGGCGTTCTTTTCCGGCTGCAGGCGGCCGCACAGCGGTTCGCCGTCGTCCAGGCAGTCGCGGAACGAAGCTAGCTGCGCGTCGTTGCGCGGGATGATCTGCAGCCAATCCACGTCGCCGACGCCGGGCAAGTCCTCGAACAGCACGATCCGGACCAGGTCGCCGTTGAAATCCTCTTCCAGCGACGCCGCCATCGCGCGCAACGTGTCGGCGGCGTTGTCCTGGCGCATCATCGCCAAGGTCAGCTGCTGGGTGCGCACGGCCAAACGCTCGTTGTCCTGGGCGTTGCCGTACAGTTCCTGCAGGCGACGGTTCAATTCGCGGTTCTTGTCGCGCAGCACGTCCAATTGATAGCTGGCCAGCGACGCGGCCGGGCCGTCTTCGCGCGGCACCACCAGGCTCAACGCCAGATCGGGGAATTGCTGCAGGAATTTCGGATGCCGGCGCAGCCACACCGCCACTTCGTGCGCGCCCAGGCGTTCGTTGCTGTCGCTCATGACGACCATTCCCCTTCGAAAACGAATGCGGCCGGTCCGGCCATGGTGATCTGCGCGGTGTCCTCCGGCCAGGCGATGCGCAATTCGCCGCCAGGCAGCGACACCGCCACTTCGCGATCGACGCGGCCACGCCGGATCAGCACCGCCGCCGCGGCGCAGGCGCCGCTGCCGCAGGCCAGGGTCTCGCCGACGCCGCGTTCGTACACGCGCAGGCGGATGCGATCGCGCGCGACGACTTCCGCGAAACCGATGTTGCCCGATTGCGGCAATGCGCCGTCGCGCTGCAATGCGGGACCGAGCGCGGCGACCGGCGCCGTATCGACGTCCAGCACTTCCAGCACCGCGTGCGGGTTGCCCATCGACACCGCGCCGAAACGCACGTCCGCGCCGCCGATGTCTACCGCATATTCGTCCTGCGCTTCGGCGAAGCCGGCCAAAGGCACGGCCTGCGGCGCGAAGTCCGGCACGCCCATCGCGATCCGGTAATGGCCGCCGCCCAGCGGCTGCACCGCATGCGTGCCGGCGGGGCTGTCCAAGAAGAATTCGCCGCGGCCGGCGCCGCCGTCGCGCACCAGCCAGGCGGCGACGCAGCGCGCGCCGTTGCCGCATTGCTGCGACGGCGAGCCGTCGGCGTTCCAGATGCGGTAGCTGGCCGCGGCCTGCGCGCTGCGCGGGCGTTCGACGGTGAGAATCTGGTCGCAGCCCACGCCGGTGTGGCGATCGGCGAGCGCGCGGCACAGATCGGCGCCGGGCGGCGCCATGCCGCCACGCAAATCCAGCACGACGAAATC